>JAIRVH010000110.1 GCA_031253985.1 Sphingobacterium sp.
CGGATTGAAGGAACCCAGGATACGGAAAGATGGCAAGGGAAGGATATCGCAGCGCAGCACATAAAAGGGTGACATATAGGACTGCCGAATAACCCGTTTCATAGCTGCACTTTCTTACCCTCCCCTTCCCGCCTGCCCCTTGCTATGGTCCGGGCGGGGCCGGAACAGCTTCGGGGCACGTTCGGGACAGCCTGTGGACAGGTTCGGTCTGCTAGCGTGCTGCGTCCGTATTCCTTCCGTGTTGCATCCGACTATTACCCTGTACCTACCCCGCTACCATCACGGACAGATGGCGTTCCGAGGGCGAACATGCCCCCTGCATGCCCCGACCAGGGTCCAACGCTCATCCGAACCGCAGCCGAGAACCTCCGCAGAAACATCCGAAGCACGCGGGCAACTCGGTATAACACGCTATAAAGACATCAAAAGAAGTCGGGAGGTTCAGCATCGGACTGGCAGTGCCCTGATTTAACGATGCAGCGGAGCAGCGCTTGTTTCGCTCACCCCGCAGGTTTAAGGCTATATATAAGTACTGTTTATTTAGCCGTAATACACCTTGAATCCGTGTTAAGTCCGATATGAGTCCGTGTTGAGTCCGAGTCTGGCATGGAATCAAGTTACGCTCAAGATATACGCACCCCAGTCGCAGGGCCTAGTTAAGCCCTTACTAAGCCCATTTAAAGCTGATTCAAATATGGGTCAAGACCGAAACCGGGCACAACCCCAGCCGGGGCCCTGCCCTAGAGCTACCGAAAAATAACCGAAAAACACTAAACACTCGGACTCGAATAGGATATATGAGCCGAAAAAGTACTGTCCACTACGAAAGTTACATTATGAAAAAGCATTCAAACCTGTAATATCTTGCCCTGTGATCAATAAATGGATATTATGGGTCCCCTCATAAGTAATCACAGATTCGAGGTTCATCATATGCCGCATAATAGGAAAATCGCCTACTATTCCCATACCGCCTAGGATCTGCCTTGACTCACGGGCAATTTGTAAGGCCATATTCACATTATTTCGTTTTGCCATGGAGATTTGCTGGGGTGTAGCCTTCCCTTCATTTTTAAGCATTCCCAAACGCCAAGACAATAGCTGGGCCTTGGTTATATCTGTTAAAAATTCTGCAAGCTTCTTTTGCTGCAACTGAAAACCAGCAATCGGTTTATCAAACTGATATCGCTCCAGCGCATATTGCACAGCGGTTTCATAACAGTCTATCGCCGCACCAATCACTCCCCACGAAATTCCATACCTTGCAGAATTTAAACAGGAAAGCGGTCCACGCATAGAATTTACATCCGGAAGTATATTTTCCGCTGGAATATATACATCATGAAAAACCAATTCACCTGTTTTAGACGCACGCAGAGACCATTTATGCAATGTCTCTGGCGTTTCAAAACCGGCCATTCCACGCTCAACGATTACCCCTCTCACCTTTCCAGCTTCATCTCGCGCCCAAACAACAGCAATATCGCAGATCGGAGAATTCGTGATCCACATTTTAGCTCCATTTAATAAAAAACCGTCCCCCTTAGCCGTCAATTTCGTTTCCATTCCACCAGGATCAGATCCGTGGTTGGGCTCTGTTAAACCAAAAGATCCGATCAGTTCACCTGATGCGAGTCGGGGTAGATATTTAAGACGCTGTTCTTCGCTCCCATAGGTATAAATCGGAAACATCACCAAAGAGGATTGCACAGATGCAGCCGAACGAATCGCCGAATCACCTGCCTCCAGTTCCTGCATAATTAAACCATAAGAAATCTGATCTAACCCTGCTCCTCCATACTCGGCGGGAATATAAGGCCCCAAGGCCCCAATTGCGCCCAACTTAGGCATCAAGCCTTCAATAGCCCGATGTTCCTGCGCCGCATCTTCAATAAAAGGCTTTATCTCTGTCTTCACAAAATCGCGCACAGCCTGCCGGATTAGTTTATGTTCTTCGGACAGTAAATCGTCCACTTGATAATAATCAATATTGATCTGTTTTATCATGATATAGTCTACATTAGCTTATCTAAGATAGCGATTATTTTCTAATGAACAATATTCAGAACAAAGTTGTCAATAAAAAATTTATTTCATATATTTAACATATTCCACGAATAAAATAAACCATTATGATAAATACAGCGCTTAAAACACTTGGAATAACTTCCCAGAATTTAGGATCATCAACAGGACAGCAATGGTTTTCCGAAGGCAAAGAATTTGAATCCTTTTCACCTGTAGATGGAAAACTTATCGCAAAAATAAAAGGCAGCACTAGCAAAGACTATGAGACCGTCGTTAGACAGGCGGAAAATGCGTTCTTACAATGGCGCCTAATCCCCGCCCCCAAGAGAGGCGATATCATTCGCCAATTGGGGGACAAACTACGTGAACTCAAACCCGTTCTCGGAAAATTGGTATCGTACGAAATGGGCAAATCTTACCAAGAAGGTATGGGTGAAGTCCAGGAGATGATTGATATCTGTGACTTCGCTGTAGGTTTATCCCGTCAATTATATGGTAACACCATACATTCGGAACGCCCCGGCCACCGTATGTACGACCAATATCACCCCCTAGGGGTGGTGGGTATTATTACAGCCTTCAACTTTCCCGTGGCCGTATGGGCATGGAACATTGCGCTAGCCTTGGTCTGTGGGAATATTGTTGTCTGGAAACCCAGTGAGAAAACACCGCTATGCGCCATCGCATGTCAAAAACTACTTGCGGAAATTCTACAAAGCAATGGTCTACCCGAAGGAATATCCAACCTGATTATGGGCGACAAAGAAGTTGGCGAGTGGCTTGCTGCGGATAACCGCATCGCATTGATTTCTGCAACGGGATCTACCCGCATGGGAAAAGAAGTCGCTGTTACGGTCGCACAGCGTCTAGGTAAAACACTATTGGAACTCGGCGGAAACAATGCCATCATCGTTACCCCAGACGCAGACTTAAAAATGACCATTATCGGTGCCGTATTCGGTGCAGTAGGTACTGCCGGACAGCGCTGCACAAGCACCCGAAGACTTATTATCCATGAGAGCATCTATGACAAAGTCAAAAAACAGCTGACCAAAGCTTATGGACAATTAAAAATCGGTGACCCTTTGGACACAAAAAATCATGTAGGACCATTGATCGACAAAGCCGCCGTAAAATCATACTTAAACGCACTGGACAACATTAAAACACAAGGGGGAAAAATGCTGATCAAGGGCAAAGTCCTGGAAGGTAAAGGTTATGAAAGTGGCTGTTATGTACAGCCTGTCATTGCCGAAGTCGAAAATCATTATGAAATCGTCCAGCACGAGACTTTCGCGCCCATCCTGTATTTAATCAAATATAAGGGAGATATTGGCGAGGCCATAACGTTGCAGAATAGCGTCTCTCAAGGATTATCTTCTGCTGTCATGACTAACAACCTCCGGGAAGCAGAGTTATTTCTGAGTGCTGCCGGATCCGACTGTGGTATCGCAAATGTCAATATTGGTACCTCTGGAGCGGAAATCGGAGGTGCATTTGGTGGTGAAAAAGAAACCGGCGGTGGTCGGGAATCTGGATCAGATGCGTGGAAAGCTTACATGCGACGCCAGACGAACACCATCAATTATACGACTGACTTACCTTTGGCACAAGGCATTAAATTTGATTTATAAACCATTTACACACAAAATTATGAGCAACGTACATGAAAGATTAAGCAAACATATATTAGCCGATGGATTTCCTTTGGTGATGAATATGGAAAAATCCCATGGTTCTTATGTAGTGGATGAAAATGGAGATGAATACCTCGATATGTTCAGTATGTTTGCCTCCATGGCAGTGGGTTACAATCACCCGCATCTGGTCAAACAACGCGAGTTTTTAGGTAAAATGGCTGTCAATAAGCCTGCCATATCAGATATTTACCCCAAAGAATTTGCTGACTTTGTCGATACTTTTGATCGGGTGGCCATACCGAAAGAACTTCCTTATGCGTTCTTTATATCAGGCGGAACCCTTGCGGTGGAAAATGCACTCAAGGCAGCCTTCGACTGGAAAACAAGACTTAATTTTGCACAGGGTATACAAAAGGAGGCCAGTCAGGTTATCCATTTTAAACAGGCCTTTCATGGCAGATCCGGCTATACGCTATCGTTAACAAATACACAGGATCCAAGAAAGTATCTCTATTTTCCAAAATTCAACTGGCCGCGCATCAGCAATCCGAAGCTGCACTATCCCCTAACGGACGAGAGTATCGATCAGACCATCGCACTGGAAGACAAGGCGATTTCAGAAATACAACAAGCCATTCAGGACAACCCCAATGATATTGCTTGCCTAATTATTGAACCGATTCAGGGTGAAGGGGGCGACAATCACTTCCGGAAGGAGTTTTTCGTACAGCTTCGTCAGATATGTGATGAAAATCAGATCTTATTAATTTTTGACGAAGTGCAGACCGGTCTGGGAATAACAGGAAAAATGTGGGCCTACCAACATTATGACGTCATTCCCGATGTGCTTGCCTTTGGCAAAAAAGCACAGGTATGCGGCATACTGGCCAATAAGGAAAAGTTCGATCAGGTAGAACATCACGTCTTCAAAGAGTCTAGTCGCATCAACTCAACTTTTGGCGGTGATTTTATGGATATGCTGCGCTTTAAATTGATCCTAGAAGTGATAGAGCAAGAAAATCTCGTTCAAAATGCAGCTGAAAAAGGACGCTATCTGCAAGATAAGCTCCGGGAGATGATGAAAGACAAACCAAAACTCTCCAACTTAAGAGGCGAAGGACTATTCGTTGCATTGGATTTTGAATCTGAACTCGCACGCAATGAATTTATCAAGAAAGCCTACGCAAATAAATTGATTATGTTGGGCTGTGGCGAAAAAAGCATTCGTTTCAGACCTCATCTCAATGTAAGTCATGAAGATATCGACAAAACAATTGCGGTAATAGAGAAGAGTATCTAAAGAAAACTTTCATGATTCCTTTGGATCAACAACAGGCATGAAAGTTCTTGATAGCCTTTGAAAACAGACACTTTCAGAAAAAATAAGCGGCTTGAAGGAATTTCGAGCCGCTTATTTTTTTGCCATTTTGACTGTTGATTATTAACATTGTACGATAATACCTGACACAGATCTCCTGAACTAATTCACGTCGTATTGCTTATGTCAAAAAACGAGTTATTCCTGCGAAATACATTGATTTACTGACAATAATTCATTAAATTCAAGAATTATTTACTAATCCACATAAATGCACATGAAATATCCAAGCGAGAGAATAGTGCAGGCATTCTTGAAAGACCGGATATTTCATTTGGCCATAAAACCGCCGAAGGCAGTATAAATTTTTAAGCGGAAAAATTAGTTCATGAATAAACAAATAATTTACATATGAAAGTAACTATTGTTGGTGCAGGAGCTGTAGGAGCAACTACAGCGGACAATTTAATCCGTCGAAACGTCGCCGAAGAGATTGTATTACTGGATATTAAAGAAGGATTTGCGGAAGGCAAAGCGCAAGATATGGCACAAACCGCAGCTTTATTGGGGTTTGAGTCTAAAATCAAGGGAGTAACCAATGACTATCTGTCAACTGCGGGTTCTACTGTTGCCGTCATTACTTCGGGGATTCCACGGAAACCAGGAATGACACGCGAAGAATTGATTGGAACAAACGCAAATATTGTTAAGTCGGTTGTAGAAAACTTAGTTAAATATTCGCCAGACATTATTATTGTTATCGTTTCCAACCCAATGGACACCATGACTTACCTAGCACTGAAATCAAGCGGACTGCCTAAAAATAGGATTATTGGCATGGGGGGCACATTGGATTCGGCCCGATTCAAATATCAGCTGAGTGAAAAACTGAATGCTTCTGCAGCCGACCTCAATGCGATTGTCATTGGTGGCCATGGAGATACAACGATGATTCCACTTATCAAGCACTCCACGTGGAACAGCATTCCGGTAACTGATTTCCTTACAGCAGAAGAGCAGGAGGAAATTGTGCATAAAACCATGGTCGGCGGAGCAACACTGACTAGTTTAATTGGAACTTCCGCTTGGTATGCTCCTGGAGCGGCAACCGCTGCAGTTGTCGAAAGCATCGTCCGCGATCAAGGTAAATTATTTACGGCTTCCGTCTATCTGGAAGGTGAATTTGGTCAGGAAGATATTAATCTGGGCGTCCCGGTTATCATCAATAAAAAAGGATGGGACCGGATCGTACCCCTACAATTGGATGAAGAGGAAAAAGAAAAATTCAGCAAAAGTGCAGATGCTGTACGTACAATGAATAATGTGCTCAAAGAAATCAATGCTTTGTAGTCTATAAAACAACAGCTTTAAGAAAGGCTATTATTCCATGAGTAATAGCTTTTTTTATGAACATTCAATACACAGCGCGGGTTTTAAAATTTCTTTTTTAAGGGAATTTTTGGGTATGTTTGGAGATATGACAACAGTACCATTTCAATTATTGGATTTGCAAGGCCAGGGCACACACATTTTAGTTGATGTAGAAATATATAGTCGTTCATTCAAGATGGTGGTTGATACCGGAGCTTCCAAAACTGTATTTGATAAAACACAGTTGGGACATCTTTTGGAAGACCAATTGCAGCTTGAACCCTCCGAAACATTATCAACAGGACTTGGCACGAATTCAATGGAGAGTTTTAATATGAAAATTCCCAGTCTGAAAATAGGCGAATGGCAGATAAAAAAATTGAATACTGCGGTGCTGGATTTGAGTTCAATCAACTATGCCTATCAGCAGATGGATCTAGATCCTGTAATCGGAGTATTGGGTGGAGATATTTTTGCCGATTATGGTGCCGTCATTGATTATGCCAACCGTACATTAAAATTAAGAACCCGAAAATTAAAACTTAAATAGCCTTTTATGAATATGGAGCCGGAGATAGCTATAATAAACTATGGCGATCAATATTCCTAATCCGCCCATAACGTATAGTGTTGCCCTAAGGCCACAATAGCTTGCTAAGGAACCGATCATCAATGTACCGATGGGGAAAATCCCCTGAAAAGCCATAACGTAATAAGAAATTGCTCGAGCCCGATAGATCGGTATGGCGTGTGTCTGAATATAGGTATTGATACTGGAGTTTTGCATCATCATGGCAAAAGACACCAGCATCACATAGACAAGTGCCATTTCAAGCATGCTCGAATGTGCCAAAAACAATAGCGCTATCCCCATAAGTGCCGCAGCCCCCATTACCTGATAGCGCAAATTGGTTCCCGATTTTAAACGGGCCATATTAAATGCACCGATCATTGCACCTAATCCGGCTGCACTTTCAAACCAGGAGAACGTACGCTCATCGCCATGAAACATTTCTTTTGCTATGGCGGGCAGCAACGAAGTATAAGGAATAACGATCAAGCTCGAGAAGGTCATGATGATAATGAGTGAGGAGATATGCGGCGACCTTTTAAGGTAGCGAAAACCTTCGACCAAACCTTCCCAATTACTTCCTTTACTCAGCTGAACATGTGTTTCATCAACCTGCATCATCAATAGTGTAATAATGACCGGAACGAAACTGATAAAGTTGAGGGCAAAACAGACAAGTTCACCGTATGTACTGAGTAAAATCCCCCCTATTGCCGGCCCTAGCATTCGCGCGCCATTGAAAATGGTGGAATTGAGCGCTATGGCATTTGGCAGATCTTTTCGGTCTCCGACCAAGTACATCATCAGCGACTGACGGCCTAAAACGTCAAATGAGTTAATCACTCCCTGTATAAGGCCCAATGCAGAAAGCCATAAGACACTTTCCCATTTTAGATAAACAACTAAAGTTAAAATCCCAGCCTGTATCATCAGACCAATCTGGGTCAGCAAAACCAATTTATATTTCTTATGCTTATCAACAAAACTCCCAATAAACGGTGATAAAACCAGGGAAGGCAATAAGGAGATAAACTGAACAAAACCGAGCCAAAAAACGGACCCTGTCAATTCGTAGACAAGCCAACTGATCGCTATGCGCTGCATCCAAGTCCCCATCAGGGAGATTGCTTGTCCTATAACATGTAAACGGAAATTTCTATAATGAAGAGAACGAAAAACCTGCATACTTAAAGATAATACTATATTAAAAGTATAACAAAAAAATTCGGAGAAGAGATTCGCTTTTGCAAAAATAATGATGCAATTGATTAAAATCGATGCTTCAATACTGGAATATAATCAATAACTTTGCATCATTATTTTGAACATTATAATATCAAATAATTACCATTCAATAATATACACAATGAAATTTTTTATTGACACAGCGAACCTAGAACAAATCAAAGAAGCCCAGGACTTAGGCGTATTAGACGGTGTAACAACCAATCCAAGTTTAATGGCTAAAGAAGGTATTAGCGGTGACGAAAACGTAATCAACCATTATAAAGCGATCTGTGCAATCGTTGATGGCGATGTAAGTGCTGAAGTTATTTCTACAACTTATGAAGAAATGATCAAAGAAGGAGAAGCGTTAGCAGCTCTTGACAGCAAGATTGTTGTAAAAGTCCCTATGATCAAAGATGGCGTTAAAGCAATTAAATATTTCAGCAAAAAGGGTATTAAAACAAATTGTACATTGGTATTTACAGCTGGTCAAGCACTATTAGCAGCTAAAGCTGGTGCAACTTATGTATCTCCTTTCATCGGTCGTTTGGATGATATTTCTACAGATGGACTAGCACTGATCGAAGATATTCGTTTAATCTATGATAACTACAACTATCCAACACAAATTTTAGCAGCTTCTGTACGTCACAGTGCACACATTTTAGGATGTGCTAAAATTGGTGCGGATGTGATGACAGGTCCATTGTCAGCGATCCTATCGTTATTAAAACACCCACTAACAGATAGCGGTCTAGCGACATTCTTAGCGGATCACGCTAAAGCTGCTGGCAAATAAGATCGCTCTATTTTCATAAAGCATTGAAAAACCGATAAGTAAGATGACACGAATCTTAAACTTGTCGGTTTTCTTAATTTTAATAGATTCCGTATTTTTGTATTATCAAAACATATGTACGTATTGCATCAAATCGTATCTGTTCGATACGCATATGTTTAAAGGGAAAATGCGATGAATAAATTCGCCGGCAGGTTTTTAAACTTGCAAATAAAAGTAAATTTCTCTTAGTTTGTATTTGATCTAAGGCTTAACGAAAGAAACCCATGGAAGATTCCAACACTGTATATCCAGAAATTCTAAAACGAAATAGTTTAAAGGTTACCCAACCCCGGTTAAGGGTTCTTGAAATTATTTCGAGGAAAGATTCGGCTATTTCACAGCCTGAACTGGAAAAATTACTGGGCAAGGACATTGACCGTGTGACCTTATATCGCGTATTGGCCAGTTTTGAAGAGAAAGGGATTATCCATAAAATCTTTGATCTACATGGCACAGCAACATATGCCATGTGTTCTACCAACTGTTCGGAACATGATCATCATGATCAGCACGTACATTTTATTTGCCGGGTATGCAATTCTGTATATTGTCTGGAAGATATGACCTTACCAAAAGTATCGATTCCAGAAGGCTTTAGTCTTGAAGCCATCGCTGTAAATGCACTTGGTGTGTGCAATCATTGCAAAAAATAAATCAGGCTGTACGAATCCAAAACTATTTATCGGCTGAACTGTCTATACATTGGCTATCGGAAGATGCTCCGTTTAGTCCGTTATTGTCATGTCAAATGCTGTTTTTTTCGTACCTTGTATAAACATCGATCTTGATGTGCAGCACGGTCATGCCCCATGATAAAAACTGATTTTCCGAAATCCATTATCGTAATCAGTTAAAGGGATTAAAGGAGCTGTCGCATATCGATACAGATAAATAAATAATAAATAAGAAAAAATAATTGGATGAAAACAAGAAAAGAGAATCCATATAAGGAGGTCTTAACACAACTGATCATCGATATCTTCGAGAAATCAGGCAACAAGCCTCTTAACTATAAACAAGTTTCGTCTAAATTGAACCTCACAGATAACGATTCGAAAGTTGCTATAGCCGATATTTTACATGATAATGTAAGAAACGGACTTTTTATTGAGGTCGATCGAGGCAAATTTAATTTGAAGCAACTTAAGGTGTATGTCACAGGAAAGGTAGATATGACTGCCGACGGCTCTGCCTACGTGATTCCTGATGATGAGTTTGAAAACGATATTTACATTGCTCCGCGCAAACTGAGACAGGCACTCCATGGTGATATTGTCAAGGTTCATACGTTCGAGAAAAGAAAAGGCGGCCGCAAAAAAGAGGGTGAAGTCGTCGAAATCCTGCAAAGGGCCAAGACCGATTTTACAGGAACGATCAGCATCTCCAATAATTTCGCGTTTTTTATTGCAGATGACCGCAAGATGCTACACGACATTTTTATTCCCTTAGACAATCTGAATGGAGCCAAGGATAAAGAAAAGGTCGTGGTATCGATTATCGACTGGCCGAGCGGAAGCAAAAATCCTGTCGGAACAGTGAAACACGTTTTGGGTACCAAAGGTGAAAACAACACCGAGATGAACGCCATCTTGGCCGACTATGGTTTTCCATTGGAATTCCCGAAAAAAGTAGAAGAGGAAGCCAATAAGATTTCCGAAAAGATAAGTAAGGAAGAAATCGCCAAAAGACGTGACTTTAGAGAGGTTACAACCTTTACCATTGACCCGGCAGATGCAAAAGATTTCGATGATGCTATCTCGTTTCAAAAATTGGAAAATGGCAACTATGAAATTGGTGTTCACATTGCGGATGTTTCGCATTTTGTTGTTCCTGATACGGAGCTAGACAAAGAAGCATTTAACCGCGGTACATCCGTCTATTTGGTGGACCGTGTTATCCCGATGCTTCCGGAGCGTCTTTCTAATGGCGTCTGTTCGCTACGTCCGCATGAAGATAAACTTTGCTTTTCGGCTGTTTTTGAATTGGACGAAAAAGCCAATGTGCATGATCAATGGTTCGGCCGCACGATTATCCATTCAGACCGTCGTTTCAGTTATGAAGAAGCACAGGAGGTCATTGAAACAAAATCGGGAGATTTCAGTGCAGAGATCTTAAAATTAAATGAACTGGCTTATATTCTGCGGGAGCGTAAGTTTAAAAATGGTGCAATAGCCTTTGAAAGTGAAGAGGTAAAATTCACGTTGGATGAAAATGGCAAACCCACCGGCGTATACACCAAAGTCCGTAAGGATGCGCATAAACTGATTGAAGATTTTATGCTATTGGCGAACCGTAAGGTTGCCGAGTTTATTGGCAAACAAGGCCGTGGTAAAAACAAGCTAACATTTGTGTATCGTTTCCACGATGTACCTAATCCCGAGACGCTGACAACTTTCTCTCAATTTGCAGCGCGGTTTGGTCATAAATTGACCATCAAAACAGATAAAGAAACGGCAAAATCTTTAAATGCATTGATGACCAAAATAGAAGGCAGCAAAGAGCAAAATATGTTGACCTCGCTAGCTGTTCGCTCCATGGCGAAGGCGATCTATACGACAAAGAAGACAAGTCACTATGGATTGGCATTTGACTATTACACCCACTTTACCTCGCCTATCCGCCGTTATCCCGATGTGATGGTACACCGTCTTTTACAATTCTATCTGGAAGGCGGCACGAAGATCAATGCGGAGCATTATGAGAAGATGGCCGAGCATTCTTCGCAAATGGAGAAAAAAGCGGCTGAGGCAGAACGCGCATCCATCAAATACAAACAAGCAGAATACTTGCAGGATCAGATTGGCACAGAGTATACAGGCATTGTGTCCGGTGTAACGGAATGGGGTATGTATGTGGAGATTGAGGAAAATAAATGTGAGGGTATGGTCCGGCTACGGGATATCACCGATGACTTTTACGTACTTGATGAGAAAAACTATGCGATCATTGGCCAGCGGAAGAAAAAGAAATTCCAATTGGGTGATGAAGTTCAGATCCGCGTAAAGAAAGTGGATCTGGATAAAAGGCAGATTGATTTTACGTTGCTTAGTTAAGCTAAAAAATCCGGAACAAATGTTCCGGATTTTTTTATTGAGTGATGACAACTTCTTAAATAAGTTTAATTTATTTTTTTAGGTGCAACTAACAACGAAATATTAGAATTATATACAGTGTTAAATATAAAACTTGCGTTCATGCCATCTTCAAGTATAATTTTATCTCCGAAATACACTAAAACATCGCCCAGTTCATCCGTCGCATTTTGTACAGTATATGTATGTGTTTTTGACGAGCCTATTTCTGCAGAAGCGCCGAACTTTAGTCCGATTTTTGTTTTATCAAGACCAAAATTCATTGCAAATTTTGAAGTATTCGTTGTACTAACTGTAGATGTGCTGGCTTGGTCAAGTTCCGAAACAGAAATTTTCCATCCATAACTTAAATTCTCTAAGTCCCATTCTTGCAAAGGAATATCTACTTTGGCAAATTTTGGCACTATTTTTTTTATATCATAGATTGATTTTCCAACTACTGCATACTCTATATCAAATAAATCTTGTGGTTTTATGGACTTGATATCTGTAAAACGCTCACCTATACCATCTTTTGCATTGGATATAACATCAAATCTCAATTCAAAATAACCATCTGACCAAAAATTAGTAGATCCAACTTTTGTTCGAGTCAAAATCGGATCATCTGGATCAGAATTTGTATTTGTCATAAGATTAAATCCAGATTCAGAAATCGAAAGATAGTGTATAAATTCCTTATGCCTCCCTCCTCTGAACTTCCCTTGTGTCTCTGTTGGTGTAAGACCGTAGTAAATAAAATCTCTTTGCCATTGATCGCCTGGCAGAAAAGAAAATGCTGCTGTAGCATCCACCAAGCCTCCATCCCATACCTGACGAAGATCTAGCTCTAGGGAAGTCTTACGCTCTCCCCAGGTAATACCAGCTAATGAGTTCGAACCTGCTTTTTTAGAAATAGCTAGATCTTGCTTACTTGTCGCTTTTAATGCTCGATCACCCCCTTCTTTATTGTGAAATTCACTGGATATAAATTGATAATTACTTTTAAGATTTGTACCTCCTACTACGTTCGCGAACAAAGCATGATTCTTTACCATAATCCTTTCATTATTTTTTACAACCAAAGTTGGAAATCCTGGTATTTGATTAGCTTTTATCTTTATTTTCTCTTCACCATTCTCAAAAAACTCAAGTTCATTATTTTTATAATTCCCTTCTGCTACCACAGCAGGAATTTCATCCTTAGAACTCCAGGTTTCAGGAGAAAAACCACTAGGGAGAGTAGGTACGTAAATCGTTAGCAAAGGTAATTGACTTTCAATCCTACTTAATGTTTCTTGATCTGTAACTTTTAATAAGTTATCCCGAAAACTCAAATTATTATCCAAAATTTCATCCTTAATAAATGGATAGAACACATCGTAATCATTATCCACCATTTTAAGCGCTTCTTCTTGAATAAAGTTTCTCATTGACTGATTTGAACTAACCGCCTTTGATAAAATAATAGCAAACTTTTCTTTTGCCACATTTTCATTAGTAAAATTATTCATCGGATTATCCATCTGAAATTTTACGTCGTCTTTCGCACAAGACAATAAACACATAGAAAACATAGCGATTTCAATAAATTTTCTTTTCATAATTTAATTCTAAAATTTCAATTAATTCTTTACAAGGAAAACATTTTACCTAAAATATTAAACACCTTTCAATAAGAAAAATAAAACAAGAAAATACTCAAAAACCAGTATATCAACCACAATACACCTCATTATAAGAAACTTAACACTCGTAAAAGTACAATGTAGGGGATTTAATAAAAATAAAAAGCATCTCTAGAGGATCATATCAGTACAGAATAGGCTGCTATTATTTCTAGTGTAATCAAATGGGGTATGTACGTAGAGATTGAAGAAAACAAAGGTGAAGGTATGGTTAGGCTTCGGGATATCACCGATGACTTTTACGTACTTGACGAGAAAAACTATGCGATCATTGGTCAGCGGGATAAAAAGAAATTCCAGTTGGGTGATTAAGTTCAGATTCGCGTGAAGAAAGTGGATTTGGATAACGTAAGATTGATTTTACGTTGCTTTCATGATATAAATCCAATTCACTAAAAAGCCCGAATCCGTATTACTGATTCGGGCTTTTCAGTAAATATGTAGAGGAAGCTATTGTTTCGTTCCATCAAAAGAATATTCCAACTGTCCTGCTTCCGTTCTTTCTGCCAAAAAAGTTAGGCCTTTATTTTCAAAGGTGAAGATAAATTGACCTTGAGGCTCATTTGGAAGAGCTTGAATCGAGATATTATAGTTATTGGAAACCTGGATCTCTCTTACAGGAAGCTTTAGATCGGCATTTTGCGCGCTAACTTTAACTTTATTATCGCTAACCTTGCTAACTACCAATATTTGATTGAAGACTTCGGCACCACCAATAATCTTAATTTTACCTTTATATGTACCTATAGCTGCATCAATGCTTCCGCCGGTTTGAATAGGTTCATCTTTATCCTTTGAACATCCAACAAAAGCGAAGGTTACCAAGGCCAATACCACCGCATACATTAATTTCATTTTGATTTTCATAACTTGAATACATTAATTTGTTTCTATTAAATATTTATACGTTTTTAACAAACGCTTTGCCAAACAGAACGCAAAAACATGCAAAGCAAGCAATATACTCAGAAACCAGTAGAAGATAAATTTCAGGCAAAAGACGGTTTTTAAAGAATATTACGCAGAGAAAGAACAGTTTACAGTAGATAAGGTTAAAAACATATTCTCACACAGCGAGCGGCCGTCCGGCCATCCTACGATCGTCCCTATTTGTGTACATAACCAGCCGCTATACCTCAACTATTCAATTCAACAACATCTCACGGTCCACTAGGGGGGCTATAGGTATTATTCTGAAAAAATGTTGGCGCTTCCGCTCAAATTGGATAAATCACCTGAAATAAATTGATCTAACGCCCAGGCGTCGTAAATCAAGAAAGATATAGAGGGTCTCTTTTACCATGGTGCAAGTGGAGTGACAGGATAAAAAAAGATAGGGGCTTATCAAAAAATAATCTAAATTTTATACACTAACTATTTCATATTCAAAAGGGAATCAGTATCTTTGCGAACTTAAAATAATTTAGGTATAAAATTTATAAACAAAAACAGGTAAATGCCTACTATTCAACAATTAGTTAGAAAAGGTAGAGTAGCTCTGGTTGATAAGAGTAAGTCACCAGCGTTGGACTCATGTCCACAGCGAAGAG
>JAIRVH010000141.1 GCA_031253985.1 Sphingobacterium sp.
TACGCTTACCGCGATCGTAAAACCAAAAAACGCGAGTTTAGAGCTTTATGGATTCAACGTATCAACGCTGGAGCTCGTCAACACGGAATTTCTTATTCCCAATTGATCGGTAAATTAAATGCTAAAAACATTGGTTTAAACCGTAAGGTTTTAGCTGACTTAGCTTTAAATAACCCAGAAGCTTTCAAAGCAGTTGTAGACGCAGTAAAATAGAGTTTTTAATCCGTTATCAATTTGTTAGAGATATTAAAGGAGCCTAAAAGGCTCCTTTTTTGTTATGGCAAATAAAGGATGCTGTATTTTTTTTGGGGCGTTACGCGGCGAGTAAGCTCAATACGAGGATATACTTCATTTTATTGCTTATATCATCAACCACACTTCAGAGCAATTGATTTATTGAATTATAGCTAACAATCTTTTTTGACTTGAAATTAGGTTTGATTTTTGTATCGTTCTTTGGAAAACGAGCAATTATGAAAACAAGAACGATCGCATTTGTATTTTTACTTCTTTTGATAGGAGGTATGGTTAGAGCAAAGGGAACTGATTTGGGGCCAAAAAAAGCTAAGATAGCTAATCAACAGGGAAAAGTGATTTCGATTGAAGGGGTAGGTAATACGCGTACTATAGAAGCTAAAGGGGGTGAAACCGTCCAAATAGAAGGTGCAGATAATAAGATTGTGATACGCGGCAATGTGAGCAAATTGATTATTGAAGGTAAGGGGAATACGGTAACGGGCAATGATGTCGCAACGGTGACCATTGAAGGGGCTGGAAATATGGTGAATATTGGTTCGCTAGAGACTGTTCAAATTGATGGCGTCAAAAATCATGTTCATTATAAGTCTACAAAAAACAAATCTGGTCAGGCCAAAGTGTCTACAGAAGGTGCTGATAACATGGTAATGAAAATGAAATAATAATAAAGCGGTGTTGTCAATATATTGACAACACCGCTTTATTATTGATTGGAGAATGTTTACAATTTACTTTCTCTTTTTTTCTTTTTCTTAACTACTTTAGGCATCTGAGCTTGTTTTGACTCATATTGTCTCTCAATATACTGTATAATTTCGGAGGCAATATCCTTCTTTGTCGCTTTTTCGATGCCTTCCAAACCCGGAGAAGAGTTTACTTCCAGTACCAAAGGACCTCGGTCAGAAGGGATCATGTCTACACCACAAACCGTAAGTCCCAATTGGGCAGCAGCAGCGATAGCCGTTTCTCTTTCGGCTTTACTCAAGCGGATAACCTGAGCGGTGCCGCCGCGATGTATATTTGACCTAAATTCACCTTCCTTTGCTGTTCGTTTCATAGCACCAACGACTTTGCCATCAACCACAAAAGCTCGGATATCTGAGCCTTTTGATTCCTTGATGAACTCTTGGATCAGAATATTATTCCCAAGGCCGTAGAACGCTTCAATAACGGACGAAGCTGCCTTCTTTGTTTCAGCAAGTACAACGCCGATACCTTGCGTTCCCTCCAATAATTTAATAACTAATGGCGCTCCACCAACCATACTGATAAGGTCATCTACGTCCGATGCTGTACGCGCAAATCCCGTAATTGGGAGTCCGATACCTGCGCCGGATAAAATCTGTAAGCATCTCAATTTGTCCCGGGATCGTGTGATTGCTTGACTGGGGTTAGCGGAAATAACATCCATGACCTCGAACTGTCTAACGATCGCTGATCCATAAAATGTTACAGATGCCCCTATTCGCGGAATAATGGCATCAATATCACTAAGATCCTGTCCTTTGTAGTGGATACTGGGTTTACCTTGTTGAATACCTACATAACACTTGCTGTGATCGATGACAACACATTCGTGTCCTCTTTGTTGTGCGGCTTCTACGAGACGACGAGTTGAGTATAAACTCTTTACTGTCGATAATACGGCAATTTTCACGGTTTGTATATTGAATATATTTTGTGCTAAGATAACAAAATTGCTTGGCTATTTGTTTTATTTTACCGAGGTCTTCATCGAGAGATTTTCTTTGGAAACATCAACCAAAAATCTTTTATATAAGAAATTTTTACCCAAAAGCATCGGGTAAGTCATTTGAGAACGGTTTCTGAAGGATATCTTAATGCCAAACACTTGGTCGTATAATATTGCTGTGGTGCGGATATAGAATCGCTTTTCTTCTTGACCAAAAGAGCTTTTAACCAGTTTTGTTTTGTAGAGTTTTAACTTTAGTGTTTTTGTCTCTTCAGTTTCAAAATTTATGATAAGTTCACAGATAATCCAGTCCTGACCATCTTCGTTAACAATCTTGTACGAGTTGCAGTGTAATACTGAAGAAGCAGCTCCGGTATCAACCTTTGCTTCGATACCAAATATTCCCAATTCAGGTAAATCCAGGGTTTCTTTCCAACCCACAAGAAGTTTTTCTTTCATTTATACCAAATCGAAAAAATACCCCTCATCCCATATAGTAGCAAGAGATGTGGGGTATAATACTTTATTCGTAGATAAATTCACCAAAAGGGGAGGATATCGTTACTTTTTTAGACGGAGATTCCTCGACATGACCTATGATTTGTGCCGGAATTCCAAATGATTCTGAAATAGCTATGATATCTGAAGCGATAGATTCCGGAACGTACAATTCCATGCGATGGCCCATATTGAATACCTTGTACATTTCCTTCCAATCCGTATTGGATTCTTTTTGTATCAACTCAAAAAGAGGAGGAACCGGGAAAAGGTTATCTTTGATGACGTGTACATTGTCGACGAAGTGTAGAACTTTTGTTTGTGCACCACCAGAACAATGTACCATTCCGTCAATTTGTGGACGATACTTGTCTAGTATTTGCTTAATCACGGGAGCATACGTACGAGTGGGCGAAAGTACTAGTTTACCCGCAGTTACTTGTTCTCCTGTTTCAACTTCGATCTCATTGGTGAGATCTTGGCTTCCTGCAAAAACCAAATCGTATGGAACAGCTGGATCGTAAGCCTCCGGATACTTTTCTGCTATTTTTTTGTTAAACACATCGTGACGGGCAGAAGTCAATCCATTAGATCCCATTCCTCCATTGTACGCGTGTTCATAATTTGCTTTTCCATTTGATGCTAATCCAACAATTACATTACCACCTTTGATGCGATGATTTGAAATAACATCTTCACGTCTCATACGGCAGGTTACCGTGCTATCGACAATTATTGTACGGACAAGATCACCTACGTCGGCAGTCTCGCCACCTGTGGAGTAAATGCCAATACCCAATGCACGAAGTTCCGATAGAATCTCCTCCGTTCCATTGATGATCTCAGCGATGACTTCTCCGGGAATAAGGTTTTTATTTCTGCCAATGGTAGACGATAGAAGAATATTGTCGATAGCCCCGACACAGAGCAGATCATCAATGTTCATGATGATTGCATCTTGCGCAATACCTTTCCAAACTGAAATATCACCAGTTTCCTTCCAGTAAATATAGGCCAATGAAGATTTGGTGCCAGCACCATCAGCATGCATAATATTACACCATTCTTGGTCTCCACCTAAAATATCTGGTATTATTTTGCAAAATGCTTTTGGAAACAGACCCTTATCGATATTTTTTATCGCATTGTGCACATCCTCTTTCCCTGCGGATACGCCTCGTTGATTGTATTTTAAATCTGACATCTTAGGGCAAAAATAAGCAATAGGACTGAATTAACGAATCTAATT
>JAIRVH010000157.1 GCA_031253985.1 Sphingobacterium sp.
CTAATAGCTAAAGAGGAAATTCCTCAATTTAAATTTATCCCGGCGAGTGAAGATAAGACAGCGACTTTTATGGATAAATTGAAAGGGGCACTTCGGTTGGGAAATGAGTTTAAATCCAAGACTGAAATTGCCTTTCAAACAGATTCCGGACCAAAGCGTATCGAAACCACCGTATGGTCGTTAACCGATAGATATATTCAGATCAAAAGCGGAGTTTTAATACCGCTGAAATCTATTATAGCAATTGACTATTAAACATAAAATCGAAAGGCTCCTGATTCCAGGAGCCTTTCGATTTTTATTAATCTCCCAGTCTGACAAGGGAAGAAGAGGGCTCTAAGTGACCCTGAAGAACTTCTAATAAGTCTCACCTGTTAGTTCCTTCAAACGTATTTCAGATACCTTAGCGTCGTATTGAGCCGTATAGCTGCGTGTCATCGCATTGATGTAGTTTAACTGCGCCGTCCTTACCTCCAAGGTGGTAATGGTACCAATACGGAATTTATCCATGGTGATGTTTAAATTTTCTTTGGCCAGCTCTTCATTTTTCCGTTCTACATTGGCCAGTTCGATATTGGTGATGTAGGTCTGGAATAATGTTCTGACTTGGGCCTGGATATCTTGTTTCTGCTGCTGTATCTGTAGCTCTGTACCTTTAATCTGAAATTTGGCAATGCGCTCATTTCTATTTTGCAGGAATCCATTAAAAATATTCAGAGAGGCCGATACACCATACGTAAGGCCTCTATTCTTATTTTCTGTGGAGAAGCCAAGCGAAGAATGAGATTCATTCCAGTTGTAGCCGCTATTTAAACCAATTTTGGGGTAACGTTCGGCCTTAACTGCTTTTAAGTTAAGTTCAGCTACACGATTGTTGATGATAGCAAGCTGTATCTGAGGATTTTGTTGATCGGCAATTTCGATCAGATTACCCAGTTTAAGATCCGTATCAAGTTTCATTTCATCTTCAATTTGAAAATCCAGGCTCAAATCCCGCGTCATCAGTTGATTGAGGTACGTCTTGGTATTTTTGAAGCTTTCCTGCTGTCTGAGCAGGTTCGTTTGATCGGTATTCAGATCGACCTTTGCATTGAGAAGATCAAGCTTGGAGCCTTTTCCGATCTCCAGTCGGTTTTCAGCTAAAGTAACACGGTATCTCGATAGCGTAATTGTGGTGTCAAGCGCATTAATCAGGCGCTTTTGCTGCACCAGGTTGTAATAGGTAGCCATGACTTCACTGAGTTGGGTAATAACTTCATATTTAATCTCAGCCTCACCCTGTCGTTGTATTTCTTTGAATCGGTCGCGACGGGCAAACATTCCTAGTCCGTCAAATATCGTCCAGTTTAGATTGACACCATAAGACATGTTATCATTTTTTGCATTGGAAATCTGCTGTATCTGACCATCTGCTCTGACCTGACGTGAATTTTGGATTGAATTGCTTCTGTTGAACGTGCCAGTTACAGCAGGGAGCATGCCGGCACTGCCTAAACTGGTATTCTCGATGTCAATGTTATTATCATTTTTTGCCAAGAGAATATTGAAGTTATTGCTTAATGTTGTTTTCAGCGCATCTTCCAAAGTCAGTACTTCTTGCGCACGAGCTTGAAACATGATGGAGTAAAGCAATATTAGTAGGATGAAATTTCTCTTCATGTCTTAATTATTCGTAGCTTTTAATATTGTCAAATTCAGGTCTATGCTTTTTCTGTCTCGACCACATGTAATAAATCGCCGGGATAATGAAAAGGGTCAGGATAAGCGAGAATATTGTACCTCCTACGATAACAACCCCCATACCGATTCTACTGGTGGATGCTGCTCCCAGTGACATAGCGATCGGTAACGCACCTAATGCAATCGCCAAACTCGTCATTAAGATTGGTCTAAGGCGTGATTCGGCGGAGTGCATGATCGCTTCAAATTTTCCCATACCTTCCTCTCGCATCTGATTGGCAAATTCGACAATCAGGATACCATTTTTGGTTACCAGACCAATGAGCATGATTGTTCCGATTTGACTGAATATATTCCAGGTTTGATCGAAGAACCATAGACTGATTAATGCACCTGCAACAGCCATCGGTACGGTAAGGATAATGATAAATGGGTCGAGAAAACTCTCAAATTGGGCTGCGAGGATCAGGTAGATCAGCAGTAACGCAAGACCGAAGGCAAATAGGGTATTGGAACTACTTTCCACGAAGTCACGAGATTCACCGCTCAGGTCGGTTGTAAAGCTCTGATCAAGCACCTTTTCTTTGATCCGGTCCATGGCGGCAATCCCGTCGCTCATACTCATACCCGGTGCCAAACCGGCTGATACTGTAGCCGACATGTAACGATTGTTGTGATAAAGCTGTGGCGGACTGCTTTCTTCCCGGACACTGACAACGTTGTCCAATTGAATAAGTTGCCCGAGATTATTGCGTACATAAATTGAAGAAAGATCAGTTGGTGTGGCTCTGCGGTCGTTTTCAACTTGGCCGATCACCTGATATTGTTTACCGTCGCGCATAAAATAGGCGAAACGCTGACCGCTTAGCAACAGTTGTAAGGATTGGGATACATCCAGCACGGAAACCCCAAGGCTGAGCGCCTTTAGACGGTCTATTTCCACATGCAATTCAGGCTTATTGAATTTCAGGTTGATATCCGTGGTGGAGAATGTCGGGTCGCTGTTGACCTCATTCATAAATTCGGGGATCTTTTCCTGAAGCTTTTCAAAGTTCTGTGCCTGGATAATGTATTGAACAGGTAATCCGCCTCTGCGGTTCATGGATATTGTCGGAGACTGTGAAACATTTACACGGACAGCGTCGTATTGTTTCGTCCATTTGGTAAGCTCTTTAGCAATATCGTCCTGCGATTTTTTGCGTTCACTGGGATCTACCAGTGTCATCCGTATCCGTCCGGAGTTGACTGAACTCGCTCCGAAACCCGGAGAGGTGATGTTTAAGCTAATTTTATTTTCTGGAATGGAGTCGTAGACTAGTTTGTCCAGTTCCTGCATGTAGCGGTCCATATATTCATAAGTGGCACCTTCTGGCCCTGTAACATTGACAGAAATGTTGCTTCTGTCATCGTAGGGCGCAGTCTCCTTTTTAATGGAAGAAAAAAGGATTCCGATAATCACAAAACAGATAATCAGCACCGGAAAGCTTATCCATTTAAATTTCATGAATTTTTCCAGTGCATTGGCGTAACCTTTGTTCATTTTGACGAACATAGGTTCTGTCCAATTGTAAAATTTAGTCTTTTTATGCCCGCCGCTTTTTATTAAATATGCATTAAGCATAGGAGTGAGGGTTAAGGAAACAAATGCGGAGACCAAAACGGCGGAAGCAATGACAACGCCAAACTCGCGGAATAGCCGTCCCACAAATCCCTGTAAAAATATCACGGGTAAAAATACGGCTGCAAGCGTAATGGAGATAGAAATAACAGCGAAGAATATTTCCTTTGATCCTTTTAAAGCCGCTTCGATAGGAGACATCCCTTCCTCAACTTTCTTGAAGATATTTTCGGTTACCACAATACCATCATCGACGACAAGTCCAGTCGCCAGTACGATAGCGAGCAGCGTAAGGACATTGATGGAAAAGCCAAAAATATACATGATGAAAAACGTCGCAATCAAGGATACAGGAATATCTAATAAAGGCCTTAGTGCTATACCCCAGTCACGGAAGAAAAAATATATAATTAAGGTGACTAAGATGATTGAAATCAACAATGTTTCTGCAACTTCTTCAACGGATTTTTTAATGAATGTCGTATTATCAGAAGCAATGTTAAGAATAATATCCTGTGGCAGATCTTCTTTGATCTGATCAAGCATCTTATAGAAATTGTTGGCAATATCGAGGTAGTTTGTCCCAGGTTGTGGAATGATAGCGATACCAACCAATTGTTTACCGTTGCTGACCATTTTCGTTTCTAAATTTTCAGCATCTATTTCTGCCCGGCCAATGTCGATAAACTTGACAATACGACTGCTATCAGCCTTAAGGATAATGTCGTTGAATTGCTCGGGCGTAGAAAGGTTTCCCACCGTTTTTACGGTTAGTTCGGTTGTGTTTCCGACAATTTTTCCGGAAGGGAGTTCAACGTTCTGGTTATTTAATGCGGTACGGATATCCGAAGCCGTGATGCCATAAGCAGCCATACGGTCGGGATTGAGCCATAGACGCATGGCGTAACGTTTTTGACCATAGATCTGAGTACTGCTGACACCGGGAATGGTTTGCAGCCTTTCGGAAATAACATTTTCGGCATAATCGCTCAGCGAGAGTTTATCGCGTGTCTCACTTTGAAGTGTCAATGTAATAATAGGATCGGAGTCGGCATCGGCTTTCGATACAACAGGTGGAGCGTCAATATCCTGCGGGAGGCTCCTGACCGCTTGTGATACTTTATCACGGACATCATTTGCGGCCTCTTCAAGGTTTTTCTGTAGATCAAATTCAATGGTAATATTGCTGGATCCCTGATTGCTCGAGGAAGAGATGTTGCGGATTCCGTCGATCGAGTTTATGGCCTTTTCCAAAGGTTCCGTAATCTGGGATTCGATGATGTCCGGATTTGCTCCGGCGTAATTTGTCCGCACAGAAACAATCGCTGGGTCAATGGAGGGATATTCGCGCACACCCAGAAAGCTAAACCCAATGTAGCCAAATAATATGATGGTAATATTGACTACAATAGTTAAGACGGGGCGTTTAATAAAAACTGCAGATAAATTCATGTACAACTAGTTAGCTAATGATACCTTAACTTTTGCTCCATCTTTTAAAGACAGGACTCCTGTGGTCAAAACCGTGTCGCCAGCACTGATGCCTGATAGGATGACAATGTCTTTGTCGGTACGTGCACCTGTTTCAACTTTAACTTCCTTGGCAAGGCCATGTTGCAATACAAAGACTTTTTTGCCATCCAGTATGGGAACGATAGCTTCGGTCGGAATGGAGATGGCATCGTTTTCAACCTCGATGGGGACAATAACATTGACAAAGGACCCTACTTTTAATTTACCCTGTTCATTATTTGCCCTGGCACGCACGGTGAGTGTCCTTGTATTAAGTGATACTTGCGGTTCAACGGCGTAAATATTTGCTTTAATGATAGTTGGCTCGTTCGCAACGCTGAACTCGATCGGCATATTTATCTTAACGATATTGCTGTATTTTTCGGGTATTGCAAAAGTGATCTTGACAAGATTGTCTTTTACCAAGTTTGTAATTAGGGTATTGGAAGAGACAATTGCGCCAACAGAAATATTCCGAAGTCCGATCATTCCACTAAAAGGGGCGCGTATTGTTGTTTTGGATATTTGTGCCTGAATAAGCTGGATCTGTGCAAGGGAGGTTTTTAAAGCTGCGCTGGCAATATCAAATTCCTCCTGACTGATGGCTCCTTTTTGCAACAGCAGTTTGGCGCGGCGTTCGTTTTCCGCATTGAGCTGATTCGCCGTTTGTGCCTGTTTTAATTGTGCCTGAAGTTCAATATCATCTATCTTGATCAAGGGTTCGCCCTGCTTGATGCGCTGACCTTCTGCGAAGAAGATCTTTGTAATTCGACCGCTTACTTCACTTCTGATTTCAACCTGCTCTTCTGCGTCAATGCTTCCCGAGAGATTAATGGATCGATCGGCGACAGAAGATTTGGCAATGATAGCCTGTGCCGGAACTGGCATGTCCTTTTTTGCATTGGGCTTATCAGCGTCCTTTTTGTCTTTTTTGGCAGTTATCAGAAAGTATCCACCTCCAAGCACAGCACAAGCCAAAAGGAGGTAAATGATCGACTTTTTATTCATACGGTATATTCTCTTATGTACTTTTTACATTTAACGGGTAAATATAGGTTTATTATTATGAGGATATCGGTTGTCAAAAGGATTTTACAATACGGCAAAAACCTGATCAATAGATGGAAAGATAAGCATAGTGAGAACGATGGGAAATAAAAAAGCTAGAAATAAGTTTCTAGCTTCCAGTTTACTATTTTTTTGATTTTGCTTTTTTTTCCACTTCTTTTGGAGCCTCATTGTTTACTTTTGGCTTGATCGCAGCTTTCGATAAATGTGGTCTTCTTTTTCCAAAAGAACCATTCGATATTTTTCCTCTTCTGGTCTTGATATCACCTTTTCCCATAGTGTAAAATATTTTGGTTTTAACAAATTATATTGATTACCTAAATATAACACTTTCTTTTTTGATGTGCAACTCGCTCTTTTTTAAATGATTGGAAAAATACGTTTTTGAACATCTATTTTGAAATTTTGGGCAATGGTATCGAAAAAGAGGTTATTGACGGGTTTATTTTCTGCAACCAAATAAGGGATCTCTAGTATCCTGTTCTTCAATTTGAGACGATAATAGCCATAAAGTAAACCTTTGGTCGTCTGTATTGATTCAATCTTCTGAACCGCCTGTATGTCCTGAAACATGTTAAAAGCATAATTTTCACCTTTTAACTGTTCGATAAATACATCGTTGGTTTTGGCATTGTACCAGATCTGCTGGCTTTTGAGCTTACTAAAGTGGTTGTTGAAAAGAAAAAGATAACCCAACAGGAAAAAGGCAATCGGGAGCAGAAACAGTACAATTTTTATCTTCGTGAAGAGCAAGACGGTGATCAAAATGAGGACAATGCCCATAATGGCATTGGAAACGCTCTTCTTTAGATTTGCCTGGATGACCGGAGATGAAGCTTCAATTAACTGAAAACCTGATTTTAAATTTCTGGACATATCCTCGGAAAACCCAAAAAGATTGAATTTTTTGCGTATCATGAGATAAGCAGCTAGGATAAGAAGTCCAATGATCAAAAACCGCATATTCGCCGATTAATATTGTTCGTCTTCGTTGGGGTATTGTACCGCTTTCACTTCGGCGACATAGTTGGCTACTGCGTTGGTGATCTGCTCGTGCAAATTGGCAAAATGACGCATAAATTTTGGTTTGAAATCTGCGTTCATGCCAAGCATATCGTTGATCACGAGTACCTGCCCATCGCAATCCGGTCCTGCACCAATGCCTACAGTGGGAATGGCCAATTTTTCGGTCACTGTCTTGGCCAGCTTTGCAGGTATCTTTTCCAAAACAATCGCAAAACAGCCTGCTTCCTGGAGTGCGAGCGCATCTTCTATTAATTTAGCAGCTTCTTGTTCTTCTTTTGCCCGCACACCAAAATTCCCAAATTTATTGATTGACTGGGGAGTTAAGCCGAGATGTCCACATACAGGGATTCCTCCGGCAATGATTTTTTTGATATTTTCAATAATTTCAAGGCCACCTTCCAGTTTCAATGCGTGCGCCCCGGATTCCTTCATCATACGTACAGCCGCATTGTAAGCCTCATTGGCCGAACCCTGATAGGATCCAAACGGCAAATCTGCCAGTACCATGGCACGTTCTGTACCTCTGGCAACAGCTGCTGCGTGGTAAATCATATTGTCAAGGGTGATAGGCAGGGTGGTTTCGTAGCCAGCAAATACATTGGCCGCAGAATCTCCAATCAAAATAACGTCAACACCAGCTTGATCTACCATTTTGGCCATGGAGTAATCATAGCTTGTAAGCATAGAAATCTTCTCTTTACGTTCTTTCATTGCTTGTAGCATAGCGGTGCTTACTCGTTTCATTTCTTTGTTTACAGACATCTTAACTTATATTGTGTGTTCAAAAGTAAGCTTTTTATCATACATTGGCCAATATTCTGCCTTGTGTTTTGTATTTTTGCAAAATGATACAAAATGAGACCCGTCTATTTAAATTTCCCAAATTTTCAGAATTAATCATCCATGAGGATGAAAATTTGATTGTTATCAATAAACCGCCGTTTGTCGCTTCTTTGGATGAGCGCGAAGGTGGGGAGGTCAATATTCTTCGTTTGGCAAAGAAATATCATCCTGATGCGCAAGTATGTCACCGTTTGGACAAAGAGACCTCAGGCATTTTATTAATTGCTAAAAATCCGGAAACGTATCGTACTATCTCTATTGCGTTTGAAAAAAGAAAAGTGAATAAGATCTATCACGCCATTATAAGCGGGACGCATACTTTTCAAGATCTGCTCGTCGATTTACCCATCTTGAATCAAGGTAATAAAAATGTGTCTATTGACCGTGCAAACGGAAAGCCTGCCGAAACAATCTTTAATTCGATCAAATATTACAAGAATTATACGTTAGTGGAATGCAAGCCTATCACGGGACGTATGCACCAGATCCGTATCCATTTGGCGACACAGCACGCTGCTATTGTAGGGGATGCCATGTATCGGGGTAAGCCAGTATATTTGTCTCAAATTAAGAAGAGGGGATATACTTTGTCCAAAGATGAAGAGGAGCAACCTATTATGAAGCGTTTCGCCTTGCATTCAAAACATGTTGAATTTGAATTAAACGGAAATAAGATGGTTTTTGATGCGCCATATCCAAAAGATTTTGCGACTTTATTGAAGCTGTTAGATAAGTTTGATTCTTAATCGTTTAATTTTTCCAACCGTTAGCCCTGTTTTAGCACGTCGGAGTGAATGAGCGGCCAGGGTTAATTTATATCGCCTATTGAAGGTAGAACGAGCCTTATGTGCTCATGAAATAATGGTTTACATATGAGTCCGAAGACAAAAAAAATAATCGGAAATGTTGTATTTGTACTATTTATAGGTTTGTTGATCTGGCCTACGAGCAGAAGTTATTTTCAGCAAGTTTTAATGAAAATCGGCTTTTTCAAGCCAAAATTAGAATTTAATTCGGCTCCTAAAGAAGCCGTTACGGGAGCTGTGGCGAGTGCCTTCAATAATGTCTCTTTTGTCAATTCGCAGGGTGAAACTGTTAAAGTGGCGGATTTGAAGGGTAAAGTTGTTTTTATTAATTTTTGGGCAACCTGGTGTCCTCCTTGCCGTGCGGAAATGCCTTCGATCAATGTGCTCTATGATAACTATAAGGATAATTCCAATATTGTTTTTTTAATTGTGGAGATCGAGGGGAACAAAGCGAAAGCTGAGACCTTTGTGAAAGAACAGAAACTGACCTTACCGATAAGTTTCCCAGATAGCGATATTCCTAAAGAGTGGCTTTCGGAATCTATTCCATCAACTGTTATATTGGATAAAGAGGGGCGGGTAGCTACTAGACATGAAGGTATGGCTGATTATTCAAGCCCAGATGTAGACAAATTCATTCAAGATTTAATCAATAAATAATTCAAGATCTTTAAATAAGCATGACAAGAGCAGAACTTATTCATCAAATAAAAGCGAAACGCTCATTTTTATGTGTCGGACTGGACACAGACTTAACCAAAATTCCCGAGCATCTTTTAGATGATGAGGATCCTATCTATAGCTTCAATAAGGCGATTATTGATGCGACAGCTGATCTATGTGTGGCCTATAAACCCAATATTGCGTTTTACGAATGTTATGGAATAAAGGGCTGGCAATCGCTTCAAAAAACATGGGCTGCGCTGCCAAAAGATTGTTTCAGTATTGCAGATGCCAAAAGAGGCGATATCGGTAATACCTCGGGACGTTATGCCATGGCTTTTTTTGATGAAAAGACTTCTGGTCTTGGATTTGACAGTATCACCATTGCGCCTTACATGGGGAAGGATTCGGTAACTCCATTTTTGGAATTCACAGATAAATGGGCAATCGTACTTGCCCTGACTTCAAATGAGGGTAGTTTGGATTTTCAAAATTTTGAAAATAAAGCGGGTGTGCAGTTATTCGAACAGGTAATCGATAAAGTCAATACTTGGGGTACACCGGATAATTTAATGTATGTAGTTGGAGCAACGCGAGGTGAAGGATTTATTAAAATTAGGGAACATGCGCCGGATCATTTTTTATTGGTACCAGGTGTCGGTGCTCAGGGAGGTTCCCTGGAAGACGTTTGCAAATTTGGCATGAACAAGGATTGTGGACTTTTGGTAAATAGTACAAGGGGAATTATTTATGCCTCAAGGGGGCGTGATTTTGCGGAAAGAGCACGAGAGGAGGCTTTGGCTCTACAGAAAGAGATGGAAGTAGAACTGTTAAAGGCAGGTATTATTTCCTGATTTGACATTTAATAATTCATTCGTAATACTTACCTTTGCAGCATGCCAGAAAAAATTATAATTCTAGACTTCGGGTCTCAATACACACAGTTGATTGCTCGCCGTGTCAGAGAACTAAATGTGTATTGTGAAATACACCCGTTTAATAAATTGCCAGATTTTGACGACTCTGTAAAAGGAGTTATCTTTTCAGGCAGTCCTTATTCCGTTAGACAAGAAGATGCACCGCAGATTGATTTTGTCGCTATTCAGGATCGTTTCCCACTTTTAGGAGTTTGTTACGGAGCACAATACATTGCTCAAAAATCAGGCGGTGAAGTGTTACCTTCTGAAATTCGCGAATATGGACGTGCAAATCTGCAGTTTGTCAATAGCGAGAATGAATTATTGGCTGGAGTACCGATTCAATCGCAGGTATGGATGTCGCATGGAGACACCATCAAAGAAGTGCCAGCAAATTTTGAAATTATAGCAAGTACGGATAAAGTTCGCGTAGCCGCTTATCAAGTGAAAGGTACGCGTACTTACGGTATACAATTCCATCCGGAAGTAACACATAGTACTGATGGAGCTATTCTGTTGAAGAACTTCGTTGTCAACATTTGTGGCTGTGCTCAGGATTGGACACCTGACGCATTTGTTGAGACAACTGTCGCTTCATTGAAGGAGCAATTGGGTGATGACCATGTGATCATGGCATTGTCCGGAGGAGTAGATTCGACAGTGGCCGCAGTATTGTTGCATCACGCCATTGGAAAAAAATTACATTGTATTTTTGTCGATCATGGTCTGCTTCGTAAAGATGAATACGAGCAAGTACTGGATTCTTACAAAAATATGGGGCTAAATATTAAAGGAATAAATGCAAAAGATTTATTCTATGGTAGATTAGCTGGAGTTTCTGAGCCGGAAGAGAAACGCAAAATAATTGGTAATTCATTTATCGATGTTTTTGATGAGGCAGCGAAAGAAATTCAGAAAGAATTACCTGAAGGAATTGAAGCGAAATGGTTAGGACAAGGAACAATTTATCCTGATATTATTGAGTCAGTTTCTGTTAAAGGACCTTCAGCGACGATCAAATCGCATCATAACGTAGGTGGTTTACCTGATTTTATGAAATTGAAAGTTGTAGAGCCACTTAAAACATTGTTTAAAGATGAGGTAAGAAGAGTTGGAAAGGCTTTGGAAGTGGATCAGGCTATTTTAGGCAGACATCCATTCCCTGGACCGGGCTTGGCAATTCGTATCTTGGGTGATATTACACCTGAGCGTGTGCGCATTGTACAAGAGGCTGATGCAATCTTTATCAATAATCTGAAAGAAGCCGGCTGGTACGATAAAGTATGGCAAGCTGGTACAATTTTCTTGCCCGTGCGTTCTGTAGGCGTAATGGGTGACGAGCGTACTTACGAGCATGTTGTTAGCCTACGTGCAGTTGGTTCTCTTGATGGAATGACTGCGGATTGGATACATTTACCATATGACCTGTTGGCAAAAATTTCAAATGAAATTATCAACCATGTGAAAGGAATAAACAGAGTTGTATATGATATCAGTTCAAAACCGCCCGCTACAATTGAGTGGGAATAAAATATGGGTTGCGGCACT
>JAIRVH010000139.1 GCA_031253985.1 Sphingobacterium sp.
TCCAACATAAAAGCACCTTGCTCCGGATATACTTTCAAATAAGTCTCTTTATTCTCCGATTTGAATATACCAATGGCATCATGTTCTTCCCCTTCGATCTGTACATTCTTTAAGGCAACGACATATACCTCCCCAGCTTTAATTTTAGGATGGTTGGACACCTCATAAAGGTGTTTTGAAATCTGTTGTGAGAAATCGTGAAATGGAAGTTGCTCTCTAAAATATTGTCTTACAAAATAAAAAACCTCATTGAGTTCCAGCTCTTCGTTAGGATGATAGAGGCGATATACCTCATTCACTTTCGCAAAAGGGCTCATAAAATACTGCATCAACAACCCAGGTAACACTTCATCCCCTTCAAGAGAAACCGGTGCATCTGACAAAATATAAAATTCATCTTGTGCCTTATTGCCCACGCGATGAACAGATAATGCTTCGAAAGTCGCATCTTGGTGAAAAAACATATTCTTATCTTATAAGTTATATAAATCTATTGCTATTTTAAAAGTCTGACAATGTGCATTGACAATATCTTTAATTTCGGGAGAATACCCTCCCCCCATACTCACCTGAACAGGAATATGGTGTCCATGACACATCTGAAATACCAATTCATCCCGTCGGCTGCAGGTCTCGGGGCTTAAACCCAATTTCCCCAGCTTATCTGTTTGCAAAATATCCACGCCAGCCTGATAGAAAACAAAATCTGGTTCAACCCGTCTAAACAAATCGGATAAACTATCTTCCAATAATACCAGATATTCCTGATCCCGAATGTTATCTGCTAAGCCAATATCCAGATAAGAACGCTGTTTGACAAATGGATAATTTTTCTCGCCATGCATAGAAAAAGTAAATACCTGTTTATGTCCCTCAAAAATATGGGCAGTACCATTTCCTTGATGCACATCAAGGTCTATGATGAGGATGCGGTTAGCGTAGCTGTGCTTCAGCAAATAACCCGCGGCAGTAGCTTGATCATTCATCAAACAGAAGCCTTCGCCAAAATCATAACCTGCATGATGCGTTCCACCCGCGATGCTAAAAGAAACACCATACTCAAGAGCATATTTTGCACTTTGAATTGCTCCTTCCAAAATATAACGTTCCCGATCAACAAGACTTTGGCTCAATGGAAAACCTATTCTCCGAATCATTTTAGGATCCAGGGTCAAATCAAATAACTGTTTGACATAGACTGGATCATGCACCAGACAACATGATTCAAAGCTTGCAAGTTCAGGACTGAAAAAATTAGACTCGTCCGCCATCCCCTCATGTTTTAACTGTAAAGGAATCAACTCGTATTTTAGCATCGGAAAACGATGCCCCTCTTTGACAGGGTGAACAAATTCTGGACGAAAAGCTATCTTAAGCACCTTAAATCTAATATTACTCATGCGAAGATAAGAAAAAGATCTTTTGGAGTTATAGGAGAAAAAGGGCATCTTTGAGAAGGAACAATCCGGCAAGCCAATGTTATGTTGCCGTAACAGCATACTTGTATTCGATCATAAATTTATATTCTTGAAAATAAATGGAAACAACTAATTTGCCCCAATTGTCTGCCATGGAACAACGTGTGCTAGGCTCACTAATCGAAAAATCAAAAGTAACCCCAGAATATTATCCGATGACGATCAACAGCTTACAAGCTGCTTGTAACCAAAAAACTTCCCGCAAACCTGTTGTACAATATAACGAAGAAGATATTGTCTCTACCTTAGATTTATTGAAGAAAAAGGGATTAATATCTACAGTTGTTGGCGGTGGATCTCGTGTAACCAAGTATAAACACAATTTTGCGATCCAATTTCCACTCATACCTTCTGAATTAGCCATTATCTGTTTGCTGCTTCTCAGAGGACCAATGACTGCGGGCGAAATCAATTCGAATTCGGGTCGTCTTTATGAATTTGAATCACTCAGCGAAATCAATGAACAACTGGAAAAATTGGCACAGGAGGGCTATCTTAAATCTCTCCCTAAACAACTGGGCCATAAGGAAGTCCGTTATATTCATTTAATAGGAGAAATTAATCTTGAAGCCTATGAAAATAACACTTCCGCCAACGCGTCCATAAATGAACAGGCCTTACTCGATCGAATTGGACAATTAGAGCAAGAAGTTGCGACATTGAAACAGAAATTCCAGGATCTCTGGGACGAATTACATTAATTGCTCATGCCACACAAAATAGCTGCTAACAACGAATTACCTAAAGCGACCTTATGGCTGATGACTATCGCCACAGGCCTGGTAGTTGCCAATAATTATTACAATCAGCCCTTATTGGGCCTGATTGCGAAAGATCTAAGCGTCGACGAGGCAATGGTTAGCAATTCGGCCATGCTAACACAGATCGGCTATGCTTTTGGTTTATTGCTGATCGTACCCCTAGGGGATATGTTTAAGCGAAAGAAAATGATCTTGATCGATTTCTTCTTCATTATTTTTTCTCTGGCCGGTATGGCCCTTTCTACTTCTATCTTATCAATATTGGTATTTAGCTTCCTGATTGGTTTTACATCTGTTATTCCACAGGTTTTTGTACCTATGGCTGCCGAATTGGCAAGCAAAGAGAAGCAGGCTTCGGCCATAGGCATGGTCATGTCTGGTTTACTGATAGGTATATTGCTTTCCAGAGTTGTCAGCGGATTTGTAGGTTCTTACTTTGGATGGCGTGAAATGTACTGGATTGCCACCATTATCATGTTTATTACAGCCACTGCCATAGCAATAAAACTGCCTGAAGTGATGCCTAATTTCAAAGGTTCCTATAGTGAATTGATGCGTTCGGTCTGGAACTTCGCAAAAAAACAGCCTGTGTTACAGCTAGCTGCATTTCGTGGCGCCATGGGATTTGGCGCTTTTTCTGCTTTTTTCACGACACTGGTGTTCCACCTGGAAGGCCCACCTTTCTTTGATGGGCCAGCAACCGCCGGAGCATTTGGACTTGTCGGTGCCTGCGGCGCTCTTGCAGCCGCTTTTGTAAACAGATTGACCATCTATATAGGCAAAGCCAGAATTATCTTATACGCTATTCTATTGATGCTGCTTAGCTGGCTATTATTCGCCATCTTTGGCAATCACTATTGGGGATTGATCCTCGGCGTTATCCTGATTGATCTTGGCCTACAATCCATGCATATTCTCAACCAAAGTGATTTCTATGCACTAAATCTAGGTGCCAATAACCGGCTGAATACAGTCTATATGGTCAGCTATTTTATTGGGGGATCAACAGGCACCTTTTTTGCTGCACAAGCCTGGCAAAACTTCCAATGGCCTGGTGTTATTGCAGTAGGAACATGCTATACACTTTTGGCCTTATTGGCACATGTACTATTTGATAACAAATTAAGAAAAAACTAAAATGAAATTCGGCCAAGTAGAAAACCCGGAGGAAATCGACTTTACCCTGCCCCCTACTCCAGCAGCAACCTTAAACCTATTGCAGCATTTCAAAAATGATAAGCCTTTTGAAGTATATGTAGGCTGTGCAAAATGGAATAAACAGGATTTAAAGGGTTTTTACCCCAGAGGTACAAAAGATGAACTTGCGTATTACTCCACACAGTTTAACAGCATTGAACTCAATGCAACTTTCTATAATTCACCTAGTATAGATCAGGTGGAGACCTGGAAGAAGAAAACACCTCCAAACTTCAAATTTTTCCCAAAGATCCCGCAATCGATCAGTCACTTTAGCAGATTATTAAATACGGGTGATAAAGTAAAATTATTTACGGATTCCATTGTTCATTTCGACGAAAAGCTGGGAATGGCTTTTCTTCAGATGCACGACAATTATAATCCAAAGGACATGGCCCGTTTAAAACTATTTCTTCATGACTGGCCAAAAGAAGTCCCGCTAGCGTTGGAAGTCCGAAATAAAGATTGGTTTTCCAAACCCGAAGTAACAAAAGAATTATATGCGCTGTTGGAGGAAACCAATGTGACCAACGTACTGGTCGATACCGCCGGCCGTAGAGACATGCTCCATATGCGCTTGACTACGCCGACTGCTTTCATCCGGTATGTAGGTGCCAATCATGCATCAGACTATGATAGACTGGATCAATGGATCGATGTGCTGAAACTTTGGCGCGAAAACGGATTGCAAAAATTGTATTTCTTTATCCACCAGAATATTGAGGTGGAATCACCCTTACTGGCGACGCATTTTATCAAAAAACTGAATACAACATTCGACTTAGATCTAACCTATCCCAACAAAAACACAGGAAATACTTTATTCTAAGACAGGATATCAGATCTGGCGCTAAAGGCAACGATAGAAAAGTTCAATGAGCATATTTTGCACAAAAAAAAGCCGAAGTAGAAGATACTTCGGCTTTTTATATTAAAAATCAAACTTTAGCTTATTTTTTAGCGTATTTAAAGTTTTTACCGATGAAACGAGCATTACCACCCAATTCTTCTTCGATACGTAACAACTGATTGTATTTAGCCATACGATCTGAACGGGAAGCAGAACCTGTTTTAATCTGACCACAGTTCAATGCAACTGCTAAGTCAGCGATAGTAGCATCTTCAGTCTCGCCCGAACGGTGCGACATAACCGAAGTATAGCCAGAATTTTGAGCCAAAGTAACCGCATTGATTGTTTCAGTCAATGAACCGATTTGATTTACTTTCACCAAAATTGAATTCGCTGTATGTGTATCAATTCCTTGTTGAAGACGTTTTGTATTTGTAACGAAAAGATCATCGCCTACTAATTGAACATGATCACCGATTTTGTCGGTCAATGTTTTCCAACCAGCCCAATCATCTTCAGCCATACCATCTTCAATCGAAATGATAGGGTACTTAGCCGTCAATTCAGCTAAATAGCTCGCTTGTTCTTCGCTAGAACGTACCGCACCTTTATCACCTTCAAATTTAGTATAATCGTATTTACCATCTTTGTAAAATTCAGAAGAAGCACAATCCAATGCTAAACAAACGTCTTGACCTGGTTTGTAACCAGCGATTTCAATCGCTTTTAAAACTGTTTCGATTGCATCCTCGGTACCTTCAAAAGTTGGTGCAAAACCACCTTCGTCACCTACTGCCGTTGAAAGACCTCTGTCATGTAAGATTTTTTTCAAGGTATGGAAAACCTCAGTACCCCAACGCAAAGCCTCAGAGAATGAAGGAGCACCTACAGGCATGATCATAAATTCTTGGAATGCGATAGGTGCATCAGAGTGTGAACCACCATTGATGATATTCATCATAGGAATAGGCAACGTGTTTGCATTTACACCACCGATATAACGGTATAATGGTTGACGTGATTCTTGTGCAGCAGCTTTCGCTACAGCTAAAGAAACTCCTAAAATAGCATTTGCGCCCAAGTTTCCTTTATTTTCGCTACCGTCTAAATCAATCATGATTTTATCGATGGCATTTTGCTCGAAAACATCTACACCTTCTAGTGCTTTTGCAATTTTAGTGTTTACATTCTCAACAGCTTTCAAAACACCTTTTCCTAGGTATTTTGACTTGTCGCCATCACGCAATTCTACTGCTTCGTGAATACCAGTTGAAGCACCTGAAGGAACAGCTGCACGACCAACAAAACCATTTTGTGTAGTAACATCTACCTCAATTGTAGGGTTACCGCGCGA
>JAIRVH010000012.1 GCA_031253985.1 Sphingobacterium sp.
AATTTTTTTTCTATCTCAACTTAAGATTTTGTACAATAATGACTCCAAAGTAAAATTGCAGACAATTTGACACTAATCGGGCAAATTTAGTTATTAGATATGATATCTAACAGCTTACACCCATTTTTTTTACGTTATTTTTTATTGAAAATGTCAGTTCCACACAACCAATAGGAATCTCTCCTATACATAGTACAATTTGCCCGGATTGCTAACCTGATTTTTTGCTGATATATTTCCTTACTGAAGATAAATGAACTATGATAAAAACAGTTTTTTAGCTGAGTGTGGAATGAAACCCAGTTCCTGAGCCTTTTCAAACATCTTCGTAATCGCATTACGTCCTTCAAGACCTAAGTCTACTGAATATTTATTGACATAAAGTTCAATGTGCTTATACATCACCTCTTCACTCATTTCCTGCGCGTGCTCACGAATAAACTCAATCCCAGATTTGGGATTGGCAAATGCAAATTCTACACTTTCTTTTAAAATTGCGTTCAATGTATCTTTCACCTCTTGCGGCAGACTACGTTTTACGACAATTCCGCCCAGAGGAATCGGAAATTTTGTCGTCTTCTCCCAATACTCACCCAAATCAACGACTTTATGCAGGCCTTTTTCTGCATAAGTAAATCTATTTTCGTGAATAATTAGCCCCAGATCAATCGATCCATCTAGTAAAGCGCCCTCAATATCCGAAAAAACCAGCTCGACTTTATTTTTTAATTCCGGGAATGCCAGGCTCAATAAAAAATTTGCAGTTGTATATTTCCCAGGATAGCCCACTTTCAACTGATCGAATCCTTCTAAGCCTTCAGCTCTGTCCAATTTTTGTTGCAGCAATTTTGCTAATTTCGGATCCTTGGTAATCAGCATAGGCCCCACACCGAAACCCAATGCGCTTCCCGCATCAAGTAACTCATAATCTTCAACAGCGTAGGCAAAGGCATGATAGCTCAGCTTGGTTATATCAAGATCGCCTTTGAAAGCCTTCAAATTCAAGGTTTCCACATCTTGATATTCAACCTCAAAATCCAGTCCTTTCGTATCTATTTTATGATGAATCAAAGCATCAAAAATAAATGTATCATTTGGGCATGGAGAAAATCCTAATGTCAATTTCATTTTTTTCAAATTTTTCCCACCAACCGGATGGGATTTCACGAATTTAATCAAACAGTCACTTTATGTGTAATCAGATAGAGTATCATGGCCACAAAGGTGCTTACCATAATTCCCTTTCCGGTATGATCATTTCCCGCGCGATAAACAAAACGCAACAGCACTAAATTAACCAACACTGCTATGGTATAGATAGCCATAGGCTTTTCGGGCAAAAAATGAAGCTCAAGATCCGTAAAACGGACCAAAACATGGGCCAATGCCGGAGAAACAGCTCCAATACCCAACCCTATCCAAAAATTATTTTTCACGTTTGCTCTATCTAATCGTTTATCCAAGATGATCAAAGCTCCATGAATTTAACTCTGGAATAGCATGATGCGCTGTCATATCAAACTGCGTAGGAACAACAGACACATAACCATTGGCCAGGGCAAAACAATCAGTATCCTCTCCTCTATCCTGCAAAACAAATTTGCCTGTTGTCCAATAATAATCGCGGTTATGCGGGTCAATACGTTCGTCAAATTCTTCTACCCAATGTCCACCCGCCTGCCTACAGATTTTAATACCTTTAAAACCTGGGGTTTGTGGAAAATTAACATTCAGCAATGTATTTTTAGGGAGACCATTGGCCAGCACTTGCTCAGCAATAGAAATCACATAGGGTCTACAATAGCTAAAATCTGCATCATGGGAAAAATTATCAAGCGAAAATCCTACAGAAGGAATACCTTCAATAGCCCCTTCTACCGCAGCAGACATGGTGCCTGAATAAAGAACATTGATTGAATTATTGAGTCCATGATTGATACCCGAAACACAGATATCCGGTTTTTGCCCCTTAAACACTTTATTTACGGCAAGCTTCACGCAGTCTACCGGTGTTCCCGAACACTGATACATCTCAACGCCTTCATATAGATTGATTTTGTCTAAACGCAGCGGTCTGCCGAGTGTAATAGCATGGCCCATTCCAGATTGTGCCGAATCGGGAGCAACGACGACAACATTTCCAATTTTCTGCATTTCCTCCAACAGCACCTTAATCCCCGGAGCTGTAATACCGTCGTCGTTAACAACTAAAATATTAGGTCTCATATGTAATTTATTTCTCTTTTATGGTCGTATGGAATCCCCAATTGTCTCGATCCATATTTGTGCTTTTAGCATATGGGGATTTCTTCTTTACCATATGCGAAGTTAGTAAATCTGAAACCGAGATGTAAATAATATTGACACTCCAGTCAATTATTATTTATAGCGGTGCCTACAAGCATTGAATAAGCAACAAAGCAGTATCAAAATAAAAACGGCAGAATACTAACTTCTCATCAATAGTATACCAATGCTAGTATTAAAAGTGGTATTATACCAGTTTTGATGCGGATTAGCAGGGGGTTAACAGGGGTATACCCCTGTTAACCCCCTGCTAATCCCTTGTTAACCCCCAGTAATATCCGTGTTATTATAGGAATTGGTAGTAAGTTGTTATCAAGTTATTCGTTAGATAAAGAAGATCATTTCAAAAACAAAGGACTTAAAAATCACTACGACATCGTTTGCGTAAGATTGTATCGTTATTGACAAATATTAGCCCTAAATTTAGCATTCAAATAAAAAATAATTCAGTTATGAGCATTAATTTTGAATCCCGCTATGCAATAGGGCCAAAGGAATACAAAACTTTAGATACACAAGGATTAAGAGAGAATTTTCTAATTGAAAAAGTTTTTGAAGCAGATAAAATTAACTTTGTCTATACCCACTACGATCGTTATATGGCCGGTGGCGCAATGCCTGTAAGTTCAAAAATCAAATTGGATACTATTCCGGAATTACTAAAAGAACCGTACTTCCTTTCCAGAAGAGAACTGGGTATTATCAATGTTGGTGGAAATGGTCAGGTTGAGGTTGATGGTACCGTATACGATATCAATACCAAAGAAGCACTTTACATTGGCCAGGGCGCTCAAGAGGTTTATTTTTCCAGTAAGGATACCGCTAATCCAGCGAAATTCTATTTAAACTCGACTCCGGCGCATTGCAGCTATCCTACTAAGAAAGTAACCAAGGAAGGTGCCAATAAAATTGAATTAGGCTCATTAGAAACAGCTAATCATCGCACGATCAACCAGATGTTATTAAATAAGGTGGTACAAACCTGCCAGTTACAGATGGGCATGACCGAATTAAAACCCGGATCAGTATGGAATACAATGCCATCCCATACGCATGACCGCCGGATGGAAGTTTATTTCTATTTTGAGTTACCTGAAGGCCAGGCTGTATCCCACTTTATGGGACCTATTGATGAAACACGTCATATCTGGATGCACAACGACCAAGCCGTCATCTCACCGCCATGGTCAATTCACTCTGGTGCAGGAACTTCCAATTATACCTTCATCTGGGGAATGGCCGGTGAAAATTTAGACTATGATGATATGGACAAATGTGCAATCACTGAATTAAAGTAACCCTTTATCAAATGAAAAAAACAGTCGTATTGAGCTTAGCGCTAGGGCTTTCAACAGTTGTCTCTGCGCAAAACAACAAAACCATTACCGTAAGCAATCCTTCTGCGAGCGCAAGAACGGAGTTGATCAGCATCCCTTATACAGCATTCGAAAAACACTTCGAATTAAAAAACAATGTATTTACGATTGTAGATAAGGACAAAAAGGAATTGGCTTACCAGCTTGAAAAACTAGGAAAGCCAACAGCCCAAAATGTATTGATCCAAATAAGCATCGCTCCTAAAAGTTCGTTGACATTTGGGGTGAATGAAAATATGCCTACAGCAGTTGCACCCAAGACTTACGCTAGGTACATCCCTGAACGCAAAGATGACTTTGCCTGGGAAAATGACATTGCCGCTTTTAGAGCGTACGGAAAGGCCTTAGAAGGAACGTCTGAGGATGCACAGGGTTTTGATTTTTGGGCAAAGCGCAGCAATGATCTTGTCGTAGACGAATGGTATAAGACCGGTGATTATCATGCGGATCACGGCAAAGGGCTAGATTACTATTCCGTTGGACAAACCTTAGGGGTTGGCGATGCTACTCCATTTATTGACCAGCAGGTCGTATACCATAAGCATTATCGCCAATACGAAGTATTGGATAACGGTCCTTTGCGCTCTACATTTAAACTCATCTATGAACCCGAAAATGTGAAAGGTCAGCAGTTGCAAGTTGAAAAAACAATCTCCTTAGATGCTGGTAGCCAATTAAACAAAATAAGCTATTCGGTCAAAAATACGAGTTCAGAAACTACACCAATTGTCGTGGGAATCGCCAAAAGAAAAGAGGAAAAGCCTCAGATTCTAAATGATGTAAAAAATGGAATTTTAGCTTACTGGGAGCCTGCCGAAGGAGATAAAATTACCGGCACTGCCGTGATCCTGCCGAAGGTAAAATATGTTTTCAAGGATAGTCCAAAACAGTTTTTACTGGCGACAACGGTCAAAAATAATAAACCACTGGTCTATTTTGCAGGGGCTGCTTTCAACAAAGCGGGTAAAATAGGTAGTTTTGACCAATGGCAATCCTATGTCAAAACATTTAAAAATAATTTAGATCAACCATTAACAATAAAATATTCAAAATAATGTCCATACTGGAATCTTTTGACTTAAGTGGAAAAGTAGCTTTGGTAACAGGCTGCAAAAGAGGAATTGGCAAGGCAATTGCCGAAGCATTGGCCGAAGCTGGAGCCGATATTATCGGTGTTTCCGCGTCATTGGAAACGGAAGGCTCTGCCGTAGAAAAATCCGTAAAAGCATTGGGTAGAAACTTCTACGCCTATCAATGTGATTTTTCTAAACGGACAGCACTCTACAAGTTCATAGAAAATGTAAAATCAGCACATCCTACGATTGATATCCTTTTTAACAATGCGGGAAATATACTTCGTAAACCTGCTGCTGAGCATCCCGATGAATACTGGGATGAAATCATTGAGATCAATCAAAATGCACAATTTATACTGACGCGTGAAATCGGGAAGGACATGATTTCACGTGGAACTGGAAAGATTGTATTTACAGCTTCTTTACTGACCTTTCAGGGTGGTATCAATGTTCCGGGATACGCTGCTTCGAAAGGGGCTGTAGGCTCTCTGGTAAAAGCTTTTGCCAACGAGTGGGCATCGAAAGGGGTTAATGTCAATGGATTTGCTCCAGGGTACATCGCTACGGATAATACAGAAGCACTTAGAGATGATCCTGAACGCTCCAAATCCATTTTGGACCGTATACCAGCAGGGCGCTGGGGTACTCCGGAAGACTTTAAAGGACCGGCTGTATTTCTCGCTTCAAAGGCATCTGATTATGTACATGGAACAATCCTTACAGTCGATGGCGGCTGGATGGGGAGATAAAAAATTCCATCTTTACGATAGTTTTGTTTTAAAAGTCTTTGTCCGAAGGGATAAAGGCTTTTTTTCTGAAAGTGTCTGTTTTCAAAGGCCATCAAGAACTTTCATGCCCGTTGTTGATCCAAAGGAATCATGAAAGTTTTTTACGGTTCTAAATCCCAAATTGCTAAAAGATGCATTGGGGCTTACCGAACCGATATACACCGTATTGAATGCCGCACAGCTATTTTTGCTGCACCACCAGGAGCCTCCACGGGCGTGTGCCAGAGAGCGATCTCCATCCCTTTGGAGTTTGCCTGCACAGAATTCAAACACATTGCCAAAGATATCGTAAAGTCCCCAAGGGTTTGGTTTGAATTTTCCAACTGGAGCGGTATAAAGATAACCATCTGAAACATCAGCTTTCAAATGATCTCTTCCATGCCATATATTTGCATAGTCGCCGATATTCTCTTTATCTACACCATCAAAATAATACCCCTCACTACCTGCTCTTGCCGCGACCTCCCACTCGTCAAATGAGGGTAACCTGCATTCAGCCCATACGCAATATGCTAACACATCCCTGAAGGAAATACAGGTAACCGGATGGTTCATTTTTGTCTCAATACCACCCCGGCTTATCCCATTTGGAAAGCGCCAATAGGCTGTACTATCTTGCAGCCAACGAAACTCCTCCAGTCCGGGCTCAAAGACCATAGCGTTATGGTAGCGCTCCGCTAATGTTTTATAGCCTGTTGCCTGAACAAATTTCTCAAAATCAGCGTTGGTCAGCTCATATTTAGAGATCCAGAACGATTCGATATATACGGTTCTTTTGGGATTGTCTAGACTTACGGTATCACCTAACTGGTAATTACCGGCTGGAATTTGAACATAATTGTTTTCCTGTGCATCACATGGAAAGCATAGGAGAATCCAGCCAATCAAATAGAGTAGCTTCCTCATTTTCCCTGTTTTATCTTATAATATGTCGCCGCAGTTTCAATAATATACCGCTCATTTGCCTCAGAAAAGTTGATCCAGCTGTCATAGTTTACATCTGAACCATATAGTTTGCTGTATATTTTCGATCGTTCGAAATCAGAAATTTTCGCTTTTTTTAAGAGCAGTAAAAGTGTTGTCAATATATCTTTGTCCTTTGGGTTTGACCGATAAAAGTCAATTAAAAAGGGAATGCTTTCCCAAGCGTTTGTCTCCAAAATTGCCGACTTGTAATTTAAGCCCAATTCATGGGTCTTTGCAGCTAGCTCCTGTATTAATCCCAACACTTTTTCTCTATTCTTCTTCATAAAGGAGATCTGCCGATCACTCCAAAAGACACCCCCGTAAATGAACAGCAACTGGCCGAATATTTTGTTCTGCGGATCATATAAAAACATACGTTCCGCACAAGCTTGACTAAACATCTCCGGATAAATCATCGTGTATGTGAATTTCTCCTCAAAACTCAAGCTATTAAAATCGCGGATAGATATTCCGGCATCATAGTTAGTCAATGCTTCGTCAGGAAGAGTCTTTAAACGTTTATCTATTAGATTTTGAATTCTTTTCCTGTTAAAAGGGGGAATACTATTTTTTTCCCGAAAGGCATAATACGAAGAGTCCTGAGGACGGGGATCACTCCAGGCGACATCCTTGTATTCCTGTGCTTTAACGATGTTAAAGCACAATCCTCCAAAAAAGAGGATCAAAAGCCCAAATACTCTACTTGCTTTTTTTCTCATTGTAATAATTCAGCGCCCGACTAAAGATCAAAGCTTCATTTTCTTTGTTGTAATTTAAATAAGCATAATAATTACTTTGTTCTCCATACAACTTTTTAAACGAAGCAGATGTAATAAATTCATGATATTCACCGCGTTTCATCAGCAACAGCAACAGGGTCAATGCGTCCTTGTCTTTCGGTGTCCTCTTGGCATAATCAATAATAAAAGGAATCATTTGCCAACCATTCAATTCTACGATGGCATGCTTATAGTTTACCCCCATACGTTTGCTCCTCACAACAGATTCTTGAATAAGTTTCAGAATAGAATCTCTATTTTCCTGCAGAAAATCGGTTTGTCTCTGTGACCAGGAAGATTCATTAAAACCTTCTAATAATGTACCAAAGATCTTTTTATCTATCTGTGTTTGGTACTCAGGTATAGCACAGTTCTGCGCATATAACTCCGCGTGGATCATGGTATAGGTAAATTTCTCCCGTAGCGATAGTTTTTTAAAATCAACAGCTGAAATCGCATTTGTTCCTGCATCCGTCATTTCTTTATCTTCTTCTGGGATTATTTTTGCAATTAGTCCTTTTACTTTCTCCAAGCCATAGGGGGGTATGGTCATTTTGCTCCGCATTTCGATAGCAGCAGGATCCATGAAGAGATTATTTTCATCGGTCTGATCCGTTTGTCCAAAGACATTCCCAAAACAAGCTAAGGCGATAATAAATAAAATTACCCTTTTCATATCGTATGATTTAATTGATTTTAAAAATAAAGAAATTATGCTCACAAAAATTATTCCCCTTTATTTTCTAAAATCTTTTCGGCACTACCTTAGCAAATTAGTTGATACGGGTTCCTTATACAAAACAAAAATCCCTAGATTGAATAAATCTAGGGATTTTTGCCTGTGTCTATTGCAGACTAAATTAAGAATATAGACCTTTTTTATCGATAAAATCAATCACCTTTTGTGGTGTAAAAAACTGAATATTTTTATTTTCCTTAATTGCCTTCCGCAGAAAAGTAGAAGATAATTCCATCAACGGTGTTTCTGTCATGGTAATTGAAGGATGATCTTTAAATTTTTCAGTTTCGTACCCCGGCCGCGGATAAACATAAATTTGGTAGTCACGCAAAATGATATCAGCATTCTTCCATTTTTCCAGGGATTCCAAATTGTCCTGCCCCATTAGAAGCACGAATTCACGATTAGGGTATTTCTCCTTTAGATAGGTCAAGGTATCGATGGTATACGATGGTATGGGCAAGTGGAATTCAATATCACTGACCCGTAGGTGTTCACAATCTTCCAATGCCAGATTCAACATTTCCAAACGGTCATAGGGATCTGCCAGCGTAGATTTCTTTTTAAACGGATTCTGTGGCGATACCACAAACCAAACTTCATTCAGTCCGGTAAAGTTGGCCATATAATTAGCAATGATCAGATGCCCAATATGCACCGGATTAAAAGAGCCAAAAAATAAACCAATCTTACGCATGAACCTATTTATTGATAAATCCCATGACGATTTCTTCCGCCTCGGCACATGCGGTAGCTAAATCAAAATTCTTCAATATAACATCAAACTTATTGGCATACGTAAGCTCCAATTCAGCCTTCGCAAACCGCTCCTGTAGTTTTTCCTCGGAGTCCGTTCCACGTCCTGTTAATCGTTCCTTAAGGACCTCCAAAGAAGGTGGCTGAACGAATATCGAGATTGCCTGCTCTGGAAATTTAGATTTCAAACGTAATCCGCCGACAACATCGATATCAAAAATAACATGTTTGCCTTCTTTCCAGATACGTTCAATTTCAGAACGCAGCGTCCCATAAAATGTACCCGAATAAACTTCTTCGAACTCGATAAATTCTTGTTTGGCTACTTTATGTAAAAACTCTTCTTTCGACATAAAGTAGTAGTCTTTTCCATTCACTTCCTGTCCTCTGGGATCGCGTGTACTCGCTGAAATGGAAAACTCTATTTTATCGCCATGTTTACTTAAAAGATCCCTTACTATTGTTGTTTTTCCCGCTCCTGATGGTGCCGAGAATATAATTAATTTACCGCTCATTCTTATAATACGTTGAGCAATTGCTCTTTTATTTTTTCTAATTCTTCTTTCATTCGGACCACAATCTGTTGAATGCCCGCATGATTTGCTTTAGAGCCTAGGGTATTGATCTCCCTTCCCATTTCCTGTGAAATAAAACCCAATTTTTTTCCGTTTGAATCTGCAGATTCAAATGCTTTTAAAAAGTAATTACAGTGGGAACGCAATCTGACTTTTTCTTCAGTCACATCCAATTTATCAATGTAATAAACGAGTTCTTGTTCGAATCGATTTTGATCTACGTTCTCCTTACCTACCGTATCATTTAAAAATTGTTCGATACGCTGTCTGATCAATGGAATACGTTCTACTTCTAAATCCTCCACTTGTCCAAGATAGGTCAATATCAGCTCCGCTCTCTTCTTTAAGTCTTCAGCAAGTACATTGCCTTCATCTTCACGAAATGTATTAAAACGTTTGACCGCATCATAAAAAGCATCCATTAATACTTTAGATTCTTCGTCATCAACCGAATCATCATTATTGGTGATTACCTCAGGCATATTTAACGCAAGCTCAAACAGGTTGACATTCGTGTCATTAAGCTCGGATGCAATCTGCTGCAATTGACTATAATATTTTTTAAGCAAATCAGAATTAATGGAAGATGCCTTTGCTGTTTGATCCGTGTATTCAACAGTTACATTCATGTTAACTTTACCACGCTCAATAAGTTTGCTGCTTTCAGTCCGCAGGGTTAACTCTTTGTCCGAAACAACTTTGGGCAAACGAAGATTTAATTCAAGGAATTTTGAATTTAAGGACTTTATTTCGACACTGTATTTAACTTTACCGTTATCAGCGGAAGCCGTGCCATATCCTGTCATGGATTTTATCATATGCAAAGGTATGACTTTTCAGTAAAAATTGAATACTCTGCATGGATTAATTGCTGATACTCCCCAAATTAACTTCCTTTTAGTTCTAGTCATGCTTGGCAATGATAACAACAAGATAACTTTCATAAGGCTTCGCGCCCTTACATTCCACATAGCCAATTCCGATATCGTACAAAGAACCATTCCACTGATCCATACCCAATAAATGCGTACGATGATGGTAACCGGGGGCCTCCTTTCCAATAATAAGGGCTTTAATGGCGTCTGTAGCACTAGCACGATTGGCAGCAATAGATTCAAAATTGTTTGAACTTCGTTTTTTCAGCCATTCAGGATTAAGCTGATACCCGGCCTCTTGAATGAAATAGTTAGGCCCATAGCCCTCAGGAGAAACATGGTCAAAATAAGAGCGTTTAGCCATATCCTTCGCCCGATATACCGCAACCTCAGCCAGCTGATTGTTCCAATTGAGTTTAGTCCGTTTAATCTTCTGCAGCTTAAAAAGTTTGAGCTCTTTCTTATACTTTTCTGGGTTTGTGCGAATTTTATTCAATAGTTCATAAGCCTCTTTGGCTTGATGATGATCAACAACAACACGCTGTGCTAAAGCAAACTGTGTAAAAAACAAGGTAAATGCTAAAACCAAATAATTCATACCTAAATAGTTATTTCATAAGCTCGTGATGCGCAGCCTTTCTATTTAAAGAAATATTCAGATTATTCTCATCAATATATTTAGATGCTAAACATGGATATTTCGTACAAAAACAAACGCTCTTTCAACGGTAGATTCGAATATTCGGGCAATTTTATTCACTTTGTTTATTTGATGATTTTTTAGAAAAATCGCTCGTTCATCAACGTTAGTGCTTGCCCCTTGTAAGAATAATTCGAACTATTCCTTTAACCTTAAAAGACGATATTTAGTATGCAACGTTTAATCTTTTTTTGACTTTTTAGCAGCTAAAAACTGTATAAGCATGGGTATTAAGCTAATAAAAATAACAGCTAAGATAACTAAGGAAAAATTGTGTTTAAAAAATGGCAGCTGTCCAAAAAAATAGCCCGCTAGGATAAATAAAGAAACCCATAATATACCGCCCACTATATTGTATTTTCCGAAGACGGTATAGGGCATTTTACCAATACCTGCTACAAATGGAGCAAAAGTTCTAACAATAGGCACAAACCGGGCATAAACGATGGTCTTGGTTCCGTGTTTGGCATAAAAGTCTTGTGTTTTTTGTAGATAAGAAGGTTTAAATACCCTTGATCCTGGTTTAAAAACTTTTATTCCAACATATTTACCGATTTCATAATTCACGAAATCGCCAGAAATAGCAGCCAAGATTAAAATGAAAATAAACAGGGACAAAGAGAGCTGACAGTCTGGTCGGGCAATTATCGCTCCCAAGGCAAATAAAACAGAATCTCCGGGAAGAAAAGGTGTGACAACAAATCCTGTTTCAGCAAAGATGACCAAAAACAAAATCAAATAAGTCCAGTTCGCATAACTATTGATCAGCTGCAAAAGATGCCCATCAATATGCAATATAAAATCAATGAGTTGTGTGATCGTTTCCATTTTTGATCCATAAAAAAAAGGGAATCCTATTGGACTCCCTTTTTAGTTTTTATCTTTTCTTTTATAACCTCGATGACTATTGGCAATACAGATATAAAAATAATGATTAGTACCACCTTCGAGAAGTTATCCCGGATAATCGGAATATTCCCCAAGAAATATCCGGCGAGGGTGATGCCCCCCACCCACAAGACAGCTCCTACAACATTATACGTGATGAAAGTACCATAATTCATCTTTCCAATACCACCGACGAAGGGTGCCAAAGTGCGGACGATTGGTACGAAGCGCGCTATAACGATTGTTTTACTGCCGTATTTTTCATAAAAAGAATGCGTCTTGGCAATCTGCTCATCTTTGACAACCTGTTTTCCAAAGAGCTTAAATTTTGTTAAGCGCATACCAAAATGCTTTCCGATAGAATAATTCAAGGAATCACCAGAAACCGCCGCAACCAACAGAACGAAAATCATCAGCCATACGTTGAGATCATTCGGTTGTGCAGCTAGCATACCTGCGGCGAATAATAAAGAATCCCCTGGTAAAAAAGGCATGACCACCACCCCGGTTTCCACAAAAATAATAAGAAACAGAATAAGGTAAGTCCAAGTCTGATAATCATTGACTATTTCAACCAAATGTTTATCAATATGGAGAATAAAGTCAATGAGGTGTGTAATTATTTCCAAACCGAGAAGAAGATTAAGCGTTATTTAACATAACAGGCATCACCAACATCAAAATATCTTCATGATCTTCGGATACTGCTGGGATCAACAAGCCAGCACGATTTGGTGTACTCATTTCCAAAACAACTTCTTCGCTTTCTAGGTTATTGAGCATTTCAACCAAGAACTTGGCGTTAAAACCAATTTCCATATCGTCACCTTCAAATTGACAAGATAAGCGCTCATGTGCTTCGTTAGAAAAATCCAGATCTTCTGCAGAGATATGCAACTCGCTGCCCGAGATTTTCAAACGAACCTGATGTGTCGTTTTGTTGGCAAAGATCACTACACGTCTCAATGTATTCAAGAACAATAAGCGGTCTACAGTCAACTTGTTTGGATTGACTTGTGGAATTACAGCAGCATAATCTGGATAACGCTCGTCAATCAAACGACAGATCAAATTGATATTGCCAAAGCTAAAGAATGCATTGGTCTGATTGTATTCAATGGATACTGCCACATCATCGGATGGCAGGGAAGATTTTAACAATGAAAGTGCTTTTTTCGGCAAAATAAGGGATGCTGGTTTTTCAGCACCGATATCCGTTCTTGAGTAACGTACCAATTTGTGAGCATCCGTAGAAACAAAAGTCACATTCTTTTCAGCTAACTGTACCAAGACACCTGACATTGCCGGTCTCAATTCATCGTTACTGACGGCAAAAATTGTTTTGCTGATCGCTTCCGATAAAATAGGAGCTGGCATCTGAATAACAGAACCATTATCAATAGAAGGAATTTTAGGAAAATCGTCAGCGTTTTCTCCACTCAATTTATACTTACCATCACCTGCGCTGATTTCGATAGCCAAGGTATTCATGTCTACTGAAAATGCTACCGGCTGATCTGGCAAAGTTTTTAATGTCTCGATCAAAATCTTCGAAGGCATGGCTACTCTTCCCTCTTCTTTTGCCTCAATCGGTAGCGAAGTAACCATACTTGTTTGCAGATCTGTAGCAGAAATAGTCAAGTTATTGTCTTTTATTTCAAAAAGAAAGTTTTCCAAGATTGGCAAAACAGTACTTGTACTGGATGCGCCATTGATAGCTTGTAACTGCTTTAATAAAATTGATGTTGATACAATGAATCTCATTTCCTGAATACTAATTATTATGTGCAATAATACACAAATTAATCAATATTTTTCAGTTTTATAGGCGCCTTTCTTTCCACATAAAGAGATTTCCAAGCCTCAAATAAGCAATTGTATTTCAATTAATAAGCACAGCACCAAAAGTATAGAAAGCAAATTCGGCTCGATAAATCACAATATTTATTACATTTGTATAATAGCAGTAGTGTATGCAGTTTAAAGAGATCATTGGGCATAAAGACATCAAAGAACATTTAGTTCGCACGGTTCAGGAAAATCGTGTGAGTCATGCCCAATTATTCCTAGGTCCCGAAGGTTCAGGCAGCCTGGCTTTGGCTTATGCTTACGCACAATTTTTGAATTGCGAAAACCGGCAACCTGCAGACAGCTGTGGCCAATGTTCATCGTGTCGGAAATATAGCAAACTGATCCATCCGGATCTTCATATGTCCTATCCTTTTATAGCCAAACATAAAGAAGATACAGCAGCAGACTATGCGGATAGCTGGCGAAAATCTTTTCTTTCTAATCCTTACATGGGATTGGAGTATTGGCGCAATCAACTGGATGCAGACAACAAACAAGTCAATATCAATATTGCCGAGGCCCATGGCATCATCAAAAAATTAAGCCTTAAATCATTCGAAGCCGAATATAAAGTTTTAATTATGTGGCTGCCAGAATACTTGGATACACAGGGTAATGCATTATTGAAATTAATCGAAGAACCTCCAGAAAAAACACTCTTTATTCTGGTTGCTGAAAATCAGGACAAAATATTAAATACGATTATATCACGTACGCAACTGGTCAAAATCAAAAAATTGGACCATGCTGAGGTATCACAACATTTAAAGATCGTCCATCATCTTTCAGATCAGGAGGCTGCAGAGATTGCTTTTATTGCGGATGGAAATCTGCAGGAAGCAATGAATCAGATCCAGTCCCAAACAAATAATCATTTTGGGATTTTGGTCAATTGGTTACGCTTCATCGTTTCAGATGCTGGTACCAATATGATTTCCTTGGTAGAAGAAGAACTCTCAAAAATGGGAAGAGAAAACCAGAAAAGTTTTCTTTTCTATGCAATTAATATGATGCGCCAAATCATCTTGATCAAAGAAGGACTTTCAAGTCTTGTCTTCTTACCGGCCAAAGAATTGGACTTTGTTCAAAAATTTGCAGTACATTATACCGTTGAACAAATCGAAGCAACCATAAATCTATTTGAGGAAACGCATTATTTTGTAGAAAGAAATGCGAATCCCAAAATATTATTTTTAGATTTATCTTTGCAGTTAACATTAATATACAAGTACAAAACGTTTCCGAAAGGAACTCAATATATATAAATAGAAAACTATGGGATGTGGCAGTTGCTCATCCGGCGGAGGTTGCGGTACTACCACAGCAAATGGTACACCGGCAGGATGTCAGAATAATGGCTCTTGCATGACTAGCGGATGTAATAAATTAGATGTATATGACTGGCTTTCCGATATGGATATGCCTTCAAATTATAAACCATTTAATATCGTCGAAGTACGATTCAAGGGATCACGAAAAGATTTCTTTATTAATGTAGACAATATCTACCTGGAAATGGGTGAGATGGTCGTTGTAGAGCCTTCAACAGGTGGCTATGATGTCGGACACATCTCCCTAACAGGTGAATTGGTCAGATTACAATTAAAAAAGAATAATGTTACCCCAGAAATGGTAACAAAGAAAATCTATCGGAAACCTAATGAAGTAGATGTAGAGAAGTATAACGCAGCAAAAGATCTCGAATGGGAAACCATGCACAAAGCCCGTAAATTGGCTTTGGACCTTGGCTTATCCATGAAGATTTCTGATGTAGACTATCAGGGAGATAAAACGAAGGCTACCTTCTATTACACTGCTGAGGGACGTGTGGATTTTCGTGAACTCATCAAAAAAATGGCCGAAGCGTTTCGGATACGGATTGAAATGCGTCAGATAGGTATGCGGCAAGAAGCAAGCCGTCTAGGCGGTATTGGTTCCTGTGGCCGTGAACTCTGTTGTTCGACTTGGTTAACGGATTTTAAAACTGTTTCCACGTCAGCTGCACGTTATCAAAATCTGTCCCTGAATACGCTGAAATTAGCTGGACAATGTGGAAAATTGAAATGTTGTCTCAATTATGAATTGGATAGTTATATGGATGCATTAAAAGACATTCCGAATAACATAGACCGCATAGAAACACAAAAAGGTGTCGCTTATCTTCAAAAGACCGATATCTTTAAAAAAATGATGTGGTTCTCTTTTCCAGGAGCCGAAAATTGGATCGCCCTACCAGTCCAACAAGTAAAAGAACTTGTTGAAATGAATAAACAGGGAATCAAACCTGAAGCAATTTCAAGTGCAATAGATACGGATGAAATCAAAGAAGAGAAAAATATCAATTACGATTACGAAAACGTAGTCGGGCAAGATAGCTTAACTCGACTTGATGATCGGAATAAAAGAAAGAAGAAAAGGAAAACCAAAAGCAATACCGTCAAAACGGAAAATAAGACCGGACAAAAAACGGAGAAAGCTGAACAAAATGTACCTAGACAAGGTGCTAAACCTCAGTTAGCGACCGATACTGTCGCTCCTACGGCAAGTAAAGACAATAAAGAGGGAACAAACAATAGGCCCAAAAAGCGATTCAATAGACACCGCAATAAAAATAAGGGTAATAATAACAACACTGCCCCAAAAGCAGAATAAAATAAAATATGCCTAATTTTAACACATTAGGCATATTCTTTTTTAAAGATAAACATGAAACTCAAAAATTCAACGCTCCTTGTTGGTATGTTATGTATTGGCATATGGGGTTCCTGTGACCAAACTTCAATAATTAATGATAATAAACCCATTGACAATAAAGCTTGGCTGAATACATCACCAGCTCGTTTTCAATTTCATATCGGCGATAAAACTAAACGATATGATGTATTAATGGATATTCGCCACACCCCTGAATATGCCTTCTCAAACCTTTTTGTCCTCATCTATCAACGTGGCCCCGATAAAAAGCAATATACTTATCGTAAAGAAATAAAAATGGCCCGCCCCGATGGAAAATGGATTGGAAAATCCTCAGGTAGTCTATATAACAATCAATCCATCATCCATAAAGATTACCAATTTCCGGATACAGGAATGTATACAATTTCCATTGAACAGCATATGAAAGAGAATCCGTTGAAAGAAATCACCGACGTTGGATTAACAGTTGTCCCAAAATGATAGCTTTACTACGATATCTGTTATTTCCTTTTTCAATTATCTATGGCTTTGCTGTTTGGATAAGAAATCGATTGTATGATCTTAAATTGCTTAAATCAAAGTCATTTGATATCCCGACGATTGTTATCGGCAATCTTTCTGTTGGCGGTACAGGAAAAAGTCCAATGACAGAATTTGTTGTGTCTAGCCTTAAAGACGACTATAAAACTGCTATCCTCAGCCGTGGGTATGGGCGAACAAGCAAAGGATTCCATCTCGTAAAAACTGATTCATCAGCCAGTGATGTTGGGGATGAACCCTTACAGTTCAAAAATAAATTTCCATATCTCACCGTTGCGGTTTGCGAGGATCGTTGTACCGGAATAGAAAAACTTCGGCCCGATCATCAGCTTATTATTTTGGATGATGCCTATCAACACCGAAAATTATCACCTCTTTTCAATATTTTATTGTTTGATTTTTTATCGTTTTCGCATCCTATGCTGGTATTTCCATCCGGCAACTTTAGGGATCTCCTTATCGAAGCTAACCGAGCACAAATTATAACGATCACCAAATGTCCTATTCATCTTTCCGCTGAAGATAGAAGGTCCATAGAACACAGAATCAGACGGTATAACAAAGAAGCTTTAATTACATTTAGTTATATTGATTACTTTGAACCGGTCGATACCAAGGGAACCACAATCGATATTAGCGGCAAAGATATTATTCTGGTTACCGGTATTGCAAAACCGCAACCGCTTGTAAGTTATATCAAGAAGAAGGCAAATTTGATCAAGCACATTTCTTTTGGAGATCATCATGCATTTAGCCAATCAGATTTAGACAAGATCATAACATCGTACAGAAACCTAGTAAGTACCAATAAAATACTATTGACCACCGAAAAGGATTTTCAGCGGTTAAAACCTTTTAAAAAACTATTTGAAACCGTTGACTTGGTTTACCTTCCGATCGGACTCCAATTTCATGATCCTAAACAAAAAGCACTGTTCGAAAAAATGTTGCATGATACAGTGTCTCAAAGTGTTAATCAACCTTAAATTTTGTTAAGATCAAAAACAATACTAAACTTTTTCATCAAATTTATATTCAATAGATAAAGAAAGAGCTGAAAAGCTTATGTTTTCTAAGAATGAACAACTTGAGTGTGCAATTAAAATGGTTGGCATTCATGATTTAAACTATATAAGATGAAAAATAAAATTTTATTGGCAGCAGCTTGCCTAATGTTAAGTGCTACGGCAGTTTTTGCTCAACAACGTCAGCAACGTAGCCCAGAAGAACAAGCTAAAATGCGGGTAGAGCATTTAGACAAATTATTAAGCCTCAACCAAACACAAAAAGATTCCATCTATAATCTTACCTTAAGTCAGACTCAGCAACGAGCTGCGCTTAGAAATGATGGCGGAGATCGTAAGGCAAACATGGAAAAATTTAAACAACTTCAGGAAGTACAAACAAGTAAAATAAAATCATGGCTTACTCCTGAGCAAGCTAAGTTATTTGATGAACAACAGGAAAAAATGAAAGAAAGAATGTCCAAACGTTCCGATAATTAAAGACTAAAACGCTTCAAAAAGGTCCTTGCAAATAAAACAAGGGCCTTTTTCATATTCACCTTGATTTTGCAGCTTAATGCTGAAGCATCATCTCTATTGGATTAGATTTTTAATGCGCTCCGATCATAACAGCAGATCTAATCATTAACCGTACCCTAACTATTGAAATAAAAATCCAATTTCGGTATTAAAAATAAAACAATTTACTGTTTTTCAATCATTTAAAAGGAAGTAATGTTAAAAATCTGTTAAAGTAACATACTTGATACAATATTGATAATACTTTCTAAGTTTTTATAACAAGATAGTTTAATTGTAACTTTTTAAATACAATAGATATGAAAAAGCTAATTTTAACAGGAGTAGGACTTTGTTTGGCACTTAGCCTTACATTCGCACAGCAAGTCACCCCGGAGGAAACTGCTGCAAAAGCAACGACTGAACTTGTACAGAAACTGAATCTGAACGATGAGCAAAAAACGGCAGTATCGACTATTTTATTGGATCAAGCCAAAGCAGAACAGACTATAGTAAAAGATAGTGCATCCTCTACTCAGGCAAAAAGTGAGGCATTGAATAAACTTCAAAACGAAGCGGATACAAAAGTCAATCAATTACTGACCGAAGATCAAAAATCACTTTATCAAAAAATGATAGCCGAACGGCCAGCCAAATCTGTACCTGCAGCGGCTGAACCTGTACAAACCGGATCTAATCATTAATCGACAGTAAAATAAAGAAGCTTCAGCATACAAATTGAATAATTTCATTTAAAATTAAACATCATGAAAAAGTTATTTTTAGCAGGTATAGGTTTCTTCCTAGCAATGAGCCTAACATTTGCACAACAAACAACACCAGAAGAAAATGCAACAAAAGTTGTGACTGAATTAGTCACCAAGCTCACATTAAACGATGAACAAAAAACTGCGGTGTCAACAATCGTATTGGATCAAGAAAAGGCCATAGCAGCCATCATTCAGGATAGCACGGCGACTGCTGATGCGAAAAAGGAGAGTATTGCGAAAGTTCAAGGTGCATCGGACAACAAAATAGTTCAATTACTGACAGATGAGCAAAAGGTAGCTTACCAAAAATATGTAACAGAAAGACCTCCGGTAAACATTCCGGCACCCCAAGAAACAACAGAAAATAAAGAATCCGGCAACGGACAGAGCAATCAATAACAATCAATCATTCTATAGGAATGAAAAACCTCTGGTTATAGGAAACTATAGCCAGAGGTTTTTTAATGCATTACATCGCCTTAAATCCATTAAAAAAGGGCTATCCATGTTAATTTGGATAGCCCTTTTGTTTCCTACTTACGGTAATTGACATTAAGATTTCAATTTTTTCATAATATCGCTTACATAAGTCTTAAATTTCTTGTCTGTTTCAATTAAATCCTCTACGGTTTGACATGCATAAATGACAGTCGAGTGGTCTCTCCCTCCGAAGAATGCACCGATCGATTTTAGTGAAGACTTGGTATGAGCTTTAGCTAAATACATCGAAATTTGCCTGGCCTGCACGATTTCGCGCTTCCTAACTTTCGACTTTACCATATCCACAGGAACTTCAAAATATTCACAAACTAATTTCTGAATAAAGTCCATTGAAATTTCCTTGTGTGTATTCTTCACAAAATTCTTCAACATGGATTTCGCTAAACCCAAATCGATCTCCTTTTTGTTCAATGTAGATTGCGCCAATAATGAAACCATGGCACCTTCCAATTCACGAACACTGTTGTCGATCTGCGTAGCGACATATTCCACTACATTTTCTGGTAAATCAATACCATCAGAATACATCTTCTTCTTCAAGATTGCCATTCTCGTCTCAAGGTCAGGAATCTGAATATCTGCAGATAATCCCCATTTAAAACGACTAAGCAAACGTTCCTCCAAACCAGCTAAATCTTTAGGTGCTTTGTCCGAAGTCAAGATAATTTGCTTTCCAGATTGATGCAAATGATTAAAAATATGGAAGAAAATATCCTGCGTTTTTTCTTTACCAGCAAAGTTATGCACATCATCCATGATGATAACATCCATTGCTTGATAAAAGTTAACGAAATCATTGATTGTGTTGTTTTTCAATGAATCCACAAACTGTTGACAGAATTTCTCACAAGACACATAAATGACCAATTTATCGGGAAGATTTCTTTTGATTTCATTTCCGATAGCCTGAGCAAGGTGAGTCTTTCCCAAACCAACATCTCCATAGATCATCAAAGGGTTAAATGAGGTACCACCTGGTTTATTCGCTACAGCATAACCTGCTGAACGAGCAAGACGGTTACATTCACCTTCAATGAAATTTTCAAAGGTGTAGTTTTGATTCAATTGCGGATCAACCTGCAATTTTTTCAATCCAGGAATAACAAATGGATTTTTGATATCTCTATTCAAAGATACCGGCACAGGGATAGATTGTCTCTTTCCTTCTGCTCCATTGCCATTCGATGGAAGATTAGTCGTATAAGGATGAGAAGCGGAAGACTTCTCTACTACAATATTGTATTCCAATCTACCTTGTTCTCCTAAAAATTTCTTTACGGTCTTGCGAAGAATTCCTACATAGTGTTCTTCCAGCCACTCATAAAAAAATAAACTAGGCACTTGAATAGTCAAAACGTCACCCTCCAAACGGACTGCTTTCACAGGTTCAAACCAGGTCTTGAAACTTTGTGCTGGTATATTATCTTTGATAATCGAAAGACAATTATTCCA
>JAIRVH010000054.1 GCA_031253985.1 Sphingobacterium sp.
TTCGTTTTGATATCATCTTCATTGTAAGTTAAATAGGGATAAGTTATGTCAATACAGTTTGAAATGTTAAAAGAACAATCTTCAATAATCAAGGTTATTGGGGTTGGTGGTGGTGGCGGCAATGCCGTAAACCACATGTATAAACAAGGAATTAGCGGGGTAGATTTTATCGTGTGTAATACTGATGCGCAGGCATTGGAATTAAGCCCGATCCCAAATAAAGTTCAATTGGGGATAAGTCTGACCGAAGGTATGGGAGCAGGAGCTGACCCTGATGTGGGTGAAAATTCAGCGATCGAAAGTATTGAAGATATTAAACGTATGTTGGGTACCAATACTAAGATGTTGTTTATTACAGCTGGTATGGGAGGTGGTACCGGTACTGGTGCTAGTCCGGTATTGGCGAAAGCTGCCAAAGAATTGGGTATTTTAACCGTTGCGATTGTAACTACGCCCTTTACGTTTGAAGGTAAACGCCGTCGCTCACAAGCGGAAGAAGGTTTGTCTGAGTTACGTAAATATGTAGATTCTTATCTTGTGATTTCAAATGACCGTCTTCGTGAGATCTTTGGTAATTTGACGATGACTGCGGCTTTTGCAAAAGCAGATGATATATTGACTACTGCGGCAAAAGGTATTGCCGAAATTATAACTATCCCTGGTTATGTAAACGTCGATTTTAAAGATGTTCGCACGGTTATGAACGATAGTGGTGTTGCCATTATGGGGAATGCTGTTGCCGAAGGTGAAGATCGTGCACTACGTGCGGTGGAAGGAGCTTTAGCTTCGCCATTGTTGAAAGACAACGAGATTGAAGGTGCTCGCTATATTTTATTAAATATTACTTCTGGAACGAAAGAAGTAACTATGGATGAGGTTGCGATCATTACGGATTACATTCAGGAAAAAGCTGGATTGTCAGCTGATTTGATCTGGGGGAACTGTATTGATGAGAACTTTGAAGACGAATTGTCGGTAACAATTATTGCCACTGGTTTTCAAACATCCGAAGAACGTGATAAAGAACGTGAAAATACAAAGGTGTCTATGCCCTTAACCGCTGAACCGGCTAATTCTTTTATCAAACCTGTTTCTCAGGTAGCACCAAGAGAAGTTCCAGCTACGAATAGTTTCGTAACTCCGGTTCAACGTGTGGATACACCAGCACCTTCTTCCAATACGCCAACTCCAAATAATTTACAGTCTGACTTGTTTACTTCGCCAAGAAATGCTGTACAACAGCAGGTAGCTGTTGAGGAACCACAAGTGATACGTCACGATTTGGGTTTTGATGGCGGTTACGAAGAAGAAACTTCATTTGGAGATAGTGATTTTCAATTGAAAACTTCACCATCCGTGTTTCAATTCCAGATGCCAACAGTTTTTGATTCCTATACAGCTCCTTCAGCCTCGGCATACGATGAGAAACCTACGTTCTCATCAAGTACGACAAATGAACAAGTAGAGGTTCCTCAGGTAGAAGAAGAACAGGTTTCTTTCGAAGATCAGTTAGTTCGTACCAAAGAACGCATTTTGCGTCTTAAGGAATTGAGCATGAAACTAAAATCTTCCAATGGTCTGCATGAATTGGAAAATGAACCGGCTTATAAAAGAAAGCAAATGTCACTGGAAGATACACCGCACTCTTCGCAATCTCAAGTGTCGCGTTTTACACTTTCTTTTGAAGATGGAAATACTGAAATTAGACCGAACAATTCTTTTCTTCATGATAATGTAGACTAGTAGATTTGCTATAAAATAATAAAAAGCCATCCAATCGGATGGCTTTTTTAGTATCTTTAAATACCGATATAAGACAACTATATAAGCTATGACTACAAAATTAAATAACCCTGTATGGGTGATGAGTTCTGCATTTGATAAATTATCCTTACCAGAGTTGATTCAGACAACCAAGAGAATTGGAGCCGGTGGTATAGACCTTTGTGTTTTTAGAAAAGATGGTACCCGTGAAGATCACACCGCAACACATTTGGATTATGATGATTTTACTCCTGCAAAAGCGACCGAAATAATTGAGCTGTTCAATCAGGCTGATTTAAAACTTTCGCTTGGTGCTTTTGAAAATATGATTGGTGGAGACCCTGAACAACGCGTAAAGAATCAAAATCATTTATTAAAACTGATCCGCATAGCGCATTTGCTGGGTGGTGATGCAAATAACGTCAAGGTAGGGACATTTGTCGGGTATAATCACGAACTGGGAAATCAAATCGATGGATTTCAGAAAAATCTTGAAGAATACAAACGTGTATTTGCCCCCATCGTGAATTATGCAGAGAGTTTAGGTGTAACCATTCTTTATGAGAACTGTCCAATGGAGGGCTGGCGTTCATCCCGCTATAGCTCTACCTATAACAATCTTCCTGCAGTGCTAGCCGCCCGTAAATTAATGTATGCGATGATACCAAGCAAAGCTCATGGCGAGATCTATGATCCTTCACATGATGTCTGGCAAAATACAAATCCAATTGAAGTAATCCGCAACACGGATATTGCGCGGCTGCAACGTATACATGTAAAGACCACACGTAATTTGCAGACTGCTGCACGCATCGATTGGGGCGGGATGTATCCAATGCAACATGTCGATGCTGAATTGGCTAAAAAAGCAAATGTAAGTATACCAGGCCATGACTGGGATAGACATCATTACGAAGCGATGCTGCCAGGTTTTGGAGGATCTGACAGTATGGATTGGCGAGGTTTTGTTGACTTATTGCAAGAACGTGGTTTTAGTGGGCCATTTGAAATTGAAAATGAAGCTAAGAATTCGAAAGATACCGGTGATTTCTCTGCAACCGTTCAAGGTTTTACTACCTGTCTCAACTTTTTAGCACCGATGTTATGGGATTTAGAAGCAGAGGTAGGGTATTCTTATAAAAAATCTCAACCTTTAAAAGACCTGAATGTAAAAGATATTCCGGTCGTTACGATGGCTGACTTAAGTTAGTCGGATAAAAAAACACTCCAACAAAATTGTTAATTGTTGGAGTGTATTCTGAAAAGTTCGATCAGCTCAGGAATATTAGAAACATTGAGCTTTTCGAAGATTCTACTTTTATAAGTGCTCACTGTTGAAGGACTTAATTCCAATAAGCTAGACACTTCGATAATGCCAAGTCCCTTTATCAATTGCTTAGCAACATCCACCTCTCTATTTGATAAACGTGCCAAGGGGTTCAGTTTGGTCAGTTCAGACTTGCTCTGTGTCAATTTCTGAATATATAGATCCTGTACGTTGCTGGACATATACTTCCCTCTATCTTGAATAGCCAAAATAGCATTGGAAAGCTCAGCCATTGCTGTTGTTTTGTTTAGATAACCTACTGCTCCGGCCTCGATATAGCGTAAAGCATAGAGGGATTCGTCGTAAGACGAGAAAATCAAAATTTTGATGCTTGGTCGAATTTGGAGGATTTCCTCAACAACGCGTATATTATTTCCTCCCGGCATGTTAATGTCCAATAATAATAGGTCGAAATCCTCTACCTTTATTTTTTCAAGAACTTCGTCAAAGGTTTCAGCTTGGAATATTTCTGCTTTTTGAAGAGTTTCTTTAATAATAACGGAGGCTCCTAATCGTACAATGCCATGGTCGTCTGCTATAAGAATCTTTTTCATAGATATGCTATCTGATGCTGGGCTTTAATTACCGTATGAAATAAAGTACTAACAATATACAATATATCTTGATATTTTACTAGTTAACGCGCAAATATAAGAAATTAAGTTAATAAAAATTGGCTGACTGCAAGCGGTATGTCTTTTTTATAACTAGGACATAAACTAAAAAATATAGGACAATATGAGTTTAACCATAAAATATTAGCATATTTTAATTAGATTTATGTGACAATGACTAGTTTTGTCATAATTTATGGACTAAAAAATTTAAATATGGGATTTTTAAAAGAGTTTAAAGAGTTTGCAATGCGCGGCAGCGTGGTAGATCTAGCTGTCGGTGTTGTTATCGGTGGAGCTTTTGGTAAAATTGTTACCTCTTTGGTGGACGATATTATCATGCCTCCCATTGGTTATTTAACCGGTGGAGTTGATTTTTCATCCAAAAAATTGATCTTGAAGGCGGCCGATGAAGCAACAAAGCAAGCTGAGGTATCTATTAATTATGGTAACTTTATCAATGTAGTTATCCAATTTCTAATTGTGGCATTCTGTATTTTTTGTGTTATCAAAGCTTTAAATTCATTAAAACGTAAGGAGGAAGCAGCTCCGGCAGCACCTGCGGCACCAACAAAAGAAGAAACGCTGTTGACTGAAATCAGAGATATTCTGAAAAATAAATAGGGTAAAGTATACCTTTCATTTATAAAAACAGAGTAGCCAAACTGCTCTGTTTTTTATTTTGCAGTAAACAGAAAATTGTTTTTTGAAGCTGTAGCTGAATAAATTAGCGTGCTCGCTTCAGATTAACTTTAAATGTTCGTAATATTGTTTGTTTTTGTCTAAAATAAACTTTACTTTTGCATTCCTCTTGGGGAGTTTTGTATTAATTGAAGTAAGAACAAATTAGCATAATAGCGTCAT
>JAIRVH010000055.1 GCA_031253985.1 Sphingobacterium sp.
GGCCAAGCCTCAACCGGATAGGGTACATGATCGCCCAAAAGACGCATCGAAGAGTAATACTTAAAATAAGGCAGCGCCCTTTCGGTTGCTCCCGTCATAAAAAATCCCTTAAAGGCATACAAGGTTGCCCGATCCCAAAATACCTTATCTCCTGATTGGGTAAGAATTCCGTTGTTTGTCCAGAGATATTTTGATAATAAGGCATCAATTGTTCCAGCACTTCGCTCGGTGATTCCCATGGTCATAGGCAAACATGTCCAAGCCCTTAAGATCGTATTGCCATCGTAATAACGGTAGGTGGAGTAGCCTTGCACATCAGCACCAAAATAACGCACAATCGAACGACGGAGTTCTTCAGCCCGTCGGCTGTATTGCTGAGAAAGATCCTCCTTTCCCAATTCATGCGCAAGGTCTGCCGCACTCTGAAAAGCGCCATAAGCAATACTGTTGGTCGACAGGTTAATTTTTCCTGCCGGTGCTCTCCCCTCCAGTTCATCACTATCCGATCGGTAAAGTCCTTCATCTGTTTTCTGTCGCTCCAGGTACTCAAAACACCAGTAGATCAATGGCCATAATTCGACAGCAATATCTTTCTTTCCCAATGCCAACGCATACCGGGATGCTCCATAGGCAATCATCGCCATGTCCCCTCTATCTTTAGCACCATTCCAATAACTATCGCCCTCCGCAACTATTGAGCTCGGAATTGGTTTATAATCCGAATTCATAAAACGGGCAAAATGGCGAAAAGAGTTTATGGCGCTTTCATTACCGTTACGATTGCCCAAGAAAGGAAAGAAAGGATTGGCATATTCAGCCTGATCATTTGCCCAAATAGCGGCGTAGTAGCTTAAACCTCCAGGACCGTGCATCAATCCGCCCTTGGTATCATAAATACTTTCAGTTGCACGAATCTTAGCAAAAGCAAATGCTGTATTGATCGTATCATTGGGTGTTTCCAGCATTAGATCGTCGGCTAAACTTTTTACAAAATCTTCTCTTTTCTGTAATTCATAAGCAGGAGAATACGGATAAGCCGGAGTTGATATTTTCTTTCCCTCGTACACGATAGCGAACTGATAACACTGCTTTGGTTCAAGACTGGGCACCAGACTATCTCCTAAGAGTGCCTGCACTACATACTGACCATAAACACTCTTCGCAGGGTCAGACAGGAATTTCGAATACTTGTTGATCAGATCGATCCGCAAGGGTTTATTACCCGTATTCACCAGCTTAACCTGTTCAATCAAAACAGGTTTATCAACGGATGGGAATAATGTCCGCTGGATTTCCAGTGGAGAGTTCGTTTTTGAATATACAGCTAATTTTCCGTCAAGTACAAAACGTCGCGGATACTCATCGACCGCTACGCCATCTACTTTTATCAATAAAGACTTATTATCCTGAAAGGGTACAGTCAGACTTGCATGTGTATTGTTGGGAACTGTTCGTAACATCGGAAATACAACCTTCTTGTCCAATAACAGACGACCGTCGCGAACACCATAGTAAACGACCGCAGCCGATTGTAGACCTGCCATTTCAATATGATCTTCGTGACTCTCCCCCGGCTTAACCTTCCATTCAATCCTATTCCCCTTCAATAAATTCCATTTTTTTGAATTTTGGGCTACCGTCGAATTGCTCCACAGTAGTAAGCTAACGGCAACGATGCCACAATAATATAATTTAATTTTCATGACGATCTATAAATAAGTTGCTACGGTATATTGCCTATCGCGGCCAATCTTCACCTCGATATAGCTGTAAGTAAAACCATTTTTCTGACCAATATGACTTTTTTTCTTGATACCATTAACGTAAAGATAAGGGTGACTTCCCGGAAAACCAGCCTGCCAGTACTGCGTCGCCTCTCCTCCTAAGTACGACAAAGTAGTTCCCAATATCCCCTGTTGCTCCACCGTATACATTGCCCCACCAATCTTGACATTCGACACCTTCACCCGACCAATTTCCGGAGGAAGGTGGGAACAAGTTTCTAAAGAATTACCCTTTACACCAGGGTTAATCCCCATCATATCTTGCACAACGTTGCTTATCAGCACAAAAGAAACTTCGGGGTAATCACCATTGGTACCAGTCAATGTAGCCATGGCATGCACCGTATTAATTTTTGATATAATATATTTCAACCATTTCCAACCTCGTTCGTTCTGACCATACTTGAAAAACAATTCCGGGACATAGGTGATTGATTCAATATTTTCAGGCAGCCCTTCTTTGGACCCCAATTGTGCATCGATATAATCCAAATAATTCAGATGTCTATTTGATCGCGGGTCGGTAATTTCTTTCAAAGGTAGAAACCAAGAATTTTCTTTCCCCCATCCAGACACGGGGAGATTATTCTTATCGTAGCCTCGATTATACAGTTCCTTGTTGCCTTTTATACCCCATAATGTGTTGAAATAGTTCCGTAATGTCTGGGCTTTTTTAGTGTAGTTCCTAGCCTTGCTTTTCTTGCCACTCCATTCGGAGAGTTTGGCGAAGGCCAAATAGGCTTGGTATTGACTTCCAATACCGTCACCAGCCTCAATTAAGGTTTGGTCACGGTGTTCATTGTAGGTGGCCGTGCCTTTGAAAATATTACCCGAACCATCACTTTCAGGCACACCATTTGGCGTTTTAACATCATGCAATGCCACAAAATCGCTTACCGCTTTTGTGTTGAATAACAACAAAGCCGGATCATTAAGATACCGTTGATCCTTGGTCCAGTCATAAAGTTGGGCATTCTTTTCAACCAACTCAAACACTGCCGGTATCTCACGGACAAAGTCATCGTCATTTCTATAGTCCAATGTATAAGGACTCCCATCAAAATTGATCGCCCACAAAGGAAACCACTTTCGTTCCTTTGTAGCACTTGCTGCGAAGGAACGAAGCATCGTAAAATTTTCTTCTTCCAAGCCCAAAAGATGCGCTCCCACCGCTTGATGACAAAAATCACGCGAATAGAAAGCAGTCCGCAAAGGATATCCCGCCCAATAGGCTGGTTGATACAAAGCGCTGTCTGCAGATTGATTTTTCTTGTAAACATTGACTGGCCCTCGCGTTCCCGTAACAACAAAAGATCGCGCTTTTTGCTTAGCCCAGTCGAAGACTTCCTGGAGTTCCTTTTGGTCCGTATCGATTGAAATATCTTGCTTCTGCGCAAACACACTGACAGAAAGCACAGTCTGTACCGCAAATAATAAAAAGGTTTTCATAAGGATTGGTAATTTAATAAACCAAGGATCTGCATAGCGCAGACCCTTGGAGGTTGGTTGATTAGTCGTAACTTGGATTCTGTTTCAACAATGCATTTCGTTGAATCTCACTACGAGGAATTGGAAGTAGGTAATGCTGCGGAAAGAACTTCCGCTCCTGAAGCACCTCAATTTTATAACTTTTCTTCTTCGTCTGGTCATCCCGTACAATGGTAATTTTTCGCGCCGGTTTGTTTTCAGTCTGTTCAGCGATCTTCCAACGTCTTACATCAAAAAAACGATGATCTTCAAAGGCTAGTTCTACGCGTCGTTCCTGCTGTATTTTTCCCAAAAGTGCGGCACCTGTACTCGTAATTGCCGGAAGTACGCCTGCCTTCCCCCCACGTGCACGCTCTCTAATCTTATTGATGTACGTGCGAGCCACTTCTTCATTGCCCAATTGATACTGAGTTTCCGCATAATTTAGATAGATCTCGCCCAGACGCATATAAATCCACGGTTGCGCACTTTTATCATTCCATGGATTACGCAAACTTTCATCCATAAACTTACGAATCGTATAATGAGTCTTCGAAGCATTCCAATCATCGATACCGAATTCGCTATCCTTACCACTATTCGCCCGGTTTCCTGTTGAGGATACATAAAACTCAATCTCTCTACCCCTAAACTGCTGACCATCGCAAACAACAGAAGCATAGAATCTAGGTTCACGATTTTCCCAAGGTTTACCATCCGCATAGGCCTGTGCAGAAGGCATAGAACCATCTTCCATTTCATAGGCATCGACCATGTCCTGAAGTACACAGGTTCTCGACCAACCGGTAAAACCATTTGGAGAATCGGTCCAATCAAAAGAATGTCCAAATTCAGTGTTGAACTGCTTCATGAAGATAATCTCTTTACTCTTATTGCTCGTAAAAAGTTGTTTGTAATTTGGATCAAGCTGATATTGATCGAGGTCCAGCACAGCTTTTGCTGCATCAGCAGCTTTTTGCCATTTGGTCTTATCATTTGATGGATTCCAATATGGACTCGCTGCGTACAAAGTTACCCGCGATTTCAGTGCCAATGCTGCACCTTTAGTTGCCCTACCAAAATCCTTTCCTTCGTAACTGAGGGGGAGCAACCCCGCAGCTTTATCCAATTCTTTCACAATAAAGTCTATACATTCATCGTAGGAATTACGCGGCACCATCATATCGCTGTTCAGATCGAAAGTTTTTGTGATCAACGGAACACCACCAAAACGCGAGACAAGATCCGCATAAAAGAACGCGCGAAGAAAGATCATCTCACCATTCAACCGATCAACTTGCCCCTTGTCGGCTTTCAACTTATCAATATTATCAAAGAAAATATTGCAGTTCTTAATCGCTTCATAATAAGCATTCCATGTGGAATAGTCCCCGAACTGATCTGCAGTCACTTCTCCACGGTTGTATAAATATGGATTTCCGGAATTGAAATTATGATAGGCCTCGTCCGAAACATATCTTAAACCAAGATTTCCAAAACCGTCCCGTATTTCAGTATAACGCTTATTTACATAGGTTTCGGTCAATTTCAGATCCGAGAATATAGCATCTCCAGTAAAGGAATCCAACGGTTTAACATCCAAATAATTTGAACAGGATGTCAAACAGCTTGCAAAAAAGATCGTTATATATAA
>JAIRVH010000107.1 GCA_031253985.1 Sphingobacterium sp.
AAGAAGTTATAAATAAGAAGGAAAATTATCATGGCACAACATATGAATTTAACGCTGAAAGTTTGGCGTCAAAAAAATGATAAAGATAAAGGTCAATTTGTAACTTATCAGGCAAACGACATCGCTGATGATATGTCTTTCTTAGAGATGCTTGATATTGTGAATGAAGAATTGACACGTAAAGGTGAAGATCCTGTATATTTCGACCACGACTGTCGTGAAGGTATCTGCGGGATGTGTTCATTAGTAATCAATGGTCGCCCTCACGGTCCTAAAGAAGGTACAACAACTTGTCAATTGCATATGCGTAGCTTCCACGACGGACAAACGATTGTAATTGAACCTTGGAGAGCTGCGGCATTCCCGGTATTGAAAGACCTTGCGGTTGACCGTACTGCATTTGACCGTATTCAACAAGCAGGTGGATATGTAAATATCAATACCGGTGGTGTTCCTGATGCAAACGTTATACCTATTCCAAAACGTATTGCTGACGAAGCTTTCGAATCGGCTACATGTATCGGTTGTGGTGCTTGTGTCGCAGCTTGTAAAAATGCTTCTGCAATGTTATTTGTGTCTGCAAAAGTATCTCAATTTGCCTTGTTACCTCAAGGCCAAACTGAGCGTTACGAACGTGCACAGGCGATGGTAGATCAAATGGATGCGGAAGGTTTCGGTAACTGTACCAACACTGGTGCTTGTGAAGCTGAATGTCCTGTAGGTATCAAATTAACAAACATTGCTCGCTTAAACCGCGAGTACTTGACGGCTAAAATCTTCAGACAAGAAGAACCACACGCTTAAAAAGAAATTGAAATCCTTCGTGCTTTCATTAGCGTCAACAGCTATAGAAACCGATTGAAGATTCTTTCTAGCCGATTAAATTAGGCTATTGAGGAAAATAATATAAAAGTCCTTGCCCTAAGAAAGCAAGGACTTTTTTTTATATTTACAATAATGTAAATTGACGAACGTGAATTCTGGTATAAAAATTCGATTACTCCTACTTATTCTGACTTTATGCTTTATAGGAACAGCTATCACCATTAAAGAATCTGTTACCAATAAGGAAATACTAGACATTGACACAAAATCGCTCAATGATTATATCGCGCAACAAGAGAAAAAAGTAGATCGTATTTTTAATGATTCACTATTGCTCAAGACGTTTAAAAATTATGATCAGTATCCGATAGCCGTCTATCAGGCGTTCGAAAAATTTAAAAACAATGAAAAGGTGTATTTATTCCTATTTAAGGACCATCAACCGAAAATGTGGAGCACACATCTTTTTGTCCCTATCACAGATCAGGGATTTTTAGAGAAATCCAATTTTATCCAAGATGATAACCGCTCCTACGTCGTACGTAAGAAAACCATAGGCAATATCAGCATACTTGCCTATATCCTTGTAAAAGGATATACAAACAACAATAATCCTTATTTAAATAGCTCATTGAAGCGGAACTTCTTTGACTCCAGAAATATTGATATTGCCTCCTATACGGATACGGTCACTATTAAAAATATCTATAGTAATGAGGGATCTTACCTATTCTCGGTTAAGCTAAAAGACGGAGAACATGAAAATGCCTATACGATTCTGCAATTCTTCTGCTGGTTGTTGGCTTGGATTGCTTTATTGATTTTCTTTAATAGCCTTTGTCTTCATATGGCCAAGACAGGTAGAGCCTGGTGGTCTGCCCTCTTACTTTTATCGGTATTTAGTCTTGTGAAATTTGCCGATCTTAAATGGAACTTGCTTTCCGAAAACGCAACATTTTCGATTTTTGACTCGCGTAATTACGCTTATAATCGCTTCTTTCCCAATATATGGTCCGTGATGTCGACAACCATATTGGTATTGTGGCTCATTCTCTTTATCTATTCAATTCGTAAAGAGCTGAATTTTGACAAGATAAAAAACATCCGGCTCTTTAGAATTCCAATCGCCATCGGATTTATATTAAGCATCTATCTATCTTTTGGCCTATTGTATGATATTGCCGGTACATTGATTACCCATTCCAACAACATCTATTTCGACTTCACAAAACTGGTCGATTTACGTTTCTTAAGCTGGGTAGATCTTGGCATTGTTGGCCTCGGTATTTTAGCATTGAGTATCTATATCGATCTCGTCCTATTTTTTCTTAAAAAACTAGAGCTAAAACCGACACAGCTGCTAAACATTCAATTGGCATGTGTCATTTTTGTCATTCTGATCATTTCCTTCTATATCGAGAAAAACAGTTTGGTCAACTTGCTGCTCGCGCTGATCATCTTGATTAAATCTTTTGGCGAGAAGTATTTTGACCGCCATATATTAACAAATTATATTGCCGTCCTGATACTCTGGGCAATCATCAGTGCGATCACGCATGCGCGCTTCTACCAAGAACGGAATCTCATCGACATGAAAATCTTATTGAGCAATCTGCAATCAGAAGATGATGTTAATGCTGTTTCTCTTTTCTCCGATATCGAAAGCAGCATCGCCAATGATAAAGAACTAAAGCATCTATTTAATATTAGCCTTCCATATACCAATACGGAAGGAATCAACGATTTTATCAAGAAAAAATATTTTAGCGGTTATCTCTCCAAATATGAGTTTAAAGCGTATTATTATGATCAAAACAATATTCCGCTCAATCCAGCTAGCCAGAACAAGATCAATGAATATAGAGAAAAGGTGATCAACAAATCGATAAAAGTAACACAAAACTTTTATCGTGCTAGTGCTGAATTGGGAACCCATGAATATTTTTCCATTATTCCAGTAGCTATTGATCAAAATAGAATTGTTAATGTCATTATCAATCTGTCCAATAAAGACTTTAGCTATACGGTTCCTTATCCTGAGATCCTCACGGATATGCGGATCAACAATTCGCAATATTATAATAAAGGCGATTATTCAATAGCCCTTTATAAAGGAGGCTCCCTGATTACACAATTTGGAAAATATACATACGAGAATAATCTAAGGGGGCTCAAGGGAGCTCCGGGAGAATATATTGAGGTACTGGACCGGGATGCTTATCTGCATATGGCTTATGTTGCCAATAAATTCTCGACATACGTGATCAGCAAAGAGAAACCTTCCTTCTGGGATTACCTCGCAACGACTTCATTTCTGTTTCTGGTATTCTTTATGATTTTTATGTTTTTCCATTTCATTAAATCATTCTATATCTTTCTCAAAAACACCAAACTTACTTTCCGTAATTTAAAATACCAATTTTACAAAATAGTCAATAAAATACAGTACTCTACACGTATCCAAACATCGATTATCTCTTCTGTTATTCTGGCCATTCTTATATCGGCTGTAATTTCCTATATAAGCATCAACAAACAACTTTACAATAACAATAAAGCCAGTAAGGAACGTTTTATTATCGAGCTTGGCAAGCGGATGGAAAACATGCTGACCTATACAGATGAAACTTCCAATGAGACGCAGCTCATCAGCATGCTCAAAACACTCTCTGAAACGATTTCCAAAGACTTCAACCTCTATTCTAAATCAGGCAGATTGCTTTATAGCTCTCAGCGCAGAATTTACGATCTGGAGCTTTTTTCGACTTTTATTAATCCGGCAGCGTTAAAGAATCTTTCCATATTAAAAAAATCAGAGACAATTGAAGACGAGCGGATAGGTACATTCCAATTTGAGACCAGCTATGCGACTATCAGGGACAAAAATTATAATACGTTGGCCTATATTGGAATTCCGAATTTCTCGCTCCAGAAAGAAGAAAATATCAATAAAAATCTTCTTTTAAATACGATTGTGAATATCTATTCGCTGATCATCATCGGTTTTGGTTTTTATGCAACGTTCGTCGCCAATAGTGTCACCAATCCATTGAGCATCATCAGTAAAAAGATTTCACAGCTACGTTTGGGGCAGCCGAATGAGCCGCTCTTTTGGCAACGAAATGATGAAATAGGTACATTGATCAAAGAATACAATCTCATGATCATCAAACTGGAGGACTATGCCAACAAGATCAAAGATACCGAGCGCGAGTCTACCTGGCGCGAGATGGCACAACAGATTGCACATGAGATCAAAAATCCATTGACGCCAATGAAATTGGGAATACAACAACTCCGAAGGTCATACAAAGACGATGACCCTAAATTCCCAGATCGCTTCAATAAATTTTCTACTTCATTCATCGAGCAAATCGATGCGTTGACACATATCGCCTCGGAATTTTCGCATTTTGCCAAATTTCCAAATACGGTCATGGAAAATATCAATATTGTTGAAAAAATAGCAAAATCCATCTCGTTATACAACAATACCCCGAATGTGAGCATTCGTTTAATTAATAATGCAGATCACAAGACACTTATTGTCAAAGCCGATGGCAATGAACTATTGAGAACCTTCAACAATCTGATCAAAAATGCGATTGAAGGTGGTTACGGGCGAAAAAATACAAAGATTGAGATATCCATTGAGCGCTACTCGGACAAATTTGTCAAAATAGACATCAAAGACAATGGTTATGGCATTCCTAAAGAAATGCAGGATAAGATATTTCAGATTAATTTCACCACAAAAAGTTCAGGAAATGGCTTAGGTCTAGTTCTTGTCAAGAAAACAATCGAAGCGAGCAATGGACAAATCTATTTCGAGACCGCTGAGGGTGAAGGAACAACCTTTCATATACTGCTACCGCTACAACAGACAGAGTCTTAATATCTGCAAAATTATTGTCAGCGTCATACTGTTGCAACGAGTATCCTACTTCGAGCTTGTCGGTCCAATAACAACCTATCGCTCAAAATCCATCCTTTGATGATCATTCTGTTCATAAAAGGATAACTATAGGATACAGCACCAAAATAAAAAAGCTCTTTGAAGAAATTCAAAGAGCTTTTTTATTTGCTGTTTATCTGTTTTAACGCAATACAATGGTAGATCGTCCCATGATTGCATTATCTTCATACAACAATACGGTATAAGCTCCTTTAGAAAATCCGTCCTCTGCAGCCCAGTATACGATATAATCTTCACCTTTGTTGGTAAATAAGATGTTGTGCTTAAAGGTATATTGCAATTTTTCACCATGCACATAGAAGATATTATCTCCCTGTACAACCAGATTTCCTTGGGGATCGATTATTCGGACAAATATGTCACGCTCACCACTTTTAGCTAAAGGATTATCTGCGATGGTAAAATTGATCTTTAACTTATCAATTTTTTTGGCACGCTCTTCAACAAATTCCTTTCCATTCTTTTTAACTTCAAGCCCATTGATACTAATACTTGACACTTTTAGTGCAGAAGCAGTAGCCACTTTCTCTTTCAACTCTGAATTTGAGGTAACCAAAGAGGTGATTTGTTTTTCCTTTTCAACGACTGATTCGTTTAAATTGGAGTTTTGTTTTGATAAAATTTGATTTTCCTGGATTAGACGTTGCACATTGACACGATAAGTATCGACCTGCTTTTTGAGCTGGTTGATCTTATGTTGTGCTTCATCAATATCTTTTGGAGTAATACTCTTATTTTCAAGCTTTTTACGAAGCTCCGCAATCTCCGCTCTGGAATCATCTTTCTGCACGGTCATCTCTGGCGTCAACTGAACATTTTCTACATCAATCTTATCCAATTCAGCTTCTATGCGATCAATCTGTACCTGAAGATTTTCCTTTTCTACTGTAAGCGTATAGACTTTTTCACCGTTGGTCTTAAACTTAACATAAAAATATATATTCGTTGCAAGCAATGCGGCTATGGCTATGATAAAGAAGTAGATCTTTGAAGAATCTTTCTTCTTCTCTTCTTCTTGCTTACTTGAAACAACTTCTGAATTCATCATAATATACTGTCATCATAGGTATAAATTTATACCAATAAATGTTTAAACAAAAATTATTCCAGTTTTATTTTTTATTACCAATTATGGTTATTCAAAATAATTCAAGGTCTCAAATCCGCCTTGTTTCAAGTATTCTTCCTTTCTCATCAAATGAAGATCGGATTGTACCATATCTGTTACCAACATTTGGAGATCATATTTGGGTGTCCACCCAAGTTTTGTATTGGCTTTGGTAGGATCACCAATTAGCAGATCAACTTCAGTAGGTCTATAATAAGCAGGATCAACTTTAACAACAGTCTGTCCGAACTTAATCAATGACTTATCAATATTCAACTCCGATAGGCGCTCCTCGTCAATATCAATGATTACACCCTTTTCTTGTTCACCTTTTCCACTGAATTCAATCTCGATACCCAATTCAGCAAAAGCCATACGAACAAAATCTCTCACGGTTGTAGTCACCCCTGTAGCGATCACAAAATCTTCGGGTGTATCTTGCTGTAGAATTAGCCACATTGCCTCCACATAATCTTTGGCGTGCCCCCAGTCGCGTTGTGCAGACAGATTACCAAGATATAACTTATCTTGCAGCCCCAACGCGATCTTTGCGACTGCCCGGGTTATTTTACGCGTCACGAAAGTCTCTCCCCGCACAGGGCTCTCATGATTAAATAAAATGCCATTACAGGCATACATCTTATACGCTTCGCGGTAATTCACCGTAATCCAATAACCGTACATTTTTGCGACTGCATAGGGACTTCTTGGATAAAATGGGGTGGTTTCACTCTGTGGAACCGCTTGCACCAATCCATACAGTTCGGAAGTCGAAGCTTGATAAATACGGGTTTTTTCAATCATTCCCAATAATCTAACAGCTTCTAAAATCCGCAATGTACCGATACCATCTGCATTTGCTGTATATTCGGGTGTATCAAAGCTAACTTTTACATGGGATTGCGCTGCAAGATTATAAATCTCGTCAGGCTGTGTTTCTTGTATAATACGAATCAAGTTGGTCGAATCTGTCAAATCACCAAAATGCAAAGTAAAATTTCTATTGTCAAGATGAGGATCTTGATAAAGATGGTCAATACGATCTGTATTAAATAAAGAACTGCGGCGTTTTAGACCGTGCACTTTATAACCTTTCTTCAATAGGAATTCTGCTAGATAGGCACCATCTTGTCCTGTAATGCCTGTGATTAAAGCAGTTTTCGTGTTTTGTTCAGCCATGTTTCTCTCTAGATTAAGCGATACCTGACAAATCGTTAGGTATTTATCCCATCTTCATTTTTACATTTAGTTTATCAGCGCACGCAATTATTAACGCATCATCTGCTTCTCATCGCATTCAAAAGCTCCCCTTCCTGCAATGTAATTAAATCATCATGAATTGGGAGTGTAAAAGTATTAAATTTTAAACAAAAAAAGCCATAGGAATTCCTATAGCTTTTTGTTATTCTTTTTTTTATCGCTTACGCTTAGTTTGAACGCGTAAAATTAAAGACTAAATAGGCTTCGCCATTAGCAACAGTTAATGGCATACGCATAACCAATTTATTCCCATCCGAATAAGATAAATCCAAGCGATAACCCGTTGTTACGTTCTTCGCTTTATCACCTGCGTAAATCTTTTTAAATTGGAACTGAGGTTCTCCTAAACCTTTTCCGGGGTTATAGATTGACCAAAAGATCTCCCGTGATGCTCCAGGTGCGCATAAGGTACCCTGCGCATTAAATGTAATTGATCCTTTCCCATTTCCAATAAAATTCCATGTACTACCGACAAAACATTCAGCAGGAGCTTCCTCAAATACACTCTTAATCGTGAATGAAGAAGGTAAATTTTCTCTATCGATTGTATTCAGTGTCCACGTTCCTTTTACAGCGGATTTCCAATCCGAAGCGCTAGGACCTGAAGCTGCACTCGTATTGGAAGAAGGATTTCCAGTTGATGTACCTTGCTTTTGTGCTCCACAAGAAAATAAGGTCACCGTAGCAAAAACAGTTGCTAATGATAAAACGAATCGATTCAT
>JAIRVH010000131.1 GCA_031253985.1 Sphingobacterium sp.
ATGAAAACCACGTTTGATTTTGAAAAGCCAATTGCAGACTTGCAATTGCAAATTGAAAAGGTAACTCAAGTTGCCGAAAAAACTCAAGTTGACATGAGCGCAACCGTTCGTGAGCTTGAGGAAAAGCTTGCTTCTACAGAAAAAGAAATATACGGCAATTTAACCGGCTGGCAGAATGTTCAAATGTCGCGTCACCCTGATCGCCCGCAGACTTATGATTATATAGAAGCGATTTGTGATGAATTTATTGAGCTACATGGTGACAGAACTGTTAAGGATGATAAAGCCATTGTTGGCGGTATGGCTTCTATAGATGGTAATGCGGTTATGATCATTGGTCATCAAAAAGGGAAAAACACAAAAGAACGCCAATACCACAATTTTGGAATGGCTAATCCTGAAGGCTACCGAAAAGCTTTACGTTTGATGAAAATGGCCGAAAAGTTCAATAAGCCCGTGATCACCTTGATTGATACGATGGGTGCTTATCCGGGCTTGGAAGCTGAAGAACGTGGACAGGGGGAAGCGATCGCGCGTAACCTGATGGAAATGGCGGTATTGAAAGTTCCAATCATTTGTGTGGTTATTGGCGAAGGAGCTTCCGGTGGAGCCTTAGGGCACGGTGTTGGAAACAGGGGTTACATGATGGAACATACCTGGTATTCGGTTATCTCTCCAGAATCTTGTTCTTCTATCTTATGGAGAAGCTGGGATCACAAAGAGAAAGCCGCAGAGGCTTTAAAATTGACTTCAGAAGACATGTTGGGCAACGGATTAATTGATGGTATCATCCCTGAACCTTTAGGCGGTGCACACCAAGATCCAGCAGCAGCAGCAGCGAATCTAAAAAGCCAATTGTTAAAAGATCTTGCAGAATTGACTGCTAAAGATAGTGACACATTGGTTTCAGAAAGAATTGATAAGTTTAGTAAAATGGGCGTTGTCACTGAATAAAGATGACTCACTCCTATCACATAAAAAAAGTCAGCTAATATAGCTGACTTTTTTTATAAAGGCAATCCTCAAGCTTAACAAGGGCTAAGGTAAGGTAGGTGATCCTTTAGTCTTATCCGCGACTCACGTCAATTTACCCCCCTCCTAATAACTTTTTAAATCATCTTTATAAAAAAATAATTCAGTAACATCTAGCATGTTACAGCTTTTTACATCAAAAAAAACAGAAACATTTGGCAAAAGTCATTTATTTTTCTACCTTTGCATCACTTTCAAAAACAGAAAGGATTCCGTAGCTCAGCTGGTAGAGCAATACACTTTTAATGTATGGGTCCTGGGTTCGAATCCCAGCGGGATCACAAGAGAAAAGCTAATCATACGATTAGCTTTTCTTGTTTATAGAAATCCAGGATTCTAAAGAAGGTCCGGCAGGATTCAAGCGGATCATGTTAATCCCCCCTAAAATAATCTATTAATGCACAAAAGCGATCTTTTTGTTACATAAGCGTAGCTCCCTCCGTTTTTTCTTTTAATTTTTCGGCGCAACAAATTAGGATTAAATAGTAGTCAAATTCGTCCTTTTGACAATGCTTGTTCAGTGATCGTTCAGTGATCGTTCAGTGCTTGCTCAGTGTAAACTGAATAATCAATGACTGATCACTGTCTAAAAATTGATTGAAAATTGGTAGGAGGTATAAGTTGGTATGAGGATGTATCAGTTTTGATGTTTATTCGATTATTTTATAATCAGGCAATTGTGGCAATCCCCCCAAAAAACAAGAATTTCCTTGAAATAATAAAGATTGGCCTTAAATGAAAGTCTCGTATAAGGTAACGGTATAGGATTAAACTTGGTTATTTAATCCCTCTGAATCCGATTATCTTTGCCACAATGGCTTCGTAATCGTTATCGAAATGATGCCCTCCAGGTAAGATTTCTACAGGTGCTCCTGTATTTCGAAACTTCACTTCAATTCCATCATCTTCCCCGGCTCCAAAAATGCAAAGTTTGCGCAGACTTACTTTTTTCAACTCAGCGACTACATCATAAGGTTCGCTTCGGTTACCAAAACTCAGCATATCGGTCACATGAATCTCAAAATCGGCCCGATCATCTGGCGATAACAAAAACAGCCCAGTGGTCGCTTTTTTTAACTTCTCGGGCAGCCGGTTGGCAATAAAGGGAATCACACAGGCTCCAAAAGAATACCCCATGATCGAAAAAGTAATAGTAGGTTCCCTTTCCTGAAAATAGGTCAAGATCTCGGTCACTTCCTTTGTCGTCTGTTCTGGTGTCTTTGCATTCCAAAAATATTTCTGTGCATCCAAGCCAATCACTTTGATGCCCTTTGTCGTAAAAGTATTGGCCAACTCCTTATCGAAACTGGTCCAACCACCATCGCCAGAAATCATAAACATCAACTCCCTCACAGGACTCTTAGGTTCCAATATCTCTATAGGCATGTCCGTTTTGAGAGCGCTCGCATTTTGGGAAGGCTGGCTTACCGCCTGCAACTTTTGAAAAGCCATGCGAAACTGGGGCAGCCAATTATCGGCAATGGAGAAACCATGCCCTACTTTGGGCAGGGTGACCAATTGGACGTTTTCTATCCCTTTAAGAAAATCTGCCGTAGCGTTAAAGGGACAAGTCTGATCTTTCATGCCATTGAGTACCCAAAACGGGGCGGCCAACTTTTCACTACGGTCCAGATAATAACTTTTTCCAGGTTTTAATACATGGGAAGCTAATCCACTACCCTTACAGAGTGGTTTAGCAATATTGATATCAGGGCAGAAGCCTAAGGCAATCCCTCCACGAAAGGTACCTGCCGGAGCCTGGGCAATCAAGCCATAGATCAAGGTTGCTCCATAGGAGTAACCCACCAAAATGGGTTTCTGATAACTTTCAAAATTGTATTTTTTTTGGAGTGCCATGCTGAGCTGCTCAAAATCCGCCGCTGGATAATAACAATCTTTTTTTGAACGTGCCATTGAAGCAGTAAAATGCTTAGCATCGATACCTGCAACGAGTGCCCCCTGCGCAGCCAGAAATTTAGCCATATTGATTACTCCAAACTGCCAACCTCCATCACCGGAGACAAACAACACTAAGGCATTGGGTTTACCCTTCGGGACATACATGGTCAGCTTGCCAAAACTTCCATAAGAGAAAGCCTGTTGGGCAACGACACGTTGCGAAAACAAAATCATAAAGAAGTATAAAACAAGAAATGATCTTTTAGCGGGTTGATCCATAGCAATCCTTTGATAACGGTTAATATTCCCTAGTGTAATTTAGTAAAATGCAAATAGATTATGGAAGATATTTCTACGGTATTTTACCTCAAAACTAACCGGCTACCATAAATCACCGGCCTAGATCACATTCGCGATCAGATGTATCATTACCGAGATCTGGTTCCAGCTGTATTGTTTCGTATGGTTACAGCGTCCATGCCACGGGAATGCTTACCGCAGTTTTTGAAAATTTACACTAAATCAAATCCCAGCAGGATCACAAAAAAAAAGCTAATCGCGAGATTAACTTTCCTTGTTTAACGATACCCGGATCCGAACGAAAGGCCAGCTAGATTTGATCCTTGGAGGCTCAGCGATGGACTGAGTAAATATGGTTGCTGAGCTAATCCCTTTTCACCTTATTCTGGAACCAATATTACTTCCAGAAATTTCACCATTTCAGCCCCTTCAATGCTATTTGCCTTTAATTCGATTTTCTGGTTGCCTTTGGACAGATTTGCATTTCCCAATTCGAGCTGACTTCCGCGTGAACCGATAGGAGAGGCAGGATTTATCGCAAAATCGATGCGCTTCCCTCCTAGGGTCAAACTTAAATCCCCTCCTGTGTTCGCTACATCTTTTACATATCTGACGGAGACCTTAAACCTCCCACCAGTTAACACATAAGTATCCCATGTCAAACCTTGGTTTAAGCCGGTCCATCCAGCAACATAATAGCGATCTTTTTTACCATCACCGAACTTCATCCGCTGCCCTTTCTGTTTAGCGTAAAATGATAAAAGCCTATTTTTGGAAATATTATGATCTAAACAGATTACATCATTATCGGTTGGATTCATGCTATTGCTTTCGAGCTCTACAACCACAACCGAATCATCCTCATCACGACCAATTCGGCCTGTGGGAATATGCAAACCGTCATCTTTAACACTATACTTCTCTATCGTCTTACCCGACAAAGAGGAAAGGGATTTAACTTTACCTTTCAATCCTCCAACAATCAAATCCCCCCGCTCAGGCCGGTAAAAGACATGAAGATATAAAATGTTCCCTCTTTGTGTAATGACTCCCCAAGGCTGGCGAGGCAAGCCGGAAGGTGCAACATCGATAATACTTTCACTATTCCCTTTCATCCACTGACCTAATCCCTTTAAAATGGCAACATCAGGATCATCAATGCTTCCATCGCCCTTAGGACCAATATTCATAAGGATGTTTCCTCCCATTGCACTCGCCTTTGCTAACAGCTTAATAAAATGTGCTGTAGATTTATGACTTTTATCCGTCGAAGAGTAACCATAAGATTCATTCGTCGTGGGTATGGCTTCCCAATAAGCCCCGTTGGAAACCGGATAATATTCTTCCGGCCGATCTGCTGTATTTAGATAGTCGCCATAATTCTTTTCCTCCGTGCGAGCCAACCTACCGTTGACAACAATGGAAGGATCCGTCATTCGGATCGCTTTGAGTATCCTCAAATTTTCCGACAGCGGCAACTTATGCGGCGTGTCAAACCACAATAAATCGGGATGATAACGTTGGATAAGTTCTTCAATCTGTGGTATTGCTTTTTCATCCACATAATGTTTAGCTTTTGTTAACCAATCAGGATGCTTGTCAAACCAATTTGCACCACCCAGCAATTTATCTCCCCCAGGGTTATCATAATCCCAGTCATTTCCGGGAGCATCAGGATGTTCCCAGTCGAAAGCATGCGAGTAATAAAACCCAAATAAAAGCCCATGCTTACGACAGGCTGCAGCCAACTCGGCTAAAGGATCTCTTTTAAATAGCGTATTCGCTAACGAATACTCATTTGAAAATGCGGAGGGATACATCGCAAAACCATCGTGATGTTTGGCCGTAACAATAAAATATTTCATACCTGCATTTTTTGCCAACAACACCCATTCCTCTGCATCAAATCTTACTGGATTGAATCGCCGTGCAGAATCAAGATATTCCTGACGTGGGATTTTCATCACACGCATCAAATGCTCTGCATAACCACCGCCTTGTTTTCCTTTCCATATATTGCCATATTGCGAATAAACACCCCAGTGAACGAACATGCCAAATGTTGCTTCTTTCCATTTCTTGATACGTTGCTCTCTCGTGCTAGCCGCTTGTTTCCACCAACCATTTTCAGCTTCCACTAATGCATTTTTATCCCGTACAGTAGCATCATTAAACATATTCGCAGCTTCATTACCCTCATTTACATTTTTAGTCTGTGCCATGGAAACAATTGTTCCTGAAAAAAGCAGAAAAAAAAAGAAGTACTTAATTTTAAACATAATGTCGGTTTTATGGATCGCAATAAGAGTTATTCCGATTGAATTCTATCAAAAGTAACATAAAGTACAATTATACAAGTGTACGAATTGTTCATTTTGGGGGAAATATTGATCCGAATTTCTAAAAGCAAAACCTATTCTCTACTCGACTGTTTATTTAAGATGGCAACGACACTCAACGAGAGAGATTCAAAACTGAACAAATATTTTTATAACAGCTGATACAAGCTATTACTATTTATTGAATATTTGTCTAAGACTTTAAATCAATGATTATGGAAAAGTTAACTGCAAAAGCAAGTATTCAGATTCAGAAGCCTATCAACGAAGTTTTTGAGGCAATCGTAGAGCCCAACAAAATGAACCACTATTTTATCAAATCGTCAACCGGACGGTTGGAGACTGATAAAACGGTCGAATGGACATTTCCTGAATTTCCGGATAGTTTTCCTGTCACCGGAAAAACGATCAACGCAGACTCTTACATTTCCTTTGACTGGAGCGGTGGGTTTCCGAATCAATTCGTGGAAATTGTATTATCTACATTTGGAGAAAACTCGACCGTTGTAAAGATTACAGAACACGAGATGAACAATGATGCAGAAGGTATTTTAATTATGATGCGTCAAACCGAGGGATGGGCCAACTTTCTGGCTTGCCTGAAAGCCTATCTTGAATATGATATTAATCTGAGAACTGGAGCTTTTGATTTTATGTTCCAGAAATAGTCGCAGCAAGACATAAACGAGCACAGAATCAAATTTCAAGATCCTCACATAGATCAATTAAAATTACAGGAAGACTTCTCCCTAGCATTCAATGATAAATGGCACAAAATAAAAAGGTGTATACCGAATCATCTGTCGAAAACTTTGTCGAAAAAATTAACGACCCACAAAAAAGAATGGATAGCGCAGCACTTATAAAACTGATGGAAACCGCAACAGGGGAACCGGCAAAGATGTTCGGATCATCCATTATCGGATTCGGGCAATATCATTATAAATATGCAAGCGGACATGAAGGCAATGCCCCTCTGCTTGGATTCAGTCCCCGACAATCAGCGATTTCTCTTTACGTCTACAGCGGAGGAGATGAACAGCGGCATTTAGTTGATCAGTTGGGAAAGTTTAAAATAGGCAAAGCCTGTATATACATCAAAAGATTAAGCGACATCAATATGGAGACATTAAACCAGCTTATGCGCGAAACAATACGGTTTATAGAAAATACGTATACGAGAATCAAAGAGTAGCATCCAAATTATGGCAACAAGCATCTCAACAATAGACGAATATATCAATCAATTTGATGCGGACAAAAAAGCATATCTGGTCAAAGTAAGGCAGCTTATTGCTGGTCTGGTCCCTCCTTCGGCAGATGAAACGATTTCTTATCAAATGCCCACTTTCAGATACAAAGGTAATATCATCCATTTTGCAATGAACAAAAATCATCTGGGCTTGTATCCTGGCCCAGATGCTATCCAGCACTTCGCCACAGCGCTTAAAAATTTTAAAACGACAAAAGGTGCTATACAGATTCCATTGGATCAACCGATTCCTATACAAGTTATAACCGATATTGTCAATTTTAATATCGACAAATTAAAAGACAAACAAGGCCCCAATTGGTACCAAAGCCGTGGAAACTGGCAAGCAGCTGAAGAGCTCATGCAGCAGATTATCGTCAAGACTTCACTAAAAAAAGAATTCAAATGGGGAAGTTACATTTATACCCATAGAGGAAAAAATGTTATTGGCTGGGGTGGTTTTAAAAATTTCTTTTCCCTATGGTTTTATAATGGTGTATTCTTAGAAGACAAAGAAAAGCAACTGATTAGTGCCTCAGAGGGAAAAACGAAAGCATTGCGGCAATGGCGTTTTGAAAACGTTAAGGATATGGATGCCGAAAAAATAGCGGCGTATATCCAAGAATCCATCCAAACCATCGACGAAGGAAAAGAGCTCAAACCGACCAAGGCACCTGTAAAAGCTCCCTCAGGTTTATTTTTAGAAGCTTTACAGGCAGACAAAGCATTCAACGACAGTTTCCAGGCATTAACCCCTGGAAAACAGAAAGAATACATCGAATACATCGAGGAGGCCAAACAAGAGAAGACTAAACAGTCCCGTATGGAGAAAATTAAACCATTGATTCTTGCGAAAAAAGGGCTGAACGACAAATACAAATAGCTGCATTCTAAAACAAAAATGAAATGATGAATAATGTAATTATACCATCCATTTGGTTTGATCAAAATGCGAAAGAAGCGTTTGATCTCTACTGCCGGATCTTTCCAAACAGTCATATTAGCAACAGCTCGCCAGTCGTTGTTGAGGCCGTCCTAAACGGTTTGAAATTTATTGGAATAAATGGTGGAACGATCTTTACCCCAAATCCATCCATATCATTTATGGTCATTTGTGAGAGTAAAGAGGAAATTGACCGTATATGGAATTCTCTGTCAACAACCGGAGGTAGCACCCTAATGCCGCTAAAAAGCTATCCCTGGAGCCCCTACTACGGCTGGCTGGCGGACAAATATGGTGTCAATTGGCAACTATATCTTGGCAAATTAAGTGATACCAACCAGCAGGCAATTGTCCCAACCCTGATGTATTGTGGAGAGCAGCAAGGGAATTGTGAAAAAGCCATAGCTTTTTATCAGAAATTATTTCCCGATTTCCGAAGCAATGGAATAATGAAATATGCGGAAGGCGATTATATAGGATCGATCCAACATACACAATTTATAGTCAGTGGATTTACGCTGATGGCAATGGATAGTGGCGTTTCACAGAATTTCACCTTCAATGAAGGGATTTCACTTACCATTCTTTGCAAGGATCAGAAGGAAATTGATTATTTCTGGAACCATATCACAGCGAAAGGAAAAGAGAGCATGTGCGGTTGGTGCAAAGACGAATTCGGAGTTAGCTGGCAGATCGTACCTGAGCAGATAGCGACATATCTACAGCGGCCAGGAGCAAATGAAGCACTGATGAAAATGAAAAAAATTGTTATTCAGGAACTCATCGGATAATTTCCATTAAAACATTAAATTAAAGAAAAAAACGGTAGATGGACAGAATAAAACCTTCATGGATTCACATACACCAACAGGAATGAAAGCACATTGAAGTTTCTTTCTGGTCAACAACAGCAGACGCCTTCAGAAAAAAGGGGATAAATAATCCCCTTTTCCTATGCTTTCACTTGTAGCGCCAATGCATACAATTTCATTTGTTTAATCATGGAGAGTAGGCCATTTGCCCTCGTTGGCGACAGATGTTCTTTCAATCCTATTTTGTCAACAAAATATAAATCTGCGTCTACGATCTCCTTTGCCGTATGCCCCGACAGGACCTTAACCATTAAACTTACTAATCCCTTTGTGATGATCGCATCGCTGTCTGCCGTAAAGTACACCTTTCCTTCCTTAATTTCTGGAAAAAGCCATACTTTGGACTGGCATCCTTTGATAATATATTCGTCTGTTTTGTATTGTTCATCAATTAGAGGCACTTCTTTTCCAAGCTGGATGATGTACTCATATTTTTCCATCCAATCTGTGAAGAAAGCAAAGTCCTCAATTAATTCATCCTGTATTTCATTAATGGTCATACTACTTTTTATTATACCAACATATTGACCGCGCGCTGAATACCCGCAACCAAAACATCTATTTCCTCTTTTGTATTATAAATTGCCAAAGAAGCACGAATCGTCCCAGGTATACCAAACCGATCCATGACGGGTTGGGCACAGTGATGCCCAGTACGAACGGCAATTCCTAATTTATCCAAGATCACACCAACATCATAAGGATGGGTACCATCAATAACAAATGAAATAACGGAACACTTCTGCTCGGCTGTGCCAATAAATCGCATGCCCGGAATTTCAGATAATTTCTCCGTAGCATACTGCAGCAACTCATGCTCATAGGCTTCAATATTATCCAGGCCTATTGAATTGATATAATCGATTGCCTCATTTAAACAGATACCAGCTTCAATGTTAGGCGTGCCGGCCTCAAATTTAAACGGCAATTCATTATAGGTTGTTTTTTCAAAAGTTACCTCTTTAATCATATCCCCGCCACCTTGATACGGAGGCATCGCATTGAGCAGTTCTTCCTTGCCATATAATACCCCTACTCCGGTCGGACCATACATTTTATGACCTGAAAACACGAGAAAATCTACGTCGAGTTTTTGAACATCAATCTGAATGTGCTGAACAGCTTGGGCAGCGTCAACCAAAACAACAGCGCCATGTTGGTGAGCTATTGAAATAATCTCATCCACTGGATTGATTGTCCCTAGTGCATTTGAAACGTAGGTCACAGCAACTAATTTCGTCTTTTCATTCAGTAAGTCTTTATACGCGTCCATATCCAGCTCGCCTTTATCATTCATTGGAATGACACGGATTTTACATCCTTTCTCATCGCAGAGCATCTGCCAAGGCACAATATTAGAATGGTGTTCCATCGCAGAGATAATGATCTCGTCGCCCGCATGAATGAAAGCTCTTCCATAACAGGTTGCAACGAGATTAATCCCATCGGTTGTTCCTTTGGTAATAATGATTTCCTTATCTTCAGCAGCATTGATAAAAGTCTGAACCTTTTTTCGGGTTACCTCAAAAGCGTCCGTCGATATCTGACTAAGATAGTGCACGCCACGATGTACATTACTGTTCATATCTGTATAATAATGCACAATCGAATTGATAACAGCACTTGGTTTTTGTGTCGTTGCGCCGTTATCCAAATAAACCAATGGTCTACCGTTTACTTCTCTTTTCAGTATCGGGAAATCAGCACGTATTTTATCTATATTAAATCTTTCCAACGTCGTCTAAATAATTTATACAAAGTTAATAGTATTTTATCGAATACGGGGCGGGCAATCTGTTTTTTATGTCATTATCGATTCTCGTTTTTAAGGGTTCTTCACTTTAAAAAGTAAATTTTGGCATTTTAAACAATTATAGTTAGCTTTTACAATTTATTGATGCTATTTAGTTACCTTTGTAATGATATGCAAGAATTACCTCTAAATTTACCGGAAGGCTCACGTAAAGAAGTGATGGCCTATTTGGAACCGTTCATGCTGAATGAGATGAGCGAATACCTGAAGCCTGTTGAAGAAATGTGGCAACCTGCCGACTTCCTTCCAGATTCTTCTAGGGACACTTTTTTTGAGGAAGTAAGAGAGTTGCAGGAAAGTGCAAAAGAGCTTTCTTATGATTTGGTTGCTGTATTAATCGGGGATACAATCACAGAAGAAGCTCTACCTACATACGAATCGTGGTTGACCATGGTGGAAGATGTTGACAAAAACGAGCAAGGCGGATGGATGAAATGGGTACGTGCTTGGACAGCTGAGGAAAACCGACATGGTGATCTTTTAAATAGATATCTTTATTTATCGGGCAGAATAGATATGCGCCAATTTGAAATGTCTACGCAATATCTGATACAAGATGGTTTTGATATCGGTACGGGTGCAGATCCTTATCGGAATTTTATTTATACATCCTTCCAAGAACTGGCAACCAATGTTTCACATCGCCGTGTATCTGGACTTTCCAAAAAGAGCGGTGATAAACTTTTAGCAAAAATGTGCGGTGTCATCGCATCTGATGAAGCACGCCACGCCAAAGCTTATATGTCGTTTATTTCAAAAGCAATCACCGTAGATCCTAGTGAAGTGATGATTGCATTTGAAGATATGATGCGCAAAAAAATCGTAATGCCAGCACAATTTTTGAGAGAAGCAGGCGAGCCTCAAGGAGAAGCATTTGCACATTTCTCTGATGCTGCGCAACGACTGGGCGTATATACCGCTTTGGACTATGTTGATATATTGAAAGACCTCAACAACGAATGGCAAATAGATCAAGTTACGGGACTGAATGATAAAGGTGAAAAAGCAAGAGACTATCTATTAAAGCTACCAGAACGTCTGACTAGACTGGCTGACCGGATGAAGGTTCCTGAAAAAGAATATAAATTCAAATGGATTTACGGATAACATAAAAAAGCTTGATTATTAAATCAAGCTTTTTTTATGTTGAACGAATAACTTTATGGTATCAAAATAGCAAACGCTTATTTCACGTTACCCATCAATTTACGCACTACAGGCGACAAAGCAATAAGCACTACACCAGCAATCAAAGAATACAAGCCTAATTGCTTGTAACTTTCTGTATAAGTCACCAGTTTATCTGCTAACGAACTTCCTTCTTTAGCTTCGGCCATACTAGCACCTATCAAACCTGCTACGTATTGCCCATAAGCACTAGCTAGGAACCACATTCCCATCATGATACCTTGCAATCGCGGCGGAGACAATTTTGTCATAATAGAGAGGCCGATTGGTGAAAGACAAAGCTCACCTACGGTGATCACTAGTAGGGCAAGGGTAAAAACATCCAATGAGGTCATACCATCATGGGCAAACAAACGTGTAGCAAAGAGCACATAATAACCCAACCCCAAGAAAACGAAACCAAGACCAAACTTAATAATGGTGTTTGGCTCGACTTTACGTTTGCCCAACCAGATCCAGAAAAGGCCAAAAAGCGGTGCTAATGCAATAATAAACAGTGCTCCACCTGAATTGTTAACACCATTCGGATCCAGCGTTATCATACCTAACAAAGAATCATTCAGATGTTTTGCAGCAAAAATGCTCAACGAACCACCACTTTGCTCATATATTCCCCAAAAAATAATGGAGAAAAGAATAAACACCAAGGCAGCAATCAATTTTTTACGTTCCTCTGATGTCACTTTAGACATTTCATAGAAAAGATACAAAAGTGTCAAAGGGCCGATTGTATACATAAAATAATCGGTATACTGCGTTTTTGATACCATGATCTGAATAACGGGAATGAAAATCAACGTCGCAATATATACAGCATATTCTACCCACTTTGGAAGTGCCTTTGTTTTTACAATCGCATCAGGATCCCCTGGCTGAAGTCCAATTGGCCCCAAATGTCTTTTGGTGAAATGAAAATTCACCAAACTGACCAACATTCCTACTGCCGCCAGACCAAAGGCAACATTCCAACGATGTGCCTCAGAAATAAACGAAGTCAGCATATACCCTTTCCCAATCGCAACACAGATATATCCACCTAAGAAGGCGCCTAAATTTATCCCCGCATAAAATAAGGAAAAACCGCCATCACGACGAACATCACCCTTTTTATACAGTTCGCCGACCATCGTCGATATGTTGGGTTTAAAAAAACCAGTACCTATGATGATAAATGATAAACCAAAAAAGAAATATTTATGCGGATCTGCTGCGAGAAAAAGACTTCCTACGATCATCAATAAACCACCCCAGAATAAAGACTTTCTAAAACCAAGAATTTTGTCTGCGAATAACCCACCAATGAATGTAAATGCATAAACAAATGCCTGTGTCGCCCCATACTGCAAATTTGCATCCTTCTCAGCAAAGTTTAGTTGCGTGATCATAAAGAACACCAACATACCCCGCATACCGTAGAAACAGAATCTTTCCCACATTTCGGAAAAGAATAGACTCCAGATTTGTTTAGGGTACTTTCCCTCAAAATTTTGAATCTCCTCTAGCGATTCCCTTGTACTAACCTCCATACTAAATTTATATTAATCAAAAAAGCTTCTTGCGTAGAAGAAGCTTATATATTTGTTATTTAATTCCGTGCATCAATCGTTTAATCAATGGATTAAACAGCATTACCAACAGACCTGCCAAGGCTGGAATTGCGGTAAATAAGAAGAAGAAGTAACTCAACGAGTGTTCCTCTTGAATTGTTTCCACTTGTCCTCCCAATACGGCCGCAACTTTCTGTGCAATAGCGATTGCCAGGTACCATATACCAAACATAAATGCTAGCATGCGCGCAGGTACCAATTTCGATACATAAGATAAACCTACAGGCGAAATAAATAATTCGCCTAATGTATGGAACAAATAGGTCAATACTAAAAATACCATTGAAATTTTGGTACCCTGACTTATTCCCATTGATCCTAATCCGATAATCAAAAACCCAATTGCAACCAAGATCAAACCAAAGCCATATTTAAAAGCTGCAGATGGATTATATTTGGACTCCCAAATCTTAGATACCGATGAAGCAAGAGCAATGATAAAAAATGAGTTTAGAATAGAAAACCAAGAAACTTTGATTTCTGATGCCTCTTTATTGAATTCATTGTACAACATCCAAATTACTGCTCCCCAAATCAACCCAAAACAGATTAACAATACAATATTTGAAATGGCGATTTTGTTCCAGGTTACTTTTGCCAATTTAATCAGAACCCAAGAGATAATCGAAAGTGGTACAATCGTCAATAGGCCATTCACCACATTAAAGGTTGTCAATGCAGCACCAGTAAGTGATCTATCAATATTATCTCTAGCCACAAGAACTAATGAAGTTGCCCCCTGCTCAAAGCTCATAAAAAAGAAGACCAAGAAAAAAGCCAACAACACGACGGCAAACATCCGATCCCTGACAACCTTATCATAACGCATAATGCGCGTAACAATAAGATAGATGAAAAGAATCAACGCTACAATAACCATAATATACTGGCCTCTTAAAAAGGATGTATCAAACGCAGCGAATACATCACGAATACCATTTTTAGACAAGGGGTCATTGAAAGCGTATACGAAACCAATAATAGAAACTATCGCAATCAGGACATAATCCCGTAGGGTAAATGGATTTCTTGTATCCGTATCCTCAGCGATAACTTTATGTTCCCCCGAGGTAGACTTATTTAAAACACCAAGATTTCCCATGAGCGGTTTTGCGAAAACAAACTGCAGCGTTCCTAAAAGCATAAAGATACCAGCCAATCCAAATCCCCAGTGCCAGCCATAAGTTTCGGCAATATATCCGCATAGCATCATACCGAAAAAAGCGCCGGCATTAACACCCATGTAGAATATCGTATAAGCTCCATCCTTTTTCTCCGGCAGATCTTTATACATTTCACCTAAGATAGAAGGCATATTGGGCTTAAAAAAGCCTGTACCGACAACTAGACATATCAGACCAAAGAAAAACATAATTGAGGTATCAAAAGCCATGGCAGCATGCCCCAGCGTCATAATCGCTGAGCCAATGATAACCGCTTTACGCGATCCAATATATTTATCCGCAATAATCCCTCCTAGAATAGGAGTTAAATAGAGCATCATGGCATAGGTTCCATAAAGTGCTCCTGCTTGCTGTGCAGTCCAAGACCATCCTGAAAAAGGACTACCTTGGATGACTGCTGCAGTTAAAAACTGCATTAAGAGTACACGCATTCCGTAGAACGAAAAACGTTCCCACATTTCAGTAAAGAAAAGGACAAAGAGTCCTGAACGCTGTCCCAAAACATTTGACTTAAAAAAATCAGTCGACGGGCTAGTAGTCATATCCCCGTTTAATCTCCCCATAAATAATCAACCTTTATTTTTTGATAAAATACTTACAAAGAAACAAAAACAAAATCACTTTTGACCAAAATAAAGTTGCATAAACAAAAAAAGGCAACCCTGTGGATTGCCTTTTCAGTAACAATTTTAATATGCCCTATCTTTTGTGCAATTGTTCATAAAGATCAATAACCTTTTTCTGCAATTCAATTACTTCGCCATCGCGTTGTTGTAATTTTTGCGTCAAAGCATTCACCTCATTTACATACTCTTTATCTTCTTCAGAATCTGAAGTAGATAAAAGTTGAACAACTGTCAAATTGAATAATTTTGAGATTTGATTCAGGCGAGACAAATTCACATCTGTAATTCCTGTTTCAATTTTAGAAAATGCTGGGATTGAGATATCCAATCGTTTTGCAACATCCTCTTGACTCCACCCTTTTTGGTGTCTAAGTAATCTGATTTTTTTTCCTAATGCATTCATCTGGTAGATATTTTAAACAAAAATAATAAATTACAATTTAATTTACATTAAATTATATTTTTTTCTCTAAAAATCTCTAAAAAAACGATCAGCCAACACCGACAAGTTAACCCCATTATAATTATTTAAACTCATAAGAAGTAAATTGTAACCCTTAGATTTCACACCATCTAAAAAAGAATAGAGCCCATCTAGACTTACAACAACCTCTAAATCAGGGTTATTAAAATTATCTCTAATATTATTAGGTACATTTTCAATATCTTTATTGAGCTCTTTACAGGAATTTATATTCACGTATACCACAGACACATCCGACTCTTTCATAGAGTTCGCATATTGTAACAAAAACGATGAATCTAAACTATCATACGAGTTTAATTCGATAATTGTGACCAATTTCTGGTTAGGAAATTGCTCTTTCACGGCATGAATACTTGATTTCACCTTATCCGCATTGCAGGCATAATCCTGATAAACCACAGACCCCTCTGAGCTCGCAACAAATTCTAAATATCGGATCGAAGTATTAAAACTCTTTATTGCCTCAAAGAACTCTTTCTTTTTGATCCCCAACCATTCACAGATCGTATATGCTCCCGCAATATTGGACAGATTGTGCTTACCAAATACCTGCAATGGAATATCGCCATCTGCTGTATTGATATAGGTTACCCCTTTATTGATCGTATAATCAGGAATCTTATAGCCATGCCTATTGATCTTACAATCTTTCGTCTCTTGAAGAACTTTCTGTAAAACAACATCCTCCTTATTATAAATCAAGGTACCTTTGGGCGGAATCGAGTCAATAAAATCTTCAAATTGTTTAATATATTCCTCTTGTGATATTTTCGAATTAAACTCATTCCATACGATACCCGAAATCAAGGCTATATTTGGTTTATAATACAAAAACTTGGACTTTGGATCGATTTTGGATGAAACATATTCATCTCCTTCGATAATAATAATCTTATTATGCTTAGTGATATCGACCAGCTTATCAAAACCTCTCAGCTGGGCACCTACCAAATAGTCAAATTCTTTTCCTAGAAATCGCATAACATGCATAACCATGCTCGTTATGGTTGTCTTACCGTAACTTCCAGCAATAACTACTCGAATTTTATCCTGAGAAAGCTCCTGTATAAATTCGGGAAAAGAATAAATTTTTAGGCCTAATTCTTGCGCTCTCTTTAACTCAGGATTGTCTGCTTGGGCATGAGCACCCAAAATCACCGCATCAATATCCTCTGCCACCCTTTCTTCAAACCATCCTAGTTGATCAGGAAGCAATCCAGCTTCGATCAGATGAGAACGAGAAGGCTCCACTATCTGATCATCAGAACCAGTCACTTGATGCCCTTGTTTTGCCAATGAAATAGCAAGGTTATGCATCACACTACCACCTATTGCTATAAAATGAATCCGCATAGCTAAATTATCGCTTCACAAATTTGGCTGCACACCAATTGTTTAAAACTTTATTGGAGATAAACTCAAAGCCCAATGATACCGCAGAATCGCTTAAAATCGCCAAATCCTCCTGTTCATAGAAACCACTTAAGTATAACTCCCCTCCTGCTCGCATACTCAATGCATACTGTGGCAATTGCTCTAAAAGTATGTTGCGATTAATATTCGCCAAAATCACGTCAAAGACACGACCTTCCAACACTTCATAAGAGCCACAGACCGCTTCGATATGCTCCACGTGATTGAGTACTCTATTTTCAATCACACTTTCCACACATATTTCATCATAATCCACAGCTAATACAGAATCAGCTCCTTTTTTTGATGCCAGAATTGCAAGGATCCCTGTACCGCAGCCCATGTCCAAAACTTGCTTTCCATTAAAATCATTCTCCAAAATATACTGGAGCATCATCGAAGTCGTTTGGTGATGACCAGTACCAAAAGACATCTTCGGGTCTATAATGATTTCGAATGGAAATTCTGGTCTCGGCTCATGAAAAGTTGCACGTACATAGCATTGTCCTCCCACCTCTATTGGGTTGAAGTTGCTTTCCCAGAGTTTATTCCAATTCTGATTTTCTATTTCCTGTACCTTATAATCGACCTCTAAGCCTTCATAAGGCTGTAGCATCAACGTCTCTAATGCTTGCAAGTCAAGATTTGCAGCCGGAATATAGGCTGCAAATCCAGATTCGGTATCTTCAAAAGTATCGAAGCCAATATCAGCCAAATCAGATATTAACAAATCCTTTTGCCATTCTTCACCTGATCGCATTTGAAAGATAACCTCTACGTATTTCATTTCTAAAAATTAGCCGTTAAATACTTTAGCGATATCAATAAAATCTCTCGATTTCAAAGATGCCCCTCCAATCAAACCACCATCGATATCTGCCTGTGCAAATAAATCCTTCGCATTACCGGGATTACAAGATCCTCCATATAGAATACTTGTATTCGCTGCAATCTCTTGACCATATTGATCAGCAAGAACCTCGCGGATAAATTTATGAACCTCCTGTGCTTGCTCTGGGCTAGCTGTCAATCCTGTCCCAATTGCCCATACCGGCTCATAAGCCAATACAATTGAAGCAAACACTTCTTTCGATAAATGGAACAGCCCGTTAGTCAATTGTGTTTTAATAACATCAAAGAAAGCACCTGATTCACGTTCTTCTCTTGTTTCTCCAATACAGAATATAGGAGTTAAGCCATGTTTCAAGGCAATATCTACTTTAGCTGCCAATAATGCATCTGTTTCGCCAAAATAAGCACGTCGTTCGGAGTGACCTAAAATAACATGTGAAGCACCAACTGATTTTACTTGTGACGCTGAAATCTCACCTGTATAGGCTCCAGACTCAGCTTGATGAATATTCTGTGCACCGATATTTACATTTGCAACATTTTTAGACAGTTGTCCAAGACTTGACAAATGAATAAATGGGCTACAAACAACCAATTCTTGATTTCCAATCACTTCATCTTTGGCCATATTGATAATTTCAGAAAATAAACTTAATCCTGATTGATAGTCCAAATTCATTTTCCAATTACCAGCTACGATTTTTTTACGCATGATTTTACGATTTAATTATATTTTTTTTTAAGTTGATTCAATTTATCTTTCATCTGCTCTGTGAGCACCTTTCCCTTAGAAGCGTATAGAGCATCCAAATATGCCATAAACTTATCAAACGCATAGGTCTGTGTATTTCCATCAAACACCCAAGCAAATGACGGTACAAATTTAGCATAAAAACTTGTATCTGCCAGCATGCTTGCAACTCCAATTACTGTTCCCGTGTTTAAAGTCGAATTGATGCCCAGGCGTGTATAATCTCCAATAAACGATCCGCATTTTAATAACCCAGTGTCCCGATCCCTATCCAAGGCATAATCGTAAATAGAAACCGTCTTTAAGTTGTTCTTTAGATTCGAATTGGAAGTCCCCGCCCCCAAATTGCACCAATCCCCTATAACAGAGCAGCCTAAATAACCGTGGTGTCCTTTGGCAGAGAAGTCGCCAATGGCCGAATTTCCGATCTCCCCACCGACAACACTCTGTTCTCCAACAGAAACATTTCCATAAATGGTCGTCCCCATTTTCACTACCGCTCCTTTACCGAGATACAAAGGACCGCGCAAATGTGCCCCCTCCATGATTGTAACATCTTCATCGATATATATCGGCCCCGTCAGGGAATTAAGTGTTGCACATTCCATACTAATCTTATCCGCGATATAAAAGCGATTACCTAGTAATTGATTAGTAACGGATACCGTTGGAACCTGAGCATCTTGAACCAACAACTTGAAATCATTTTCTATTTCTGCACCAGTCAACAAAAACAGGTCTTCAACACCTTTTAATATAGGCACTTTCTCCTCGATCTCCCGTGCGCAATAATGACCCGAACGCGTATAGCGACAGGCTAAAATATATCCTTCGTGTACCAAGACATCCCCCCCATTCAATTGCCGAATAGCTGCTAATAATACAGGAGAGGGAATGACATTCGCTGACACCCACATAGCCCCTTCTTCATTCTCATTCGCCAAGAGATACTCAACGTCGCATCCTGACATTATTTTTTGCCACTTTTCCCGTAAAGTCAGCACACCCACCCGAAGATCTAAACAGGATTTCAAGAAAGTAAAAGGATAAAGACTCTTTTTATTAAAGGAAGTAAATGGGGAGCCAAGCGTATCCAACAATTGGATCGTATCAAAGCAATCTGTAAAGAAGATTTTCACAAATTAAAAATAACAAAAAAAACCCGACAAATCCTATTTATCGAGTTCTTAATATTGTAATATACAGATCTGCTACAATTATTTTTTGTTGTAACGGCTACGGAATTTGTCGATACGACCAGCAGTATCAACCAATTTCATTTTACCTGTATAGAAAGGGTGTGATGTATGAGAAATCTCCAATTTTACAACTGGATATTCATTACCGTCTTCCCATGTAATAGTTTCTTTAGTATCAACACAAGATTTTGTAATAAAAGCATAGTCATTTGACATATCTTTAAATACAACTAATCTGTAATTTGAAGGATGCAAATCTTTTTTCATTATTATTATG
>JAIRVH010000186.1 GCA_031253985.1 Sphingobacterium sp.
GATCTGTAGCCCGTAGGGGAATCGAACCCCTGTTTCAAGAATGAAAATCTTGCGTCCTAACCCCTAGACGAACGGGCCGTTTTCTGTTTCGGTGTGCAAATATAGAAATATTTATAAATGTGTCAAAATTTTCGCATTTTTTTTATTCATTTTTTTTGAAATAGATCATAAAACCCTCTAGAATAGCTATATTTAAAGTCATTGAAAAAGTAACCAACATGACTAATTTAAAAAAAATCAAAAAACCGCTACTCTATGCCGGACTGGGCTTGGCTTTATTAAGTCAGGAAGCCTATGCCCAAAAGTCGAGTGCAATCGCAGATCAACTGCAACTCACCTGGAAGGTTAAAGACGGACAGAATATCCGCAAAAATCCGGTATCGACCATTATTTTAAAGAACAAAGGTAAAAGTGCCATCAAACTTAACGATTGGAGCCTTTGGTTTAATTTTATCAGGTCTATTGATCCCAATAAGGTAGATAATCGTTTTGCTATCGACCACAGAAATGGCGACCTTTTTCAGGTAAGCTTTAAGAAGAATAACTTTTTATTAAATGCGCAGGATACCGTCCATATCGATTTCATCACGACTGGACTGGTCAACTATACCGATGGCCCCATTGGTCTCTATCTAAAAAATAACCAAACTGGACTTGCGACAAATATTTCAGATTATTCAGCTATTAAAACTGCACCTCAATCGGAAACTGAAAAGACGGACTACTTTGCTTATAAATACACGCAAAACAAACTTAGCGAAGGTATAGAAGCACAGCCCATTATTCCTTTGCCGAGTAGCATCAGCATCAACAATCAAGAAAAATTCAATGTATCTACAGGAACAAAGCTTTTTGTGGACAATGAATTTGCGAAGGAGGCAACTTTTCTGACAGATTTCCTGAGCACCTATTCAGGCATTAAGCTATCGGCTTCTTCCGGCCAGGGCGGGGGCATTGAAATTGTCAAAACCAACAACCTAAAGCCCGAATCCTATCGCTTGACGATCGGCGCTAAGGGGGTACGAATTGAAGCTTCAGATAAAGCGGGTGCTTTTTATGCCATACAATCGCTAAAATCGCTGATCAATCATCGTCAATGGAATAAGACTGCAAAATCAATAGCAGTACCTTATGGCAACATTGAAGATAGCCCGCGCTATGGCTACCGTGGATTTATGCTGGACGCGGCCCGCAATTTCCATAGCAAGGCTGAGGTTTTAAGGCTATTGGATCTTATGGCTACCTATAAGTTGAACAAGTTCCATTTCCACTTCATTGATGACGAAGGCTGGCGATTGGAAATCCCATCTTTACCTGAACTCACGGCTGTAGGAGCCAATCGTTCGGCTAATTTTGAAGATGGAGAAGCAATACAGTCTGCTTATGGATCTGGAGCGGTGGCCAAATCGCATCAATTCTACAGCGTTGCCGACTATATCGAAATTTTAAAATATGCGCAGGCAAGACATATCGATGTTATACCTGAAGTAGAAACACCGGGGCATGCTCGTGCAGCAATCAAAGCAATGCGTGCGCGTTTTGCCCATTACTCAAAACTTGGCGATAAGCAAAAAGCAGAAGAATTCCTGCTGGACGATGCAGAGGACAAATCCGTTTACAACTCAGCACAAAACTGGAATGACAATGTCATGAACCCTGCCCTGCCCTCAACGTATCACTTCCTGAGCAAGGTGATCGATGAAATCAAAGCAATTCATGAGCAAGCTGGAGTTCCGTTGAAAATTATCGACCTGGGTGGCGACGAGACGCCAAGTGGTGTTTGGGAGAAATCGCCGAAGGTATTGGCTTTTATGAAAGAAAATAATATCGCCAATGTACTCGATGTATGGCCGCTGTATATTACCAAGATTAATGCCCTTGTTCAAGAAAAAGGACTGACGATGTCCGGATGGGAAGAGATGGGCATGCGCAACAAAGGTAAAGGCATGGTCGTAAACGCTGACCTGGGAAAATCGGGCATTCACCTGAATGTGTGGAACAATCTCCCTGGCCAAGGACAGGAAGACCTCGCCTATCGATTGGCCAACGCAGGGTATAAAGTTGTTTATACGAGTGCGGCGAATAACTACCTGGATATGTCATGGGACCGTGACTTTGCAGATCCGGGACACAGCTGGGTGGGTACGGTTAATTTGAATAGAACCTATTCATTTTCCCCTGAAAATTTCTTTATCAACCTACGCAAGGATGATACAGGAAAAGATCTGGTGAAGGAAGCATATACCAACAAAGAACAGCTCACGGCCGAAGGGAAGAAAAACCTACTCGGGATAAAAGGCGCCTTGTGGGCAGAAAAGGTATCTACAGACCACCGTCTCGAAGAAATGATCTTTCCGCGTTTAATTGCGATTGCTGATCGCGCGTGGGCACCCGAACAGGCCTGGGAAAAAGGGGATTCTTTTGACGAAGCTACTTATCGTAAATCGTATACCTCCTTTATCAAAAAATTGGGGGAAGATGAATTGAGAAAACTGGATTGGATAAATGGAGGCTATACCTATCGACTTCCAAAAATTGGAGTTAAGAAAGAGGGCAACCAACTCCTTATCAATACCGATTATCCTGGTTTCAAAGTCTATTATAGCAACAACGGTAGTACGCCAACATTGAAATCTAAAACTGTAAGCGGCCCGATACCATTCCAGACTGGCAAAAAATACTTATTTAAAGTATTTGATACTAATGGACGATCAGGTGATGTGATCAGCTATTAATTCATTGGGATTCAAAATAATGATTGCTATTGACGTTGATAACGCCCGAAAGAGTAGCCTAAAATAACATCAGTCACTCCAGGAGGCAGCTATTTGAGATGGCACTTAAGCGCGATAAAGGCAACATAGATTAAAAATAGGGCTGTCCAACTTCTTTGGACAGCCCTTCTGTTTATATAGACTCTGTATCTTTAAAACTTATAACTCAACGCAACAGCTGCATTTCTTGGATCAATCTGATTGATAAAACCACCACGGAAGTATGAATTTAAGCCGATCTCATTGGTGATATTATTTACAAAGACTTTCGCATCAAATTTGCGCCATTTGTAGCCTACCTGCGCATTTAATGTGGTATATGCGGGCATATTGAACGGTTCTGTACCATAATATTCGCCGTGTCCATTTGGGGTTAAGCTATATTCATTGACAGGTCGGTCTCCAACATAATACACTCCCGCACTTAAACTCAGGTTGCGAAGAGCTCCTTGATTAAATACATATTGTATCCATGCATTTGCCGTATGTTTTGGCGCATTCATCGGTGCTGATCCATCCATATAGGAAGGCGAATTTTTATATCGTGCATCTAAATAAGCATAGCCCAACATCACCGTCAAATTTTCCAATACACGGCCATTCAACTCAGCCTCAATACCGTCACGTACCAGATCCCCAGCCTTGAAGTATAATCCTGTAGGATCATTAGTCTCAACCTTATACTCCGCATTGGTCAAGTTAGAGGTATAAATATGGAAATAGGTTAAATTGAAACGTAAACGATTATTCAGCCAATCGGATTTAATTCCCCCCTCAAATTGTTCCGTTTTAGAAGCTCCTGCTGCTGTGCCATCTGTCAATGGATTCGCAGCATTCCTTAAATTGGTTGAGTTCGTATAAGAGCCAAATACATTGAAATTCTCAAACGGCGTAACAATCACCCCTGCCATTGGATTCCAGGCCGACTCTCGTTTATTACCGTTGGAGGTGAAATCTTTTGTTGTGATTTCAGAATAACGTAAGCCTAATACAGCCTTAAGGTATTTATTAAATTCGATCACATCCTGCCCCATAAATCCGATAGAAGAGTAATAACTCCGTACAGGAGTTCCGGCGGTATAGCTGATTTGTTTTCCTTTGCGTTGGTTGCCCAAAGAATCGACATAGACAACTTCCGACAGGTCATTTACCCAATCACCATGGATATCAATAATGTCTATAACAGAACTATTTTGATCTGCCTTTTTCAAAAGGACATTCTTCTCCAGTGGACTTAATTTACCTGCAAAAGAAGTTGTTGTCGCATCTGCAATGCGGTAATCTACTCCTACCTGAACCAAATGTTTTACTTTACCCGTATAAAGGTCTTTTCCGATCAAGTCAAACTGGAACGTTTTATTTTTATCATCGCGCAGGTTCTTGCTCATTGAGCGCGAGAATGTATTATATTGTTTTGCATCATCTTTAATCAATGAAGATGATGATGACTGGTTATCAACCTGATAAGATGAGGTAGCAATAGATGCTCTGATGCTCCAGCGATCGGTCAATTCATGATTGATCTGCGCCATAAAGCTCTTCATCTCCGTGTTATTATTGTCTGAATTGAAACCCAAAAACTTATTGTTTGGGATAACATATAGCGCATTCACCCCTTGGGAAGGGTTTAAATTGACCGCGGAATTAACCGGTGTACGATTATCGTTAAAATAATCGCCCTCCAGTGTAATTGTCGTCTTATCTGTCGGTTTCCAGGCCAAAGATGGGTTTAGATAGACACGGTTGGACGATACACTTTTGCGATAGCTATCGCTGCGCTCATACGCTCCATCCATTCGAAAAGCGACAGTCTGTTTTTTATCCAATACGGTTTGGAAATCAAAGGTCGGACGGAATTGCCCCCAGCTTCCGGCACGTACACCAATTTCACCAGAATTTGTGAAATTGGGTGTTTTAGTAACCACATTGATTACTCCACCTGCATTACCAATATCTGTAATAACACCTTGTGTAACGGCTGCGGAGCCTTTAATCATCTGAATAGATTCCACACCCTGCATATCAACTACGCCGGACGCCGTCTGAAATTGCGAATCCATCCGCACGCCATTCTTCAATACAGGCACCCCTCTGAAACCACGCGTTGACAAGGATTCTTTAACGCCACCATAAGAGCCAAACAAGGTTACACCCGGAATATTTCTTACCGCATCAGTCAACGTAAGAATACCCTGGTCTTGAATTACCTTATTGGAGATAACAGAAATACTCTGTATCTGATCCGAAGGCTTCAATGGCATACGTGTAATCATTTCAAGGCCCTTTGGTTTTTTGTTGCGTTCACCAAACACTTCTACTTCATCAATAGCTTGCTCATTGCTAATCAGGATAATTGGATCAATAACCACTTCGCGGCTTGCTGGGCTAAAAACATAATCAATTGTGGTTGTCTGATAACCCATATAAGAGAATTTGATTACCGTATTTTGGTCTACGCCGTGTAGCCTAAAATGACCTCTGTGGTCTGTCCGCACTTTTTTATCTCCTATTGAAACGGTTACTGAACCTAGTGGATTATTTTGACCATCAACAACTTTTCCTTTGACGATTCCCGAAGTCTGACCATATACCGCACCTCCGATTAAAAATGTAGAAGCAAGAGCTAGTAAGTGTTTGTCCATGTTAATAATTTTGGGTAATTATTTTTAATTATTCTAAATAATAACGCAAAGGTATAAAAAATAAGCTATTTAGAATGATTAAAAATAAAAAAGTCCTGAACCACCTAAGGCTCAGGACTTTTTATTTATCTAGACAATTATTTTAGTCAAATTTCCATCTTACAAATGCTTCGATAGCTTCATAGTTTGCTAGACCTAATTGGTCATATAAAGCTGCAGTTTCGCTTGTACGATCTTCAGCACGTACCCAGAATTCACGTGGATCATCACCCGGGAATACAGGTAAATCTTTTTGAGATTGATGTTTGAAGATCGCTAAACGTTTGCGATAAACTTCTTGTGGAGAGAGAGGAACGGCCATTTGGATCTCGTGAATTGGATATTCATGCCAAGCACCTCTATATAACCATAACCAACAATCTTTGGTCCATTCGTCTGTCTTACTCAATCTGCTCAATGCCTCAAACAGAATATCGAAACATACTTTGTGTGTTCCGTGCGGGTCAGCAAAGTCACCTGCAGCAAATACCTGATGGGGTTTTACATGACGCAGCAATTCCATCGTCTGTTGAATATCATCTTCAAAAGATACATTTTTGGAAAACTTCTGTCTATCGTAGAATGGTAGATCCTGGAAATGGATATTTTCATCTGGCAAACCAACCAAACGCGCTCCAGCAATTGCCTCACCTTTACGGATCAATGCTTTGATTTTACGGACAAGTTCAGTATCGATCTGATTTGGTTTTTTTGTCGCAAAAATTGCCCTTTCCTCATCATAAATCCGAGAGATCTGAGCAGCTTCAGCATCTGCCCCGATTTGTTTCGCTAAATCTTCAGCAAACTCGAGATAACGGACAACATCATCATCCCAAACCGCTGTATTACCACAAGTTTGATAAGCGACATGGACGTTATGCCCTTGGTCGGCTAGGCGAATAAATGTACCGCCCATCGAGATCACATCATCATCGGGGTGCGGAGAAAATACAATCACATTTTTCTTCGCTGGATTGGCGCGCTCAGGACGTTGTGAATCGTCTACATTGGGTTTACCTCCCGGCCATCCAGTAATTGTATGTTGAAGTTCATTGAATATACGGATGTTGATATTATATGCCGGACCGGTCTCTGTCACCAGCTTGGCCATACCATGCGCATTATAATCTTCGTCTGTCAGTTTCAAGATTGGTTTTTTAATCTCCAAAGCCAACCAAACAACGGCCTTCTTGATTAGTTCAGGTGTCCAGGTAACATCTTCTGCCAACCAAGGAAGATCAAAACGTGTCAACAAGGAAGCCGCAGCTTCATCAAGAATAAATTCAACGTTATCCGATAACTGAAGATAAGTTGCAGGAATCTCTGAGGAGATTTCACCCTCAACTGCTTTTTTAATGATCTCAGCCTTTGTCTCGGTCCAAGCCATTAAAATAATCTCTCTTGCTTTGAAGATTGTACCTACTCCCATCGTAATCGCTTTTGTTGGTACATTTTCTTTTCCACCAAAAGCACGGGAAGCATCGCGACGGGTCAAATCGTCTAACGTTACTACACGTGTACCTGAGTTAGGTGCAGAACCCGGCTCATTGAAACCGATATGGCCTGTACGACCAATACCTAATAATTGAATATCTAAACCTCCTGCAGCTGTAATTTTCTGCTCGTAAGCCTCACAGAATGCATTTACTTGATCAGGAGCTAAGGTACCATCTGGAATATTTACATTTGCCGCATCGATATCGACATGATCGAACAAGTTTTTGTTCATAAATGTCACATAGCTCTGATCGGCATCAGGTTGCATAGGATAGTATTCGTCAAGATTGAAGGTAATCACGTTCTTAAAGCTTAAACCTTCTTCTTTGTGCAAGCGAATCAATTCTTGATAGACTTTTACTGGTGTGGCACCAGTCGCAAGGCCCAGCACAGCTTTCTCACCTTTCTCTTGCTTTGCACGAATAATTTCAGCAATACGATTTGCAACGTTTTTCGAAGCTGAATTTTGATCTGGATAGACGCTCACAGGGACTTTTTCGAAGCGTGTTTCTTCCAATAAATTTAATCTAGCCATTTTATGGGTATGTTGATAAACGTGAATTACAAATTTATAAAATTAGTACCTCAAGTTGAAGTAAAATTTTAACAAAGTAGTTCATTCTTAACAATATTTTAAATAAAACCTTTTAGCTATAATTTTAGCCGATAAATAGCCCTAAATCTTTTTCAGAATCTCAACTGCTTTCCATAACGTTTCGTCCTTTTTAGCGAAACAAACGCGTAAAACCTGCTGATTTGTAACCTCTTTATAGAACGCAGAAAGTGGAATTGTCGCAATTTTATATTGCTCCGTTAGCGAACACGCAAACTCAAACTCCTTTTCCTGGCTAATAGCGCTATAATCTATATTAAGGAAATAAGTCCCCTCGCAAGGAAGAATCTTAAACCGCGATTCCCTTAATCCATCCTTCAATAGATTTCTTTTCTGCTCAAAAAAGGCTGGAAGCCCCTTTACATAACTTAAATCACCCAAATATTCAGCTATGGCAAACTGCATGGGGCTGTTGACACTAAAGACGTTAAATTGATGTACCTTCCTGAATTCTTGTGTCAGCAGGGCTGGCGCAATACAGTAACCTATTTTCCAACCAGTTGTATGCAATAGTTTTCCGAAGGAGGCAACGACAAAGCTCCGCTCGCGCAAACTAGGAATTCCGATAACGGATTGGGGCAGGACCCCATCAAAAACGATATGTTCGTACACTTCATCACTCAGCAACAGTGTGCTGGTCCCTTCCAATAAGGCCCCTAACTTAATCAGCTCTTCTTTATCCAATACTTTTCCCGTCGGATTGTTTGGATTATTGATGATTATCAATCGCGTTTTGGCATTAATTAATGTAGCTACGTAATCCCAGTCAATCCGAAAATCGGGCGCCAATAATCGTACAGGTACAACTTCGCCTCCGAACAGCTCAATAGTCGGCGCATAACAATCATATGCAGGTTCAAATATAATAACTTCATCTTCCGGCCTAACAACAGTAGCAATAGCTGTAAAAATGGCCTGCGTACCTCCTGCGGTGATCGTCAGTTCTTTCGTTGCATCGACTTCAACGTCATAAATCTCCTTGTATTTCTTGACTATCACATCCCGTAAGGGTTGTGCTCCGATCATTGGTGCATATTGGTTATATCCCTTTTCCATAGCCTGAGCAACCAATTGGACCAACTTCGGGTCGGTCTCAAAATCGGGAAAACCCTGAGAGAGATTTAATGCCTGCTGCGCATTGGCAAGCATGGTCATTTTGGTAAAGATCGTCGTGCCGACATGTGGAAGTTTAGAAGTTAGGTTCAAGTTCATTTTTTGACATTTTATTAATCTACTAAATTAGTGGATTTTCTTATATTTGTAAATATATATAAGAATAGTAACATGATAAAATACATCACACTACTTTTTTTGGTTCTGCCATTCTTTGGATCCGCACAGAAAAAGGAACTTACTAAAGAGGAGTACATCGCCCGTGTCAAGGCTGCTCCAGATTCGATCTCCACATTGGTTGATTTACGTCGCGTTGGAGGTTATGATCCAGTCTATCCGGAGCTCCAGGCGCTCTATAATACATTGAGTAAAAATGTAAAGAATTCCAATGAGGGAAAAGAGTTTCAAGCATATTTAAATACCTTAGAAACAGTTCAGATTGGAAAAATTGCACCAGCATTTACGCAAAATGATACCAGCGGAAATCCCGTAAAACTTTCAGATTTTAAAGGAAAATATATATTGCTTGATTTTTGGGCATCCTGGTGTCCGGATTGTCGCGTTGAAAGTCCAGATCTTGTAAAAACATACCAACAGTTCAAAGGTGAAAACTTTGAAATATTGGGTATTTCCTTTGATAAGGACCGCAACTCCTGGATTAAGGCCATTCATGCAGATAAATTACACTGGAGACATGTTTCGGATCTAAAACGTTGGCAGAATGATGTCGGAACCCTATACGGCGTAAAATCTATTCCGCAGAATGTCCTGATTGATCCCAATGGGAAAATTGTCGCGAAGAACTTACATGGGGATGCCTTGCGCACAAAACTGAAAGAAGTATTGAAAAAGTAATATATAGACAATCATTAAACTAAAAAGACCATGCCTTTATAAAAGCATGGTCTTTTTAGTTTAACAATGAATGTGTTTCTAATCGGAAAGACAGAGAAAGATTGTCCAAACAAATAAGGACATTAACCTATCGCGTGCATTCCATAACATCGCCGTATCTCCTAACCAAATAAGGCACTGAATATATCCTCCAACTTGGCGACAGGGCGAATAGCAATATTATATTTTTTCGCGTCCAGCCCTTTGGTGTTAAATTTAGAAATAAAAATACCGTCGAACCCCAGCTTTTCTGCCTCCTGTATCCGTTGTTCAATCCGATTTACAGCTCTTATCTCGCCCGATAAACCTACCTCACCTGCGAAAGTCAGATTGGATCGGATCGGAATATCCTGCTGTGAGGAAATAATCGCCACAACAACAGCCAGATCAATTGCAGGATCTTCAACGCGCAATCCGCCGGCGATATTCAAAAATACATCTTGTGCACTCAGCCTGAAACCAAAGCGTTTCTCCAAAACGGCAAGAAGCATATTTAACCTTTTCGTATCGTAACCCGTAGAAGAACGCTGTGCAGTACCAAATGCCGAGTTACTTACCAGTGCCTGTACCTCAATCATCATCGGTCGCATTCCTTCCAGCATTGCCGCAATGGAAACTCCACTGACAGGCTCGTCACGCTGCGAAATCATAATCTCAGAAGGGTTTGACACTTCTCTCAGTCCGGACCCCTGCATTTCATAAATCCCGAGTTCTGAAGCCGACCCAAAGCGATTTTTTACTGCCCGTAGAATCCGGTAGACATGATGGCGATCGCCTTCAAATTGGAGTACTGTATCTACCATATGCTCCAAAACCTTGGGGCCAGCAATTGATCCGTCTTTGGTAATATGTCCCACAATAAAGACCGGTGTACTCGTTTCCTTGGCAAACCGCAGCAATTCAGCGGTACATTCCCGTACCTGAGAAACCGAACCTGGAGCCGATTCAATTTGGGAAGAATGCAGAGTCTGTATGGAATCGATGACAATGACATTGGGCTGTACCGTCTCGATCTGCTTGAATATATTTTGAGTGGATGTTTCTGTAAGGATATAGCAATTGGCTTTGGATGATTGCGACAATCGTTCGGCCCGCATCTTAATCTGCTGTTCACTTTCCTCCCCAGAAATATAGAGTGTCTTAACCTGCGGGATGGACAAGGCAAGTTGCAACATCAAAGTCGACTTACCAATCCCGGGCTCTCCACCGATAAGCACCAGTGATCCCGGAACAATGCCGCCACCAAGAACCCGATTGAACTCTTGGTCAGGCGTGGATATACGTGACTCATCTTGATAAACAATTTCGTGAATAATCGCAGCTTTATTCGCCCTTTTCGTACTGCCACCTGTTGTAGAACTACGCCATTCCGGGACTTTTGAACTCGTTTTTTCGACGACTTCTTCAACAAAACTGTTCCATTGTTTGCAAGAAGGACATTGTCCCATCCATTTAGGAGACTCATAGCCACAGTTCTGACAGAAGTATGCTGATTTTGATTTTGCCATGCTACGAATTTACAAATTTATAGCTGTTAAAAGCGTAATGATATGCCGTACGCATTCTATGTTCCCAAGATAGTATCTAAGGGCTGATTTGCTTTTCAATAATGCTACCTCCTCTATAGTGATTTAAGTTAATATGTAGTATATTACTACATACCGTATCAATGCTGTAGCAATACCTCAACAATACTACATGTATACTGGAACCTCACTAAAAAGCCTTAAAAAAACCAAAGAGTTTATCGTTCATTTTCTTTTAAAATCCGTAAGAAATTTTGCCCCATAATTTTTGCTATATCTGCATTTGAATATCCTCGCTCCAGCAGCGCTTCAGTTAATAGCGGAAATTTAGAAACATCTTCCAAACCTTGGGGTGAGGATTCTATGCCATCGAAGTCAGAGCCTACCGCGACGTGATCAATACCTACTTTTTTGACCAGATAGTCGATATGATCTAATAATTTCGATAGTGGAGCATCAGCTTGCTGTTGAAGTTCTTTGGGCAACTTTTCATACATAGACCAAGTACTCAATTTTGTATCCCCCTGATCACCAAATTTACTTACATACAAACCCTTGAGCCTTGTTTCATAGGCTGGATCCAAAAAACCCGAATAAAAATTCACTCCAACCACACCGCCATTTTTTTTCAGCGCCTCCAATTGCGCATCTTTCAGATTGCGGAAATGTGGACATAATTCATAGGCATTGCTATGGGAAACCAAGATAGGCTTGGTCGTTGTCGCCAGCACGTCATAAAAAGTCTGTTCGCCACCGTGGGATAGATCAACCATCATGCCCAGTTCGTTCATCTTCCGGATAATTGTCCGGCCTTGGTCTGTTAACCCCTTATCCTTAGCGTTCATACCAGCAGATTCCATCGCGGCACAACTCGCCCAGGACAAATTGTAGTTCCAAGTCAACGTCAGGTATCTGGCGCCGCGCTCATAGAGTCGCACGAGATTATCAACACTTCCCTCGATCATATTTCCCCCTTCCACACCAATCAAAGCGACTATTTTCCCTGTTTTCAATATCGAATCGATATCTCCTGAAGACTTTGCCAAACTGATTTTATCGGTATTCGCAGCAATCATTTTCTCCAAGACATCTATTTGGTCATTTGCGTGCTTGAATGCACCGGATTTCCATTTAGCATCATCTGACCATACGGCAAATACCTGGACATCTACACCGCCCTCCTGAAGCCGCGGCAAATCAGTCGCTCCTGTCTTTAATCGCTGGCCTATATTCTTCCCCTGAAAAATTGATTCATAAATCACATCATTGTGTCCATCGACGACAACCAAATCCCGATGTATCTGCTTATAGTCTTGGCCGTGCACAGCACCATTGAGCACCATCATTCCCAGTCCGATTAATAAGAGGTCCTTGATCATTTTTGACTTTCATTTATCGATTCATAAATAGCATCCTGAATCCTGCTTCTGATATTCAGGTCCAAGAGCTTGGTACTCACCTGCGGGTGTACGCGATTAGACAAAAAGATATAGATCAATTGATTTTGCGGATCAATCCAGATACATGTCCCCGTATATCCAGTATGTCCAAATACAGAACTATTCGCTAGCTTAGATGGATATTCATTTTTTGGATTTGGATCCCAGCGATCAAATCCCAGTCCTCGACGGCTTGTGGCAGACTGCTTGGAGGTAAATAGATCTATTGTCTCAGTTTTAAAATATCGCTCACCACCGTACTCGCCTCTATTCAGTAAAAGCTGACCATAGATTGCCAGATCGTTTGCGGTAGCAAATAACCCGGCATGCCCGGCAATCCCACCTGCCATTGCAGCCCCCTGGTCGTGTACGTAGCCCTCTAATAATACTTTCCGAAAGGATGTGTCTTGCTCCGTAGGAACAATTTCATCTTTTGCAAAACGCTCTCTGGGAAGATAACCAGCACGCGTCATCCCCAAAGGTCTATAAAAATTTTCCTGCACATAATCTTGTAGCGGCTCAGCAGTCTGATGTTCAGCAACTTCTTTCATTACATACATGCTGATATCGCTATACACATAGTTTCCTGTAGGCTTCACAGGAGATTTTAGCATCTCAGGCCACATGACATCGCGGTAATAATGATTGAGAATATAGCTATTGTCTGCCATTTTCACTTGATGGTTGTCATCGCGTACCGATACAACATCTCCTGTTTTCAAATATTTATAAAAAGGAATAAAAGGCGTAAATCCCGCTTCATGCAGCATGACGGAACGAAGCTTAATATCTTTTTTATTGCTATATTTTGCCTGCCATAGGTAGTGCCCCATAGTGCTGTCCAGATTAATGACATTTCTTTCGGTAAGACGCATAATCACAGGCGTAGTACCTGCAATCTTACTAACAGACGCTAGGTCAAAAATATCATTGGTTTTTGTGGAGATGTCTTTGGAGTAGGTGTGAAATCCGTAAGATTTCTCCAATAAAACCTGTCCATCCTTTACAACCATAACCACGGCGCCCGGCGTTGCTTGCTTATCAATGGCTTCTTGTGCGATGGCATCAATTTTCTTGGTCAGCTTCGCGAGGTTTAGATTAGAAGTTGATGCAGCACCATATTGTAACCTTGTCTGTGCAGTTTTGATATGACCGGCAGTGATCGGGGCGCCGCCAAAAATTGACATCGCCAGATGGCGCTGCCCTATTTCTGAATCAGGCGCGAGCAATTCAACCAAGTCAGACTGCAGGTGTTCTGATAAACTCTTTTTGCGTTTTTCATTTTCGAAAAAATGGCAAAGGATTACTTTTTTATTGTTTAATACAGCCTGTTTTAACTGTGCTAGGCAATCAGCATCCAAGTCATCTTCCTTTCCAGCTACAATAATCGTATTGTAATATTTAATATCCTCATCAAATTTGCTAAAATCAAAAATTTTAGTGTTCGCATAACGGGCCAATTGTTCCGTGAATACACTATATTTAGCAGCATTAGGAACAACAACTGCTATATGAAGCTGATCTAGATTTTTCAGAGGCAATAGCTGATCAAGGTTATTGAAAAGAATCGTTTCGTTTTTAATCGTGGATTTGTACTGAGCAAACAAGGGGGAAATACAGAACAAACCTGCAAATAATACCCCGAAAAATTGTTTTTTCATTCTGCTTTTATCGTTTTTTAGGTTCTATCAAATAAAAATACGAATAAAATCATGAAGCAACAGGACTCTCTGCAAAAAAATCAATTTTGTTACTCATGCAGCCTTTGTGGATGTATACATCCATTCAGCAGTTAACCATAGCCCATTAGCATTTTGAGCAAATTTCCAACAGGCTTGAATTAATCGGTTCCGATTGCATCATGAAGGTTTTTTCTGTAAGTTTGACTAATGCCAGAATTGATTCAAGATAAAACAATATTTTCCTTACTGGAAGTCAGCCGCAGCATCCAAAAGACGCTTGCAGAACGGTATAAGAGTTTGTATTGGATCAAAGCCGAAATGAATAAGCTTAATCATTATACACATTCAGGCCATTGCTATCCTGAACTGGTCGAAAAACAGGATGGCAAAATTGTCGCCGAGATTCGGTCCATCTTATGGAAAGCTGATTATAATCGGATCAACAGCAATTTCCTTAAAATTGCCCAAGAACCGCTACGGGAGGGGATCACGATGTTATTTCAGGCAAGTATCTCCTATGATCCCATGTACGGGCTTAGTCTACGTATTGTTGATATTGATCCGACATTTACCTTAGGTGAGCTTGAAAAGGAGAAGTTAGACAGTATTCGAAAGCTAAAGGCCGAGGGCATCTATGAGTCGAATAAATCTCTGGCATTTCCAGTTGTTCCCAAAAGGCTTGCAATTATTTCAGTGGAAACGAGTAAAGGGCTTTCAGATTTCTACAAGATTATCAACCAAAACCCATGGGGCTACCGGATAGAATGCACGCTCTTTCCGGCCTTATTACAAGGGGACAAGTCAGTACCTTCTATTATCAATCAACTTGCTGTTATAGCCGAAAGAATTAGCATGTATGATGTTGTCGCTATTATTCGCGGCGGTGGCGGCGAGGTTGGTCTTTCTAGCTATAACAACTATCTATTGGCACGGGCTATTGCTGTATTCCCCATCCCTGTATTGACTGGAATTGGGCATTCGACCAACTATACCGTTAGCGAAATGGTCGCCTATAAGAATGCGATTACCCCCAGTGAACTTGCCGATTTTCTGATCCAGAAGTTTCATAATTTTGCCATCCCAATCGATCGGGCTGCAGAGCGTATACAGCAGCTGATTCTTTCCCGATTTAAGGAAGAACGCCATACACTATCTCAACTGGCAACGCATATTCAATGGGTCGGAAAAAGAGAAATTCAAACCTCTAGCACGGCTATACAACAAATTCAAAATGAGCTTCACTCATTAATAAAATTACGGTTTTATGAGTGCAAAACGGCTCTGACACATACCGAGCGGATTATTCAGCTCTCTGATCCAATTCGCCTTTTAAAACAAGGTTTTTCAATTACGAAGGTCAATGGTAAACTGCTTCAATCCGTTACGCAAGTATCTCCGGGAGATGTCATACAGACGATACTTGAATATGGAGAACTTACCAGTACGGTAACGGATAAATCTCCGCAACAAACTCAAGAAGATACCAAAAATTAAGTGAAGCTATTGAGCAACAAAAATTTTAAACAAGAATAGAGAATGGAACAGAATTATACGTATACAGATGCCTTTAATGAGTTACAGATCATTGTAAGGGAGATTGAAAATGGCACGACTAATATTGATGAGCTGGCCGGAAAAATCAAGAGAGCATCCGATCTTATTCAAATCTGTAAAGCCAAATTAACAGCGACAGAAGACGAAGTAAACAGTTTATTGCAAAAGCTATCCCCGGATCAGGATACTCATGATGAGGAATAGCTAAACTAAACGGCAAGGCACATCGAGATCCTCTGTAAAATAATAGCTGGCACACAAACGGTGATAGCCATCTGCTATAATCAGTTTACCATTTGCCCGGACCAGCAAGATTGGAGACAGTTTTTCTTTCTTCTTGATCTTTCTCAGATTTTCCTTCACATGGCGATTGGTTTCAGGGAGCAACGGGAGCGCACTTGCCCGCAAAATATCTTTCGATTTCTTTTTAACTGTACTGACGCCCCGAAGTTTATCCACAAAGACCTTACATTCTGCCGGAACAAATAAAAGTTCCAAATAATCATAAGCTGCGGGGAAGTCATGTTCCTGAGGATCAGCTAGCCAAAACACTGGTGTTTTTTCAATTTTAACGGCACCCATATGCTGAATTCTTATAATACTTTTTAGAGAAATATCGTCTTTATTAATACTGATAAGCGACGACCTGCTTATCACGTCGCACTGTATCTACAAACGCTCTATGCTTAGTGGCATTCCCCGTCAATCGCCATACGGTATTTAAACTTTCTTTGTTATAGCGCTGACTTATGATAACAGCCTTAAAGCCCATCTGCCGGATTAACTGTTCGGTATGTTCAAAGTCTGCTTCAGACGATGTCTGTAGTTCATAATCTTTTATTTTGTGATAATTATCAATATAGGTCTGTAAATAGGTTAACAGTGCCAAAATTATCAAAACCAGCCCAACGCCAATAAAAGCTAAAAATAGGTATCCGGCACCGACACACATTCCCAAAGAAGCAGCTGCCCAGATCGTGGTAGCAGTGGTTATACCGCTTACTTTATTGTCTTCTTTGAAAATCACTCCAGCCCCCAGGAAACCAATACCAGTAATAATATTTGCGGCCAACCGATCTGGATTTGCTAGTCCAATTTTCAGCGAAAGGATCGTAAAAAGACACGAACCAAAACTCACCAATATAAAGGTCCTTAAACCAGCCGATTTATTCCGGTACTCCCGTTCAATACCGATCAGCAGACCTATTAGGACTGATAACAAAATAAGCACAACATCCTGTGTTTCGAAAGGTCGTACAAGGTTATCCATGGGTTCATTTCTTCTTCATCCAATTTAAGAAAAATAGGGAGATCTATCAAATGATCTCCCTATTTATAAAATAACTTTTCATTGACCTAATACGTCGGAACTCCAATCACCAGTAATGGTATATCATAATAAAATTGATTTTCATCGACCTAATACATCGGCACCTCAATGAGCAGCAACGATGTATCATAGTAAGCATAATCTTATTAACCTAATACATAGGTACCTCAATCAACAATAATTTGGCATCAAAACAAGCCTCAATTTCTATTTTTTCCGTTTGGTACAAACCAATAGCATCCCTTCTTGAAAGTGCTTCATTTTCGACAATGATCTTTCCTTCCAAAACAAAAAGATAAAGACCGTTCTTCTCCGAATGAACGGTATACTCAATTTTTCTGCCCAGGTCTATATCTGCCAGATTAAAATAGGCATCTTGATGGATGTGAACGGTATTGAGATCTGCATTGTCGGGCGAAACAATGGTCGCAAACCTATTGTGCATATCCAGCTGAAGATACGATTTCTGATCGTATTGCGGTTCTAGATCCCTTTCATTCGGAATTACCCAAATCTGAAGAAATTTAACAGGATCTTTCTGATCAGCGTTGAACTCGGCATGCTGTACTCCCTTGCCTGCCGACATAATCTGCACATCACCGGTTTCAATTGTCCGCCCATTGCCCATGCTATCCTGATGTGCCAGTGCGCCCTCCAGTGGTATGCTAACAATTTCCATATTGTCGTGATCATGTAGGTCAAAACCCTGCCCTCCTTCGACTTGATCATCATTCAGCACCCGTAATGCTCCAAAACTCATTTTGTCCGGATCGAAGTATTGCCCAAAACTAAATGAATGCGCACTTTTCAGCCAGCCGAAATCAACATGGCCCCGATCATTTTCACGGAATATCATCTTTTGCATCTTGTCCTCCTTACTGCATAAGCTCCTACTCACTAAAAGACAAAACCCATACCAACAGGAATTTACGTTTACAATCTGACAATTTGTCAAAAGAGAAGACTACAATGGTTTTAGCTTATCTGGAGCAGCCTCATGAACGAGTGCACGCGCGAGAATCCGATTGGGGTCTATGATAATCATACCATTGTAATCCCGTTCCGGAATTGCCAAAGGTAACTCTGCACAGCCCAAAATAATGACCTGTGCACCTTTTTTTTTCAGATCATCCACGACCAGTAATAAATCCTCTCTTGCTTTATTAGCGATCGGTATCGGTTGTGCCTTAATTCCATAATCTTCATCATAGATCGCATTATTTACCTTTTCTTGCTGCGGTCCTTCTGGCTCGACAACAATGAAGCCTTTACGGATAAAGGCCTCCCGATATAAGCTACAGATCTGTTCGCCCGCAGTAGATAGTATTCCTATTGTCGTTTCGGGATAGTTCCCGTCCACAAACCTGACGGTCTCATGAACGATATTCAATAGTTTCATTGCACTTCCCGTGCGAGCCATTTCATCCTGTACAACAGAAAAAATAGGTTCTGCATGTGCAGTATTGGAAGGGATCGCCGCTATGGTTGCTCCGGCCACCTCCAGTTTTCTTAATATCCCTGCAATAGCTTTTCCGGGATTATCATTGGATTTATCCAATAAATACGCCGTTCGATCAGGGATCACATTTGGGCATGAGAATAACAATAGCGGCAAGTGTTCCTGATCGGATCTTGCCGCCGTTTCATCTATAATTTTCTTTGCAATATCTAGACCGCCATAAGGGCCCAGTCCACCTACTATTCCAATCATAAAAACTATTTTTTATATCTAGATATAACCAATAGCTTTACAAATGGTTTGTAGAAATTACCATTCGATAGATTGATCTTCGTCAGGAATCTGTGTGTTTAACTGCCGCTCTAAAATGAGTGATCCCGAAACCTTGAATTTAATTGCTGTCGTAGAAACCAATGTGTAATCTGTGAATTCGTAATCCACGTTATTTATCGTAATATAACGATGCAGTAAATAGGGCCTTACAGCATCCATTTGTTCCGAGACGGTATAACTTGCATCCTTTTTAACAGCAAATTTCATATTTGGATTTTCAGCCCGAAATGTAACCCCACCTGTTTCATTGAACCTCGCAAAGACCTTATAATTCTTCCTGTCTTTACGATCTTCATCAATATTCCCTGCATAAAAGAAAATTGTGTTTTCATCAACCACATAACTTCTAATTTGACTCTTTACAATCGGTGTTTCACTTTCATGTCCATCCATCACCACTTTTAAGGCTGTACCACTGTAGGTTCCCGAATAATTATTGAAAGGATTGATACGTAGCAATGCTTTTTTATAATATTTTCGAGGATTTATCTTGTACTTAGCTGCAGGATCCTCTAAAATCGTCAGTGGAAGCACCCATTTTTCGGCCATATCAATTCCTTTCAACGAAAAATCTATCGCCATTAATGCCGTGTTTTCTCCTGACTTAATATTCACGGTCTGGGGAATTGAAAAATAACTGTTATTCAGTTGTTTGTAGTAGAAGTCCTCTCTAGTCTGAAAGCGCTCATAATTCAATATGCCCAATGTGTCCGGATCTACCGCAACTCGTACTGAAAGATCACTAGTATTTGTTGTCGATCCGCTCACTTCCAGCGGCTGTAGAAATGTTGTTTTTTGCTCGTCTTTATAACGGACATATATATTTGCGACTCCTTCGCTTTCCAAAGGAGCCTTAAATGAAACGTAATGTTCGAATTGTTCCTCTTTCCATTCATCGTTGCAAGCATTACAAACGAATAACACCATCAGGAACAAAAGCTGTATAGATGACTTTTTCATAAATTGCATAGTTGATTAATCGTTATAGGTCCAACCTGGGTTTTGTGTTAAATTCTTGTTGCGTTTAAGCTCCGTATGGCTAATCGGCCAAAACCACATTTTATCCGCAAAGGTGGTTTTCAATGTCCAGATCGCGACTGGCTGGTAGAAAAGATCACGTTCTTTTTCATTCATCAGGACATTACAGCCGTATACAGGCAATGCTTCCTCAACAGGTGCATCCATCCAACGACGCAAATCATAGTAGCGCTGTCCCTCACCCATAAGCTCTATAAACCGTTCACGCTTTATAGACTTACGTAATTCATTCTTACTTCCGTATACACTCGCAGAATAATCAGGAACTCCACCCCGGATGCGAACAGGCTGAATACCCTTTTTAATTTCAGCGATATCACGGCTTATCGTATAACTTCCACCACGCCAGGACGGAATCGTAAAAGAACCACTCAGTTCATTTAATGCTTCGGCATACATCAGTAATATATCGGCATAACGGATCGCGGGTTCTGCTTTGGGGACGACACGCGATCCCACACCGCCCTCGTAAGTATCACTTGGATGAACAAATTTTTTAACCCCAAATCCGGTGCGTAGCCAATATCCATTGGCCGAGTTAAAACCATTTCCTTTTGGATCTGCACTATAATAAAAAATTTGTTTGTTGCGATTTTCTTCCTTGGTTTCATTGAGCAAAGTCCAAAAACTACCACTATACGAAACGGATGCATAAAACCTAGGCTCACGGTTTGCGTATTGCAGGGACACGCCAGGGCGTAATGGTCTATATCTTTTTGCATCATAATCCTCCTGGGTAACATATCCCGTACTTCTGTTAGAGCCATTACCGCGTCCTATTTCTTTATCCTTACCCGGTACATCTGTCCCATCATTCATATAATAGGCGTCGACCAGTTTCTGAGTAAGTCCATGTGTATTCCAACCTGTTGCAGAGCGTGGTAATTGATGAATTACCATTTGGTCAATCCCTTCGTTGGGCTGATTACTACCACGTGTAAATATCAGTTCAGGATTACCAGAGGCGGATAATGTACCATCAAAGACCTGTGCATAGGATTTCATCGGATCAATATTTGCCCATCCTTCTGGCCAACTTTTATCTGAGAAATTGTGGTCCTCAGGTGGTTTTACTGTTGCATCACCTCCGGTTTCCTGAAAAGGCGCTGTATAAAGTTTATACACCCCCAGTTCAATCACATCACGGGCAGCAGCAGCCGCTTTTGCCCATTTCTCTTCTTTGAAGTCTGCTGAAAGTAATCGTTTACCCTTTTTATCTACCAACAGTGCCGCATAGCCGGAATTATTCCCATTGGCCAAAGGACTTGCCGCATACAATAGTACTTTGGCACGTGCAGCCAACGCAGCACCAACAGTTGGCCGTGCAGAACCATCCTGCCCTCGCTTCATCCCCAAGGTTTCCATTTCTTTAGCCGCCTGTAACAGCTCATCGCTTATATAGGTTGCACATTCCTCATAGGTACTTCGCGGGATTGCCAGATCATCATAACTCTCAGTATAATCTAACCCTTCATCAGGCAATAATGGAACCGGACCGTATTTGCGGAGTAACAACCAGTAAAGATAAGCTCTTGCAAAACGCGCCTGTCCCCGATAGTCTGAGATCTCAGCTGCAGACATCTCGCCATTCATATAAATATTCTGAATAAAGGTCGATGCATTACGAATCCCGCGATAAGATTGAGCCCATGTTCCCTGCTTATCATTTTCGGTGTACTGCCCCATTTTGAACATATTGTAGGACAATTCATTTTTTGAAGGATCGTAATCCCGATCCCGGTCACCATAATACATATCGTCTGCGAAACAATGTGGAGTATTTCCCTTACTGGCAACATCTGCATTTTCGCCCCGGAATTCTTCAAAGACATGCGCCAACCATTCCTCAGAATATACTTTACTTTTAAAGGTCTTCTCTATGTTAAGCCGGTCCTTAAAATATTGGTCGGACTTCAAATAATCCTTTTTACAGGACGAAGCAAAACTTGCTCCCAACACAAGCAGCATTGCAATGCATATTTTATTTCTTTGCATCTTTTTTAATTTAAAGGTTGACATTGATACCAAATGTAAACGACTTAGGCAATGGATAATCTTCGCCCCTTGGAGTCGCCAATTCCGGATCCCAAAGCTTGAATTTAGACCAGGTCAGCAAATTTGAACCAACTAAAAACAAACGAATGCTATTAATCTTAATCTGATTGGTTAATTGTTTGGGCAAAGTATATCCGATATCTAAAGTTTTCAAACGAAGGTATTGACCATTCTTCAACCAAAATGTTGATTCCCTAAAGTTATTCGGATTTGCACCATAGCTTAATCTTGGATAAGAAGCATTGGGATTTTCTGTTGATGGGTCGCCAGATATATCTGATGAAATCCAACGGTTATCGCCCATTACTCCTTTCAATACTTGTCCCCATTCCCCTTCACTAAAAGCATATACAGTTTTTCCATAAGTAAAGAAAGTCGATTTACCAGATCCTTGGAAATGAACACTAATATCAAGGTTTTTCCAGCTCGCTGATACCCCCACACCGTAGACCAGATTAGGACGTCGTGTAGCACCAATAGCAACGCGGTCACCGTCGTCTATGATACCATCCCCATTCACATCCTTATATTTGATGTCTCCCGGCTGATAAGTACCAAATGTTTGTTTGGGACTATTACGTATATCATCATAATCTTTAAACAATCCCAAAGCAATGAGTCCTTTCGCCTGATCAACACGATATCCTTTTTGGTTTTGATAACCATACACGTTATATTCCTCATCGATCTCTGTAATTTCATTTTTACTATAGGTAATATTACTTCTGGCAGTTAAATTCACTTCCCCTAATTTCTGATTATATAATAGACGACCATCGAAACCTTTTGATTTTACCGCTCCCACATTAGCGCTTGGTACGGATTCCAATCCGACCAGAGCCGGCAGATAATTTCGTGCCATATATATGCCAGTACGTTTTTCATTAAAGAAATCCAAATTGGCAATGATCTTATCTTTAAAGAGCGCTAGGTCAAAACCCAGATTCTTCTTGGTTGCCATCTCCCAGGTCACATTTGATGAGGATACCTGGCTATATTTCATTCCGCCATAGTATCGATTGAAACCATAATCCGCCCATTGATAACCGCCTTCAGGAACCCAAACATTTTCATTGTTAAAATGTCCAATTTCACTAATTGTAGATAAATAAGGGAATCGTGCTCCTCCGGCTAACTGATCGTTACCTACTTTACCCCAGGAATACCGAATCTTAAACATGTTCATCCAGGAAATATTTTCCTTCACAAAAGGTTCTTCGCCAATATTCCAGGCTGCTGAAACCGCTGGAAAAAAACCATATTGTCGACCCGGAGCAAAGTTTTCCGAACCATTATATCCAAAGTTAAAATCAGCGATATAACGTGATTTCCAGTTATAGGTTAAGCGGCCGGCTAAGGCCTGATTTCTTTTTGCTATACCATTTTTTATGTCATCGCCAAGATTAACTGTCCGAATAAGCGCATCACGCGTAAAACGGGCAACTGCACCAATATTATGATTTCCTATACTACGGTCATAGTTAAACATCATATCATAAAATTCGCGCCTTTCGCCACTTGCACTACTAGCCTGATACAACTCCTGCGGGTTGGAAATATGCGTGAATATCAAATTTCCATTCTCATCCCTTGCTCGTTCAGCCCGCCATTGTTCAGGCCATTTTCGACGGGAAATACTATTATCATTATTGGTATCGTAACCAATAATTCCCCTAAACCGCAATCCTTTGGTTATAAAATCAAAATTTTGCTCAATAGAGATATTCGTCTGTATCTTGTTTTGCCAATTTTCATTATACCCTGTCTGCGTAGCAACGACCCAAGGATTGGTCTGATTTCCTGTCCCGATTGCTGGAACATAACCATTCGAGTACATGACAGGCGTACGGATTGGCGAATAACCGAATAATACACCCCAAAAATCATTATCTCCCAAGCCGGGACTGTTCCTTTTATTAAGGGAGCCGGCAACACCTATTTTTAAGACGGTACTTTTGGTTACATTGATATCTGTATTCAGGCGGTAATTATACCTTTTGTAATTTGCATTTGTATTATAATCGTTCCGTAGCGTTTCGTCCGTTTTATACATACCGCCTTCATCGATATAACTTCCAGACAGAAAATAACGTGCTGTGGCCCCTCCGCCTGTCATATTCAGATTGGCACGATAAGTCATCGCTCCATCTTTGAGCAATAAATCTTTCCAGTTGACATTGGGGTAAAGGTCAGGATCCAGTCCCAAGCGCAATATTTCCAATTCCTCAGGTTGATAGATTGGCGCAAAATTCCGCGTAATACGCGCTTCATTCAGGAGATTGGCATAGGTAACACCATCTTCAAATTCAGGTGTAATGGTACGTGAATTATAGATATTTTCATCTTTGAAATTAATATTGATTTTACCGTCTTTACCACGCTTGGTTGTGATTAAAACGACACCATTTGCACCTCTCGAACCATAGATTGCCGTTACAGCAGCATCTTTAAGGATATTAATGGTCTCAATATCTTCAATATTAATATCATTAATATCGCGTTCAATGTTATCAACCAATACAAGAGCAGACGCTCCTCCACCGAAGGTAGAAATACCGCGGATCCAGAACTCGGTAATATTCTTCCCCGGCTGGCCAGACTGCATCATCCCTAAAACTCCGGGTGCATTTCCAATCAATGCATTACTTATACTCGATGTTGGATTTCCTTTCATCGTGCCGACATCAACACTACTGGTCGCAGCAGTCGATGTCAGCGTTCTTTGTGTGCCTGTACCCGTTACGACAACTTCATCGAGCACACTGGTCTCTGATTCTTTAAGTATAACATCGATTATGCGATTATCTTTCACAAGTATTTCCTGCTTTTTATAACCTACTGAAGAGAACACGAGCGTCTTGTAACGCTCCACTTTGATCTTATAAGTTCCTTTATTATCAGTGGTTGTCCCCAAACCCGGCGCATCCTTAACAAAGATGCTGACACCAACAATTGGTGTTTTTTGCGCATCAACAATAACACCCGTTACTTCCAAAATATCCTGTGCCAGTGCACCGAAAGTGGCACAGAAGAGTAACATACATGTAAGTACTATTTTATTCATCATCTTATCACAGGTTAATCTTGGTTATTTTCATCCATTTCTTCCAATGCAATTTTGCGGATGCGTCGATTCTCGCGATCCCCAATATAAAAAGCACCTTCTTTCTCGTTGTATGCGATACCCGACGGTCGGTCAAACCTCGCCTCTTCTCTCAAGTCACCATTGACATAACCATAGGGGTTGTTATTAAGACTTGAGCTTCCCCGACCAGCAAATGTTGTTACAGCCCCTTCTGGTGTAAGCACACGGACTGCATGATTCATGAGGTCTGTAAAATAGAAATCATACTGATCTGGCTTACCTGCTACTACATAGGCTTGATTTTTCACAAACACCCCCTGATAAGGTTGATTGACACGAGCGGAGGAACCAACACCATCTTTGTACCCCGATTCCCTTACCTTCCCACAAACAAGATAAGGCTGGTTAAACCTTTTTTTCTCCCAGTTGTAATCGGCACGCATAATATAACCTTGGTTAATGACTAAAATATAAGCGTAATTTCCACTCGGATGAATTAAAGCGCGGTACTCCCATTCCGGATCCTGAATAACGTAAAGAAACTCTGATTTAGTCGTTTTATCTACGAAATATTGATTCAAGTCAAAACGGTAAAACTCCCCTTTGGCATAGCTATTAAAGTACATTTCACCATTGACCGGATGAATCGAAGCGCCATTACATTGTTTACTTCGTGTCAAGACTTCTTTATCCAGAAAATTTCTTGCGCGCGAAAATAATAAGGTAGATTCATCATTTTCTCCACCGCGATCTTGGGCCACAATCATATAATTGCCATCTAAAGAAAAGTCAACACTACGTGGACGATCAAAGTCAGAACGCTTTTTTGTGATGGTACTATCCTCGAAATTAATCAGATATAGGCCATTATTATTATCGAAAGTTACCCAAAGATGCTTGGGATTAAGTGGATCAAACTTCATGAAAGAAGAAAGCCAAAAACCACTGGCCATTTTGTTTTGGTCATTATCTTTAAACTTTCCATCTTTCCAAGGCTCATCACCACGTGAATTTCTATAACCAGCCAAGGTTGATACAACAAGTTTACGCTGATAATCAAAAGGTGCTTGCGCCTTGCCGATGACAGGTTTGGTCTCTCCCCCAACACGCACCTCAATGTCACCTTTGAAAGCCTGTTTGGGCACAAGACAGTAGAGCGACTCCCCTAAAGCATTAATGACAACAGCCTTTTTCCCGCCGATAAATACGGCTACATTCTTTGGATCGTTTCCGAAGTTTTTTCCATAGATTACAAGTCGTTGCCCCATGCCTCCTGATTTGGGAGCGAAATCAGAAACGATCACAGGTTGTGACGGATCAAAGGGCACACCTTCTGGAATACTGCCAAGATTGTCATTCTTACAGCCTCCAATGCCCAAAATAAGCACCATAACGGCCCAAATCATCCGATTTATAGGCCAACTATTAGTCGCTATTTGTTTCATTCTCATAAGGTTTTTTTAATTGGTTAGAATTTATTCTATAAATGTTACTATATCACCGTCGTCGAATCCAGATTCCCTGACTTTGCAATATATTCCTTAAAATTTCATTAACATCACTGATATTTATAGGATAATTTTAGGACGAACGGATCGACACCCGCCCTGTTATCAGGCGAACGCATTGTTTTAATTTCCACATAATTGGTTACTTTTATATAAAGCTAAATGGTATTAGCTATCTTAAGCTAAAAAAAGACTTCATGACAATTGCTTCAAAGTCTTCCGGTTTTTAAAATTACTTTTCTAAATTATTTCTATTTTATACACACAATAGATATTGACCTTAACCCTTTCCATTTCGACGGTTTGCCTACTCTTTTTTACGGAAGAAATAAATGGATAAATTCTATCTTGACTTTCTAAATGCTTCTCTAAGGTTTTCTTTCTATAATTGATTACTCAAATTTAGGGATTGTAAAGATTCTGATACTATAGAATTTTCTCAATAATGTGCTTATTTGTATCAACACAAGTGCTGATACTAAACTGTAGATTTTCCAAATACTCAGCGAATCATTCCACTTCCTCATTCATTTCGTAGTTTCCATTTATTTTGAGCATTTTCGATTTATAAACTATAAATGATGAAAAGACTGCTCTTAATATTTTTATTAATTCAAATTTTCAGCGCTTCAGCACAAGACTCTCAAGGCAATGACTATTATTTTGGAGAAAATTTTCATTTTAATGGCTATTCTACAGATAAACGGATGATGGTAAGAAGCGATATCGGCTTTGTAATATCTGATAAATATATATCGCACATCTTCGAGAATTTTGACAACAACAAAACATTGCCTGGCAAAGGCTTAAAGCAAATACCCAATTCACCGATTCTTTTAGGTATTAAACTAAATCCGAAGCTCAAAAATTTTATCTCGCCCAAGGTTCAAAATCTATCTAAGACTTATCATAGCTATTTTATACCAGACAGCTCTGATGCTATAATCATAGCGATGGGTATCAATAAAGATAATTATAAGGATTTTCTTTATCGAGTTGTAGAAAATGATAGCATCGAACTCACACCCTGGACTCCTATCCCCACACTTTCTATAAAATATGGCGCCAAAGTGCCCTATGGTTCAATTGGCACCTTCAATTATCCTGAAAAGCTAATTTTAGTTGAAGTCAGACACAGGAAAATTTATGGCATTAGAGACGGTTACATCTTGGATTGGCGGAAAAACAAACGCCCTATACTCGAACAAATTATCGCCCGAGGGCCGAGTGAATATGGTTATTTCAATCTACTTGACCGATCATTTAATAAAGGTTATGTACATCAATACGACGAATATACCGGCGCACCGTTAGATCTTACTTTCAATAAAGACAGCATCACTTCTCTTAATCTCGAATTTGAGAACCATGATACAACTCCTTATTCTGTCCAATTGATCAAAAAAACAGAAAACAGCGCTGACACCATTCAGCTTGAATGGTGGACACAAGCTAAAAAATTTGAAGTTTCCAATAAGTATCTGAATGAAATAGGGGAATACGAATTGCTGATCCATAAAACGGGAGATATTAATACTTACAATGCCAATGAAATTCTGAGAATACCTTATCATATTGTACAAGCTCCACAACAATTTTCAGCAACACTTTGGCCCATATTATGGCCAACAACTCTCATTAGCCTAACAATCATTGTGATTGCTTTTTTTACACTTCGCTATAGAACGCGCAAACGTCTCGTAAAGGTTGAGCAAAAACGGCAAACGCTTACTCTTCAAATCAAAAATATACAATCTCAACTAAATCCTCATTTTATGTTTAATGCCATTAACTCTATACAGAACTTAAT
>JAIRVH010000188.1 GCA_031253985.1 Sphingobacterium sp.
ATGAGAGGAAACAGAATTTTTATTCAAGACTGGATAGCACACCATACTTATCAAAAAACAAACGAAATAGATAGTTATTACTTACGTGTTGCAAATGAAATCAATGATAGTTTATCTACGCTATGGTTTGAGGAGCAAGAAACAAATGATCTTATACATACAGATGCTTTAAAGACATTAAGTATCTATCTGACGTGTTACTTAGAAGACGTTATAGCAAAAACAGGAATTTTTGCTGCATTTAGAACGATCCATACAGAACTGTACCATCAACTTTTGCCTTTCTATCCTAATAATGACCTAACGGATTATTATGCTGAAGATATTAATAGTGAGGATATTGCTGTACTAACTTGGTTGTTTTTCAGTGAACGCAATCCCCATCTGTTTATTGATCCCCGTGGCCGTTTGATCCAGTTGGTTACAGATTTGGCCTATTCGATCTTGGAAGAGCATTATGAAGTTGCTCCTGAAAATGAAAAGTTAAAGCTGGAATATGTTTTGGATGAAGATGCGAATTATTTCGAGGTCCGAAATTTTATTGAGAAACTTGTCGCCACAAATTACCTGACAGCAGGTGAATATAATACCAATCTCAACCATCTGATGCAAGTTGCGGAAATTGGGCGGTATCAGCATGATCAGAATCAATTACAGCAGATGATCTATCGTGTTCGAGACAACCATTTCAATAATTACAGACTGCATTTGTTTGCATTGAAGTCATCTGAATTTGTCGCTGAGGTGGTTGGAAAAGAACATCCGCTATATCGTATTGTCAAAACCTTAGGGAATCGTATCAATAGCTTTTTTGAATACGTCAAAGCGGACGAGCACTATGTGCATGTAAAACATATCGGTACAAAAACTGCATTCAAAATCTTCAAAGATTCTATACAGCAATTTGTTGAACCTACGGAAACCTTATCTTTCTATATGGAAATTGTGCCTTGGAAAGATGCATGGAACTTATCTGGAATTATGACTGTTGTCAACGCTGAGGACATAAATTTTGATTTACCAGAGCAGTATGAGATGACCTATCGTATAGAAGCCATGAATGGTAAGGATAAGAGCTTGAAGAAAACGGAAAAGCAGCTGAAAGATATGGGTAAATTATTCCAGTCAGAACATAAGGCAGCTGTTGCATTTATGGAAGGAAAGGAAGTGAAGGAATTTGCAGCGGATTTTTTCAAAAAGTATCAGCAAAAATATCCGAGCAAGGAAGAGTCTCCACTTCCCGAGTCAAATTTGGATCTAACGGAAGATGCTAAAGTCACGGTTTTCTTTAATCCGAAGACAGGGCTGGAAGTTTTTGGCGGTATTGAAGAATTCTTCCCCTTGGAGCATAACAGCTTTATGGAGAAAGATAATCAGGACGATGTACCTTATGCTCGCTATTTCCTGAATCTTTTGGTCGAGGATTTTTTCCCGAGCGAGTTGCCTAAGTATTATGTTAATCTGTTCAAGGCTGAGGTAGACAAACAATTTTTCTTTCCTGTGAGCGATGAGGTACTCGATTTCTTTCTCCGTTTCTATAAACGAGGAAGCTATTTCTTGGGACCGTTTCCGCTATTAAAGTAGCAAGTACTAATTAGTATTTAATAGAACTAAACGAAAAATCCCATTGCTTCTAGGTAATGGGATTTTTTTTGCGTGAGATACGCTATACATTCCATCCAGTGGGAAATGGTTTTTTGCCTATCCTATGACCGGTGTTAATTTAATAAAATGATTACAACTAAAATGTTATCACTAGCTGTTTTTCAACCTGCGGTCCAAATGTCCCATGCAATTCATTGGAATATTTCAAAAAATTCTAACTAAACTTGTAGGATCAATTATTTGTGATGAAGCATGCCTATTGAAAATAACAGTGATTTGGATTTTAAAACTTTCTTTTTGTCGTATAAGGACAAAGTGTATAAATATGCCTATTTACATCTAAAAGAAGAGCCCGTTGCAGCAGATTTGGTTCAAGAAACATTCTCTAGAATCTGGAAAAAATGGGCCGAATTGGATGGAAGTAAAAATCCGCAGTCTTATCTCTATACGATTGCCCGGAACCTTGTATTTGATGAGCTTCGGAAGCAAAAGGTCCGATTCCAATTTCAAGCTTCAGATGTCGATCAAAACCAATTAGTAGACAATTCAAATGAGGAAGCGATCCGATTTAAGGATCTGGAGCGCGTTTATCGGCAAGCTGTTGCAAAACTTCCAAAGGCACGTCTTGAAATTTTTCTTTTGAGTAAGGAAGAGTTTTTGGATAATCAGGAGATTGCGGATAGACTCGGTATTTCTGTTAATACAGTCCGGGATCAATTGGTCAAGGGCAATAAATTTGTACGCCAATATATACTTGATCATTTTGAGATTTCAATGGCCTTATTGATTTTCTTAAATATTTTTTAGAGCAGCGTCGTCTTCGCGTCCTTTAGGTACGTATATGTATTTAAAGACGGATAGAGATGATGAATTCCAAAATAGCTGCTTTATACAAAAAATTCCTAAAGGGGGAGTTAAGTCCCGAGGAAACCGCTATATTTCTTTATTTACTTACTTCTTGTGAAAGGGACGAACTCCCTGGCCTGGAGGAGGTTGTTGCATTGGACGATCGTGATTGTGAACTGAACAACACAACTTCCGAAGATATTTTCCTAACGATTACAGGTACGCCGTTGCATACACCCACAGTGCCTATCTGGAAAAAAAGATGGTCAGTTATCTCTGTTGCTGCTTGTCTACTGTTGATTGGTCTCGCTTTCTTATTTCAATTTAAGTTCAGGGAGCATAAGAATGTAGCCTACGCAACTGTCCGTTATTCCAATCCGACAAAATTTGTGAAGCGGCTTATCCTGCCAGATGGTACACAAGTTTCTCTGCGACAGGGGGCACAGATTGAATTGTTGTCAGATTTTGATACAGACAGTTTACGTCGTATCAAACTTTCAGGCGAAGCTTTTTTTGAAGTTGCCAAAAATCCTGAGCAACCTTTTGTGATTGCCAGTTCGGGCGACTTTGATGTTCGCGTATTGGGTACGGCATTTAACTTAAACTGTTCACAGGGGCATAGCCGTTTGGTACTAAATCACGGCCGCGTATGTGTATCTCGTGGGAAGGAATATTCCATTGTGAAACCTGGACAGCAAGTTGCCTATGATGAGCGACAAAAACAATTTGATGTATCCAAAGCGGATACGATCAGTGCAACAAACTGGAAGAGTGATCTTTTATCGTTTAATCAAGTTCCTCTTACCCAGATCGTCGCCGATCTCAATAACCTTTATCCGGATAGTAACCTCGAATTGATAGACTCTTTCCGGACGGAAAGTTATACGGGTTATCTACCGGCAAGTGATCTAGAAAAGTCACTTACGATGCTTAATACCGCATTTAATCAAACAATTATCCATAAAAAGTAATTTATGAAAAGAACCAATTACTATTTAAAACTTATGGGAAGTGCCATGCTCTTTCAGTCGCTTGCACTTCAGACCATGGCCTCGCAATTTTCGACCAGTGAAGGAATTGGGAAAATCCTCACAAGAATGGAACAAAAATTTAATGTCAAATTTGGCTATGACGCTTCGATATCAAATCAAAAAGTCAATGACTTAGCTGATTTGAATACCTTGAAAAAGGAGCAGATTGTTCAGTTTATCCAAACGATTTCAGATGGAAATCTTGAGGTCAAGAAAATTGATGAGAAGCTGTATGTGATTTCGAAGAAAAACAGCAGTGATGTCATCGTGAAGGGTGATAAGCCGCTATCTGCTGTTGCCAACGAGATCAGAGGCAAGGTTATAGATCAAGAAACAGGTCAGCCTATCGCTGGTGTGACGGTCCGCGTAAAAGGGACGGCTACTGCTGTTACGACCGACGAAAACGGTACATTTAGATTACCTGCAGGGACAGAGGGGCATTTACTTCAGATTTCCTATGTCGGATACGAAAGCACTGAAATTTTAGCTACGCAAGCTGGAACAATAAAACTGGTTAAATCATCAAATTCATTGGACGAGGTGGTTGTAACTGCTTTAGGAATTAAAAGGGAGCAAAGAGCGCTGGGGTATGCTACCCAGAGTGTGAAAGGAGAGGATCTGACACGGGTGAAAGGGGTTGATGTCGGTACTACTTTGACAGGGCGGATGTCGGGTGTGCGTGTTTTGAACAGTACGGAGTTTAACAGTACGCCTCAAATCCAAGTAAGGGGGCTAACGCCTATTTTGGTGATAGACGGAGTTGCTTATGAAAATCTTACATTACGAGATGTGCCGGTAGATAATATTGAGGATATGACTGTATTGAAAGGTGCGACAGCGACTGCCTTATATGGTAGTATGGGGGCCGGTGGGGCCATTATGGTGACAACAAAGAAGGGTCTTGGGGAGAAAGGAACGGAGATTACGGTTAATAGTAACAATATGTTTTTTTCGGGTTATTTGGCGCTCCCTGAGGTGCAAAGCTCCTATTCCTCGGGGGAATTCGGTAAATTCAATAACAATGATTATGTCTGGGGGGATAAACTGGATATCGGCCGTACAGCGTCGCAGTGGAATCCATTAACCAAGCAATTGGAAGTGCAACCGCTGACATCTCGTGGTAAAAATAACTTTCAAAACTTTCTCGAACCGGGTTTTATATCTAATAATACGGTGAGTTTTACCAACCAGGGTGAATACGGAAGTATACGGACATCCATTAACCATATTTATAATAAAGGGCAGTACCCTAATCAGAAGTTGAACATGACGAACCTGTCGGTATCCGGACAGACTAAAATCAGCAGTAAGTTCGATCTGGAAACACGGCTTGCATACAACCGAAATGCATCGTCTAACAACTTTGGAGCGGGCTATAATGATCAAGGGTATATTTACAATATTTTAGTATGGACAGGGCCTGAATATGATCTTCAGCAATATAAGGATTATTGGATGATTAAAGACCAGAAACAGAACTGGATGTACAATGGCTGGTATGACAATCCATATTTGATCGCTTATGAGAAAACAACGCCTAGCTTAAGTAATAAATTGAATGCTGCAATTACATTGAATTATAAGGTTGCAGATTGGGGTAAATTTATGTTAAGGACGGGGTACGATTATGTAAGTGAAACCAGAACGCAGCAAAACCCGATTGGGATTTATGGTACGCGGGGTGGTTTTACGGATTTCGGAGGATTTGACAGTAAGGGGAAATATATGAAAGCTAAATACGACGGTTTCAGTTCCAATAACGATTTGATTTTTACGGGAAAAAAATCTTTCGGTGATTTTGCTATAGATGGATTGCTTGGTGCAGCCATCTTCTATCGTCAGAATAATAGTTTGATTTCCAAGACAATGAACGGTTTGTCGATTCCGGGCTACTATTCTTTACGTAATTCAATTGATCCGGTCAATTCCATTGAATCTAGGGTACGGGAAATGAGAAATGCCCTTTATGGACGTTTGTCTCTATCTTGGAAGAATGCCATTTTTGTTGAGGCGACAGGACGTAACGATTGGTCATCAACCTTGTCCAAAGAGCATCGTGCATATTTTTACCCGTCAGTATCGGGAAGTGTTATCATTTCTGATTTATTGCCAAGTAAACCGCAATGGCTGGATATGCTGAAGGTACGTGGTTCATGGGCGGTCACGAAGACAGTTCCTGATCCATACGAGATCAATCAAGTATTCAGGGTCAATAATAATGTCTGGGACGGGGCTCCAACAGCAACCTATGCGATAACAAATTCCGATTATCAATATGATATCAAAGATTTTTCAATCTCGCCAACGCAACGTGATCTCACTGATGTGGGCATTGATTTCGCATTATTGAAAAACAGGTTATATGGTAATTATACCCGTTATTATCGTCTTTTGCACAATCAGGCCATCTATAACAATATATCCTCTTTCACGGGATTTAAATATCGATTGATCAATACGGGCGAAGAGCGTATGACTAAGGGGCACGAGATTACTATTGGTGGTATCCCGATCAAACGCAATCACTTTAAATGGGATGTGAGTTTAAATCTATCTCAAAATCTAGAATACTTCCATTCTTTGGACCCTCGTTACTCCAGTGATGCGTTGTATGTTCAAAAAGGATTGCGAACAGATTACATCACATCCAAAGATTGGGAGCGTGCTCCGGATGGACAGTTAGTATTGAATGCTGCTGGAATGCCTATATCGGCCAATTATAAAGCGCAACTGATCGGATACTCGGCTCCGAAATGGTTCTGGGGTTTGACAAATCAGTTTAGTTATAAAGATTTTTCCCTATCATTCAGTTTGGATGGTAGAATTAATGGTATGTCCTATTCGAACATGAATGCGCGTTTATGGCAAACGGGCGCTCATCCTGATTCGGATAATAGCTATCGTTATGAAGAAGTTGTGAATGGGAATAAAACTTACGTAGCGCCAGGCGTAAAAGTGGTATCGGGATCAGTTAAATATGATAATTATGGTCGCGTTGCCGAAGATACACGGGTATTTGAGAAGAATGATAAGGTAGTTTCGTATGAATCCTATTGGAAGACTGCCTATTCAGGTAGACAGAATTATTGGGACGAAACTTTTGTAAAATTACGTGAGTTGTCAATCAATTATTCGGTTCCGACCACTGTTGCGCAAAAATTTAAAGCCAAGAAAGCCAGCGTTGGTGTAACAGGGCAGAATCTATTGTTGTGGACGAAAACCTATAGATTTTCGGATCCCGATCGAGGGCAAGAGGATTTAAGTTCTCCGTCAATGCGTTATATTGGTTTTAATTTGAACCTGACTTTTTAATCTTTTGCGCACACTGATATGATCATGTATGTGAAAACAGAGGACTAAGGCGAATCACATTTTGCTTTTGTTGATCATGATTGCTTCAGTGGCCTAAAAAATATATTCTGATGAAAAAGAAATTTAATAATTATACATGGGGAATGGTTGCTGTATTGCTATTTACTACCGCGAGCTGTTCTAAATTTGAAGAAATAAATACTGATCCCGAGATGCCTAAGGTGGTGAATTCATCGATGATTTCTGAACGCATCATTTTAGGATTGGCAAATCCGCCGTCTCAAAAATCGTTTATGCAACCTTATATGTTAACAAAAGAGATTGCATGGACTGAGCTTGCAGAAGGCTATCAGTACAATAACTTTGGGGAAGAGGAGTCTCCATTAACGGGATTGAACGATGCGCAGTATATGGTTGATTTCGCGACAACTGAAGGGCTCTCAAAATCCTATGGCGGTGTGATGCACCTGGCAAGGGCGATGCGGTTTTTTGAAGGTACAATGAAATTGGGGGATATTCCTTATCAGGAGGCATTACGGGGCGAATCCGATAAAATGTATTTTCCAAAATATGACACTCAAAAAGATGTGTTTTTAGGTATTTTGAGCGAATTGGAACAAGCGGATAAATTGTTTCAGGCAGGCGATAAATTCACTGGTGACCCCGTGTATGCAGGCAATACGCAACAGTGGCGGAAGCTTGTTAATACCTTTGCGTTAAATGTGCTTATTCAGTTGAGTAAGAAAACATCTGATACGGATCTGAAGGTCAAGGAACGCTTCAAAAAAATTGTTGATTCGGGAATTATTTTTACGTCCAATGCTGATAATTTTCAATTGACGAGATCGGATAAAAGCGGTCAAACCTATCCTTTCTATAAGGTGAGCAATAGCTTTGTGATCTATCCGATTGTATCTTCTGAAATTATCGATCCTTTAAAAAGCAGGAAAGACAGACGTTTGTTCTATTATGCTGCACCTTCTGCCTTGCGATTAGCCAATGGAAAACAGCAATCAGATTTTGACGCATATGTGGGTGTTGATGTTTCTTTATCTTTTGGTGACATTGGTGATATCAAGAAAACGACAGATTATTCGAAATTGAACGACCGTTTTACAGAACTAGTTACAGGAGAGCCTACACAGCAATATTCTTATGCACAGTTATGTTTTGTACTGGCTGAGGCAAGTGCTCGCGGCTGGATTGACGCCCCTGCTGTCGAATGGTATAAAAAAGGGATTGAGGCATCAATGAAATTTACCGCTGATAATACGCCAAATCAGGATCAGTTCACGCATAAGATGCCGATGGATGCCAGCTACATAAGCACAGCATTAACTGCATATGGACAAGCATTTCCACAAGATAGTGAAAAGCAGATTGCTGAAATCATCGTACAAAAATATTTGGCAAGCTACCTACAGTTGAGTTATACACCTTATTACGATTACCGTCGTACGGGATATCCGACATGGAAGATTAATGCGAGTTCAAGTATGAATTCGGAAGCACCGACAAAGATTCCTGTGCGTTGGAAATATAAAGATAGAGAATACAATTACAATTCGGAAAATGTCAAAGAGGCGGTTCAAAGACAATTTAACGGTATTGATGATCCGAATCAATTGATATGGCTTTTGAAATAGCGTGCTAAATAAAAATAATCGTCCCCGCAAGTGAGATCAATCGTTTGCGGGGATTGTTTGTTAAAAACGTTACATAAAAAAAGACCGCGAATAGATATATTCGTTGTAACCATTGAATTTATAAGAGAGAGAACAAATTTATTTATGGATAGCAGAAGAGATTTTATCAAGAAGGCTTCATTGTTAGCCGGAGTTTTTGGTTTGCAAAGTGCCATGCCAGATGCGATACAACGCGCATTGGCGATTGAACCGATAACTGGAAGTACCTTTTTAGATGCCGAGCATATTGTCTTATTAATGCAAGAGAATCGTTCTTTTGATCATAGTTTTGGAACGCTTCGTGGGGTTCGGGGATTTAATGATCCACGTGCGATTAAATTACCTAATGGCAATCCGGTATGGCTGCAGTCTTCGGCCAGTGGAAAGACCTATTCACCGTTCCGACTGGATATCAAAAACTCCAATGCTGCCTGGACCGGAAATTTACCACATTCCTGGGAAAACCAGATGGCAGCCCGAAATCAGGGGAAACATGATAATTGGATCGAAGCGAAGCGTCCAGGCGGGAAGGTCTTGAAAGAGATTCCTTTGACCATGGGGTATTATACACGTGAGGATATTCCATTTTATTATGCATTGGCTGATGCCTTTACCATCTGCGACCAGCATTTCTGTTCATCTATTACGGGTACAACAACCAATAGACATTTCTTCTGGACTGGAACCTGTGTGCCACATAAAGGAGCGAAGCCATTGGTGCGGAATTCAGATATTTATTTTAATCGTTGGGCACATTGGAAAACTTTTCCCGAGCGACTGGAAGAAGCGGGAATCTCCTGGAAAGTCTATCAAAATGAAGTCAGTATTGAAAGTGGCTTAGACGGTGAGGATCTGTTAGGCAATTTCACGGACAACAATTTGGAATGGTTTGCACAATATCATATTGAATTCAAGAAAAGCCATCTTGATTTTATGCGTAAACGCGTGACGGAATTACCCGCGGAAATTCAGGAACTAGAAAAAGCATTGGCGAATAATAATACTGAGAGTGTACAGAAAACGCAAAATAAACTCAAGCAGAAGCAGGAGCAGCTGAATAGCTACCAAAAGCATTTGGCACGTCTTACAGATCGTGCTTTTCAGCAGCTTCCTAAAGAACAGCGTGCTTTACATGAACGTGCTTTTCAGACGAATGAGGGTGATTCTTTCTATCGTGAGACAAGTGTGGTGACACATGAAGGTGAAAAGATTACTGTTCCTAAGGGAGATGTTTTACACCAATTTAGACATGATGTGAAATCTGGGACGTTACCTGCCGTGTCGTGGCTTGTAGCACCACAAAGCTTCTCAGATCATCCGAGCGCCCCTATGTACGGTGCTTGGTATGTATCGGAGCTTTTGAATATTCTGACAGAGAATCCAGAAGTCTGGAAGAAAACCATTTTTATTCTGAACTATGATGAGAATGATGGTTATTTTGATCATATTCCTCCTTTTGTAGCGCCTAACCCAGCAGATAGCCATTCAGGAAAGACTTCACCAGAATTAGATTATAGCGGTGAATATGTGAGTTTAGCACAGGAGCTTGCCGATGGGGAAGAAAAGGGTAATGCGACGGAAGGTCCAGTGGGGCTCGGTTACCGTGTACCTCTGATTGTGGCATCACCTTGGTCAAAAGGCGGTTGGGTCAATTCGGAGATTTGCGATATCACATCGACGATTCAGTTTATGGAGCATTTCTTTGAGAAAAAGTTGGGCAAGCATGTGAAAGAGGAGAATATCAGTTCGTGGCGCCGGGCCATTACAGGTGATTTGACATCGATATTTCGGAAAGCTGAGGGAGCGAATGCTGTTGATTTGCCTTTCCTTGATCGGAATCAGCAGATCTATGCGATTGATCAGGCGAAATCGAAACCGCTACCTAATAATTTTCATGTTTGGTCGAAAGAGGATGTCGCAGGATTGCGGTCTAAAGGTCATTCCTCTTTACTGGCAAGACAGGAGAAAGGTCAGAAAAACTCCAGTGCACTGACGTACGAGCTTTATGTCAAAGACTCTTTTGCTAAGGAGCACAATCAGATTCATCTGACACTAGAGGCCGGTAATAAAGTATTTGGCGGTAAATCGCTCAGTAGTCCTTTTAATGTCTATAGTGGACCGAGCTATAAGGAGGGCGTGAAATTTTGGCCGTTTGCAGTTATGGCAGGTCAGGAACTAAGTTTTGACTGGAAATTGGCGGACTTTAAAGATCACCATTACGATTTGACTGTGTACGGACCTAATGGTTTTATGCGTGGATTTCAAGGACGGGAGGAACCCTTATCTGTTCGAGCGACGTATGAAATCGGGAAGAAAGGTTTGTTGACGGGTAATCTTGTACTGGAGGTCCATAACAAAGGGAAAAAATCATTTCATGTACATGTAGAAGATAATGCTTACAGCACCTGGAAGAAATCTATTGTACTTGCGGCAGGGAAATCTACGAAGTGGATTGTAGAATCTCATAAAACCCACGGTTGGTATGATGTTACTTTGCACGTGGAGGGGACCAAATTTGCACGCCAGTTTGCTGGTCGTGTAGAAACGGGTAATCATTCGAAAACGGATCCGCAATTGGGATAGCCATCTGGTTTGATAAAAGGCAAATAGCGAATTTATGGTTTCTTGTGATCTGATCTAGTTCAAATGTTTACCATATTTACGAAAATCCCAGTCTAATAAAATATTACTGGGATTTTTTTCTGAAATTGTCTGATGTTATTGGTCACAAAGATTTTTCATCTCGCGTTCTTTGCTGTAGGTATCTGCTAAGTCATGCAGGTTTTTTATGAGCAATAATTTTTTATTGCAGTGCATATCCATACACTCACTTATAAAGCAAGCTGTATTTTCGCAGGGTAGATACGTTCGGGATCTGCAAATAATGCAACACTTTCAACCATAGCAGAAACGGTAGATACAACCTTTTGTTGCCCTTTATTTTGGTCATTATATATAATTGTGACTTTCTTGGATAGGTCGATAAGTTCATTATTGACGAAAATGGAGATTTTTCCTTTTGTCAATGCTTGCTGGGTAGTCATATCTGGGTTTAACAATTTAGTTTTTAATGTAATGGTATTTGTCGCTTTATCCATCTCAATATCAAATCTGACACGGTCGTATTGACAATTTTCTTTGAGGGATACCGGGGATTGTTCGATGGCGATATTGTAAAAGCCTTTTCTATACCTGCCATCCATTGGAAACCACACCCAGGATAACTGAGCTGGATTTGGTTTGCGTTTATATTGAACAAGCCAAGGAGATGTAACGGTATAATCTATCCCATGTCCTCTCCCTTCTTGCAGGACAATATTGTGTACAAAATCTCCTGGAAATAGATGTTCCAAGCTGTCGAGCGCGTTTTTAGCGGAACGGGTGAGTGTGTTCCTTCCAAATCCAGTATCGTTGGCACCCGTTTGAAATGAAAAGGCCAAATGTTTGAAATTTTCGGGCGGAGCATTTTTTAAGGGTTCCCCTCCGGCCATGGGGCCAGCTCCAGCGAAGTAATCGGCGTAAAAAGCTGCTAATCGCTGGCTTCCGTAGCCTCCTTCGGAAATACCCATGACATACAGCGCATTCGGATCAATTTGCTGGTCAAGCATAGCAAGACGAAGTAACTTTTCCCAAGCTAATTGAACAGGCTTCAACCACCACCGATATCTTCGTTCATTGGGAATTTGTGGAATAAAATAGCGCGACGGTGAATCACGGTAACGTAGCGACCAAGCTAGCGTTGCTTTGAGTTCCATTTCTTTTGGGCCAGAACCATGGAGGTTGAGAAATAGTGGTAATTTTGTATGACCTATCGAACCTTTCTGGATGTAATAATAGGGTAAAGGGTTTTCATTGACCAATTCCCATTGGTGTAGTTTATAATCCTGTAGACCACTAGCGGCTTGAGTTGGCAAAGGAAGTGTGTCGTGTCGACTGTTCACGCAATGCCACACCGCCCATATTTCCTGTTGTAGTGCTTTAATCTCGGTAGATTTTATTTTGGTAATTATGGAGGTGGGAACTAGGGAATCTTCGGTGGCAATGTTTTCAAGGCGTGCTTCGAAATACGTTTCCATTTTCATAAGATCATTTTTGTGCAGCAGGGATTGAGCTTGGACCGAGGGAACTATAATCATGATGTAAATGAGTTCGAATATCTTTTTTTTATAGCTTTTCATGGGAGTTACTGTTTGCTTATTCTTGAATCTTCATTGGAGTTTCGCTCCTTAAGCCAAAACTCCAATGAAATATGTAGTACTGTTGTTATTCGCGGTAAGTTACCGAAGCAATTTTTCCAAATCCGTCAAAAGAAGAGGATAAGGATGCCGTACCAGATAATGGTATTTGATAGAATTCCATCTTGCCAGAAGTATTTGGAGTTGTTTCGTCGTAACTACACACCATTAACTTTGCCGCATAATTTTTATAGCGGGCACTAGTTCTATTTTGTATAAAACGTTGGTATTTAATCAGGCTGATTTTTCTATTTCCAAGGTCAAGCAGCTGTTTGTGAACTTTGTTGAAAGGGTCGTATTGATAGACCTTGCTTCCGACAGCGTATATCAGGTAGCCGTAGGTAGGGTCGATCGCATAAAAATCCGCCTGATCAATCTGATTGAGATTCTCCACTTCGTCATAACCCAATGGTGTAAATTTGGAACTTGAAGGTACAAAGCGATAGAGCATTAACTTTTGGGTCGTTGGGTTTTTGAGCAAAGCGTAGAACTGTTTGGTACTGGTCAATGCGCACTCAAGATACAATAAATCCTGTCCCATATTGGCTGGGTTGACGATAGTGGCATCTGTCGACGTTGGTATTACAGAGACTCTATTTGTTCCCATATGCAGCACAAAACGTCGATTATCTTTGTCATAGTAAACAGTGTAAGCATCACGGTTTCCGTCATAACAAGCCAAAAAGGGAGCCATATTTATATTACTCCCCGAATTTAGCCTATTAATCGGCGGGCCATATAAAATGGCTTGTTGTTTATACTCGAACATTAAGATACCTTCACTATCCACAACGTAAGTTTGTGGCGTAGAGCTACTTCCCATGCCTACAATCCGGTTGGCGTGATACTTCGCTCCAGTAGACCGAAGTACTTCCGTTTTGAGATTGCGGTAATCGCTCCAGTTACGTGTATGGTTGTTGATACTATAGGTGGCAAGATCCGTGCTGATGTAGACGCGATTATTATCATTGTTGCTAAATATGTCTTTGTTGGGCGTATAATATACCTGAATTGGTTTTCCCTCCAATTTAAGGTCACTGGTAGTAGATAAAAGATCAGTATAGCGATCAAATGGAAGTGTATCGGCTTTATAGTTCAGCATATCAAGCCGGCTTCCTCCATCGATTTCATTAAGGATAAGCCAACCATTTCCCAGTTCGGATGTCATGGTAAGATTACAGGTATGTTGCCAACGTTCGCCTGTGCTTTTGTCAACAAGACGATAATACAATATATAAGAACCTGTTGGCAGGGGTAAGTTTATATTTAAATCTTTTGTTGTTGCCAAAGGGATCTTTTTATCTGCATTGACTGTCGCCTGCCAGTTGTAGGCAAACCATTCAAAGGTAAAGTTGGTGCTATCAATAGCTTTACTAAACGATGTATTGAAGATGGGGCTAATGCTTAGGTTTTTCCCCGTAGTACCAGTATAGGCTTTTTCAATGCCACTGATACCGATGGTATCCAAGCTTGTATAGTTGTAATTTCCGAGGTCTTTTCTGCATCCAGAGAAGACTACAATCAACAAGGTAATTAGGGATAGGGTATAGCGTATATTTTTCATTTTCTAGTTTCAAAGGTTTGTTATTGTACATTTTTCCCCATTTTCATTGCTGTGCCGTCCTCTTCTAAAATGGGTGTTCCTTTTGCAGTCATATCATTGAGATAAGCCTGGAATCCATATCCCCAAGCAGGCAAGCTGTTACCGGGCATCACTTCCTTGGTAATCTCATTGATATCGAGGTTCAGCACACCGATTAACAGCTGGAATTTTTTTTGACTATAAGCACCAAGATAGTTGACAGATAGATAGGCGTATTTATTTCGAGATTCATCCCAGAACCAAGGAGGACCAACGATATCGTCCGCAATAACAGAAAATCGATTGAAGTAACGTATTTGTTGTTGGTCTCCTGTCCCAATCATCTGCGATTCCATTTGCAAGGCAAAATTTTCATTAGCTCGTAAGGCTAGGTTTAAGATTCGCTTTTCTGTTTGTAGCGATTTAGATCGTTTGAGCCGAATTCGTATTGTATCCCGGAGCTGTTGTGCCTTAATTTGGAAAGTCGCATTTTCAATTTCAAAATCCTCGCCCTCGACGAGTGTGCTGCTGGGCAGTATTTCCAGATGGTAGCTCCTGTCGGTAGCTGCTTTTGCCCCTGTGGTTGCCACAGGAACCAATAGCAAAGTATCTTGGATCAGTTCAGAAATATAGCCATAAGAAAAGAAGCTGCTGTCTATCGGACGATATATGTTGGAGACTCGTTCTCCCGGAAAATAAATACTATTCTGAGATTGATAAAGATCGAGTGTGTCTTCTTTACAACCTGTTGCATAGATTAATGATGCAATAAAAAGGTAAGCTAGTTTTTTCATCATGTTGGTTTATCTAGGTTCAGTTTCGGCCAAAGGTAATGGAAAGGTGTACTGTGTGGTCGTTATTGTTTTCTGTGCATTGGACGTCGCGGCTAAGATAGAGGTTGCGTTTGTCCTTTTGTAGTAATACCAGAGCTGTCCTTCTCCATAAAACTCACGACGGTATTCCTTCATAATATCGAGTGCAGTGTCTGTATATGCTGTTAATGCCTGACAATTGCGGTGCGTACGAATTTCGTTGAGGTACGCTAGTGATTTGTTTGGGTCGGTTTCACATTCTGCGGCAATCAGAAAAATTTCACTTAGCCTAAGCCCTGCTATGGTATATCGGTAATTTGGGGCACTGGTGTTGCTGAGATCCTGATATTTAAGGAAGACATTGTATGATTTACCGCCAGCTACCTGCCAGTTGAGACTGTATCGATAATCATTGGGCCAATTGTCAAAGATAGCATTCAAGAAAGATGGGTTTGTTCCGGCCGTTAGAATGGTATTGTCCGCTAGTGCGGGATTATAGAGGTTGTTGTAAATGCCATACAAGTTGCGGTTTTCAATCGCAAAAAGAACTTCGGTGGAGTAAATACGATTTACTGTACTGGGATCGCTGATATCTGTACTCTGCACCCATGGGAATTTGCTTTTATTTTGAATAATAGTTTCTGCTGCCGCTAATGCCTCTGTTTTCTGGTCTGCATATAATAGTACACGCGCCTGTAGCCCTTTAACTGCATAGTAATTTAGGTGATAATTACGCGCCTGCAGGTATGGCTTTTTGCCATAGTCAATAGTACCTGTGGTCTGATCCACTTTTGTCATTGTAAGTGCAGGATCTGACGTTTGCAGTAATTGTTCTGCAAGTTGGAGATCGTCAAGGACATTGGAGATGACTTCCTTAGTTGTTGAGTATGGGGCCGATTCATAGCCCGTATGGTCGTAATAAGGAATTGTCGCGGCTTCTGGCGCTACTGTGTAAGCTGGGGCAAACATGCGGACAAGGTCAAAGTAAAGATAGGCCCGAAGCGCGTGTGCTTCGCCCGACATAATGGCTTTGGACTGCTGGTCCAACACCGAACCATAGGTTTCGATGTTTTCCAGAAATTTATTGATATTGGTAATGTTGACATAAAGATTTGTCCAAATTGCACTGATGCGGTTTTTTGGTCCTGCTTCATCGTAATTGAAATTTGTGAGAGCTTGTATGCCAAGGTCATGTGTAGAGGACATGTAATAATATTGTGCCAGGAGGTCAGGCACTTGTAGCGTTAGTTCGCTGCCATAGAGATTGTCGGCCCCCAACTTGAGGTAGATGCCATTGAGTCCGTCAATGAATCCTTGAGGAGTCTGGAAGACTTCATCTTCGATAAACTTATCTTCGGGCTTTACATCTAGCCATTTGTTGCAGCCAGTTAATGCGTATGCACAAACGAAAAATGGGATGAGTATTTTTTTTAGCTGTTTCATTATTTCAGTGTTGCGTTTAAACTTAGGGATATTGATCTTGTGAAGGGATAATCTATACCACGTTCGCGTTTGACGGTCGAGGTATAAAATATATCATTCATATAGGCTGAGAGTCGTAGATTGGAGAGTTTGGCCTTATCAAGCCAGTGTTTGCCTCTAAATTCGTAGCCGAGATTAATGGATTCACCACTAAATGTGTTTTCGTCTTGTACAAAACGGGAAGAAATAGGGGTTGAACCGGTAATGGCTATTGCTTTAAATTGTGCAATATCGCCTGGATTTCTCCAACGTTCGTATAATGCCCGCTTATCCTGATTGTTTTCGACATTATTGATCGAGATATTCTCTACTTTATTATAAAGCGCGGAATTAAGATAGTCACTTTTCAGTTTATAGCGGATAATGACACTCGCTGTAAATCCTTTATAGCCCAAAGTACCGCGCAGGGTCCCTTCTGCTAAAGGCTGTGAACTTCCGACCACCACAATATCATTGGTGTTATAATTAAAGGTTTGCTGGCCATCCTTTGATAAGAAAACTTCTTGCCCAGTTGCTGGATCTATGCCCAGAGAACGTACCGCCCATAAATCGCGGGGGCTATAACCATCTTTGAAACGAACAAGGGACTGGCTGGTTTGCATTTCTTCATTGAGAGCATTGAGCTTATCGTTAAAATTGTCATACCGTTGCTTTGTGATGGCTCCAGTGAGACCAAAGGTTAGCACGAATTGATCTTTCGGTCGATATATGGGCGAATAGTTGACGATTGTTTCTACTCCTTTGACGTCCAATGTACCAGCGTTAAAAGGATAGTTGGAAAGCCCTGTGGAGGCAGGTAATGTGACAGCGACGACGAGCGGATCTGTGTATTTGTCAAAAGCATTGACTTGTATGTTCAGTTTGTTTTTGAAAAATGTACCGTCCACTCCGATGCTGGTCTGCCGTGTGCGTTGCCATTCGAGATCTGGCGCTCCCAAAGCGGAAAGAAAAATGCCTTGACCAAAGCGGTTGACATTGCGATCGTAGTCAAATATGGACTGGCTGACATTGCCGAAGCTTTGATTGCCCGTAATCCCTATATTTCCGCGAATCCTTAAGTTATTGATCCATGTATTGTTTTTGAGGAACTTTTCTTTATGTGCATTCCAGCTCAAACCGATGGAGTAATAGGGGGAATAGAGATTGTTGGACCCAAAACTTGTCGAACCGTCTATATTGTAATTAAAATCCGCATTGTAACGTTGGTCATAGGAGTAGTTGACGGAAGCAACAATGGAGTTTCGGCGTGCGATTCTGGTCGCTACGCTCGGCTTTGAACCAGTTTGATAACCAAAGGCGAAGGATGGATTTCCGTTACTCGCTGAAGGAAATCCCACGGCAATGTACCCGTTGGATCGACTATTATTTTCATTGATTTCGCCACGTAAGTTAGCTGTTAGGCTATGCACTTTTTGAAAAACCTTTGCATAGGTCAACATGGCATTGGCTGTATAGCTAAATGATTCAGCTCCGCGATAGGTAAGCTTACCTTTGAGGTCATTGGTCACTTCATCAAATTGGGTATCCAATGGCGAGACAAAGGTATTTGAATTGGTTGTGCTTTTGCTGATCTGTGCTCCGGCTGTTATACGTAAAGCGGGACTAATAGAATAGGTCAGCTGTAGGTTGTTGCTAATCGTATAATTTTTGGTCCTATTATAGCTGGACAAAGAAGCGTTATAAAGCGGGTTGGCTATTGATAAAAAAGCACCCGGGCTATTGGATTCTGTACGGGCCAGATATTTTTCATCGGCTGATTTGAATTCATAATACGGATTTGTGTTTACCCAGAGAGAGAAGCTACCATAAGGTGATTCATTACCTGTATATCCTGAAGCAAAGGCTCTATTGGCAATATTTAGTTTCCCCGTCCGATAATTTAAATTAATATTGGCCCCCCAATCTTCCCTTCCCGATCCGATCATGGCTCCTTTTGTTGTTCTGTAGTTGCCGCCAAGGTCAAAGACTACAGCACCTTCGCCGCCTCTGGCATTTAGCGAATGACGTTGTGAATAGGCTGTCTGAATCGGCTTGTCTAACCAGTAGGTATCCACTCCCCGCAAGACATTTTGTAAACGATCATTATAAATATTGTCTAAAGCTATTTGCTGTTCAAAGTTATTGACAATTGCGTTATAGCGTCCTGACAGGCGTTCGAATTCCAATTTTTCTGTTGCATTCATCATATTGTAGCTGCTTAAGTCAGGGAACTCAAGATTTAAATCTGAAGTGTAACTTAACCGTACTTTTCCGGCAACAGGTTTAATGGTTTCAATGACGACGACACCGTTGGATGCTCTGGAACCGTATATTGCTGTTGAAGCAGCATCTTTTAGGATGGTGGCCGACTTGATAATATTCATATCAAGACTCATGATGGTTCGTAGATCGGATTCAAAGCCATCGAGAATAAATAGGGGCTGATTGGGGTCGGACGAAAATTCATCGCGAAGTGAGGATGTGGCAATACTGGTTTGTCCCCGCAGTTCGATTGTAGGAAGCGCATTGGGATTGGAACCTATACTGTTGTTTTCAATTTGGATAAAGGAAGGGTCAAGTGCGCGCAAGCTGGCCACTATATTTTGGTTGTTGACCATTTTGAGTTCTTCGCCAGTGAAGCTTGCTGTTGCCCCTGTGAAACTTTCCTTTTTGCGCTCCATCATACCGGTTACAATTACTTCGTCGACTATACGTTCAATACGTTTCAGTTTGATGAGCAGACCTGTAGATGTTTTTTTTGCCGTGAATTCACTGTCTTCAAAACCAAGCATAGAAACTAGTGCCTGTTGTCCATCCGCTGATAATGGAAGAGAGAAATTTCCATTGGACATGGATTGGACGGCTCTTCGTGGATCGCTTTTGAGCCGTATTGTAGCACCTATTACGGGAAGCCCAGTTTCATCTACGATACGCCCTGTAATTGTGATCTGATCAGTTCGGTTATTGTTATTACTGGATGTTGCTTTCTTCGGAATGGATTTAATAACAATGGTTTTGTTGACGATTTCATAATCTAGACCATTTGGCTCGAGAATAGCTTTTAAAGCTTCTTTAAGGCTTGTGTTCTTGAGTATAATTTTATTGGTCCGAATCTTCTCCATATCGACGTCTTTATAGAAGAAGCTGTACCCCGATTGCTTTTCCAATTGCTGGAAGACCTGTCGGATACTGGCGTTTTGGGTATTGATGGAAATTTGTTGAGCGCTTAGTGAACCGTATACATGTAAAAGACCGGCAGTTAATAACGCTGGTAACAGGCGAAAATTTGTATTATTTCCCCCAAACGGCTTGTGTTTAATACTATGATGGTCGCTTGTCTGCTGCTTGCACCAATAGGCGGCAGTGAAAATTTGGGCTGTGGATAGGAGGGGTACCCAAGGTACCCGTGGTCTTGTTTTGTTAAATTCTTTCATGAAAGGTAGGTGTTAATTCGTATTTAGTTTGCTAAACGGATCATTCTTACGTTGTTGTTATTCTTTTCAATTCTAATTGATATACCAGCGGTACTCAGCACTTCAAGCACCTCTTTTAGATTAGTTTGTTTCAGGATCTTACCACTGAATTTTTCACTGACATTTGAATTGTCTAGTTCAACGCGTAGATCATACCAACGCGCCAGTTGGCGCATTATTTCGTTGGGGCTAGCGTTATTAAAGGTAAAGTACCCATCGCGCCATGCAACGTATTCCGTGGCATCTACAGACTTTTTGCTGATCGAGGAGGCATTGGATAGCGCCTGTTGATTGGGGTATAGGACAAGTTTTTGATTTCGCTGTTGCACTTCTACTTTCCCCTCGACTAGGGTTGTTTTGGTCAATGGCTCATTGTCGTAGGCTTGTACGTTGAAGTGTGTTCCAAGGACTTTGATGTCTTGGCTAGATGTTTTGACGATAAAAGGTTGTGCAGGATTTTTGCTTACTTCAAAATAGGCCTCACCATGCAGTTCGACCAAGCGTTCGGTTCCTGTAAATTTAGATGGATATGTTAATGAACTATAGGCGTTCATCCACACTTTGGTACCATCCGGCAGCGCTATTTTGAAGAGCTGCCCCCTAGGTGTCGATAATGTATTCTGGACAATCTTATCTGCCTGATTATTATAAACAAGTTCTCCGTTTTTGATTTCCTGTATACCGTCTATGGCCGGTACGGATTTTCCTGTTTTATCCAATATGATGACTTTACCATCCTCAAAAGATAGTTTTACCTTTTCTTTGGCGGGTGGTATGGCGGCCAATTGTGCGAGAGGAACTGGATTGAAGACAAAGTTGTTTCTGTAGTAAATATAGCTTAAGCTCGCACTTACGATTATAAAGATACTGGCCGCTATCTGTAACTGGAGGCGATACCTTTTGCGGAAAGGAATTACCTTGATAAATGCTGGATGACCAAAAAGGCGTTCCTGTACCCGTTTTTGTCCACCTTGGATAATATCCTCGGCAGGAAACTGTGACAAAGATTGTTCGTCAAAGGCGTCCTTTAAGGTATGGTATTCTTCCCTTGTCTCGAAACCGAGCAGGTACTTCCGTATTAATGTGGCGAGTGAATTAGGTATGTTCATTATTTCTTTTGGTTAGCCTTGTATAGATATAGTCACCGAAAGAATAAAAAGCACCTACGTGAAAAAAAAAATTAAAGAAATGTAATAAAGAGGTGAAAGTCTTTGGTTATGAGACGTAGGCGTTTGAGGGCTTTATTGATGTGGTTTTCAACCGTACTCTTGGACAGCCCGTATTCGAGTGCGATTTGGTTGATGGATTTGTTGTGGATTCGACTTTCTTTGAAGATTACTTTGCATCGTTCGGGCAGGTTTTCGATTTCCTCTTGTATTAGGTCGAGTAAATAGCGATAATGTAAGCGATCTTCGATGGGCGCATCATCCAGGATAATGTCAACTTTGTCGATGTCTACAGTATGTTTCGCGCTGTTTTTATTAAAGTACGTGAAACTTAAGTAACGTGCGCCAGTCTTTAAGTAAGATTCAATATTATTGACTTCATATAGTCTGTTTCGGTTTTTCCATATGCTTAAAAAGAGGTCATGTAGGATATCCTCTGTGGCTTCGGTATTTTTTACTCTCAGGTAGACCTGTTGGTATATTGGTTTCCAAAAATGGTTGTACAGTGCATCAAATGCCCTACGATCGCCCGTTGCGATCTGCTGTAGCCAATATGCTGTAATGTTTTCCATTTTGGGTAGTTACCATACAAAAATATTTAAAAAATGAATCAATAAAAATAAGTTAGGGTATCATTTTGTTACCCTAACTTATTGTGATCTTTATTTTTTACTCCATTCTTCAAGTAGCGATTTTAATTTGGGATCACTTGGTCTGGGACTGTCCGCAGAAATTAGATTTCCTGCTTTATCAATCAGAATATAACGTGGTATACCATTTACTTTGTATGCATTAGTCAACTCATTTCCTGGTCCTGCGTGTAATTGAATTCCTTTAAGATTTTTCTCTTTGACATAGGCCTCCCATTTTGGTTTGTCTTGGTCGACAGAGACGCCAACGAATGCGACAGGTTTTCCTTTAAATTCCTCATTAAGTTTTTCCCAATGCGGTTCTTCTGCACGACAAGGTCCGCACCAGGTTGCCCACATGTCGACCATTACAACTTTACCTTTAAGATCGTTGAGGCTTGTTTTCTTTCCACTAAGATCAGGATAGCTAAACTGAAATGCAGGGACACCAGTTTTTGTTTCTACCAGTTTTAGCTCAACGGCCTTTGCTCGTTCAATCTGTTCGGGTAAGGTGAAATACTTACTATAGGTATTATTCATCTCCTGAAAGTCGCTGTACGAGCGAACTGCCTCTAAACGTTGTAAAATATATTGTCCTTTAAGCACATCGGCGCCGATGGTAGAAATTAGTTTATCCATACCGGGCTTACTAGCAAGATCAACTTTTCGATAAACTAGATTGGTTAAGAAACGGTCACCATATGGCAGGTTCAATAATGTAGGTGTCAAATATTTATCGGCATTGAATGTCGTATAATAATCACTCATTTCTTCCTTGCTGGGGTGAGCTGTCCGTGGCATCTGTAAGTAGGATGTCGCATAATAGGCAAAATCAAAGTCAACGATTTCCGCGAAGAGCTTGTCAAAGTTTTTATTCCCCGTTTTAGCTGTCTTTTTAATACCGTCCAATTTTCCTTTGAATTCTTCTACCTCAGGGAAAAAGTCTACATAGGTGCTCATGCCACCTGGTGTCAGCCCTTTATCATGAAAAGGCTTGGCCTGTTGATCCCAATTGTATAAAGCTTGATTTTCTGGACTATTTTTTGAGGTCAATTCGTAGGCTCCTTGGTCTAATTTGAGGTTTAATTCTTCGTTACCTTTGAAATAGAAACGAAATAATCCTTGTTGGCTTTGTGGGTTTCCACTCCCCAGGGCATATAGACCTTCATATTCTGGAGTGAACCGGAATCCGAATCGGCCTTGTCCATCCGGTATGGCAGTAGCGATTTCTTTCAGGCGGCCATTAAGGACTTTAAAAAGGCCGATACGTTTGATTTTTCCAGGAACAGTTGTTCCGGTGATGTTGCTGGGCTGTTGTGCGAATGTGACTAATGCGGTAGCAAGCGCGGTAACGAATAAAAGTGTTTTTCTGATCATCGTATAGTTCGTTTAACTTAGTTTAATTGGAATAATTTTTTTGATGTCTTTTGCTTTAAATACTGTGTTATCTTTCTTCTTAATTGCTTTTTGAAGTGTGAGAAACTCATTTTGATTGGGTGAGAAATAGGGGGAATTCGAAGTGCTCAATACAATAGCTATGGTTTCAGCTGCTTTATCATAATCTTTTAGGTAATAATGTAAAAGAGCAAGGCGATAGTTGTCAACTATATCTAAAGGCTGTTGTTGTCCTAGGTATTGTGCTCGGATAGTTTGTAAAATCGTCGGGTTATTTGATTGGTCTATAATAACTGGCCCTAAAGCATTGCTTCTTTCATCCCAGTTCGGATATACTTTATAGTGGTCGATTAGTGCTAAATAACTTCGGGCATCTTTGGAGCCTGTGTAATAGTTTGTAATAAAGATTGGTAGGAACACATCCCATAGTCTATCCGTAAAGGTTGGGCGAATATATTTAAACATATTGTGGAGACTATCCAGCTGTTGTTTGTTGCCGAACTCTTTGCTCTTCGCTTTTGCGATATTTGTAATTTTGTTTCGCAGCAGATTTCCCCCGTACATACGGATCAGTTGTGGAAGGTTGTTGTAAGCCCAATTATTGTATTTTTTAAATCCTGTAACGGAGTTGGCTAAGATAGCGGTTTCATTAAAAAGGTTTTCTTGTTGATCTAGATAGCTTTCTAATTCAGCGAAATCGTGTTTTTCTCCAGTTTTGATGAACCGTTCGCTATACGCAGCGGGGTAGGGATTGTCCAGTGTCTTGTTAAATGCTAAATACTGTTGTGCGTTATCTCGTTGCTTAGCTTCCTGTAAGAGAGCAATCAACCTATCCACTGAAAAGAAGCCGGATTCTGTCAAAATGGTTTGTCCATCGGGGTTCACGATGACAAAGGTCGGGAAGCCGGGCGCACCATATTTACGTGCCAATTTTTTGCCATCCATTTCCTTCATTACATCAGTTTTGTAAAGAATATAATTTTTATTAAGATCGTTGATGACATTGGTATTTGGGAATACTTCTTTGTCCATCTGGGCACAAGGGATGCAGCCTACAAAGTAGAGGTCGATAAGGATCAACTTATTGTCTTTTTTCGCTTGGGCTTGGCATTCGGCATATGTACCCTGAAAGGCTTTTTCCTGAGCACTTAATGCCTGATGATAAAAAATGCCTATGCTAAGGATTGCCAAATAAAGAAAGAGTTTTTTCATTTTGTTGTTTTTAGAGTTTTCGTATTGGTAGTCTTATAGTGTTATTTGGGTATTGTCCTTCAGTATGATTGTGATCTCATTAACTTTTGCTTTTAGGCGAATTTGATCAATCAATTTGGGGTTTTTCTCGAGTTGGTCGACGTAATAGCCATCAATCTGGTGGATGAGATCACCATTTTTCAGCGCGCTTCCATTTGGAGGAGTACCAACGGAGCCAAGTGCTTTTAACAGTCCGGTATTATCCCAGCCAAATTGATGGTTTCGAATCAGAAAGTCCTGGGGTAGTGCATGCAGTTTATTCGGTGCAAAAAAGACTTCACTTTCTGCGAGGTTGATGGTTATATTGTATCTGCTCAGTAGACGGATACCAATAGATCCGTCAACGCCGGGTTGCCATTGTTCATTATCAGCTGTACCACCCATCAATGTTACTGGTAGGCCTGCTATTGGGGGAAGTGGTGAAATCGCGAATTGGTGGCTTTTACCTAGAAATGTAGGTGAGGAAATTCCCATGCTGACTGTCGCGGCCTGGGCTTCGGGTCTGAAACCGCTGACGAGTAATTTGTTTTGGCGTACAAAAGGTCTGAAACAAATGAGGTCGTACGAAGCTCCTGTGTCGAAAACAAAACGACCGGGATAGCTTTTGTTTTGCGTGATATCGAGCTGTCCGGGAAGTAGCATAACCCCGGATGGCATACTGATTGGCACTAGAGTGCCTTGTTCACTGTATTGAAAACCACCGAATTCATAGAGAGACAGGAGATTTTTGTCGTAGTCAATATGGGTGATGTATCGTCGAATTATGGTATTGCCAATGATGCCATCGCCGTCACGGCCCATCTCTGGAAAAATGGCAATACTTTGTTTTTCAATGTTGAGGGTATCTAAACCAACCCTGTTGTTTTCAGAAATTTGGATTTTAGCAAGCCCGCCTACTACAGACGCATTTTTTTCTCTTGTTATTTTTAAACCGATGCGATCAGCGAGTTGCTGGCTGACGGCCATGCCATCCGCTCCTGTGTCGAAAAGTAGGCGAAGTGGTTTGTCGTAGTCGTTGATTTTGACTTGTAGATAGATGGAACCATTGTGGTTTTCGAAGGGAATGACAGCCCGTAACTGTGCTTTGTCCATCCGTTGCATCCCATAGAGCTGATCGAATAGTGATAGGTGGACCAATTTGTCAGATGGGTTGAATAAAGCATCGGCATTGACCAATTTGTTCGCTTTGTCTAGGAAGCTTAGTTGCGTAATGCGGCGATTTTTTACTTTTGTGTCAGCTTTGATTTCAATTTTCGAAACTTGATAATTTTTGATAATCTGGTTTAGACGAAATTTAGCACCCGAGTCTGTATGTCCGGCTATGGAAAAATTGGATGCCAACTCGCCAGTTAGGAAAGTAGTGTCTTTTTGCTGGAACGCTTGAAAAAGTTTTTGAGCGAATGTAGCACTGGATTGGGCATAACTGCTGAGTACAGTTAAGGCAAATAATCCAAATAAAATTGATTTTTTAGTTTGTGTATACCACATAAAATTGATTGTCATACTTATCATCAACCTTTTCTCCTGGTACTTAAGAGATAATTTTTGATACGGTTTATATGTTAAATTAGTTTGATCTATATGATTGTTTTGTAATGAATTGGCTCACGATTAGGGAGCCAGATTGTCTATTATTTGGACTATAGGTGTCGATTTCAGTGCTATAAATTGGAATTATTCTATTTGGAATAGCCGTATTTAGTGATTTTGTTATCATATTGATTTTTTTTGGCAACTCTGTAAAAGTATAGTTGTAAAAAGCTGATATAGCACCTACGTCTATATTGCAAAAAAGAATATTTTTTGAAGGGCGTTAATACCCGTAGATTTGTTTTAAAGCAATGTCAATGTCGTCTGTTGCGGAGGCAATAACACGTAACAAGATTTCACTTTTTTCATTCACAAGAATTTTTGTTGGAAATCCACTTATTTGGTAAGCTTTCCGTCATTTAATTTGCTTTACGTAACGTAGCTTCCAGTATTATTGGTTGTTTGGGTACCTTGAATTTAAATCTCCCTGTGTGAACTGTGCTGGAAAAAAAAACTGTTTTTTGTTGTTGTTATTGGTAAAGGATAGAACGATCTTTTTGACGGTGTCGCCAGTAATTGTATGAAGTTGTTCTTTTATGTTTATACTATCCCCCTGTGCTAATAAAGCACTAGGGGATAGTATAAAACATAAAAGAAATAGCTGAAATTTTTTCATGATGAGTTTTCTTTAGTATTTATGTTCCGATTAGGATTTAACGTTCACGATAGGTTAAACTTTTGATTCGCCCAAAGCCTGTATAGGATTGGTCCAAGACAATATTGCCATTTAAACCTGGAACGCTATAAATATTTAAGCTTCCTTCGGTCCCGTCTGTTTTTCTTGAATCATAAAAACCTACCATGAGTTTATTTCCACTGGTATATTTTGTGGAATTCTTGAATTCATAAAAATTCAGGTAGCTTACTTTTTTATCTCCTAGATCAACCATCAATTTGGATGTTTTATAAGTCATATCGTATTCATAAATTTTACCTCCAGTACTGTAGAACAGGTAACCAAATTCCGGATTGAATGCAAAGAATTCCGCCTTATCGATTTCTGTACCGGTGATTTCATTATAGTAAGTCTGTGCCATGCTGACCGCGTTGAACCTTGCAAGGTATTTTTTTGAACCATTAGGCTCTTTAAGAATAGCGAAGATCTCACCACCATTGTATGCCAACCAGCGCATGTATATCATATCTAGTCCTGTTTTAAAACTAAATAACTTGAGATCCTTGTCTGGGTCAATAAGTGTGGTACAGGTTGATGCTGTAGATACATGGCGCACAAATCTTCGGTTTGTCTTATCATAGAGTGTAACAGGATTGGATACATCAGTATGTCTTCCCCCTATAAATGGAGCTACCTCAAAACTTTTTTCTTCAGCTGCAATGTAATTAATAGGGGATGAGTAGAATATATTCATTGCCCGATCATAAAAGTAGGCGTTTCCGCCACCTATTAAATAGGAAGATGAACCATTTCTTTGTTGGATGACGTCGGCATAAAATCCTGTTGGAATTGTGCCAATCATTTCATAAGATAGCCCCATGGTATTTGTCCATTTAAAGGTGTTGGGGTCTACCTTTGTTGTGCCGGAAGTCGTGCCAAAATACAGCCCATAGCTGATCTTGTCTGGTCCGAGCAGTAACCCTGTTGCGTATGTGTACGTCATGACAGGTTTGCCTGTTAATTTCAGCTCAGATCCTGTATAAGCTAAAATATCGTTAAACACATCAAAGGTGTTGGATGAATTTAACACGAGCATATCAACTCTGGCCTTTCCATTGGCTTCGTTCATCATAATCCAACCTTCATTGATTTCGTTGACCACTTTAAGTTTGAAAGGACGTGTATATTTTATTCCGGTCTGTTTGTCTGTGACTGAAAAATAGGCCTGATAGGTTCCTGCAACGAGATTCATTTTAATATTCAGATCTTTTTTTTCACTTAACGCGAATATCGCCTGTCCTCCTAGACCATTGGAGCCAATATAAGTCCATTGGTATTGATAATTATCTTCAACAAATTTGCTGTCTTGTGAAAATCGTATTTTGGGGGTTAATAGTAGGTCTTTACCGACAAGGGCTGTGACTTCATTGGGCAGTTCTGTAATCGTATCCAATTCATTTATTTGAGAATAATTATAATTTCCAAGATCTTTTTTACAGGCACCTAAGAATATACATGCCATCAAGAAGCTAATAATTGAATATGAGATATTTCTTTTCATTTTTTTCATTTTAAGTTAGTAGGCTATTGCGCGGCGCTTCCCATACTCATCGGTTGGCCGTCTTCATCTAAAATAAGGTTGCCAGTTGCTTTCTGCTCATTCAGATACCGTTGCATAAATTTGCCATAGGCTAATGTTTCAGCAATTGAAATATTGGTGTCCATATATTGCGGGTCGACATTGAGGACTTCAACCATCAAATTGAGCTTTGTGCGGGAAAATGTTCCGAGATAGAGGTCGAACCAACGGGTCGGCCTTTTTATTATATCATTGATAAACCATCGATAATTAATAAAATTCAATCTTTGACCTGTAGTCTGGTTCGTAATTTTATACTGCATATCGACCGAAAAATTTTCATTTTCAAGTAGGTCGAAGCTGAGTAGAAAATTTTGATCTTTCATGTCAGGAGTTCTCATAAATCTGATCCATATGGTATCACGAAGTTGATTCTTATTGATCGAAAAATCTTTGTTGATGATTTCGTAGTGTTTACCCTCGATTGCAGTAGATGATGAATTTGGGACTATTTTATATGGTCGGTCGTTATCTACGGTATTTCCTATTGTTGTAATGACCATATGCACAATGGAATCTACTATTGTCCCTTTAGTCAGACTGAAGGAAATAAGGGTGGAGTCTTTAAGGACCTCGGAAGAATAGGCGAGCGGCCGGGCTGTTTCATTAAAATAAACGGTAGGCTTTCCTTCATACTTGTGAAGCTCTTTTTCACATGAAAAGAGACAAGTAACAGCTAAGCAAGCTACTAATAGATTGCAGATATTTTTCATGTTTAGAATTTTTATTGTCTATAAATAGATTCAGAGTCTGGGAGGGGAACGTTATAGTTGATGGTTACGTTGCCACTTGTTGCTGAGCCATTGGCTACAGAGGTTATGTTTTTCCGCTTATAGTAATAAAAAAGCTGCCCCTCTCCGAATAAGTCCTTTTGATATTCCTTTTGTAGCTCGGTAGAAATGTTTACCGTTGTTGCTAAAGGTAATAAACCTCGGTTGGCACGTACTATATTAAGCAGAGCTATTCCGTCGGCAGTATTGGGCTCGCATTCTGCTGCGATGTAATAGATTTCACTTATTTTGAGTAAAGGAATGCTGAATCGAAAAGTTTTGGTCTTATCGACGACATCCACATATTTAAGAAAAGTTTTATAGGGTTTGGATCCATTGGAGGGCATCTGCCAGTTTAAATTGTATCGATAGTCATTTTCATTATTTTCGTATACGGTAGCTAGGCGGCTGGGCGTTGGAGCCAATATCTGCTTCTCACCAACTGATGGATCGAACCAGGTTAGGTAACGAGTGTATAGTTGGGAGTTCATCACACCAAATATCATTTCTGACGAAAATATGCGATCTGGATTTTGCTTTTCAACCAAAGCATTGGCAGAAGTTGTCCAAGGAAACTTGTCATTTAGGGCTATCACTTCTTTGGCCATAGCTAGAGCATTGGTTTTGTCACCACGATAGAGGTAAACGCGTGCTTTGAGGCCTTTTACAGCATAATAATTAAGTCGGTAATTTCTGTTATTGCTTAGAAAGTCGACTAGATCTTCTGGTTTGGCGGTATTCACACCGGTAGTTATGATCGGGTCGTTTTGCAGTAAAGTTTCGGCAATGTTTAAATCCGCTAATACGATGTCCATAAATTCATTGGCGGGTAATAAAGGATTTACTTCAGTTTTACTGCCTTTATAATAAGGCAAACTCTGCTTGGTAGAATCTACCGTTGAGTATCGAGGGCCATATAAACGTAATAGATCGAAATGCAGGAATGCGCGCATGGCAATTGCTTCTCCGCGATAACCATTTTCTGTGGATTGATCAAGCACGCCTTTGTATTTATCAAGGTTTTCCAAGAAGACATTAATATTCAGGATCGTTGAATATGCAGTAGACCAGATAGCTTCCATTCGGTCAACAGTTGGTTTATCTTTATATGCGTAAGTTGAAATCTTATATTGATTGTGCTCTGAACTGATATTGTAGCGCTGACCAAGGATTTCGATTGTAGAAAGTGTCAGATTATCTCCATATAACTGGCTTGCAGCAAGATCCAAATAGATGCCATTGAGCACGGACCTGACGCCATTTTTGGTGCTGTATAACTGGGATTCTGAGACTTTGTCTTCCGGCTGAACGTCCAGGAATTTTTTACAGGAGAAAAAAGTGACAGTTATCAGCAGAATTAAGAGTATTTTAATAGTACGTTTCATAAGTCAAAAATTAAAATGATGCTCTGAAAGAGAAGGCGAATGTTCTAGCGTAAGGGTAGGATATACCACGCTCTCTTCTGACGGTGGAGAAATATAGGAAGTCATTTGCCATTAGGTTGACGGACAAGGTCTTCAATCTCATACTTTGCAGCCAAGGGCCTTTGTCAAAGAGATAGCCTATGTTTAAGGTTTCGCTGCTAAGCGTGTTTAGCGATTGGACAAATCGTGATGATATCGGTGTTGTTGCCGTTTGGGATATCGCTTTAAATTGGGCGATATCCCCTGGCTGTTGCCATCGATCGTATAATGCACGTTTGTCCTGGTTGTTTACTACGTTAATGAAGTTAATATTCTCCACTTTGTCAAATAATGCTGTATTGAATATATCGCCGCCTAATCTATAGCGTAGGCCGAGTCCGAATGTAAATCCTTTGATTCGAAGGTTCGTGGAAATTACTCCTTCCACTTTAGGTGCTGTATTTCCGACATTGGCTATATCCGCAGCGTTATAATCAAATGTATATTGTCCATCCTTCGTTAAGAAAACTTCTTTTCCTGTGGTTGGATCAATTCCCAGAGATTTGGTCGCCCAAATGGCCTCAGCACTATTCCCATCTATATATCTGATTAAAGATTTGGATGTTTCCTGCTGCTTGTTGAGGGTTCTCAGGATGTCGCCAAATCCATCGTATTGGCTTTTGTAGCTTGCAGCTGTAAGGCCAATGTTCCAGGTGATCCCTTTTTCAAGATTATAGATCGGATATATGGTTAATTTGGTTTCTAGCCCTTTGTAGGTAAGGCTTCCTATGTTATAGGGATAGGAAAATACGCCTGTTGAGGACGGTAAGTCTACCGGAACAATTAAAGGATCTGTTTTCTTGTTGTATGCATTGATATAACCCGTGAAACGATTGTTGAATAAACTGAAGTCTAAAGAAGTACTAATCTGCTGTGTCTTTTGAGGTTCCAAATTGGGGTTGCCCAGCATATTAAGTGTTACGCCCTGGCCGAATTGGTTGTAATTTGTACTGGTATAGTTGTATAACGAAATAGAGCTGATATTAGCGAAATTCTGATTACCTGTGATACCCACATTTCCAGTTAGTCGTAACGAGTTTATCCAAGGCATTTTCTTGGCGAATGCTTCTTTGTGAATATTCCAGCCTAGACCGACGGCATAGTACGGGGAGAATTGCTTATTACTTCCATAAGCCGTTGAGCCATCCAATCTGTACACAACATCAAATAAGTAGCGGTTATCATAAGAATAATTTGCGCTTAGTGTTGTATTAACCGTACGATATGTGCTATTGGACGCTAGTGGAGCACCGTCTAGTAAATAACTATAGGCAAAACGTGGGTTTCCCATGTTTCCTGCAGGAAATCCTTCAGCTACAGTTTGATAGGAATCATTTTTGTTTTCAGCGATTGTATTGCGCCAGTTGGCGTTTAATTGATGCTTTTGTGCAAAGGTTTTATAAAAGGTCAACATCAAGTTTCCTTGATAGGAAAAATTGTTATTTCGATTGTCCGTGTATCTTCCTTTCCGTAAAGTTGGTGTTTCAAAGAAATCGCTCATCTCGGGCGACTTATAGATTTTACCTTCTGTCGTTCCCTTAGTCATTTGTAGGGCAGCATTTGCTCTTAGATAACCCGTAATGTCATAGTTGGCATTAAAGTTATTCTGTACCTCCAAGTTTTTGGATTTATTATATTGCGGCAGCATGGCATCATATAATGGATTGGCAATATAGAAGTCGACAGAGGAGTTTGATTTACGACTGATTTCCAAATATGGGGTTTCTAAATTTTTTTCATAATAAGGATTTGTATTTACCCAGGTGGAAAATGAACCATATTGAGATTCGGTTGTTTTGTTGCCTCTGACATAGGTGATATTATTAATATTTACCTTGTTTTTTCGATACGTTAGATTGATACTACCACTATAGCTATCCCTACCTGATCCAATCATGGCTCCTTTTCCTGCCCGATAGTTTAAGCCCAAGTTGTAGATAAAAGTCTCGTCGCCACCAGCGGCATTGATCGAATTATTGGTCGAGAAGCCATTTTGTAGCGGTTCGCTTAGCCAGTAACTATCAACTCCCTTTTTTACAAATGAGAGGTGTTGATTATACAGGCTATCGAGATAGATTTGATGTGTGGGGCTTACTGATGAGTTGTAACGCCCCGAGAGTCTTTCAAATTCCAATTTTTCGGTGGCATTCATCATATTGTATGCGGACAAATCGGGCATTTCGAACCTAAAATCCTGTGTATAGGTGAACTGTAACTCACCTGGTTTTGGTTTTATAGTCTCTATAACAACAACGCCGTTAGAAGCTTGTGAACCATATAAGGCTGTTGAAGCGGCATCTTTCAATATGGTTACTGATGCGACACGATTCATGTCAAGATCAACAATAGTCTGTATTGTTGTTGGAAAACCATCCAATACAAATAGTGGTTGATTGGGATCAGCCCCAAACTGATCTGTTAGTGTGGAACTAGGAATACTGCTCTTACCACGAACTTCAATCACTGGCATGACGTTTGGATTTGATCCGGCTAAATTGTTCTCAATTTGTAAAAAAGAAGGATCCAATGTCTTCAAGCTTTGAATTATATTGTTGTTGCTTACAGCTTTTAACTCTGCACCAGAGAATTTTGTGGTCGTACCTGTAAAGCTATCTTTATTTCTATTGATCCCTGTTCCTGTAACAACAACCTCTTCGATTGCATTGTCCTTTTTACGAAGTTTGATAAGCATACCGCTGACGGACAACGTTGCTTTGATTTCCTGGTTTTCGTAACCTACGAATGAGATAACGATTATTTCATTCAATGCTGTGATTGGCAGGTTGAATACTCCGTTGGCATTGGTTTTAACAGATCTTTTTTCATCGTGTTTTTGACGTATCGATGCGCCTTCCACTGGGTTGCCTTGCTCATCTACAACTCTACCTTTGATTCCCTGTTGGATACTGGGGTTGATAATATTTTCGGTCGACATAGTCGCCATTGTGTGAAGCGGTGGCGTCGTTGTTCTCTTTTTTACGACAACTGTTTTGTCGAAAAAATCATAGGATAGATTTGCCTTACCAAGGATGACATATAATACCTGACTGAGCGGTATTCCTTTTATTTCAGTAGATAGATCGATGATTTGATTGATTTCATTTTTTTTATAAAAAAATGTATATCCACTTTGTTTTTCAATTTTTTTCAAAATAGCATCAAGACTGGCTTTCTGCTTTTTGAGGGTAATCTGTTGGGCATAAGTATGTGCATTTACCTGCGACAAACCTAAGCCGATCATTAGGGTGACTAGGTTGATCCTCATAAGAGATCTAGATAATGGGTGCACAAAAAGAGGCTTGTGTTTTTCATCGTTATCCCTTACGTTGGATACAGCATTTGTCTTCAAAAGGGGCGAATGAAAATCTTTCTCCTTCTTAATGAGCGGAGTTAGGGTAAATTTCATTAAATTCGTTTGGTTTTAACGTGTTAATAATTTAGAAGTTAGACGATGCTTTAATACCAACAAGCTGGACGGGTTCTGCTCCAACAGAATCCGTCTTTTATTGATATTAATGATCCAGATCAAGGGGGTAATTTCTTGCTTTTCATAGTTTTAGCAATTTTGGTTATGTAATGATTAAGTTGATTCTATTGTCTTTGTCTAAAATAGCTTTTGTTGTTAAGTCAGCATAGTTCAATAACTCGATTAGTCTATTGAGGCTGAGATTTCGAGGGATTTTACCTGTATATTGTTCTTTATTATTGTTGGCCTTATAAGTGATCGTAATATTATACCAACGGGCAATCTGTTGAAGTACTTCGGCTGTGTTATTGCCGTCAAAATAAAACAGCCCATTTTTCCAGCTTAAAACCTCATCAATATTTATTTTGTGCATGCGAAACTCTCCATTTTGTAATACTGCTTGCTCATTGGGTTTTAATCTGATACTATACTTTGGATTGGGTTCTAGGGATACTAACACGGATCCCGCCTCTAGGCTAGTCTGCGTTTTGCCATTGTCGGTATAAGCATTGACATTGAATTGAGTGCCCAGGACTTCAATACGTTGACTTTTTGTTCTAACTATAAATTTGCTTTTATTACTGGTCTTTTGCACATGAAAATATGCTTCACCCTCCAATTCTACTTCTCTATTGCCGTCATCAAACGATGTGGGATACGTGAGCTTCGAATCCGCATTTAGCGTGACCAATGTGCCATCAGCAAGCATCAGATCATAAGTTGCTCCTTTTGGCGTATGCATGCTATTTTTTTGGACGGTTGGCTTATTGTTGCTGGCGTTCAAATAACTCACTTTTCCCAATGAATCTTTTTGGAGAATTATTTCTCCGATCTGAACACGTTGATTCAAGGGTAATTGATCAAGATTGATTTGTTTTCCATCGGCCAACGTAATGATCGCGTTTTTGCCAGCTGAGGAGATGGAAGATAATATTTTTTCGGAAGCGATACGTTCTGTTTTGGGCCAGTATTTATAAGTGCAAAAGCTGATAAGCAGTATCGCAGCAGCAGTACTGCTGTAACGTAAATATTTTATTGTGCCTGATTTTTTTTCTCGGGTTGTAATTCTATTTAATAAACGTTTTTTTGCATTCGTTTGGATAAGAGAAAAATGTTCTTTTGGGATTTTGTTCGTTGATTGGTGGTCAAACCAATCAAAAAGCTGCTTACGCTCCTCGATATTTTCAGATCGGCTCAAAAAATGGATAATCAGTCTGTATATTTCTTTCACTTGTCTCATAAATTGCCGCTTTATACGGGGCAGTTATTATACAAGTGATCGAAATGAAGTGTAACCTCTACTCGATTTTGTGTTTTTTCAAAAAAAATATCAAATTGAGACAAAAAAGCACCTGATGACCTAATTTTTTAGAATGTACACCAGCTAAAAGGCTATCCTAAACAGTCGAAATGCAATTTTAAAAGAAGAGCACAAAATGGAAGAGTTCGTTCGTGACGGCACGCAAGTGACGAATAGCCTTGTTGATATGCTTTTCAACTGTGGATTCGCTTATACCTAAATTTCGGGCAATTTCCTTGTTACTTAGATAATAATCACGACTCAATTTAAAAACCTCACGACATTTTTCAGGGAGGTTTTCAACTTCCTTGGCCACAATGTCGATAATGTAACGATAGTAGAGCCGTTCTTCAATCGGGGCGCTCTGGTCTTCAAATTCGATTTCCTCAAAATTCTGATCGGTCTTCTGTTTCATTTCCTTACGATAATGTGCGAGGATCAGATATCGGCAGGAGCTAAATAAATAGGCGGGGAGAGACTCTATTTCCTCTATCATTGCTCTATTTTTCCATACAGACATAAAAAGATCATGTAGTATATCTTCAGCAACTTCACTGCTCGCAACCTTTTTTGCAATAAAGGCGATTAAATCAGGGGTAAAGAGATCGTACAGCACCGCAAATGCTCTATGGTCCCCTTGACGAATAAGGGGAAGCAAAGCATGGTATTGGTGCGATATGCTGTTTTTCATAAGGAGTTAACTGCCAGTAAATTTAGGAAAAAAAAAGTTTAGAGAAGAGTCTTTGGTGGATTTACGATGTTTTGCTATCTAATCTCTCGGGCACAATGCCTAATGTTCACCCTCTTCATGAAATTCTCTATATACGTATTGATGCTATTTTTTTACTAGTTCGTACCTGGTATTGTTGGTATAAATGCATTCAGTTGACCAAGATAAACATGCTTAAAAGACAACAAAATAGGAAGTAATCTCTAAGTATAAAATGTGTTTTTTTTGGCAACAGTGTCGCATTTACACTATAACGTTTTCGGCATTTGGGCAATCGATTGCGTTAAGAAGCTGTTAAGCCGGAATGGATTCAAAGCTGTAATATTACACTCATAATGAATACGGGACCAATAAAAAACCTGTCTAATTGATTAAAAACCAAGATGTGCTGGATTATACTGGCATTTAACCTTTTGAGTACTGTTTATGAAAAGAAATGTAAGCTATTGTACGTTATTTTTTCTGCTGAGTTTAGGTTGTTTACCTGAGTTGGAAGCCGCGCCCCCTTCGATATCAAATCGTGGTACAGGCTCCCTTAGGTTGCAGTTCGGATTGAAGGCAGATACTGTATCCAAAGATTCGATTATCTATTACTCTTCGGATCCTACCAAACCTTACCTAGGTGTAGATACCGTCAATATTGCTGCTGCAAAGAAGCGACCCTATCTCACGATGCAACAGATGTTGAAAGGGACCAGTGCAGGAGTGTATATTCAGGAATCTTCTGGAGAACCGGGGACAATAAAACAAAATGTATTGGTGCGCGGCTTAGCTCGCCCAATTGTTGATATTGCAGATGTCAATAAAAGTAAGCCTCTGATCGTTATGAATGGTATTCCTCTAATTGACGATCAAACATTAAGCTATGCTATTCAGAATTATAACCTCCAACCGATTGGTGCGGCAACGAATATCAACAGTATTTTTAATCTAGATAACATTGAATCTATCAATGTGCTGAAAGATTATAGTACTGCCGCTATCTTTGGACCGAGAGCCGCGAATGGTGTGATCTATATTACTACAAAGAATGCAAAAGCTGGTCAAAGGAAAATCAGTGTCAACAGTCATTATGGTTATGCTACACCATCAAATGTAACCACCATAAATGCTGAGTTTGAAAAGAAATTTAGGACTCCATTCTATGCTAAGTATGCTAATGAGAGCCAAATGGCAGCTTATCCAGCTTATCTGAGCGATTCTTCAAACGTTAACTTTTATGGCCCTTCCAACTGGACCGATCTTTATTATAAAGCGAAGCCCATTTACGATATCAATGGTAGCTTAGAGGGTGGTTCCGAGCGTGCTAACTTTCGTTTTTTTGGAAATTATGCTGGTGATGCGGGTGCAGCAGACGAAACAAGTCTAAATCGCTACCAAGCGGCATTTTACTTGAATATGTTGCCCATAAGATGGTTGACGATATCGAGTATGATTCAAGGAACACGACTGAACAGAGATAGAAACCGTTCGATCACTGAGCGTTTGGGGGAGACCGCTTATATCCCGGATTTGTCTACTCCTTTGTCTCCGAATAAGGATTTGTATGGACTGTATGTGGATGAGTATGAAAAATCCTTGGATGAAAACAATATCACCAGTTTGTTGGGTTCCTTTGCTTTAAATTTTGCTATCCTTAAAAATTTAAATTTCGCACCCAAGTTATACCTGGATTATAACGAAAATGTCCGTAATGTATTTTGGCCATCAACCTTGATGTCAGGAAACAATTACGTTTCGAATTACTATGGCTATAATGAACGAATGGCTTTTGACAATACATTGAATTATCGTTATACCATCAACGATAAAAGCAATTTGTTCGTGGAGGCCGGATTTAGCTACCAATCAGATAAGCAGAAGTATAATTTTATTCAAGGTTACAAAGGGCCGAATGATTTTATCAAGGTAAATGTCGTTGAAGGCGATAGCCAAAAATCCAATTACCTAAAGTCCGTAGGATTTATTCCTTATTACTATCAGGATCGTATGGATTTTAGATTGGCGTCAGCTTATTTCCGTGGAACTTATACCATTGATCGAGCTTTAAAAATCGGAGCTCTCATTCGCCGAGATGGATCTTCAGCAGTACAAAAAGACCATAGATGGTTTACTTCTTTCACGTTCAATGGTGAATATGATTTTAATTCACTTATCAAAAGCGATGATATTGGTGGTCTTAAAATATTGGCGTCCTGGGGACTTTTGGGCAATCTTCCATCCACCGATATTGAAGCGGCGGGGCCGCAATATGGTACGGAACTGGGTTGGGGCTCCAATAAAAACGTAATCTCCTACAATGGAATAGGTACAATTAGCAGACCTTATCAGTCCGGTTGGGTAGGTTACGATCTGCCCTGGGCCTATACGGATATGTTTAATGCCGGCATTGATTTCGCTTTGAAAGGTGACAAAATTACTTCCCGTATAGAGTTTTACAATAAGGATAACAAAGATGTTGTGTTTACAGTGCCTACTGTCGCCGAATCTGGTTATCAGTATGAACGGTTGAGTGGCATGGCCATCAATAACAAAGGGGTAGATTTTACGTTGAATTTCAATTTTCCTGCTGCTATTGATCGTTTATCCTGGAATAGTTCCTTTAATATCGCTTTTAATACCAATCAGCTAAAAGCCCTACCTCGTGGTTTGCAGGAGATAGAAATTGGTAACAGAAAACTTGCTGTGGGTAATCGCATCGATCAATTTTGGGTGTTGAAAAATCAGGGGATCTATGAAAACGATCTGGATGTTCCTGTAAATGCGGATCATAAAATTTTGACCTATAACGGTACAACCATGAAAGGTGGTGATCCACGCTGGGAAGATACAAATGGCGATTTTGATATCAATGATAAGGATCGTGTTTTAATGGGTAATTACATTCCTAAGTTTACGGGTGGATTTTATAATAGATTCGGATGGAACAACTTCGACCTCAGCTTCTTATTGTACTTTAATCTGAAAAAAGACGCGTTAAATGCACAAACAGCGCGGTATTTTGATTTTGCGAACCAAGATGAGGGGCATTCACTTAGCTCAGTGCGGGACATTACCTATTGGGAAAAGAACTTTGATGAAAAGGCCTACCCGTTATATAATCCATGGTCTCCAGTGTCACCGTATCAAGCGGAGCAGGATATGTTTTTGGAAGATGCATCTTTTGTGAAATTGCGTAATCTGACATTTGGTTATGACTTTACATCGATGGTCAAAAAGTCGAATGCGCGCTTTTCTAAATTTTACCTCTATCTCAGTGGAAGTAACCTGCTTACACTCACGAAATATTCGGGACGTGACCCAGAGTTGATTAACTTCTTTGGGTATGATACAGGCGAAGGACTGAGATTACCAAAAACGATTGTATTAGGTATTAAGCTAGATTTTTAAGGAGAGTTAATGATGAAAACAACACAACGAAACGTGCGGAAATGTAGCAAATTGAGCCTGCTACTGATAGCTTTTGCTGCGGCGAGCCCATTGTTATCTGGTTGTAGCAGCATGCTGGACGTTGACGCCAGACATATTGTCAACGAAGAGAACAAGTGGAAAGATATTAACGATGCACGAAGCTCACTGATGGGAGTTTATGGTTTGTTACGTACCGCTTTGGCACAAGATAATGGCTATTGGATGTACGGCGAGTTAAGATCCGGGGATTTTTCGGCGGTTAATAAAAGAGACTTGGATGTTATTATAGCTGGCGAACTAAATTCATCTTATCCCCTAGTACAAAAATTGAGCAACTGGCGTAAATTCTATGCGGTGATCAATGCGGCCAATCTGTTTATCGAAAATTCCGGCAGAATTGTTCCCCTCGATGCGCAATATACTGCGCTGAACAATAAGATCGATATCGCTCAAATGCGAGTTATCAAAGGGTTTTGCTATTATCTTTTGGCCCGTACCTGGGGTGATGTGCCTATCTGGGATAAGTCTTATGAAGGCAATTTTCCCAATATTAAAGCTTCCCCAGAAAAGGAGGTTTTGGCCTATGCCGAAAATCAGATCAAATCCATCAAAGATGAGTTGCCTTTTATTTATGGGAGTGAGACAGATCCAGTATATCCGACATTAAATTACCATGGTTCCAATCGCGATCGATGGAACGGTGTACTTTTTAATCGTTTGTCGGCAAATACAATCCTGGCACATATTGCCGCTTGGTCAGGTAATTATTTGGGAGCATCAGTATATGCAGATTATGTCCTTACTAATGCAAGTAAATCTGGGGCGTCATTCAACTTGTCCTCCAACATTACCACCGCAAATGGTTTTTTCTATAATTCATCCAATTCACAGTTGGTTGCATTTCCATTTAAATGGGCCGAGGGAGAAGCGTCGTATGAAGGACATTTGGAGCAATTAACATTAGCAAGCCCGTTGGTGTCGAAAGCGACCCCAGATATCTATATTCCAAATGACCATATTATCCAGGTTTTTACAGAAGACAACGATGTCCGGTATAATATCGCCAAGGATGGCACGATCGCTTCTACCTATTTTTCTAATATTGGTGGTCAATACCCCATCTTCAGCAAAATTAAAGTGATCCGGGAGGGCGTTTCGGGTGCAGATGGCTCTTTGCCATTATTTAGCTCAGCCATAGTCTTTTCACGTTTGGAAGAAATCGCGTTACTCCGTGCAGAAGCACTCGTTGTATTGGGACAGCAGGATTTGGCCAAAGGGTTGTTGGACCAAGTCCGCAAAAGTAGAGGGCTAAATGATTCCCCTAGTGACGCCGATCTGTTGGATGAAATATTCGCCGAGCGCAGAAGAGAGCTTTTGGGGGAAGGCTGGCGTTGGTATGATTTAGTTCGCTACAAGAAATTAAAGCGGAATGATCCTGAATTTAATAAACTCATTGATGGAAAGGGCATATTCTGGCCCATTGCACAAGATGTACTGAATAATAATAGCCAATTAAATCAAAATTCATTTTGGAAATAATATGAAAACTATAAGAAAATATTGTGGTGTCGGAATATTCGGTTTATTGTTTGGTTTTATACTAACAAGTTGCAATAAAACAGAAGGTTATTATGATTTTCAAAATCAAGAAAATCTATTCTCCGGAAATACGATAGCATATTTCGAATCCAAACCTGAGGTCTATGATTCCTTGATGCATGCATTGGCCTTTTTTCCCGAACTCAAAAACCAGCTTGCTTCAGATAGCTTAACTGTCTTTGCACCAACTAATGCGTCATTTCAGTCTGCAATTAACAATTTCAATTTGATCAGAAAGAATCAGAAGAAAGCGCCCTTGTATATTAAAGATTTAGATAAGGATCAGTTGGATATCCTATTGAGCAAGTATATCGTGAAGGGAATTGTAACAACGGATTCCATGCTCTATGTTGATGGTTTATTTGTGCATACTTTGACACATGATCAACCTATGCACGCACAGCGCGTGAAACAAGAAGCATCTGGATTGGTGGATGGTGGATTGGTCACCGTATTCTATAGTGATACAAAGGGATCCAATTTTACCCAATATTGGAGACGCTCCGCTACACAAGCTGTTAATATTAAGACGCAAAATGGTGTCGTTCATATCTTGGCCAATGGTCATGAGTTCGGATTTGGTGAATTCTTAAACCGCTTTAACCTGTAATTATGAATCGAAAATATATTCAATTAATGTTCCTTGTAGCCATATTTCTTTTATCTGGCTGTAAGAAAAACTTTCCCTCCGATTTAGATGCGTTTAGTTTGGATATGAACTTTACACAGACGGAATTTAAACCAATTTTAGGGCAAACAACTCAATTTCAGGATATTTTTAATGCTGGTGAATCCACCTTACCCTTGAGTTTTCGAATTTCTGCCGTCCGAACCTTTGAAGGAAAGGAAGCACCGGAGCTGCTAAAATTGTTTCCGGTATCCATCTGGAAGCAACCTTATACGGGGACTGAAAAATCTTTAGCAGAAATACAGGCAAAAAGGGATACTGTAATGAGGCCCCTTTGGGAGATCGCGCAGCATTCGGGTAATTTAACAATGCACGGTACAAGTAATTCTACTGTGTTGAAATCATATCCAGATTCCGGTTATTATTTTGATGTAGAAGTCAGCAGTAATGGCGGTCGTAGATTCTTTAAGAATATGTTGTTGACGCCATTGAAAGAACAACCTTACGCTCCTTTTGTCGAGAGGGGGATTTTACGCCCAACAATAACAATGAATTTGTTGGGCGATTCTACCCGGACCCTAGTGCAACCCCAAATATGGTTCTATAAAAAAGGCGAAGGAAGTTCGCTAAGTTTTAAATTCCTTGGACCTGACTTGCAACCCATAAAATTGTCAAGATTTAATAATACAAATTGGGATAAGTTGGTGCATGGTTTCAATAAAACGTTTGATAAAGATTCTACTTCGGTACGTTATGATGTCGCTTATCCTATTCCATTGGTTCCTACATTAGCCACAGAATGGACTTCAGGTGGGCGGGCTTCGACGTCCTTTACTTTTACACGGATTGCATTCGGCGGAATTCGAGAATTTTCAGGAGTACGATTCGATTTCAATATTTATGAAAAAGGGGATTGGGAGATTATATTTTTCTTCCCGGATGAGGCTCCTTTATTTGACAACGATTAACCATGAAAAACCAAATGAGAAGATATATACTAATTGCTTGTTTACTATTGATCGTTAGGCTTGTCATGGCGCAAGAAACGGTGAATGTAGCAGGTTTCGTGCAAGATCAGACCACACGAAGTGGTGTTTCTGATGTAACGATTAGGTCCACCAAATTGAATAAAGCACTGGGGTCGTCAGACAAAAGAGGATCTTTTAAGGTGACGGCTCCGAAAGATGATATCCTAATTTTTACAAGTACAGGCTATAAGACTACAACACAATCATTGGTAGATCGAAAAGCGTTCATCTTTACTATTTACATGACCAGAGATGAAAACATGTTGAAGGAAGTCGTTGTTCAGGGATTTATGACGCGTAGACGCGAGACCTTGACAGGTTCATCGATGACCATCGACGGTAAACAACTACAAGACAATCCTGTTTCCAATGTGACTGAATTGTTGCAAGGAAAAGTAGCGGGGATGAACGTCCAGGTAAATAGCGGTCAACCTGGGGTGAGAGCATCGGTCTTAGTACGTGGTTTATCCAATATTTCAGTTAGCGGATCAGGGCAAGACGCTTTTTTGACACCAACCTCACCATTATATATTGTGGATGGTGTGCCAGTTGATGACAATACAGACTTTCAATATGGATTTAACAGTGCCGGTGCGGGTATTAGTCCGATTTCATTAATCCCTCCAGAGGATATACAATCTGTTGACGTCTTGAAAGATGCTGCAGCTACCGCATTATACGGTTCTAGGGGAGCATATGGGGTCATCCGGATCACCACAAAAAGAGGGCTTTCCAAGGTGCCGATTATTCAGTATTCGACCAATCAATTTTTTAATCTGCCACCTAAATTACGCAATGTTTTGGGCGGAAAAAACGAACGTCTCTCGCGGATCAACCAAATATTGGGGTATTCGGGAGGTTATTATCACGGTCGGGATCTTATTTTTGACAATCAAATACTTTCGGATAGTCTCAATCCATATTTTAATAATTCGACGAATTGGCAAGATGTATTTTACCGACCGACGTATAGTCAGTCGCACAACGTAAATGCTTCCGGAGGAGATGCGACATTCAATTATAAGATTAATGGCCAGTACTTTACACAAAAAGGTATTGTGCAAAATACTGGTTTCGACCGTTATACCTTGACGATGAACTCGGAGTACCGACCAACTGACCGTTTTCGCATGTTTGTGAATATGGCCGGAAATATTGGTCGTCAACAGACGGGTACGGGAACTGCCGTTAGTCAGGGTGGGGTAGCTAATTCGGCGTCGGCGTCGTCATTGCTTCCAGCCCCAAATTCACCTTTTGTTGATCCAACGGTGGCCGCGAGTATCTTGGGACGCAACGATAACCGAATGACAGATATCAAATCCAATGTCGAATTGGAATATGAACTTATCCCAGGATTGCGTGCAAAAAATAACTTTAGTTACAATTACATCAGTGATCGTACGGATAATTTTTCGCCGGGTATTTCGAACAATAATATTTCCAAATTATATAATTACGACTCGCAGCGGAATACCATCTATAATATGGCGCAGCTGACTTACATTAAATCTTGGGGACCTGAGGATAAGCATATTCTAACTACTTATGTGTTTAATGAGTTAAACCTCATGAATTTGAAAGCGAAAGCGCAGGAAAAAACAGGTTTTGGTAATGATCAGCTGGAAGGCCCCTTAGGTTATGGTTCATCAAAAGGTGGCGTTTTAAATAATGCGTCGGATGTGCGTTCTGCGGGATTTGCCGGAGCGTTAAGCTATAATTATATGTCGAAATATGTTGTGGATTTTACCTATCGTTTTGATAAATCCTCAAGTGTTGGCCCAGATGTTCCATGGCAAAAAAATCCATCGATTTCTGCAAGATGGAATATGCAAAAAGAAAGCTTTTTGAAAGATGCTGCAGAAAATTGGTTGGATTACCTGTCCCTCCGTGCCGGTTGGGGTAAAAATATTGTACCTACAGGAACTGTATTTGATGCCAATGGTAAATATATTTTCACAGGAGAATTTAATAATAATCCAACCATTGGATTTGATTGGAAACAAATGCCGAATAGTAAGTTGATCCCTTCAACTACCACGTCCACCAGTTTGGCCGTGGAGGCGGGTATTTTAAACAATAGGATTACCACGATTCAGGAGTTTTATTACAAGCAAGTGGATAATATGCTATGGGAACGCAACTTAGCGGATCACAATGGTTATAGTATGCTGAAAGGGAATGATGTGAGTATGGTGAACTATGGTTATGAATTTACTTTCATGTTTAGACCGCTTCCACAAAATAGCCCAGTCAATTGGAATATTTCGTTGAACGGTGCTATTAATAATGATATTCTAACACGTCTTCCGGATAATGCAAGACAATATATCGTCCGAGATAATAGTGGGAATGGTTTTGATACTTATTATCGCCTCGGCCGCAATAGTATGTCCTATTTGTTGTACGATTATCGCGGGGTATTCCCAACCAATGAGTCCGTTCCAATTAATCCTGAAACCGGTGAAACCTACAAAACGATCCGTGATGGAAAAACGTATTATTTTCAGGCTGGTGATCCTTACTGGACAGATTTAAATGGTGATTACATACTCGATGATCGTGACCGGGTGATTGTCGGAAATGCGCAGCCAAAAGTGACGGGAGGCTTGTCGACTTTTATCCAATATAAAAACATTAGTTTAAATGTTAATACATCTTATACCTTAAAGCGTGATGTGATCAATGCGGCTATGGCGGGTCAGATGAATTCTTACGGTAACCCTTTGTTTGGTGATACACGTGGACAAAAAAATTCAGCACTCTTACCGATGGATGGTTATGATTTTTGGACAAATTATGGCGACAATGCATTTTTGCCTAATCCATTTGATTATTCACGAAATGGCGGTGTAAAACCTTTCCGTCCAAATCAGACCTTATTTTTGGAAGATGGATCTTATTGGAAAATCAATAGCATTACATTAGCTTATAATTTCCCCCGACAATGGACGTCGAAATATAAGATTACTTCCTTACGTGTCTATGGTACCGCCAATAATGTGTACACCTTTTCTAAATACACGGGCCCCAACCCAGAGGGTGTAACCGCGATGGGATACGACCGATCAGATGGCTATCCAACACCAAAAACGTACACTGTTGGTCTAAATGTTCAATTCTAATCGAAGATGAAAATGAAAAAGAATAACCTCTTACAACTGATTTGTGCAGTTGCATTAATCATAGGAATATCTTCATGTAAGAAATTTTTAAATGTGGAACCGACCGATAGTCTCTCGGGTAATAATTTCTGGCGTGATAAAAACGATGCGGAAACATTTACACGAGAAATATATCGTCTCTTTCGCGTAGGGGTAGGTATCGACCGTCCTATTCTGTTGGTCGGTGATTTCCGCAACGCACCTGTTTTGCGTACGGCAACCTTTCCTAATCGACTTGATATAACTTATATATCGCGGGGTGATATTCGAACCTTGGTGAATACCGTTCGTCCGGAACCAGGAACAGATGCCGATCGTTTCTGGACATACAATGTCGAATGGGATAAAATCAGTGATTGGACACCTATTTATAAAGTGATTCAGTCCGCTAATATTTTATATTCCCTAGTGCCAAAAGTCGCGGAAAATGATCCTTCATTTTCACAAGCGGAAGTGAAGGCTTATCAAGCTGAGGCTGTATTTATGCGTAGTATGTCCTATTTCGTAATGTTGCGTCTATTTGGGGATGTGCCTTACTTTACCGATGCTTACAACCAGGATCCTCTTCCACGGACAAAGCATATTCAAGTTGCCAAAGCCTGTCTGGAAGACTTGGAGAAAGTAAAAGACGACCTGCCTTGGACTTATGCAGATCCTGCTAATCGTGGGGTACGAGCCATGAAAGGTTCGGCTCTAGCCTTGATGATGCATCTGAATATGTGGCTTGCTGGTTTTGATAAGGCAAATGAAAAAACATATTATCAGGCTGTTGACCGTTTCGGTGATGAGCTTTACAATGATGGTGTGTTAGAAAGTAAAGCCTATGAGCTATTACCGATCAATAGGGTCGCTGAGGTATTTAATGGACGTTCAAAAGAGGGATTATTTGAAATCCCCAATAATGTGAATTATGGTGAATCCTATTCAAATACACGGAAGACTTATTTCGCCCATGTATTGCATGCGCCTTATTTTATTTTGAATCAGACAACGACTAATTTAAGCGAGTTGACGTATCGGCCAGAATACATGCACACGCTGTATCCCGATGGCGAACAAGATGGAAGGATCAAATATTGGTTTACCGACCCAAAGGGTGACAATTTTATGTTTTCGGGAACAGGTGCTTTTACTTTTTTTAAATTTTTTAATCTCGCATTAGGTGAGGGCAATACCGCACAGTCATTAGGTAACTATCAGATTATGCTTCGTTTAGCTGACGCAATTCTATTGCAGGCCGAGGCTAACGCTAATTTGGGCGACGAAACTAAGGCTACTACCTTACTTAATATGATTCGGGCGCGTGCTGAGGCGGGGCTGTATCCCGCTAGCAATAATTACGATAATAACCTGAAAGATGCGATTTACTGGGAGCGATGCAAAGAGCTGATGGGAGAAGGACATTATTATTATGACCTAGTGCGGACCGGGAAGCTATACGATGCTAAATATTGTTTTAATCCGGTTACTTATAGCGATTATCTGCAGGAAGCCTGGACTTGGCCGATCAATCCAAAAGCGATGAACAACAATCCCTACATGACATTAAATAACTACTGGAAATAGAAAGGAAAACGTGCAAATGAAATTAAATAATATCCTAGCTGCGGTAATCTTATTGCTTACCGTTTTGGCATCTTGTAGCAACAAAGATTATTTTGAAGATAGCGGTGTTCATGATCCTCATTTTAAGGGTAATATGATGGAGTATTTGGAGTCCAAAGCCCAGCGCCCTGAGGATCCGTTTGATACATTGGTTCAGATTATTCGTTACGCGGGCATGGAAGATGTCCTGAAAAATGAAAAGATTACTTTTTTCGCTCCACCGGATCCGGCGTTTGAAAGTGCGCTATTCAATCTGAATTTCAACCTATATATATTGGGCAGGGATACGATTAAATCGTTTAAAGATGTGAAACCCGAGGTTTATCGTCGTTTGTTGAGTCAATATATTATTAAAGGAGATTATGGTTTGACAGATTTCAGACAAGTGGATACAACTGCCAAATACGCGTTTGGTGGTCAGATCTATCAGACCTATAATGCAGATGAAGCAATCAATGTTGGTGTTGTCTTTCATGACCTGAAAAATGGCGACGCTACGATCAAGTACGGCGGACCGAGACAATTGATGGTTTCTTATATCCCGGACTTTACAAATCCTACCCAAGGTTGGGTCAGTACTTTTGTGGCGTCTTCCAATATTCAGCCAACTAATGGTCGGGTGCATGTCCTCAATTACAGAAACCACATCTTTGGGTTTATGGGGACTCGATTCACGGATTTAGCTATGGAGCTCGGAATAGATTATAATACGAAATAATAGTTGAAATAATGAACATAACGAAATATATCCTTGCAGGAACTTTTATGCTTAGTCTGTATTCGTGCAGTAATAAGCTAGAATACGGGCCAGATCCATATGCAGGAGGTAAGGAACCGGTGGATGTTGTTTTTGGGGAGGTGGCGCCATCTCCGTCCCAAGCAAAACCCGGAGCAGAAGTAGTATTCAGTATACGAGGCTTATTGAAATACAAAGATCAACTGAAATTCTATATCAATAATATGCAGGCACAAGTCACCAATATAAGTGATTCGACCTTGACAGGTATTGTCCCTGAATATTGTAGTACCGGTGGGGTCAAAATTGTCGTTGATGGACAGATATTTGCCGGCCCGATGTTGCCTATCGTTGGTAAGCTTTCTATTGACCCAACTTTTCAATCTGGCATAGGAGCGAATAGTCCTATCTATTCGATTTTAAGGACATCCGCCAATCAGGTATTTATCGGCGGCAATTTTACAGACTATAATGGTAATGCAGCATCGACCAAAATTACAGGTATTGCACGGATCAGCAATAGTGGTGAGTTTGTGCGTGGGATGCAATTTGGCCAAGGTGTGACAGGTGCGATCACATCGATGGTTGAAATGAACAATAAGGATATTTTAATCTCAGGCAATATCACGCAGTACGATACCATAAAGCTGGTGCGAAATATGACTACGATCAGTAGTACAGGAGCACTGCAGGTGAAATCTACACCGATCCTTAACCTAACTTCTGATCCGGCTAAAAGTAACCTGATCGTGCCGATTTTTAATGGTGGTACATTATCGCCAATCGTAAAAACTTTTTACCAGAATAATAAGGTAACTGTGGTTGGTCAGTTTGGCCAGTATGTCAACAATTATTATACTCGATCTACTTATGACAATATCTTGATGGATATTTTTCCAATGGGAGGTGTGGCCCGCATGCAGGCCGATGGCGCATTGGATGATAGCTATTTTGTTAATAAAACGACGCTGCCTAATAAAGGTTTTGAGGGTGTTAACGGTATAATTGCCGACGCAGTTTTGCAAGACGATGGCAAATTGATCTTAGTTGGAGCATTTACACGCTTTAACAACACACAAAATGCCAATAACATTGTCCGATTAAAAAGCGATGGGAATTTTGATGCAGATTTTCAAGTTGGTAGTGGAGCTAATGGTTTTGTATCTAATATAAGTTATTCCAAGCTGACAAAAAAATACCTAGTGACAGGTAGTTTTACCATGTTTAATGGAAAACCTGCCAATGGGATGGTGCTGCTCAATGAAGACGGGAGCAGTGACGCAAATTTCCAAAGCCTAGGTTTTGCATCTGGATTTCCAGGTTATGCGGTACAATTGTCCAATAGTCTCATTCTGGTCACGGGATCCTTTGGCAAGTATAATAATATTATCCGCGAGGGTTTGATGATAATCGATTCGAAGGGAAATTTAGTGGAAGATTTTAACAACACAGGTAGACTGGTCGGTACGATACATGACTCCTTAGAAGGAACCAATAACCTGGGACAAAAAACAATTACCCTTGTCGGTCGTATCCAATCCTTTAATGGAAAAAATAATTTAGGCAATATCGTTCGATTGACTTTATTGGATTAGCTTTTATTTATCTATAAAATCTAAAAGATGAAAAGAAATACATGGAAAAAATATAGGTTTGCTGCTTGGGGTTGTCTACTATTGGTCGTTGCGTTTTCCTGCAACAAAAGCATAGAGAATAAACTTGAGTTTGGCTCAGAACCTAAGGACCTCGGCATAAGTGCCAATCAATTCAAGATCGCGTATGTTGTCGTTGAAGGTGCTGTTGGGACAATTGTTGGCAGTGAAGCAACAGATTATGGGCATATGCCCAATATGGCTGCGCTCAGTATGAACGGCGTTTTTAGCTGGAATTCCGTTAGTAGTGAACACGAAACATTGGCCACAGATTATGCTGACCTGCTGACAGGTACTGAAATTGAAAAACACAAAGTCAGTGATGATCAATTGAACGGCAATAATCTAGCAACCTATCCGACGTTCTTCAAACGGATTAAACAATATAAAGGGAGCCGAACGGCACTATTGACCTCCAATCCACTCGTGCCAACACTGATTGAAGCGAATAGTGTGGACAATAATAAAGTCCTGTCTACAGATGCTGAGGTGTTAAGTGCAACAAAGGATGAATTGAGTAAGGATGAGGCTACGTTTGTCATGGCAACGTTTTCCAGTGTTCGACAAGTGGGAGAACAGGCAGGATATGGTCCTGAGAATGATAAATATATTCAGGCATTGGTCACGTTTGATGACCAACTTGGCGAGATAAGAAAAACGATAACCAATCGTAAAAATTATAAAAACGAACGTTGGCTGATTGTTGTCGCTTCGACTAATGGGGGGAAATATACCCTTAATCCGGCACTGCAAGATGGTAGTGTATTTGCGATCCCAGAACGCAATAATTTTGTCCTAATGAATAACCCGGAGTTTAGCTACAAATTAGTAGAACGCATGGAAACGGTAGATCCGGCATGGACAAGTTCGGCGGTGCGGTATTCTGAAGCGAATGGATCTGCAAATTTACCTGCGGCTCAAGCGGCATTATATAACTTGGGTACGGGCGTAGATGCCGGGGACTATACCATACAATTGAAACTGAAAGTTAATGAAATGAATGGTCGAAATGGTAAGGCTGGTACAGCACAAAATGGCGTAATTTTCGGAAAGCAAAACAGCGCTGCAAATTTTCCAGCTGGTTGGTCTATTACATATAATGGAGGCTCCGGTTGGAGGTTTATTGGGAATAGTTCAACTGGAGCAAATTATGCTATAGATGGAACAGCTTTCGATCTCGATACTTGGTATACATTGACCGTAAAAATTTACAAGGACGGAAATAACCGTATTGTGAAGATGTATAGAGATGGCGATCTAAAAAGTACAAATACGACATTTGCTGGTCGGAATTTAAGTTCTGATAGTCCACTAAAATTGGGCTATTATGAGGGGTCTTATGGAAATAATGGTGGTTTTGCTCATACTATTGCTGATGTTAGAATCTATAAGGCAGCGATTCCGGATGACGTGATTAAAGCAATATCCTGTTCAACGATGGCAATCTCTACAAGTCCCTTTTACAATGATCTGATTGGCTATTGGCCTGCTGACGACGGTGGCGCAATACTGAAAGACAAAAGTAAGAATAAACGAAATTTTGAGTTGACAGGAAGTTATGTTTGGAATAGTTTTTCAGAACGGGGTGCCTCATTGTGCCCGACTTTGCCGGAGCGCATGGATCGTTATGTTGTTCGTACAGTTGATGCCCCATTGATGATCTATAACTGGATGAATATCCTTGAGGTAGGACAATTTAATTTGGATGCCCAAAGCTGGTCTCCAGCATTTTCCAATAATTAACCGATAATGCACATGAAAAGAAATTTTAGTTTTTTACTGTTGGCGGCAGGCTTTCTTTCCTTAGCCTACTCTTGTCGAAAGGATCGCCTTAGCCCGGCAGATAACGGGTATTCCGATGTTGATTATCAGGATACTGTAACAGTGAGTGTTGATACCAATCGCTTTAAGATCGATTATTCAAAATACACACAAGCACGTTTATTCCCTGGACTGATGACGGCGGAAGAGCCTCGTTTGGAGAATTATTTAGTGCAGATCGATCTCAATTATGAAGAGATCAGAGCGTCAGACTTACGAATCTCTGTTGCGCCCGGAGCATGGCAAGGGACTGGGGTGTATGCCCCGGCTGGTGAACTGGTGGTGATCAATGTTCCAGAAGGTGTGTATGGTTTGACGGCGCAGATTAGTCCGCATGTCTCAACTAGTTTGGATGGTATTGATTTTCCTGCTCGTGATGCTGTCATATTTAGTCAGGCTACACTTTTTCCAGGGAAAAATTATATGCGCAACCTTTATGGTGGATTAATTTATATTATCCCTTCCCGTCCGATTGGACGTGTGGTAGATCTTCATTTTTCGGGTGTCGCCAAAGCGCCGAGCTTTAAATTGAGTGGTCCTGGGGCTACGACAAATGAAGAATGGAAAGCATTAGTGGCAAAATCAACAGTACCTTGGTTTGATCTGGAAGGGGACCGCATCGTTTTTACGATGCAGACTGAACGGTTAAAACAGCACCCTATTGAAGATCCTACTGAATTAATGAAAACTTGGGATAAAGCTATTCGTGAGGGCTATTGGGATTGGACCGGGATGACCGAAGGGAATCCTGATATTCGACATCGCGCTCCTTTCAACAAGTGGCGGATTGTCCATGACGTTCTCTTTAAACCAGGGGTAGCCCAGGTTTCGGGTTATCCGGTTCGGGCTGGCGCTACTGAGAACTACTTCAAGCAAGCAGTTAGTATAGATGGTGTGAAAAATGCCAATTGGGGAACTTTTCACGAACTAGGTCATAACATGCAAATGGGCTCGACTTGGAATTTTGCCGGAAATGGCGAGGTTACCAATAACTTGTTCCATTTTAGGGTATCTAAGGTTTTTGGACATCAGAGTTATAAGATTGCCGAAGTATGGAATAGTGCGGTTCCTTATATCGCGGCAAAGAAAACTGCTGGGATAACTAAAGATGACATTAACTGGGCCAGTATGGATGTTGAAGGTAATGCTTATAAAAGTAAAGCACACGATATCCGTTTGATGATGTATGCACAGATATTTGAAAAGTATGGCTATGAATTTATGACTTACATCTATGTCCGAGGGCGTGAAGCGCGCTTTACTTCAGCAAATGATCAGTCTAAAATAGATTTCTTTTACGAGGCATTATCGGAATATACCAAAATAGATATGGAACCTTATTTGAATCAATGGGGGCTCAAGGTAAGTACAGTATCTAAACGTTATGTGTCTGAAGAAAAGGGGTTTCCATTGTTGAATAAAGCAGTTTGGCTATTTAATCCAGTCACCAAAACAGGAGGTGATGGACCTATTCCAGTCTATAGAACGGATGTTGGCACCACAAATTGGACGGCGGCCCTTTCTTCTGGGTATTCTTCACATGCGAGTTATCCGCTTACTAATCTTTTTGACGGGAAGTCTGCTACCTTTTGGCATATTGGTAGCGTGAAGACTTTCCCATACAGTATTGCTGTTGTAAGCCCAAATGATATTAACGCTGACGGATTCTATTTTCAGGGACGTTCGGGATACTTGACACGTTATCTTACTGATTATACAATGGAGGTTCGGGCCAATGCATCGGCCGCTTGGGAGGTCGTACCAATGGAAGGCGGAAATACTTTGGCAATTATGAATAATGATCCAGAAAAGGTATACGTGAAATTCTCGGACGGTGTTCAAAGGAAATTTAAGGAGTTCCGTTTGAATATAAAAGCTGCAATCCATGCGGATGTGGCTATGGCAGAACTTGGTGCGTGGGCATTCGACAAATAAATGAAAATATAAATCGAGATGAAGAACTATAAATATATATTGGGGAGCATGCTAGTTGTTACGGTTTGTTGCCTTATGTCATGTAAAAAATATTTTGATCCGCCCTTAGTGTTTGAAAAAGAGGAACCTCAAGTAATTACTAAGGATAGAAAGGTGTTATTAATTTCAATCGATGGATTAGTAGGAACAGAACTAAATAATTACGTTCCTACTAATATCGGTAAACTATTGGAACATTCGAAGTATACTTTTGAAGGCATGGCCGATGCCAATACAAAAGATGCCGCTACGTGGACAACAATCTTGAGTGGGAAAAGTAGTAGTAAACATGGTGTAACCACCAATGATTTTGCTATAGCGGAAGAAGATGATGATGATATTCATGACCATAATGGTACTGGAGTTTCCACGGGCTATATTAGTTTATACCAGCGCTTATTGGAATCAGGACGGATACTCAAAACACTGTCGATTACAGCGTGGGAACCATTGGATCATAATTTATTTAACTTGTCAGATGACAATGGAGCGGTCGCTTCAGATGAAGAGGTTAAAGTGAAGGCTGTGGATCGTATCAAAAATGGAGAGAAAGATTTAGGGTTCACCGTGGTCAATTTTCGTGATTTAAATACGGAGGGGATGACCGGAGGATTCTCTTTGGATAATCTAAAATACAAATCAACATTGGACCAAATTGATGGTTATGTGGGCGAGATCTTAGCCGCAGTGGAGCAGCGAAAAAATTATGCTGGTGAAGATTGGTTAGTAGTGATTACATCCAATCATGGTGGATATGATAAAAATTATGGTGGTGCTACCCTGGAGGAGCGTAAGGTTCCGCTTATTCTATACAATCCAAACTTTGTCAAGCGGAAATTTGTAGCACCGCCTTTTACCAACGGGTTCAAGGCAAAGAACGGTATTAACGGTACAATAACAGCAACAGATGCGGCACGTTATAACCTAGGTACTTCAGGAGAATATACAATTCAGCTAAAATTATTGATTCATCAATTTGGAACGTTAAATCCGGCTATTATCTCTAAGCAGGCCAATACTGGTAACTCCGATGATGGTTGGTCTTTTATCCACAATGGTGGTGTTGGCTGGAGGTTTAAGATAAAAGGAACACAAATCACTTTTGATAAGAAATTTGAAGTAGGTAAATGGTATACTCTGACGGCACGTGTTTATATGGATGGCTCAACTCGTAAAGTTCAGGTATTTACTGATGGCGAGATGGGGGCGGAAGGTAGCTTAGGCACAGCACAGGGAACCTCTGCAAGTAATCTGAATGTCGGTTATTCGGCGTCTTATGTAGGTGGTTCTTTGATACAATCGGTGAAGGATGTCTGTATTTATAATAGAGCATTGCCCGTAGATTACATAACGAATAATTATTGTAAAAGCCCAGTGGATAATCAGTATAAAGCTGATATGATCGGTGGATGGGATCTAGGAGATGGCGTAGGGGCCCGATTGAAAAACAACGTTGCTGGGGCACCTGATTTTATGATCAATGGAGCTTATAGCTGGGAGTTTTTACAGAATGATTTTTGTAAGTTGTTGACAGGCTCAGAAAAAAATCCTGATGAACTATTGCTAAGCGCAGTAGACATTGCACCCCAAATTTTTTATTGGCTAAATATCAAACCGGCCGAATCCTGGGGACTCGAAGGGAAGGTGTTTTTGAATACCTATGAAACTGAATTTGTTGGAAAATAACTGAATCGATTAGACCATGATGAAAAGAAAACTATTTTATGCAACATGCGTTGCCCTTATAGCATTTGCAGCATGTAAAAGGGATGATTATTGGAATCAGACTACTGTTGTCCAGCGAGGAAGTATCTCGGGGACTTTGACTAATACTGATGATAATACGGTGTTAAAAGGCGTAAAAATATTGTTTCAACGGCAGACGAAAGCCAATGGAGAGCAGACTTTTATAGATACTGTGTCTACTGATGTAAAAGGACAATTTAGGTACGATGTCCCATTTCCTAATTTGGTAAAAGTATCTATACGGGATACAGGGCGCTATCACTTGGATGAGAATTTTGTAGATATTACTGAAAACAAAGATTATCCAATCATATTGAATAGCTATCCACGATTTGGAGTTTCTCAAATCAATGTTCAGGTACTCAGTGACCTCAAGCAGCCCTATGTGGGTATAAAAGTAGGACTTTATGAACGCGAAAGTAATACGGAATCTTATTCTGTTGTAGATACTTTGTTGTCTAATGAACAGGGTAGGGTGTCTTTTACAGGCAGAGCATTTCCTGTGCACTATAAGGTGAAGGTTGCTGAACCGGATGTGGCATATATGCCAGATTCGCTAGAGGGAGCTTTGTTGACGAGGACCCCAATTGAGCTTACCTTGACTACTAAATCCTTATTCGGCAAAGGTAATTTGAAATTGGTGAGCAAGCAGGTTTTCAGTAATCAAGTTATAAAAAATGAAAAATTCCAGTATCGTTATAAATCGGTTGTAGATAGGGAATTTTCCACTTGGGAGGAAGGTGAATTTGATAACGCTGGTCAATTTACACTCGTTAACAAAGTATATCCAGGGGATATAGAGATCAAATACAACAATAATTCCAAAGTGAGATTTGAAGTGCAAAATAGCACAATGACGCTAGCGGAATCTAATACGGTTACACCTTTTCAGGTGATGATTAAAGATCTGGACCCTCGGTACACGAAGCCTATTTTGACAAATTTAAAAGTTTCAACCTTGGTTTTGAATAATGGACTTAGTGTAAAAGGTCCTTTTGCTATAACGATGGATAATAGCCATAACTTATATATTGCCGATGGTTATAAGAATCAATTGTTTATGGTCGATGCTTCAGGGAGTGCTAGTGTCATTGCCGGCAGTGGTGCGACAGGATCTGTCGATGGAGCTGGCACCGCGGCAACCTTTAACGGTATGTGGGGCGTAGCTGTCGATTCTTCAGGTACCATTTATACGACTGATGCCGCTAGTGCTGTTGGAGCTCATCGAATTCGTAAGATCGTAAAAAATGCGAACGGAGATTATACGGTTTCGACAATAGCTGGTACAGGGGCCTCGGGCACAGCTGATGGTGTAGGTTCTGCTGCAACATTTAATAGACCATCGGGTATTATTTTTGACAAGGCAAGAAAATCTCTATATGTTTCAGAATGGGGAGGCGCTCGCCTAAGAAAGATCGATCTTTCAACGACAGCAAATACGGTATCCACATTGGCGATACCAAGTGGTGCGGGCAATCTATTTACGATGACTATAACTCCAGATGGCGAGGATATGTATGTGTCAAGCAACAATAATAATAATATCTTCAAATACAATTTTACATCGAATTCGATAGCACCATATCAAAATTCAAACGTCAATAACAGAGGGTTGTTTGCTACGGCGGGAGATGTGCTTTTGGCTACAGCTGGTAATCACAATCTGATTTTCTACTATGATTTGAAGACGGATGTGATGACTGAGTTGTCTACTAGAGTTTCCTCGGGTGATGAAACAGGTCAAGTTATTGATAATGTCCCAATTAAGGATGTGGCCGCAAGGTTCTTTCAACCATTCGGTATTTATTATGATGTATGGACAGGAAACTGGTACGTGGCCAATAATACAAATAAAAATGCTGAAAAAACTGTAGGTTCCGTGCGTATCATTCGTTCGGATGATATTTAGATATTATGCATTATTATTCATTTCCTATAAGTAATGTGTGATAATGTTCATGTAGGCATTCCATACTCAAATATTAGAGGTGAAGGTAGAATAGAGTTGATTGCTATTCATGAGTACAACGTATGAAAAGGGGGGGATAGTTTAATGGTTGAAGCGAGTTTTTTAAGTTTCGCTTGTATCGGTTCCTCAGTTCGGAAAAAGGTTTGGGGAGCCATTATTAATTTAATTTATTATAATTATGGATATCTTATTTTTAAACTTGGGAATGAATGAAATGTATTTCTTAGCAATTCCTATATTGCTTGCTTTTTATACTATTTATCATATCATAAAAAATACGAATATATTACCACAGAATAAGGGTATTTGGATTGTACTGGTTCTGCTCTTTAATTTTATAGGTTGTTTATTGTATTTTGCTGTTGGAAATAAAAAGGCAGATAGGTAAAAGAAAATTCCAGATAAATCCCCGAGAGTGATACGTTTCGGGGATTTTTATCAAATGAGATCTATTTCATTTGGTTTCTTGTTAACTTTTTTAATATGAGTTAGTTGGTCGATCGGCGAATTTCCATTTTTACAGGCAATTTAATGTCTTCAAATGATGAGCTTTCTTGCCTGTCAGGTTTATCTAAAATTTCTTCAATTAGGGCAAATGCTTTTGATCCCATTTCTTTTGATGGCTGGACAATACAGGATAAGGGGGGGCTAAAGAGATTGGAGAATGTGAAGTTAGCAAAGCCTAAGAGTGCTATGATTTTCGGCACCTCAATATTCAGTGCATGCAATACCTCTAAAACCTGATAGGTTAATTGATCAGAAGCTGTAAATATAGCATCCGGAAGTGTATTTTCCTGTATCCTTTGTGCAAAATATTTTATTAGTTCTTCACGACTATTTTCACCATTTTTCTCCACATCAATTGAAAGGAGGTTTTCATAGTTTATTTGGATACCAGAATCGTTTAAACACTGTAGATAACCACGTCGTCGCTCTTCAACAACTCCTTTGGCCATACTTGAAATAAAAAGAATATCCATGCATCCCATACTGATCAAATGGGATATGCCTTGATAGACAGCTCTAAAGTTATCGATGCCAATTTTATGGGTACTGATGGCATAATTTATTCTGTCTATTAAAACAACTGGAATACCATCTTTTTTTAATTTTCTAAGATAATCAAGTGAAATGCAATTACCTGTTGGGGCAATTATAATTGCGTCGGCACCTTTTTTAAATAGCGTTTCTAAGAGGTTTAATTCACGGACTGGGTCATCATAGCTTTGCATAATGATTAAGTTATAGACCGTTTTTGACATTTTTTCTTCTATTCCTTCCAAAATCTGGGAAAAAAATGAATTACCAATTTTGGGCACAATCATGCCTATGATATTTGTTTTTCCGGTACGGAGTAATTTAGCATATTGATTGTATTGGTAGCCGTTTTCATCGGCAAATTTTTGTATTTCAACTTTAGTAACTTCGCTGATCTCATGGCTATCTGCCAGTGCTTTTGAAACAGTGCCAATCGAATATCCCAACGTTTTTGCGATATCCTTTATAGTAATCCTTTTCATAATCGGTTGTTTATATTAGTTATTTTGTCCTATTTATTCAGTGATGGCCTTTTGGGCGTACAATAGTGTGAAAACTGGTTATTAAAACTTTATGAAGATGCTTTTGGCACCACAGATTAAATATGAACCCATATGTTCTTCTTCTACTAAATCTATGCAAGAATCAGTGAAAATATATCATCGATTTAATATGCAATCGATTGTGTAAAGAACGAAAACGATTAAGACCTAAGGATTATTGAATTTAAATAAGGGACATTGTTTTTGACTTTAAAAAATATAATTCTATGAAAACGTATTCGTTAAACAAGCAAACGTTTGATTATTTATCGGCTATTTGGCTTAGTACTATTACTCCTTATATTTGATAGTAGTACGTTTTCTGGCGCGATGGTAATTGATTTTCTCAGATTTCTGCGAACGTACTTCCAACAAAATTGTGCTTTACTACGTAAAAAGTGAAATTCTTGAAAAAGATAAGAGGAGTCGATGGTCGTGCCTTAGAGGGATCATGTAAGTTTATTTTAGGTTTTTATGATATAGCATATCGTAAGATTGATTTGTCAACGTTGATAGCGACATATCAAGATCGGCAATCTATCCAAACGATCAGGGATATCCTGTTTGGATATGGGATTGATAGTATACGATTGTCAGGTTCCGATAAATTTGCCAAAGTGGATGTTCCGTTTATTGCGATATTTCGAAGAAGAAATTTATCTTTCGTGGGTTTTACCGTTGTGATTGCAATTGATTGCACTAATATAACATTGTTCGATCCGCTCGTTGAAAAACTGCAGATTATCACTTTCAATGACTTTATTTCGTTAGACATCGGTGAACTTTTATTATTGAATCGCAGCGTGCACACTGGGAGTTGATTTTGAATTACAATTGTTATTTACTTCCGTATTGTCCCTTGGCTTAGAAACGAAATGCTTTTCGTTGATTGTGCAATCGATTGAGCTGAACAATTGTTTTTTTACTTTTCAATTTAGCACTATATTGATTTAAATTATAAATCTGACCAATTTTATCAACAGAATATCTGTATCGATCTGTATATCAAAGGAAGTGATATTACGTCAGTAGTAGCCGAATACAATTAAAGAATATAATTGACAAACTAATTCAATAAATTATGAGAAGGTTCGTTTTATTCCTCCTTATGTTTCTTTTTGTGACATCATGCATTTCCTGCGGCAGGAACAGTGAGCGGGCTTACATATTATTGGAAGACTCAGGAGCGGAGCCGTTAGCGATAGTGGATTCATTACAAATTTTTAGTACATACCCCACCAAGGCTGCCAAAATAGGGGCCGTGCAGCTTGCAAGCCAGCAACAAGATTTGCAGATGACGGGGTTCTATGTTGCAGCGGGCAGCACACTACATATTGACGTAAATAAAAGTAAGGCAATAGTACAGCTAGCAATTGCTACAGCCTTGGGCAATACTATCGGACCAGTTAAACAATACATTGATCTAAAAAGAGGCAAGCAATCCGTATCTGTTGGGCCAAATGGAGGATTGGTCTATTTCGGTCTTAAAGAAAGTAACGATAACTCAATAGAAAACTTAAGGGTTAAGTTTGGCAAGGGATTTATTCCTGTTCCTTATTATCAGGAAGGGATTACCCGTCGTTCGCAATGGGTATTTACATTGGACGTATTGAAAAAAACTGTACCCTATGTTATACTGCATTCAGGTGAGACGAACCTTGTCGCTCGTATGGATGAACTGTTACTATATAAGCAGGATAAGACAAGAGATATTATTGATAAGTTAGGTTATTCCCCACAAAGTGTAGGGCTATAGAGATAAGTATTATTTGGTTTAGTTTAGTGTGACTGAGCACATATATTATATGTGCTCTTTTTTTTAAATGATGCATTATAAAAAAAAGATATCTTTTGTCAATGGAAGTATATTCCAAGAAATAATGATAACAATCCTACACCATAAACTGGGTTTGTTTGAGCTACTTTTTATAAGTAGGAGCGGAGCTGAACTTCTGAATAATTTAACAAACAATCTCATTTTGCCTGAAATATGTCTTATTGACCTTGATAGGATTGGATTGGATTGGATGAGGTTGAGTCGATAAAAGATGTGGCGGAACGATTTCCAACGATAAAATTATTGGGCTATACGTCTGATTGTAATATGAATACAGCCTATTTTATTAAAATGGGCTTATTGCATGTATTTGTTAGAAATAAGCTGATAGATATCTTAAATGAAAGCTATTTGTTTGAGTATGATTTCAAACAAATGGAAAAACACTTGAGAAAGCTAGATTTGACCGATTTTTGAAATATACAAGGAACCAGTTAGTGGAATTGCAGGCAGATTACCCACAAATCAAAGGTTTTTGGTTTGATGGCACCTGGGATCCGTTCTGGTAAGCGTGATTTGCTTTTGAAAAAAGCGAATATCGGTTTTGATAGAGATAAGAATTTGTATTTTGATATAGCTGTACCAGCGGGTTTGAAAAATAAAAAAGCATTTGTAATCAAAATTAAATTAGATAAATCAAAAAAAACTGAAAACAAATTAATGGACGCAAAGATTTAAGTTCTATAACAAGCAAAAAAAGCAAGTGCCTAATTGGCAAGTAAGCGATGAGGATAAAACTATTGCGCGCATTGGTTAACTTTCAACCACCAACAAGGGAGTACGCAATTGAGCGCCTGCGACTCCCTGGATAATCATTCTATTTTTTATGTGTGGTTACACTTGTCAATGGAAAAATAGTACTTTCGACATGTGCTTTTTCAATCAATTGACGTAATTCTTTCACTTTATTGGGGTTTTCCTGAGCAATATTGTTTTGTTCCTTTGGATCTTTTTTGAGGTTATATAGTTCGGTTGAGGGCTGGCTGCTCGTAACTTTTTGTAAGATAAGTTTCCAATCCCCCTGACGCAAGGCTTGACGTCCCCCATCTTCGTGAAATTCCCAGCATAGATATTGATGCTGTTTTTGTTGCTTGTTTTTACCTAGCAGCGTTGGTACAAATGAGATGCCATCTGTATAATGAGGTTTGTTCGCCTGGGCGAGCTCGACCATCGTCGGCATAATATCCCAAAAAGCTCCTAAGTAACTTGAAGTTTTCCCTTCGGCAACTTTACCATGCCAATAAACAATGAAAGGGGTCTTGATACCACCTTCATAGAGGTCGCGTTTGTTGCCGCGTAACCCACCAGAACTATTGAAGAAATTGGGGTCAGCTCCGCCTTCCTTGTGCGATCCATTGTCGCTCGTAAAAATGATTATTGTATTATCCAACAGCTTGTTTTCGCGTAATCGATCAACAATTTGACCGACATACGCATCCATACGGCTTACCATACTTGCATACATGGCATGCGGTTTTTCTACCGAAGAGTAACCGGGAACAGTCGCTTGTGATCCATAGTCATTTCCTTTATGCGGTGTTTCGTCAAACCTGTCTGCATATAATTGGTAATATTTGTCATCCGGACCTGATAATTCGGCGTGAGGAAGAACGGTAGGGACATAAAGGAAAAAAGGTTTTTCTTTATTTTCATCAATAAATTCCAAGGTCTTTTCTTGGATTAATGCTGGTGCATACTGCCCTTGTGCCATTAAACCATTGCCATGGAGTTCTATCCGCTCTTTATTATGCCAAAGATGTGTAGGGTAGTAGCGGTGGGATTGACGTTGACAGTTATAGCCGTAAAACTCATCGAAACCTTTTTGATCAGGAGCCCCTGTTGTATTGACCATTCCAAGTCCCCATTTTCCAAACGCACCGGTTGTATATCCCGCCTGTTGGAGGAGCATAGCAAAAGTCTGTACGGAGTCCGCTAGCGGCTGTTGTCCTTCAGTTTCGATTTCTTTGTTGCCGCGCACGTAAGTGTGTCCGGTGTGTTGTCCCGTCATTAACGATGAGCGAGATGGAGCGCATACAGATGTACCAGCATAGAAATTGTCAAATTTCATTCCTCTGGAAGCCAATGAATCGATGTGCTTCGTTTCGATTTTTTGCTGACCATATACGCCTAGGTCACCATACCCTAGATCATCTGCCATAATAAGTACAATATTCGGTCTTTGGTCCTTCTTTTGAGCTATAGCAAGAGAGGCTATAGTCAAAAGAAAAGATAACATAAAAGATATTTTCATTTGCATTGGATTATTTATTCAAAATAATTTTTTTCTTAGCTAAGACTTTTTACTAGTTTTTATATAACAGTGCAACTTAATCCATTAAAACAGTAAGATGGTCGTTTTTAGTTTTATTGACAATGGTTCGTATGCTTTTTTAGTACTTCTATATTTAGAGAAGCATTATCCTAAAAAGGATGATCGTTAAATTTAATCATAAATATCTTTTTTAGGGTATTTATGATCATTCATAGAAGGTAATAATCGGGTGAGAAATTAGTCTTAATTAGCTATTTATTCCTTTTTTCGTTTCTACGCATACGATTGTGTAATAATTTATTTCATGTTGTCATTTGTAATCTCCCATATGTTCATATTTATTTTCTAATTTCACCCTAATTTTATGAAAATGCTCTTATGGCCAAATCAATTAAAGAAATAGCACAGGAACTCAATGTGTCTAAATCGACTGTTTCATTAGTCATCAATCACAAGGCCGAGCAAGCACGCATCAGCAAAGAATTGGAAAATCGCGTACTGGCATACGTTGAAAAAGTTGGTTATAAGCCCAATGCATTGGCAAAAAGTTTAGCGACTGGACGGTCAAATACCATCGGTCTTATTGTAGAGAATATTGGGGATTCTTTCTTTGGTCCATTTGCATTGTATGTGGAGGAATTGTTTCGGAAAAAAAATTACCATGTGCTCTACAGTAGCACACTTGGAGACTCACAAAATGCGCGTGATATCATCGATTCTATGCTGGAAAAGAAAGTGGAAGGTATTCTTTTGGCTCCCCCTGTAGATTTGGAGGAGTATCAACGAAAGATTTTGGAATATGGCGTACCACTGGTTGTTTTTGACAGGAATTCTCCATCGGTAGATACACATTATGTTCATATTGATAATGGGGATAGCAGTAGAAAAGCATGTGAACATTTGAAGTCCATTGGCTGTCGGAACTTTGGGTTAGTTACCATTGACTCGGACCAGCCGCAGATGTTGGCGCGGAAGAATGCCTATTTAGGCTTCTGTGAAGAAAACGAGATGAAACCATGCCTACTGCATTTACCGTATCAACAGTTAAAGCAAAAAGGGACGCAGTTGCTAAGAAAATGGGCCGCTGAAAATCCTGCATTGGATGGATTATTTTTTACAACAAATTACCTCTGTATCCTTGGCTTAAAGGCGCTTCGTTCGGAAGGGGAACATACCTTTGATTTTCCGATGTTTTCTTTTGATGATCATGAATTGTTTGATATTTTAAATCCAAAAATATCCTGTATTCAACAGCCACTGGAATCCCTCGCGAAAACATGTGTCAAGGTCCTGTTAAAAGAGATTGATCAGGGGGTGTCGAGGCCAAAAGAGTATATAGTGAAGTCGAAGCTTATTGTACGTTAAAAATAGGATGCTTGCAATGAGAAATTTAAAATTACTTGAGTGTAGTGAAAAGAATAACAGATAGGTTTTTATTTGAGAATAAATCCGATCAAATTAGAATTATTCAATGGTTTGCAGTCATTGGATTTATTGTGTTGATTGCTCTCCAAATACGCTTGATTTTTAGCGTTTATGAGATCGAGCAATTGGAATTCTTGAAAAAGGAGAAGGAAGAGCTAAAGCACAATTACGAAAAATCGATCATCAATGATTTGATTTTTCCTGGAGGCAAACATATTATAGATTCTATTTTGAACTCTAATTACTCTTCGCTCAAAAAAATACAGCAAAACCCAGTTGAGTTTGATAAGGCTCTCGAGGAAATAGGACGCAATGTTTTATCTACACTGAAAACAAAAACAACATTTGGAAAGCTGCTCAGAAGTATGATGAAAGAGCAAGGTTTAAATGACGAGGAGTATGAATATGCATTGTGTATTGAGCGCTTGTCTATCACTTTTGACGGACGTCATTATTATGAGGTTCTCAATTTTGCGGATAAAGTAGGTGGTATTATTAACGGAAAGTTAGAGGCAATAGGTAGGGAAAATGTAGTTTCCGGGATTACTGTGACCGTTCCGGATCCAAACTCGGCGTTAGTCGGATCTAAATTATATATCAAAAAATATAATCAGACTAAAAATATACTTTTTAAAATGTTACCTGTTTTGTCTCTTGCGGTTATTAGTATCCTTGTTATCATTGTCATATTTGGAATTACATGGCGTAATTGGATAAGGCAAAAAAAGCTAAATGAAATTTCGAGTGATTTTTTTAATAGTATCACACACGAGTTTAAGACGCCACTAACGACAATAGGTGTTTCCATTAAAAATATGAAAGTTGATTTAAAGGAGAAGTTTGCATTGGATAACTATCGTAGTTTAGATGTTATTACTAGACAGGTCTTCCGTTTGGATAGATTGGTCAATCAGGCGCTTGAGGTATCGTCCTTTTCCCCAGAGTCGGCTTTATTACAATTGCATTATATCCTTTCTGATATCCATGATATAATTTTGGATTTACAGATTAAATGGAAAGGACAAGCAGAAATCTCATTATTATTTAATGAGGGAGTTGCTGATGTGAAATGTAGTTATGATAGCTTTATGCTAACTACACTTATAACAAATCTGGTAGAAAACGGGTTGAAGCATAATATAAGTTCCGTTAAGATAGTTGAAGTTTCAGTGAATTACTTTGATCTTAATCAAATTGTTGTTTCAATCGTAGACAATGGGATAGGTATTGAAAAATTAGACAGGAAACGTATATTTAAAAAGTTTGAACGTGGCGAAAGAAGCGTTCATATAGAGGGGCTGGGGCTTGGTCTGTATTTTGTGAGTAAAATTATTGAGGTACATCGGTGGAGATTACAACTGCAAAATTTTGGGGGTAAAGGAGCACATTTTGATATAATAATACCTATGATAAAATAATGGAAGGAAGAATATTGTTGATCGAAGACGACTCCGATTTAGGATCGGAATTGGAATGGCTTTTGAAAAGGAGTGGTTTTGAGGTTGATTGGGTCTGCGATGGTATGGGGGCACTGGAGATTTGTCAACATACGTATTTTGATCTCTTGCTTGTCGATATTCAGTTACCCTCAATTAATGGTTTTGAGGTCGTGCGTCAATTAAAATTATTGTACAAGGATTTGCGTTTTTTATTTTTAACGGCAAGGAACACCAAGGAAAGCTGTATTCAAGGATTAAAACTTGGGGCAGATGATTATATTGTCAAGCCATTTGATACCGAAGAACTTGTTTGGCGTATGAATAATATATTAGCTAGAGGTCATTCCCGAAAAATAGCGGTATTAGAAGTTGGGGATGTGGTGCTCAATAAAGCTACCATGGAACTGCGAGTTGGACAGCAAACTGTCCAACGATTGACTGGACGTGAATTTGAAGTTTGGAAATTTTTATTGGAAAATACTGAACGCATATTGTCCAGAGAAGAGATGTTAAATACATTATGGGGTGAAAATGATTATTTTATGGGACGTAGTTTGGATGTTTTCATTTCGAAAATTCGAAAAACGCTATTAAAATCTAAAAAAGTAAAGATAGAAACCGTGTATAAAGTTGGTTTTATCATGCGTGTACACCTAAAAAGCTGAATTTTCAATCGTTAACAATTGGTTAACAAGTTTTTTTTTACGTGTTTTTTATCTTCATCAAACTAATTCGTTTTAGTGTGTGAAATAAAAGACCTGTTATGAAAAAACTAACCAAATTAAGACAGTTCATTCCCATTGTTGGGGCGTGTTTGTTATTGAATGCCTGTGATAAATCAGAAGTAAAAAATTATGATTTGTTACCTTCGGAAGAAGAGCCGGAAATGGATATTACAGTCTATGGCACGTTGACTGTAAATCGGGAAAATAGTGGTGGAAAGACCGCTGGAGAGGGGTCCCTAAAGGTCGTTGATAATGATTATGGGACCAAATTTCTTATTAACCCTTATCAAAATGATCTTTATATTGAATTGGCTTTCCCTGGAGGAATAGCGGCAACTGCTTATATTGTCGCATCGGCTAATGATGCTCAAGATCGTGATCCCAAAGATTGGGAGCTTGTCGGCTCTAATGATCGTTCTTCATGGACAACTATCGATAGCAAGACGGGTTACAAATTTGATTCCCGCAATCAAAAAGTTCGTTTTGAATTAAATAACATTGTAAAGTACAAGTATTATAGGCTTCAGATTCAAGCTATTTATGGTGGAACAGGTCTGTTTCAAATGGCTGAATGGCGGTTAATATCGGATCCGCAAAAGAGTTCTAATTAAAAATCTAAACATATTATGAAAAAAATAATTCAATACGGAACGTTTGTTCTATTGCTATGCCTTTGCTTTCTTGTTGAAAATGCAATTGGTCAGCAAAATGGACAGGTCCTTGTCAGAGGTGTTATACGCGACGAAATGAGCACAAGTCTGTCGGGTGTGACTATCAATAACCTAAATACAAAGAATTCTGCCATGTCGAACGACAATGGGCAGTTTGAATTATATGCAAGTCGTGGTGATTCGTTAAATGTCTCCTATGTAGGATATGAACCATACAAGGTTGTTATCAATAACGCAATTACGCTGAATATCATATTAAAAGCGGTTAGCAATAGTATTAACGAAGTCGTGGTAATTGGTTATGGTCAACAAAAGAAAATTTCTGTAGTGGGTGCTCAATCCAGTGTGAAAGTTGAAGATTTAAAGCTGCCGGTTGCGAATTTAAGTACGGTATTAGCCGGTCGGATTTCGGGATTAGTCGGTGTGCAACGTTCCGGTCTACCAGGATCTGACGGAGCAGATCTTTGGATTCGTGGTATATCTAGTATGTCTGGCGCTACCGGACCATTGGTTGTCGTTGACGGAGTGCAGGGGCGTGATATCAATAGTTTTGATGCGGAAGATATCTCCTCGTTTACGATTTTAAAAGATGCTGCAGCAACGGCTGTATATGGTGTCGCAGGGGCAAATGGCGTTATTCTTATTACCACGAAGAAAGGTGTAACTGGTAAACCTTCACTTATGTTTAATTACAATCAAGGTTTTACATCTTTTACAAAGCGTCCGGAACTGACAGATGGTGTGACCTATATGATGCTGCGTAATGAAGCGCGGGTAGCAACGGGAATGTCAAAAGAATATTCGAATAATTATATCAACAACACGATTTTAGGTACCGATCCTTACCTCTATCCAAACGTTAATTGGATGGATCAGATATTTAAGAATACGGCAGGAAACCGTCGCGCAAATTTCAGTGCAAGGGGAGGGTCGGAGTCTTCGACCTATTATGTATCTGGTGCTTATTATGATGAATCGAGCTTACTTCGGACGGATGCACTTCAAAAATATGATGCAACTACGCGTTTCAAACGTTATAATTTCACGTCGAATGTATCCATGAACTTTACACCAACGACAAAGTTTGAATTGGGTGTGCAAGGTTATATCGGTAACCTCAATTACCCTGGCGTGAAGCCTGAGGAGGCTTTTGGCAATGTGATGCAGACCAATCCGGTGTTATATCCAGCTATATATCCAGGTAATTTTGTACCGGGAGTCAGTTCTGCGGGTGCTCAGCCAAATCCATATGCGCAGATTACTCAAACAGGTTATCAGAATATTTTCAGTAATCAGGTCATGTCCAATGCCCGTCTTTCTCAAGATTTGAGCTTTTGGTTAAAAGGTTTAAATTTTTCAGCGTTGTACTCATTTGATATATGGAATTCGCATACAATCAATCGGACCAGAACGCGTAGTACGTATTTAATCAATCGTTTATTCCCTTATGATGATGCTGGAGCTCCAATTTTGAATAGTATCTCGCAAGGAACAGATGATTTGGCTTTTTCTAAATCCAATGACGCAAGACGTCAATTCTATACAGAAGCTTCATTAAACTACAATACTACAATAGCAGATAAACATCAGGTTTCAGCCATGCTTTTGTACAATCAGCGTGAAATTGTCCAAGCATTTGCGGACAATGTGACTTCATCCTTGCCTTATAGAAATATGGGGATGGCCGGCCGTGTCACCTACTCTTATAATGATCGTTATTTTGTGGAAGGAAACTTTGGCTATAATGGCTCAGAAAACTTTGCTCCTGGTATGAAATTTGGATTTTTCCCATCTTTTGGTGTAGGTTGGGTTTTATCGAACGAACAGTTTTTTGAGCCAATAAAAAACACGGTGAATTTTTTGAAATTGAGATATTCGGACGGAAAAGTGGGTGATGGAAGTAATGGAGGAGCACGCCGATTCGGCTATTTAACTTTGGTCAATACGGGCGCTAGTGGATATACCTTTGGAAACGGCTCTAATAATGTTAGTTATGGCGGGACTGCAATCTCAGATTATGGGACTAATGTACAATGGGCTGAATCGCATAAACAAAATTTGGGATTTGAAGTAAAAACGCTTAAAAACAAGCTTTCGCTAACCGTTGATTTATTTAAAGAAAAACGGACAGGCGTTTTCTTGCAAAGAGCGTCGTTGCCTGATTTTGTAGGTCTAAACAGTAATCCATGGGATAACTTAGGAATTATACAAAATAAAGGTGTTGATGGTACATTGGAATTGGCTCCTTTTCCAGTTGGTAATGTCCGCGTTGACATAAGAGCGACTTATACGTACAATAAGGATAAAATCATCGAAAATGACCAGCCTCGTCAGCCATATCCTTATATGGAAAGACGTGGCAAGAATGTCTTGTCTATCTATGGGTACCAGGCGGATGGACTGTTCCAATCTGAAGATGAGATTTCAAACCATGCTGATCAATCAGCACTAGGTGCTCAAAGAGTGGGGGATATCCGGTATAAAGATCTTAATGGCGATGGAAAAGTAGATGCAAATGATGTGTCACGTATCGGCAACGGTGATGTTCCGAACTCGGTGTATGGATTTGGGTTTAACGTCAGCTATAAACAATTCTATTTTGGGGCATTTTTCCAAGGTACATCAGGTGCTGAGCGGGCAATAGGGGGAGATGGTATTATCCCGTTTAATAATAGTACTGGAGCAGAGCGAAGTAATCTTTTTGCAATTGCCGAGGATCGATGGACTGAAGAAAATCCATTGGAAAATCCATTTTATCCGCGTTTAGCATATGGAAATGCGGCAAATAAGAATAATGCGGTTGCATCGTCATGGTGGGTGAAAGACGTGGATTTTCTTCGTCTTAAAACACTTGATTTTGGATACAACTTTAAGAAGGATTTCCTTGAAAGGTTGCATGTGAAAAATGCCCGTGTCTATTTACAAGGGGTTAATATTTTGTACTGGAGTAAATTTAAGCTATGGGATCCGGAGTTAAATACGGGTAATGGAACACGATATCCAAATATACGGACGGTGTCGGTAGGACTTCAAGCAACATTTTAATCAGTAGTTTGACGAATTGAATAATAGAAGTGAAAGAACCGTGTGATATTTATGAAATTACCTTGCATAGGATAGTTTCGGAAATAAAAAAATAAGACCATGAAAATGAAAATCAAAATAAAAACATTCCAATGGATATTAATTGGAAGCTTGACGTTAAGTTCGCTGTCAGGTTGTAAAAATTATTTGGACCAAGTTCCTGACGATGTAATCACAGTTGATGATATATTTAAATCGAAAGCAAATACAGATAAATTTCTTGCAAATATCTATAATACGTTGCCTAATGAGCTTGCTCAACGATTTGTAGGGACGGGTAATGCTGGTCCTTGGACGGCGGCGTCTGACGAAGCAAAGTACACGTGGGATTTTAATTATGCAAATAATATGACTGCAAGTGTATGGAGCAATACCGATGGTACAATTGGGGATATTTATAAGAGTTACTATCAAGGAATTCGAAATGCGACCTATTTCATTCAGGAAATTGATGGTGCAAATTCTGCAGAGGTAACTTCTGTAATGAAGTCAACCTATAAAGCCGAAGCCAGGGCATTACGTGCTTTGTACTATTTCTATTTAATTAGAAGTTATGGGCCAATACCACTAATTGGAGATAAACTTCTTGATTTTAATGCACCAATAGCGGATTTAAGACTGTCTCGTACACCTTTTGATCAATGTGTGGAATATATTGTGACAGAATTGGATGAAGCATATAAAGAACTTCCCTATACGCCAAACAATAATGAATATGGGCGGATAACGAAAGGTATTGCCAAGGCGTATAAAGTAGAAGCTTTATTGCTAAAAGCTAGCCCTTTGTTTAATGGGAACCCGGATTATGCTGGTGTGAAAAATTTGGATGGAACGGCTTTGTTTAGCGTAGCTGAAGACAAGCAAAAATGGGGTGAAGCAGCTGTAGCAGCAAAAGAGTTTATTGATGAATTTGTTCCAACCTATTATAGTTTATATCAGGAATCGAACAATGATCCGTTTCTTGCCGCTTACTTGTCATGTCGTAATGTAATGACCGTGGATTGGAATAGAGAGTGGATTTTTGCTCGATCCAATAGCGGTAATAATACGCAGTATGATCGTACACCAAAGCATGTTGGATTCCCGTCTGCAGCACAAGGAGGGGGGGCTCTTGGTGCAACACAATCGATGGTAGATGCTTACTTTACGAAGGACGGCTTGTCTATAGCGGACGACGTAACTTACAAGGACAGTGGTTTTAGTAATTTTAAAGCGCCGTATGACGTCGCCGAGCGGCGTACGTTTAACATGTATGTAAATCGTGAACCAAGGTTTTATGTCGGTATTACCTATAGTGGAAGTTATTGGCTGAATCAGGCTAATAGTAGTGCAGCTGTTATTTCCTTATTTAATAAAAGTGGTAATTCAGGAAGGTCGCAAAGTACCTCAGATGTAACACCAACGGGTTATACTGTGCGTAAAAATGTCGCATCGAATGGTAATGCGAGAGGCGCATTGATGTTAAGGTTAGGAAATATTTATCTAGATTATATTGAGGCATTAAATGAATCGAGCCCCAATGATCCAAATATTTTGAAATATCTTAATATTATTAGGAAACGGGCTGGTATTGCGGGGTATGGTGAAGGTACAATCCCAGTTCCGGTGGGCCAGAGTGCTATGCGCGAGGCTATTCGTAGAGAGAGGCGTGTTGAGTTGGCATTTGAGAATGCACGATACTTTGATACAAGACGTTGGAAAATTGCCGAGACTACTGATAATGGGCCAGTTTATGGGATGAACCTCGATGTGGATGGTGATGATTTTTTCAAAAAAACCTTAATCGAGACCCGGATATTTAAAAAGAGAGATTATTTATTTCCAATTCCAAATAATGAGGTGTTGAAGAATGAAAATATGGTTCAAAATTTGAACTGGTAGACGTGGACAGTGGCTTTACTAGCCGCTGTTTGTTTAAAATTTATTACATAAGCGTTGTGGTGCTTTACATTAAATAATCTTTTATATCTTTACTAATACGTTTTAGTATGAAAAATAATATATCCTAAATAATGAAGAAATCATTGAGTGTTCTTTTTGGGTCATTACTAACTGTAGGTTTGTTTTGCGCAAAACCGGTTTTGGCTCAGAAATTTAGAGGGCAGCAGCTAGAAGCTGTCGATCTTGTTAATCCATTAATGGGTACCGAATCCAAATTTGAATTGTCCAATGGAAACACCTATCCCTCGATAGCTAGACCCTGGGGGATGAATATGTGGACACCTCAGACAGGTAAAAATGGTGATGGATGGCAGTATCAATACACCGCGGATAAAATTCGAGGTTTAAAACAGACCCACCAGCCATCACCTTGGATGAATGATTATGGTGTTTTCTCTATTATGCCCGTGACAGGAAAACCTGTGTTTGATCAAGATGAACGTGCAAGCTGGTTTTCGCATAAAGCTGAAATTGTAAAACCTTATTATTATTCGGTTTATCTAGCAGATCATGATGTGACTGCCGAAATTACACCAACCGAGCGGGCTGCAATGTTTAGAATCTCGTTCAATAAAACAGACGATGCTTATATCGTTTTGGATGCTTATGAAAAAGGATCTGAGGTTCAGATTATTCCAGAAAAAAATATGATTATTGGCTATTCTTCGAAATATGCGCGTGGTCCTCTACCTGCAAATTTCAAGAATTATTTTGTGCTGGTTTTTGATCAGCCTTTTGCGAGCGTTGCAACCTGGGAAGGGAAAGAGAAGAAGGATGGACAGCTGCAGATTAAGGGCGACCACACAGGAGCAATTGTCGGATTTAAAGTAAAGGATAAAACTAAACCAGTACAAGTGAAGGTCGCTTCATCTTTTATCAGTGCGGAGCAGGCTCTCATCAACCTAAATGAGTTAGGAAACAAATCCTTTGATCAAATTAAAGAAGACGGGCGTCAGATCTGGAACTCTACTTTAGGAAGAATTAAAGTGGAAGGTGATGATATCGATCAGTTGCGTACATTCTATTCGACCATGTATCGGACCTTATTTTTTCCGAACAAATTATATGAAGTTGATGCGCAGGGAAAAGTTGTCCATTACAGTCCTTACAATGGGAAGACACTTCCGGGATATTTATTCGGAGGAACGGGTTTTTGGGATACTTTTAGAGCATTATATCCATTCTTGAACTTTATGTATCCATCTATTAACAAGGAAATGCAGGAAGGTCTTCTTAATGCATATCTAGAGGGTGGGTTTCTGCCTGAATGGAGTAGCCCCGGATATGCGGATATCATGGTGGGTAATAACTCTGCTTCGGTAGTTTCAGATGCATATATGAAGGGATTACGCGGTTATGATATCAATAAGTTATACGAAGCCTTACAACACGGAGCTAATAACGAAGGGCCAATGAGTGCTGTTGGAAGAAAAGGTGTTGAATATTACAATAGTTTGGGGTACGTGCCCTATGATGTTAAAATCAATGAAAACGCGGCCCGAACATTGGAATATGCTTATGACGATTTCTCGATCTACCAATTGGCAAAAGCACTGAACCGTCCCAAAGCTGAAATTGATTTGTATGCAAAACGTGCACAGAACTACAGAAATTTATTTGATCCATCGACCAATCTTATGCGTGGAAAAAATAAAGACGGAAAATTCCAGACTCCTTTCAATCCATTGAAATGGGGGGATGCTTTCACTGAAGGCAATAGCTGGCATTATTCCTGGAGCGTATTCCACGATGTTCAGGGTTTGATCGATTTGATGGGTGGAGAAAAGACATTCGTAAACATGTTGGATTCGGTATTTGTTCAGTCTCCGGATTTCGACGATAGCTATTACGGTGGTATTATTCATGAAATACGTGAAATGCAGGTTGCTAATATGGGCCAGTATGCGCATGGTAATCAGCCAATTCAACATATGCCTTATCTTTACAACTATGCTGGTCAGCCATGGAAAACACAATATTGGGTCCGTCAGGTAATGGACAGAATGTATAAGCCGACTGCAGATGGTTACTGTGGTGATGAAGATAATGGACAAACTTCCGCATGGTATGTTTTTTCTGCCTTAGGTTTCTATCCAGTATGCCCAGCGACGGATGAATACGTTTTGGGAGCGCCATTATTTAAAAAAGCAACATTGACTTTCGAAAATGGGAAAATATTGACGATCGATGCAGCCAAGAACTCTGCTGATCATATTTATGTGAATGCATTGCAGTGGAATGGTGCAGCTTACGGTAAGAACTGGCTAAGCCATAAAGCATTGCATGAGGGAGGAACGCTTAATTTTGATATGGCCGCAAAACCTAACTATACTAGAGGAGACTCTAAAAGTGACGCACCATATTCAATGACAACAGACTTGAAGAACAATATCAAGTTGAAATCGAACAAAAAGAAATAATTTTTGTGCTATGATGAATCTTAAAAACTTAAAAGTCGCTCTTATCGTAGTTGGATTGGCTTTTTCTTGTTCGCTTTTCGCACAAGACAATTGGAAACATACAGAAAACGACCGTCAGGTGGCAGTAGACGTTGATAGTATAAGCAAAGGTGGTTATACCTTGATCTGGATCAATAAAGACAAAGATTTTAGTGCTCCATTAAAAGATAGATTAATCGCGGCTTATTTCACCAACTATCCAAAACTGGCGAAGAAATACAATAAAAAGACAATCAAAAAAGTTTCTTTTGTGATTGATCCAGACTACAAGGGAGTTGCGGCTACAGCAGGCGGAATCGTACGTTATAGTCCTGCTTGGTTTGCTAAAAATCCGGGAGATATTGATGTTGTTACCCACGAAGTCATGCACATTGTACAAGCATACCCTGATGGAGCCGGGCCTTGGTGGATTACGGAAGGGATCGCAGATTTTGTTCGATTTGATGATGGTATTGATAATGCTGGAGCTAATTGGAAATTACCGGAATACAGCGACAAGCAAAAATATACGGATTCTTATCGTGTTACAGCCCGATTCCTTTATTGGATCAATAGCCATGTAAAAAAAGATTTTGTTAAGAAATTGGATGCAGCTATGCGCAACAAAAGCTATAATGATGGTTTTTGGAAAGCCCAGACGGGGAAGACTATTGATGAGCTATGGGCGGATTATAGCAAAAATCCTAAAATATAATTCTTGAGCGATGAATATAAAAAGTTTGGTCTTTCTCGGATTGATCATTGTCCCTCTTGTATCAAAGGCACAAGAAACAAAATTAGTGCAGTATGTTAAACCTCTCATCGGCACTGCCCGTATGGGGCATACCTTTCCTGGGGCGACTGTTCCCTTTGGCGCTGTACAATTAAGTCCGGATACGGACACTTTATCGTATGCGGTAAATGGACGCTATAATGGAGATGTATACAAATATTGCGCTGGCTACCAATATGATGATCCTACAATTGTCGGTTTTAGTCACACCCATTTTAGCGGTACAGGTCATTCCGATCTTGGTGACATACAGATTATGCCGACCCAGGGCAAAGTGCAATTAAACCCTGGAACCGCAGATCGTCCACAAGATGGCTACCGGTCTCCCTACAGTCACACGAATGAACGTGCCGAAGCTAATTATTATAGTGTTCTGTTGGACAAACATCAGATTAAAGCTGAGCTAACAACGACGGCACGTGTGGGTATACACCGTTATACGTTCAAAGAGTCTGATGCTTCGCATCTGATAGTTGATCTAACCGCTGGGATCTATAATTATGATGGAAAAAATGTTTGGACTGTTGTTAAAGTATTGAACGATTCAACTTTGGTTGGATACCGCCAAACAAATGGTTGGTCAAGGACCCGCACGGTATATTTTGCCATTAAAACATCGAAATCTTTCAAGAATTACGGTGCCAAATACGAGGATGGGAAATCTGTGTATAACGGTTTCTGGCGTAAGTTTGATCAGCAAAATAATTTCCCGGATCTAGCAGCTCACAATATCAAGCTACATCTAGATTTTGATACCAAATCACAGGAATCGATACTTTTAAAAGTCGCATTAAGTCCGGTCAGTATGAAGAATGCACTGGCTAATATGAATGCGGAGGCACCGGACTGGAACTTCGATGGATATGTTAATAAGGGGCAGGAAGCTTGGGAAAAGGAGCTGCATAAAATAGAGGCGGAGATGCTGAACAAGGAAGATCTTGTCAATTTCTATACAGCGATGTATCATGCAAGTCTAATGCCAACGGTTTATATGGATACCAATGGTGAGTATAAAGGGCTCGATCAGGAGGTACATCGTGCGGAAGGTTTTACAAATTATACCTCATTTTCGCTGTGGGATACCTTTAGGGCGTTTCATCCCTTGCTGAATCTCATCAATCCATCCCGCAATGCAGATATTGTCGCCTCCATGATGGCTCACTATGATCAGAGTGTGCTGAAGATGTTGCCGATTTGGTCGCATTATGCGAATGATAACTGGTGTATGAGTGGCTATCATTCGGTATCAGTTATAGTCGATGCTATTCTTAAAGGTGTTTACAAAGGTGATCCTGATGCCGCATTGGCGGCTTGCATACAAACCGCAAATACACGTCAATATGAAGGGATAGGTGCTTATATTGATAAGGGCTATGTTCCTGATGATGTGTCGGGCACGTCTGTTTCTAATACATTGGAGTATGCATATGACGATTGGTGTATTGCGCAACTAGCAAAAAAATTGGGAAAAGACGATATCTACAATACATTTTCCAAGCGAGCTGAAAGCTGGAAAGCACTGTATGATCCTGCTATAGGTTTTATGCGTCCCAAGAATTCAGCGGGAAAGTTTAAAGAACAATTTGACGTCCTGGATACACATGGCCAAGGATTTATCGAAGGCAATTCATGGAATTATAGTCTTTACGTGCCTCATCAACCGACTGAAATGATGGCATTAATGGGTGGTAAAAAACGGTTAGAATCTTATTTAGATTCGCTTTTTACCATGGAATTGCCTGATAAATATTTTGAACATACAGAGGACATCACACGGGATGGAATTATCGGCAATTATGTACATGGCAATGAGCCTTCACACCATGTGGCCTATTTGTACAATATCACCAATAGTCCATGGAAAGCCCAAGCGCGTGTTAGACAAATTATACGTAATCAGTACCATAATGGTCACGCAGGATTAGGCGGGAATGACGACTGTGGACAGATGTCGGCTTGGTATCTATTTACTGCACTGGGGTTTTATCCAGTGGCACCTGGAGAAGATAGCTATTGGATCGGCAGTCCATTGGTAAAATCCGCAAAAGTAAATCTTGAAAATGGAAGGAGTCTTTCCATCGTTGCGCGGAACCAGTCTGAAAAGAACGTCTACGTTAAATCCGTTTCTTTGAATGGACAGAAACTGAATAATTTGCAGCTCTCTTATAATAGCATTATAAACGGCGGAGAACTGGTTTTTGAAATGAGCAGTAAACCGAATAAATAATCAGACAACGATATGGCTAAAAGGCCTCTTCATTAAATGAAGGGGCCTTTTATTTTGTTCCCCATTGGCGTGAATAGATAAGGAGCACTTTCTGTCTTGCAATCTTTTAATATACGGTCTGTTAGTTTGTATTAGTTGTCTTGATCGTGATGGTGTTACAATTTGAAAAAAAAATTAATTGACCTCATTATTTTAGCAAAATCTTAATTTTTATATGAAATAACCCACTTTTTCTGCTGTAAATTGCTTAACGTTGCTGACTAAACCAGTTTAGCAAATTGAAAAAATGCCTCTGAAAATTTTTTTTTCTCGTTTTTCTATATATCTTCAATATAACCAAGTGAGATAAGTGCTGACCAATTAAGCAATCCAATCCGTTTTGACATTTCATGATGTTGTGTTATGCTAAAACGTTTTTATTTTTTAAACTTAAAACCTTAGATTATGATGTTAGTCCTGTTTGATACTGCATAATATCAATTTTGGATGGGAATCGACCAATTTTCCTATCTCGAAATATCAATAAATTTTCACCTATTTTTTGTGGTGATTTTAACCAGTTATAGTAGAAAAGTAAAAATAACCTAAATATATATCATCCATATGTACATGATTAAAAAAAGGTATTTGGATAGGCTTGTTCTGTTAGGGTGCTCCTGTGCTTGTTATTCTTTTGCTTTTGGCCAAGACAAGGTGTTGTCACCTTCCGATAGTCTTAAGCTTCAGATTGGAACTGCGAAATTAGATTCTATATTTCAGATTAAAACTAGCCAGGTAAATCCCGTTGAAATCAACAAACAATCCCTATTACCTTATTCTTCCTTGGCACAGTACCTGAAAGGGAACAATACAGGGCTTTATGTAACAGAGCCTTCTGGAGAGCCAGGAACTAAACAACCGATGTATTTTCGAGGAATTTCCAGACCATTGCTTTCTGATATTGATGTCTTCCAGAATCAGCCATTGGTTGTCTTGGATGGTATCCCATTGGTTGGGGAGCATCCATTTGCATATGCCGTTCAGACCTATAATCTGGAACGAATAGGTCCGGCCACTAACTTATTGGCGAATATCAATATTGATATGGTAAAGTCCATTGAAGTATTAAAAGATGTTGCGGCAGTGGCTATGTACGGTCCTAATGCCGCAAATGGAGCTATCGTTGTTCGTACGAAAGAATACAAAGCAGATAAAAGCAATCGGATAGCGGTCAATATGTATACGGGCTTAGCAGAGCGCCCACATGTCACAACAATTAATGGTGACTACGAAAATAAATTCAGAAAACAGTTTTATGATCTGTATACCTCCAATGGCAAATATGATGACGGAGATTCATATCCAGTGTATTTAAGCGACTCGCTTAATATGAATTATTTTGGGAAATCTGATTGGACAGACTCTTATTACAATAATGGTTTAGTCTATAATCTGAATGCCAATCTTTCCGGAGGTGGTCCTCGGGCAAATTTTCAATTTGCTGCAGGATCGACCCAAGATAAAGGTATAGCAGATCAGGTAAAATTAAATAAGTATTATGCGCTGTTTGGTTTGAATATGCGCCCAATGACCTGGCTTACGTTCTCCATGCAGGCGAATATCACGAGGCTCGATCGCAATCGAAATTTAAATCTCCGCGATCGATTTGCCCAGCTTGCTTACTTCCCTGATTTGTCGGCTCCCTTATCACCAAATAAAGAAGTTTATAATGAGTACCTGAGTTATTATAAAAAAGGTTTTGATAACAATAAGTCCAATGTTGTGCAGGGATATGGAAAGCTGCAGTTTGATTTTGGCAATTTTCATTTTCTTTCGACAGGAATGCTGGATTATAATGAAGGCTATAGAGATCAATTTTATCACAGTAAGCTAATGGAGTCCAATAATTTTGCTTCAAATTACTATGGCTATAATCAACGGGCTGTATTTGATAATAAAGCTTTTTATGACTGGAATATCAATGCGGAGAACAAATTAAACCTGTTGGTCGGCAATAGTTTGCAATGGGATACCTATCGTTACAATTATGCCTACGCTTACAAGGGAGTAAATGATTTTATTAAGGTGAATCTGTTGGAAGATGATGCTACAAAATCAAACTATTTGGAGGCTACTGCATACCCAAAGGCGCTTATATTTAAATATTTAGACCGTATTCGCCACAATTTAGTTTCATTTTATGGAAAAGCAACCTATAGCTATGATAATAAGGTCGAAACCTCCTTGGTATTGCGCACTGACGGGTCTTCCAATGCACAACCGGATGCGCGATGGATTTTTACGCCTTCGTTGTCGATAAATTGGAATATTAAAAACAGCTATTTCAATACAAATACGAGCTTGAAAGAGCTGACTGCTCGTCTGAGTGCTGGCCGTATAGGCTTAAGCAATGTGTTTGACGATTTTGCACAGGGACCTAATTATGTCGCGCAAATGGGTTTTACGGGTAATCAGCTTATTGCAGGTTATAACGCTATTGCTGGGCTGGTAAGGCCCTATGAGTCGGGGTGGGTCGGATACAATATTCCTTGGGCTTATACAGATCAAGGTAATTTGGGGCTGGACTATGCGATTCAAAAGAAAAATTTCCATGTTTCTCTTGATGTCTATGTAAAACAAACAAAAAACCAGCTGATCAATATTCCATCCTATAGCGAATATGGCTATAAATCCAGTTATGCGGCCGGAATGAATGTACAGAATGTGGGTGCCGAATTAACCATTGGTCTTGATCCCGTTCAAACGGAGAATTTTAAGTGGTCTACTGCACTGAACGTATCACATAATCAGAATAAATTGAAGGCTTTGCCTAATGGTCTAGATCGGCTCGTGATTGGTAATAATCTTTTGGAGGTCGGGAAACCCTTGGATCAATACTGGTTACTCTCCAATGAAGGAATCTATAAAACTGATGCTGAAGTTCCACAAGGGATGACCTACAATGCGATTCAACTACGCGCAGGTGATCCGATCTGGAAGGATCAAAATGGCGACAATACGATCGATGATTACGATCGGACTTTGCAAGGTCACCGTTTGCCTGCTGTATTTGGTAATTGGTATAACAATTTTGTGTTTGGGAAATGGGATCTGGGGATTAATATGTACTATAATCTCGGCCGAAAGCTTATCAATCAAGAAATGGCTAATCGTTTTGATTTTATCAATAATGAAGGGACGAAAAACCTGGATGCTATCAAAGAGATTACGTATTGGGAAAAAAGGGGTGATTATAGTAAATATCCGTTGTATAACCCTTGGAGTACGGTTATCGCTTATCAGGCCGATCAAGATCTTTTCTTAGAGAATGCTTCATTTGTGAAGATAAGGGCAATTACGTTGGGTTATAACTTGACTTCTCTTTTGGCAGGTCGAACTCAGGCCATTAAAAATGCTTATGCCTATGTGTCTGCTAATAATGTTGCCACGATTACATCTTACAGTGGTGTGGATCCTGAAATCGTGGACTATACAGGATATGATATTGGGTCAAAAATTCGGATACCGCGAATTTATACGCTAGGAATAAAAGTTGACTTTTAAACGCAGAAGAAATGAAAAGATATCATCTCATATTTAATGTTTTGTTACTTTTCTTATTGCCTCTAGGGGGCTGTAAGAAAATGCTGGATATAGACTCTTCCCGCACGGTCAAGGAAGAGAATATGTGGAATGCTTTGGAGGATACGCGTGCAGGTCTGATGGGAATTTACGGTTTAACCAAAGCGGCTTTGGACGATAATAATGCCTATTGGCTGTATGGGGAAGTTCGATCGGGGGACTTTGAGAGCCCTAATCGACAGGATTTAAAAGCAATTATTAAGAATGACCTCAAAGCAAATTATGAATCGTTAAATGCACTTTCGAATTGGAGACGGTGGTTTGCCGTAGTGAATGCAGCCAATATTTTTATGGAGCGCGCACCGCAAGTGCGGGAGAAGGATATGCGCTATACGGAAAACAATTTGGTTGTCGATGTGGCACAAGCTCGGTTTTTACGTGCGTATGCCTATTTCAATATGGTTCGTATTTGGGGAGATATACCCTTGATCTTAAATTCCCATGATGGAAATTTTGAGAATAAAGCGAAAGAGGACCGTTTGAAGCTCTATGCTTGGATTGAAAAGGAAATGTATGATGCTGCACAACTGTTGCCGTATTCTTACAGTACAGGTGATGAACAACAGATTGGTAATTATTATAATGAAACATCAGGCAGATGGAATGGTGCCTTGGTAAGAAAGCTTTCCGTTTATGCTATTCTTGCACATTTAGCAGCTTGGCAGGCTAATTACGCCGATGCGGCTTCCTATTCACAGTTTGTTATGGATAACTACAACAAAGCGGGATCCTATTATTTATCCACATCTTTTTTAACGGACGGTAACGGATTTTTCTTTGAAAAAAGATCCGAACAGATGTTCTCATTCCCTTATATATGGGCACATGTAGAGGCATCCTTTACGGGACATATTGAAGAACTTACGCTTGCGACTCCTGTCGTCAATAAGTCGGTGCCGGATATTTATATGCCAAAAGAAACGATTTTAAAAACATTCAACGAGAAGAAGGATCAGCGGTTTAGCATTGATACACTTGGAGCGCCTACCACAGAAGTGTATTTCCGGAATTTCAATGGGAAATACCCAATTTTTAGCAAAATCAAATGTATTATGGGCGGTTCTTCGGACCCCACTTTTCGGATTTTTACCAGTGCCACTGTTTTGACACGTTTAGAGGATATAGCGCTTTTACGAGCAGAATCTTTAGCCGTGTTGGGTGAAAAATCTACTGCCATTGAACTGTTAAATGAGATTCGGGAGCGGAGAGGACTTAAAGTCTACAGTGAAAATGCAAATGGAGATCTGGTGGATGCTATTTTTTTAGAACGAAAGAGGGAATTGATGGGGGAGGGACATCGCTGGTACGATATGATTCGCCGGGAAAAGATAAAACATGACAATCCTCAATTGGCACAGTTAATTGCTAATGACGGGATCTATTGGCCAATTGCTCGAGAGATTCTCGCACAAAATAAGTTGATCGAACAAAATACTTATTGGAAGTAAAGGAGTTAATTATGAGAAATAACCTATTTGTACGTGGTGTATATGCACTCTTAATGACAGCCCTGCTGTACGCTTGTGCTAAAGATAAAGGCTATTATTCACCTGCATCCCAAGAGCCGGTCTTTAAAGGTAATTTATATAGCTATCTTAAAAGTAAACCTGGTGTATATGACTCTTTAGTTAAAGTCATTGATAGAATTGGTCTGCAAAAGAAATTGGAAGATAGTACTTTGACACTTTTTGCACTAACCAATGCCAATTTTCAATTGGCTATCCAAAATCTCAATAATACATTGAGTGTTTCTGACAAGCCAGCACAATATCTGAATTCGGTTAAATATGAAATATTGGATTCGTTGCTGTGCCAGTATATTATTCAAGGTCGGATTAGCAGCGACTCTTTAAGTAGCCAGGATGGTAAGAATGTATTGGGGATTCGCTATGGCTACCCAATGCATATTGGATTAAATAAACAGGCCTCGTCGGGCTACCTAAATGGAGGTCCTACAATTGTTGATCTATCAGATACAAGAAGATCTGTTTTCAATCGTAATTGGGTAACGACGGAAACAAGCTCCTTAAATATTCAGACAGATAACGCTATTGTTCATGTGTTGAATCAGGATCATGTTTTTGGTTTTAACAAATTTGTTAGTCAAGTTATTTATATCCCGCCACCAGAAAACTTGTTCAAAACATTTGGAGGGAAAGGTTCTGCATCAAAGGAAACTTCAGGCGGTCCAGACGCAGTAGAAGCCTCAAAATATGTATTTGACGGTAATCCCGAAACCAAATTCTTTTTGTCGAGTCCTGGATTATTCTATTTGCAGTGGGACTTTCCTTCTGCGGTGGTTGCAAATAGTTATACCCTTAGATCGGCAAATGATATTCAAGATCGGGATCCGGCAGACTGGAATCTACAAGGGTTGGATGAAGAGGGAAATTGGATTAAGCTGGATATTAGGCAGGATGAAGAATTTGACGAGAGGTTTCAGTTGCGTGTATTCTTTTTTGCGAATACCAAAGCTTATAAGGCTTATCGTTTGAATATTATACGTATGCACGGGGGTAACGATTTCCAACTGGCGGACTGGACAATGAACCGTAGCAAATAAACCTATTTAAGAATCTACGAATATGAAAATTTCTAGAAGTTATAAAACAATATATAGAAAGACATCCAGTATTGGTTTGTTTGCCTTGTTGTGTATGGGTTTGTACGGATGTAAGAAAATCTATAATCTGCCGGATGAGAAGGATTTTTTGAGTGTCAACCTGACCTATGACGGTAAATCTTTTTATCCTATTTTAGGAAGGACTAGCCGTATGGGAACGCTTAATAGCGATCATTCGACCACGCCTCTGCATTTTGAAATTGTAAATCCCCGCTATGGAGACGGGAGACCTTATACTGATCTTTTCCAGGTAAAACCGGTCTATGAGTGGATATCTCGTTATGATGGGACAGAAAAGAATCTGGAAGAGATCGAAGCGAAACGCAAGTTGGTAAACCGTCCTCTTTTTGAGGTTGACTCAACAGGTACCTTTATTTTGTGGAACTCTTCTAACAATGAATTGATAGAACCGCGTTCAAAAGATAGTGTCGATCTTGTTCAAAATATACGCTATTTTGATCTTAAAATATCCAATTCGGGGGGAAGTACGATCGTAAAGGACTTCATGATTTTACCTTGGCGAGTACAAGATTATGATCCCTATTCCGACAAAAATCCATATGATGGTCAAACGGCGCCCGATCCGAAGGATCCTAAAAATCCGAATAAAAAAAGTTATATCTGGCCTTCCTATATGGTCAACGTCAATGGCGAAACTTCCAATCGTCCCTTGCAGACAAATGATGATTTTAAGGACCTGGTTATTTATATACGTCGTTTTACGGGGGGAAATGGACATAACTTACGTTTCGTGTTCTTGGATAAGGATGGGAAGACTATCAATCCAGAGAGTTTTAATGAAACAAAGTGGAAGGAACTCGTTCATGGTTTTAATATGAAAAAGACTGCCGATTATGTACAGTATGATGTCGCTTATCCCATTCCACTGACGAATTATCCAACTAAATATTTAAATGGAAATATGGCAAAAGTAGATTTTTCCTATTCTAGAAAAGGATTTGGAGGCGATTTGATTACAGCCAAATTTGGTTTGAACTTTAGGGTTTTTACCAAGGGCGATTGGGAAATTGTTTTCCATTTTCAAAGAGAGAACCCACGATTTGAGAACGAATAATAGCGAACATTATGCAAATAAAAATAGTATATCATAGTTGTATTCTGGTACTGTGCATGCTGCTGTCTATTGGAGCGTTTGCACAAGCTATCATTATGTCGGGAAGAGTTACAGATAATAAGGGGCGGCCGCTGGCTGGTGTTACCGTGCGTTTTGGTAAATCGGGAAAGGAAGCGACATCTACAAACTCATCAGGAACATTTAGTGTGACAACTACGCCGGGGACTTCGGTTACTTTTAGACTGATTGGTTATGACGGAGTGACAATTACTGCGCGTGCAGATCGTAATGTCGATATTCGTATGAAGGAATTGGAGAACCAGATGGATGAAGTTGTTGTACGTGGGTATGTCAAAAGACCAAGAGAGACGACAACAGGTGCTTCCACAAAAATTAGTGGTAAGGAGTTACAAGATATCCCAGCAGCCAATGTGGAAAATTTATTGCAGGGAAAAGTTGCCGGGTTAAATATCCAAAATAATACCGGTGCGCCTGGTTTTAGGGGATCAACACAGATTCGCGGACTTTCTACACTGAGTGTATCAGGGAGCGGAGATCAATCTTTTTTAACGCCAACATCACCTTTATATGTTATTGATGGTGTCCCGATGGATGCTGATCGGGCAAATGAATTGGGCCTCAGTCAACAGGGACCCGGTATTAGCCCTTTATCTTTGATTCCGCCTGAAGATATTGAGAATATCGAGGTTCTCAAGGATGCTCAGGCTACCTCTCTATATGGTTCACTGGCTGCTTATGGTGTTATTATTATTAACACAAAAAGAGGGAATTCGGAAGTGCCACGAGTGCGTTATACAGGTAATTTTTTTATGAAATCACCGCCAAAGTTGCGTGCGACACTTGGCGGGAATCTAGAACGGCGTCTTAAGTTGCTGCAGATCTACAGTAACGCGTTGTCCCAGTTTGATCTCGATCGAATTTCGCAGACACCGATGTTGTCGGATAGTTTAAATGCTTATTACAACAATTCGACCAATTGGCAGGACCTTTTTTACGCTACTACTTATAATCAGACACATAACGTGGCCATTGATGGTGGAAATCAAAAGTTGAATTATAAAGCGAACTTAAACTATTATAATGAAAACGGAATTATCAAAAATACAGGTTTCGATCGTTACATGGCCAATATGCGGTTTGAATACTATCCTACGGAGAAATTTAAATTCACGGCTCAATTGAATGCATCACTCGGATCGAAGAGTAAAGGAAATGGCTTGGGGGTATTACAATCTGGAGTTGCGACAAATGGCGAATATTCCACTTTATTGCCGGGGCCGTCCTTTTATCTGGCATCTTCGGGCTATAGCTCTGCTTTAAAAACAAAAAATGATAATTCATCGAAGTCAATTAAGCCTTTTATAGAAGCCTCCTATGAGTTTGTTCCAGGGTTGCGGGCAACAACCACAATAAGTTACGAATCAACTTCCGATAATGAGAGTACATTTACACCAGCCGCGGCAAATGGACAATTTGCTCAGGTGTATGCTTATTATGGCCGGTATAATTCATTGTATAATCGGAACTCGATCAACTATAGTCATACATTTAATGAAAAGCATACGGTATTTTTTAATCTATTCAATGAAGTCCGGACGCTGGAAAAACAAGCTAATGCGGCATTACAAGCCCGTACACCGAATGATCAATTTGAGGGACCTCTTGGTTTTGATGGGTACTTCTCCAAAGGAGGAGGCCTGTTGCGTAGAGGATTTGGAAAAGAAAGAGGGGTTTCCTTTGCTATCGCTGGAACATACGATTATATGAAGAAATATGTTGTTGATCTTTCTTATCGTATGGATGGATCATCACAGAATGGTTTTGGAAACCTATATACCAAAAATCCTGCTGTTGGTTTACGTTGGAATGCCTATCATGAGGAATTTTTAAAAGATGTTGAATGGATCAACTTGTTGTCCCTACGTACAAGTTGGGGGGTAAATGTAATGCCCAATAGTACCTTAGAGCGTGTTTATGGAAAATATGATATCAGTGGCGGATACAATGATAAAATTGGTATAGGCATTAATTACGAACAAATTCCCAATCCGGATCTGAAGCCAACCACTACAAGTCAAATCAATGTGGGTTTAGACCTTGCTTTTTTTCAAAATCGTTTTGAATTAAATTATGATACCTATTATAAAAAAGTAGACAACCTGCTATTTGAAGAGAAACTGTCAAGCTCTCTTGGATTTGATAAAGTCAATAGTAATTCAGCTGCAATAGCAAATTATGGACATGAACTTGCCGTCCTGTTTAGACCATGGACAGAAGGACGTTTTACCATGTCAATTGGGGCTAACGGTGCCTATAATCGCGATGTGTTACTCAAACTTCCTGAACATTATGGAGGGCAGTTTGTCCGCTGGGAAAATGATGAGTATCGACAGCATGTTGTTTTCAGAGTTGGGACTTCATCCATGTCGAATTACATGTTGTTGAACCGTGGTGTTTACAGTACAGATGCGGATGTCCCGGTAGACCCAGTAACTGGACGACGTTATCGGACGGCCAATGGAACTGAGTTTAAAGCTGGTGACCCCATCTTTGCGGACTTGGATGGAAACTATATTTTAGATGAAAACGATTATGCACGTACAGGAAATTCTCAGCCTTTGATCACAGGTGGTGTGCAATTGAATTTCAATTATAAACATGAAACACTAGGCACATTTGGGCTTAACCTTTGGGCATCATATACTGCAAAACGTACCATCTTGAACAATGGTTTGGCAAAAAGACTCCAACTTATGAGCGACCCCTATGGCAATCGTGTGGTTGTTCCGCTAAACGATATTGATATGTGGCACAAACCCGGAGATATCGCGAAGTACCCTTATGCCTATGATTATCAACGATACTCAAGTATTGACCCATTCCGAATGGACCAAGACTTGTGGGCAGAAGATGGTTCATATTTTAAAATTAACAGTGTCAGCCTATCCTATATGTTTACAAAGGGTGTCGCGGCTCGTTATGGTTTAGACCGTCTTAGGGTGTTTGTGTCGGCTGAAAATATTGCAACGTTTTCAAAATATAGCGGACCAAATCCTGAAAATATAAGTAGTATGGGGCGGGATATTTCCAATGGGTATCCAGTCCCCCGGCAGTACAATGTTGGTGTTAATATTGATTTCTAATAGGTTGAGCTTATGAAAATTAAAAGGAATTTTGGAAGAACAGTATTTGTGTTAGGTATATGCACAATGCTTCTGGTGGGCTGTAAGAAGTTTTTGACTGTGGAACCTATTGATCGGCTTACTGGCAACAATTTTTACCAATCGAAAGAGGATGTAGAAGCCAATATAGCCCGTATTTATAGTCAGTTCTTTGAAAAATTGAATGAGTCTTGGGTGATGGGTGCTATAGGAGAAGCGCGGTCTGGCGAAATATTTCCTTCGCCAACATCCGGAACTGATCGTATGATCCTTCGCGATCTGGGAACGAATAATATGAATGCTGTATATCTTAATACATTAGACGGTGGGCGTTCAAGTGGTTATGCAATGTATAAGGTTTCTTTTTGGGATACCTATTACAAAGTCATTCAAAGTTGTAATATCTTAATTGCCAAATTGGAGGAAGGAATTCCGGGCCTTTCTGCTGCTGACAAAGACCGTTATAAAGCTGAAGCTACTTTTATGCGCTGTCTCAGTTATTTTTGGATGGTCCGCCTTTATGGTGATGTGGTCTATTATACCGATGCATATTTTGCAAAGCAACTTCCCCGTGAAGATATGGTTTCCGTCATAAGCAAGTGTATTACCGATTTGGAGTCGGTTAAGGATATTATGCCATGGACTTTTGGTGACGCCTCTCAGCGAGGAGCTCGGGCCAGCCGTGGAAGTATAATTGCACTGTTAATGCATATGAAAATGTGGAATGCCAATTTTGATGGAGGCAACGCTAGCAAATATTATGAAAGTGTAGCTAACCTGGGGAAGGAATTGCGCACAAGTGGAGTACATTATCTCTATACATTAACTCCTGAAAATTGGGCAAAGGTCAGTAAGGGACGAACAGAAGAATCGCTGTTTGAATTTTACCGTACAATCAATTATGGCGACCGGAACAATGCCTATGCTCCGTTGTGGGATCATTTTCTCCGATGGCCTTATAAGTTTCCGCGGTACAATCAACAAAATAGCATTGCGTATTATTCATCCATTTTTATGTATCGTATTTATCCCTTAAATGGTCCTGCGGACAAGCGGAAAGATCTTTGGTACGAGGATATGTACGCCGATAATGGACAATTTGTACTGAAAAAATTTGCAGCAAATGTGTTTGCATCCGGCAATGAAGACTCTAACCCCGATAACACATTTATGATATTTCGTTATGCCGATGCTTTGCTCCTGGAGGCCGAGGCTTTGGCAAACTTAGGTACTGCACGAGAAGCAGAGTCTATTGCTGTACTCAATATTGTCCGAGATCGAGCAGAGGCTCCACGGTATGCAGGTGGCGGTGCTGATCTTAAGAATTTCATTTTTGAAGAGCGTTGTCGAGAATTGATAGGAGAGGGCGTTCGCTACTTTGATCTGATTCGTACAAGACGAATATTAAATCCGCAATGGACCATGACTCCTATGACGATCGATCAGTATAACCGTCGAGCATGGACTTGGCCATTGGATGCTTCGGCCAAAAATTTTAACTCAAAAATTGTACTAAATGATTATTGGACAGGAGGAAACTAAATAGGTGTATTATGAAGAAAGATAATAATAGAAGAACGGTGTTTTTTATGATTGTCCTGTTGCTTTGTAGCTTAATATCCTGTAAACAGGATGAATACTACGAGGACGGAGGATTGGCGCAGGCGAAATTCAATGGCTCGATCATGGCATATTTAGATTCAAAGCCGAGAGAATTTGATACGATCGCACAAATTATACGTTTAGCGGGCCTTGAAGAAGATTTTAAAACTAAGGAGCTTACTTTTTTTGCTCCCCGGGATGAAAATATCAAAGGACTAATAGGTCGTGCGCGGGGAAATACGGTCGATGAATTATTCAGCGTTAACGGAAGGCTTTATAGTTTGGGCCGGGATACAATCAAAACATTGTCTGACGTTGACAGTACCATCTGGCGGAAATACTTATTGCGTTACATGTTTAATGGCAAGCGTAAATTAATGGATTATCCACAGATCGACTTTGACCTCCTGAATGTCTATAAAGGTCAAAATTATACGGCATTAGGGAATACCGTGTCTAATATTGGTGTTGTTTATAATGATGCAATTAACGATTCGGATCCAAATAACATCACTCGGCTAAAATATATGGGCTATAGGCAGCTCTATATCTCCTATATACCGGACGTTAGTAGACCAATGGTATGGATTTCCTGTCCGGTTGCTTCATCAGATATTCAGCCTGACAACGGAGTGGTACACGTTATTGACTATACCCGAGCTTTTTTTGGATTCATTCAGGGTGATGTTGTGTTGGATATATTGGAAAGTAAGCGTTAATAATCAATTGTAGATTAAATTATGAAAGTTATGTTCAATTCTATTGGGAAATATATAGCTCTGTTGTTCGTTATTGCTCTTTTATTTGGGTGTAATAAGGATAATAAAACTTTTTCGGCCCCTTATGAAGATGGATCGCCTCCATTAGGAATCGAAATTAATCCAACGGATAAAATGCAGCCTGAATCGGGGAAAACTGGCTCAGAAACAATCATGCGGATTAAGGGATTGGATAAATATAAAGATAAGGCCATTGTACGAGTTAATGGGGAAAAAGCAGAAATTGTTGAATTGACCGCAGATCATGTTAAACTAAAAGTTCCCCCTTTTGCGAGTACGGGGGTGCTCTCCGTTACGATTGACGATATTGTCTTTTTTGGACCACAGTTTACCGTATTAGGAAATGTGTCAATAGATGCGACGTTTCAAGTGGGGGTGGGAACCAACAATGGGGTTTCTGATGTGCTTTTCTTGGAAGATGGCAAGATGATCTTTACCGGAGATTTTACAAATTATAATAATAAAGGGGCAATACGACCAATTAATCGTTTGGTGAGGACATTTGCTGATGGTACCTACGACGCGAGTTTCCGAATAGGTACAGGAGCCAATAACTCGTTGAATAGCATTTTGAAATTGGGAAATTATTATTTCCTAGCAGGTTCTTTTTCCGGTTATGGACAGCGAAATGCTGATATCAGTAATCTGACGCGAATTTATACAACTGGAGCTATCGATACCATGGGTATTAAACCATTTCGAAGACCAGGTCAAACGGATACGCTGAAATATTATCCGACATTCAATGGCGGATTTGATGGTAATATCGGTAATATATATGAGTCCGAAGGGAAAATCTTAGCGACAGGAAATTTTAGATATTACATTCATCGAATCTACGGAAAACCTAATAAACTGGAAACGAGAGATACCGTTATCCTGGATAGTACAGAAATAAGGCATGTTGCCCGATTGAATCTGGATGGTTCGTTGGACAAATCTTTTAGGTTTGGGGCAGATGGTAAACCATTGGCAGGTGGAAATGGATTGGTAGCAACTGTATATCACAACAACGGGATCCTAAAGGGGAAAATCTTAGTTTATGGTTCCTTCAATAGGTTTGATGGACAATCTGCCGGATATATTACCCGATTAAATGCGGACGGAACAGTGGATCCGACATTTAACTCGGGCGGTACAGGAGCAGATTACAATATTTCGTCAGTCACTTACAATACGATAACAAATAAATATATGGTTGTTGGAGGTTTTAGTAAATATAACGGTGCTTCCGCTATTAAAGTGATGATGTTGAATGCAAATGGAACAGTGGATCCAACGTTTCGGGCCAAAACATTCGAAGGAGGAGATCCATCTTATGCCATGCAACTGAATGATGGTTTAATTGTAATCGCTGGAGATTTTGCGCGCTATAATAATATTGCGCGAAATGGCTTTATGATCCTAAATCCTAATGGGGAATTAAATAGTGACTATAACACTTCTGGTTATTTCTCCGGATTTATCAATAAAGCTGTGGAGACAAAAACAGAAGATGGAAAACGTGCATTGCTTTTAATGGGCTATTTTGGTCGATTTAATAACGAAGAGGTGCATAATCTGATTCGAATTAAATTGGAACAGTAATTTAAACTTTAAACTGATGAGATCTCAAGCTAATTTTCGAAATATAAGCCTTCGGCTAATGTCTTTAGCACTTTTATTGACATTCATTTCCTGTAAAGATGAATTCGGTCGATTGATACCGAGTAATGAAGGCAAACAAGATACCGTGGACTTGGTATATGGCAAGCCTAAGGTGCTCCTGCTCATTGTGGACGGTGCTCGGGGAGAATCGGTCCGAACAGCAAATATTCCGACAATGAATGGTTTGCTGAGCCATTCTATTTATTCGTGGGTTTCGTTAAGCGAGGAACATGACATTACCAATACTACGGGAGCTGATTTATCCAATATTATCACTGGAGTGAGCCAAAATAAGCATCTGGTCATTGGTGATAATTTTAAGAATAATAATTTTCAGACCTTTCCAACAGTTTACACAAGAGTGGCGGCGAATGTGAAGAACCCCGAATTTAAGGTGTACAGTAGTTCTAAAATATTTGTGGATAATCTTGCTCCTGTTACAGTAGCTAAATTGGAAAGCACAGATGAAGAAGTTGTTAATGGCATAAAGGAGGGGTTAAAGCAACCTGAATTAACGATGTTGACTGCACATTTTACAGCCGTCGATAAAGCAGGGAAGGCTGGCGCCTATGACAATAGCAGTGCTGTCTATAAGTCTGCTATAGAAAACTTCGACAAACAGGTGGGGGAGGTCATACAGGCTTTGGAACAACGACCAGCATTCAAAAAGGAGAATTGGCTGGTTATCATCACATCAAGTAAAGGTGGGCCCTTTGAGATTCCTCCAGCGCAGAACGACAATACGATTTTTAGTAACCCAAATGTCAATACGTTCACAATTTTCTATTCACCAAAGTATAAATCGAGATATATTAATAAACCCTATTTGGGCAGTCGTTTTTCAGGTGATTTTTTGCGGTTTAAGAGTGGAATCTACGCAGAGTTGACCGAAGGGGACAATCCTGTATTTGATCTAGGAGATAAAGAAGAATTTACAATTGAATTAAAGGTGAAAAAGAATAAAGGACCTAATAATACGTACAAATTTCCTAACTATCCATCTTTTATTGGCAAACGTGAAAAATGGGAGTCGGGGGCACCGACAAATGGGTGGATTATGGCCTTTAAAGAAGACTATTGGATGTTTAATGGCCGTGGTCCTAATGGAAGTGGAGAAGTAAACGGACCTAAATTAAACAATGCGACCTGGAACAATGTAACCATTGTTGGATCGCTAACAAGTGAGGGTAAACGAATCGTCAAAACCTATACCAATGGCCTGCCTGGAAATGAGATGGACATTAGTTCATGGGGATCAATCAGTAGCCCAGCAAAATTTAGATTGGGCTTGATAAATGGGGGAAGCAACTGGAACGAAGGTGATTACTATCTGGCTGATATACGATTTTGGAAGGCTGCCCTGCCATTGGCAGTTATTTCGCAGTATAATTGCCAGGTGGGGATCAATGAGGAACATCCTTATTATGCAAATCTTGCGGCCAATTGGCCTGTTGTTGGAACGGTTACCAATGGTGTTCTCTATGACGAAGGACCTTATGGAAATACATTGAATTTGGGGAATTCGACCTATGAGATCTCCAAGCTCAATGATTTTCTTTGTGCCCCATCTGTAGAAACGATTAATACATTAGTTCCCAAAAATACGGATGTAACGGCGCAGATATTCAGTTGGTTGCAAATCGCTAGACAGGAGAACTGGCAATTGGATGGACGTGTTTGGGTTGATAAATAATCCTAAGCAGAATAGTTTAATATGGAAGGCTTCATTAATGATGGAGGCAAAAATTATTTACAGATGAAAAGACTTTTTTATTTTTTTACGATGGTTTTGAGCTATTGCCAATTTATGGCCTGTTCAAAAGATAATCTTGAAGGCTTCGGTTTGTTGGAGAATAATCCTGTACAGGTTATTGCCGAAGGTGGAGGAAAGGATTTAGTAAAAACAAATGACTATGTCCAAGTGCCCATGAAGGTCAAGTTAAGTAGTCCGGCTTCGAAAACCTTTGATGTGGAGCTTCAATTGAATACAGACACCGTGACGAAGTTAATAGGATCGGGTGTGCTCAAGGATATTGTCACTTTACCAAATCAAGCCTTTTCCTTCCCAAATGTGGTGAAGTTTCAATATGGCGCAGACACGGCCTCATTTTTATTGACAATTTCGAGAACGGAAATAGAGAGAGTGTATGGCAAAAAATTTGCGCTTTCCTATAAATTGATCAATCCGGGAAAAGGAAATCAGCTCGGGAACCCCAATAGTGTCATTGTCACATTGGACTCCAAAAGCCTTCTGACCGCTACAGATATTCATTATCTCTCCGTGACGAATACGCCCGGAGGAATCATCTTAGCGAGCAAACATAATAATTATGAAACCACACCTTCCGGAATTGAAATTCCTATTGGAGTTTCTTTAGCGTCTTTTCCTAGTAAATGGTTTTATGTTGAGGTAAGGGGGACCAGAGATTCAATTCCAAACTGGATTACCAAAAAAATATTGCCTGCGAACACCATTGGATTACAAGATAATGAATTTTCACTTTCATCCCGCATACAGGTGGCCGGTAATAAATCGTCCGCAAATTTTAATATCGCTGTTCCTTGGGACGTCATCACTAAAAATAAAGATAAATTTCTGGCGGTGACAGTTTATTTAAAAGACCCCACTTTACATGTTATCAATCCGCAGAAAAACTATACGACAGTTTTAATTGATTGTGCCAATGTTGTGGAATTTGACGTGACAGGTGAAGGCACTCTAACCGTAAATCGGGATAATGATGGTGGACCAAATGCAGGTGAGGGTAGTCTTAAATTGGTTGATAATCGCACGGATACTAAATTTTTACAAGGTGGGTTTACGGGAGATTTGCAATGTACGTTGACGTTTACTCGAACACTGAAGATTGGCGCATATACATTGACTTCAGGTAATGATGCGATTAGCCGTGATCCAAAAAGTTGGAACCTCGAAGGCTCTTTGGACGGTACTAACTGGGTCGTCATTGATGCAAGAACAAACGAAGCTTTTCCAAATAGGCTTGAAACCAGACGATTTAATGTGCAAAAGCCTGGAAGCTATAAATTCTATCGTTTAAATATCACAGAAAATGTAGGGGACCGTTTATTTCAATGTTCCGAATGGCGTATGATCGAATTTTTATAGGTATTGTGGTCACTATTTGTATAACAACAATAAAATTTACAACAATGAAATTAGGGAAATATAGCTATTATATGTGCTTACTGTTCACCTTCTTAGGCTGCAGTAAAGAAAAAGAAGTGGTTGTTGACAAACCTCAGCTTCCCAATCCAGTTTCTGCTTTTTCTATCAAGCAGGTAGCGAAGGACGACCCATTTACTTTTGAATTTACAAATCAGTCAAAAGACTATACTGAAACACGGTGGAGCTTCGGGGATGATAGCACTTCGTCGAAAACTTCGCCGCAACATACTTTTTTAGGTACGGGTAATTTCACAGTAAGACTTAAGGTACTCAATGAAAATGGTGATTGGGCACAACGGGAAGAGGTAATTAAAATTGATGCGGAGAAGCTAATTCGATTCAATGCAACAAAAAACGGAACTGGAAAGTTGATCTTGAGCTATGCTAGTGATATTGCCGTCAAAGGGGTCACTTGGTCAAAGATGACTGATAAAGATAAATATGAGCAAGTTTCTGATAAGGAAAAAGCTGATATATCGATTGAGGTGGGAAAGTTCGAAACCTACCGACTAGACGTAAAAACCCCAAAGGGTTCTCAGATTCTAATCAAAAAGATGCTAACGGATCTAGGAATTATAAAAGACTGGACAAATATGGATAATACATTCCTAATCTCTCAGGATAACTCCAGTGGCCCCGATGCGGGCGAAGGATCCAAGAAACTGATAGACGGTGATACCAAGACGAAATTGTTTATTGGTGGGTATAAGCCGGGAATGTATTGGCAATTTGTATTCTATCAACCACAAATTATTAATGGTTATACCATAACAACCGGAAATGATTCTCCTGAGAGGGATCCTAAAGACTGGGAAATACAGGCCTCTGAAAATGGGAATTCTTGGGTAACCTTGAACTCGGTTACAGGGTATGGTTTTGGTAATACTCCGGCAGATAGAAATAAATCGGTCAATTTCACCTTTACAAATTCAAAACCTTACACGCATTATCGGTATGTTGTGAAATCGGTTTCTTCTGGATCAAATTTCCAGATGAGTGAATTTAGACTTTTGGAATTACCACAGTAGATACAAAGAACGAGTTCACTAAGTTAGTTAATGATAAGAGAGTGACTGGTTCAAAAAGTAGTCGTAAGGTATTCGCTTGAAAGAGGGATATTCTGCGGCTATTTTTTTGTTTAGAAGGGATATTATCTATTTTTTTGTAACCATCTTGTGAAAAATACCTTACCATATTCTATATTTAGTTATCTTACCTATATTTACTAATACGTTTTAGCTTTTTCTTGTACTGTCAACCAAATACATAATTTATGTTCAATATTAAAAAACTAACAGGGAGTATTCTTTTTCTATTCGCGATCCATATGGGTATGGCACAGCAGGCCTCACCGGTTGATTTCGTTAATCCATTGATTGGTACAGAATCGAAGTACGAATTGTCCAATGGGAATACCTATCCTGCAATAGCACGTCCTTGGGGTATGAATTTTTGGACGCCCCAAACAGGGAATATGGGCGATGGCTGGGTATATACCTACACGGCAGATAAAATTAAAGGATTTAAGCAAACCCACCAGCCAAGTCCCTGGAACAATGATTATGGTCAGTTTTCCATCATGCCAGTAACTGGCACACCGCAATTTGACCAAGAAAAGCGGGCCAGCTGGTTTTCACACAAAGCAGAAATTGCCAAACCTTATTATTATAGTGTCTATCTTGCTGATCATGATGTGACCACAGAATTATCTCCATCACAACGTGCGGCAATCTTTCAATTCACATTTCCCAAAACCGACAGCGCTTATATTGTTATCGATGCATTTGATAAAGGGTCTTATATTAAAGTAATTCCTCAGGAGAATAAAATTATTGGTTATTCAACAAAAAATAGCGGTGGTGTGCCGGATAATTTTAAGAATTATTTTGTCATTACTTTCGATCGACCTTTCTCTTACAAAGCTGGCGTAAAAAACGGCTCAATACGTAAAGATGAATTGGAGATCCAGGATAATCATGCGGGAGCAATTGTAGGTTTTCCATCATTGAAGAGAGGTGATCAAGTGATCGCCCGTATTGCTTCTTCCTTTATTAGTTTTGAGCAGGCAGAACTTAATCTAAAAGAAGTGAAGTCCAAAACATTTCAGCAGGTTGTTGAAGAAGGTAAAGCGCAATGGAACGACGTCCTCGGCCGCGTCCAGGTTGAAGACCTAAATATCGATAGATTGCGTACATTTTATTCTTGTCTATACCGCTCAACATTATTTCCTAGAGATTTTTCTGAAATTGACGGCACTGGCAAGCGTATTCATTATAGCCCATATAATGGCCAAATCCTACCTGGGGAAATGTTCACAGATACAGGTTTTTGGGATACATTCAGGAGTTTGTTTCCGCTGTTGAATTTATTATACCCTTCCATGAACGATCGCATGCAGGAAGGATTGGTCAATGCGTATAAGGAGAGCGGTTACCTTCCTGAGTGGGCTTCACCTGGACATCGTGCATCGATGATCGGAAACAATTCAGCATCTATTGTCGCAGATGCGTCAATTACTGATCGGAAAGGGTATGATAAAGAGCTATTATGGGAAGCATTGAAACATGGAGCCAACAGCGCATATCCTAAACACTCTTCGACAGGACGCTTTGGTTATGAATATTATAATAAACTGGGCTATATACCTGCCGATGTGAAAGTGGACCAGAATGTAGCACGTTCGTTGGAATATGCTTACAATGACTGGTGTATCTATGAATTTGGCAAGGCACTGGGTAAACCGGCAGCTGAAACTGCCATTTACGCAAAGCGAGCGATGAACTACAAAAATCTGTTTGACCCAAGTACAAAACTTATGCGTGGGAAAAAAGCAGACGGATCCTTCGTCGCGGATTTTGATCCAAGTGCGTGGTCACGGGAATATACGGAAGGCAATGCATGGCATTGGAGCTTTTGTGTATTCCATGATCCACAGGGGCTGATTAACTTAATGGGAGGTAATAAGTCTTTTGTATCCATGTTGGATACAGTTTTTGTTATCCCGAGTTATGAAGGAATGAAGAGCCGTGGTATGATCCACGAAATGCGTGAAATGCAGGTGATGAACATGGGGCAATATGCCCATGGAAATCAGCCTATCCAACACATGCCTTATTTGTATAACTATGCTGCAGAACCTTGGAAGGCACAATATTGGGTGCGCAGGATTATGGATAAATTGTATTTACCGACACCGGATGGGTATTGCGGTGACGAAGATAACGGTCAGACTTCAGCTTGGTACGTCTTTTCTTCTTTAGGGTTTTATCCTGTTTCTCCAGGATCTGGTGAATACGTGATTGGTTCGCCTCAATTTGACAAAGTTACTTTGAAGCTTGAGAATGGAAAGAAAGTACAAATTCAGGCTAAACAACAAGGATCGAAGCAGGTCTACGTGAATCAGCTGTCCTGGAATGGAAAACCTTATGGTCGAAATTATATCCGGTATAAGGATTTATTGCAGGGAGCAAATCTTGAATTTAAAATGAGCGATGTACCGAATAAGAGTAGAGGGATAAAAAAAGAGGATGCACCATATTCTTTTAGCAATGAAAAATAAAGTTCTTTTCGACGGGCGTCAATTAAATAATACCAATGACTAGCGCAATATCTTGTCAGCGGTAATCTTAAAAACCATGGCAGCTAATTTTCGGGCTGTCATGGTTTTTTTACATGAATAAAATAATCTTGGTTATTTAAAGTCATACCTTTGTGATTCGAAATTTCGATATGTTAGGTAAAATATTTCATTTTTTAACACTCTTTGCATACCTTAATCTGTTGACCTACGAGTCTTTCTCCTCGGCAACGGGACAGGTTTTGCATGCAGGTGAAACCATCGTGGAGTATTTTTTGGATGATGTATTGGATCTGGAGCCTATTCATTCTTCCCAAGAAGAAAAGGTACTATTGCAGGATGACTATCGCATATTTTCTCTCAATAGTCAGGTATTGCCAATTTTTATTTTTGTTTTTGGGATCGTCTTTACAGCATTATGTTTTGCAAAGGACGATGAACACCCTTTTTATCGATCGAAAACCTTGTGCTTGCCGGGGTATTACCGGTTCTTATCCCGTTTTCGGCCCTTCTAGTTACGCTCCCTAAATTTTCTAGTAGGAAGCTGCACCCAGATTATTTTATCTTGATATTAAGCTATTGAAGACCTTAGGGCCTCTCTTTGCAATATAGACTTTGTCGCTTCCATCTTGCGCATTCTCCTAAGTTTCGACTTTGAATTTCTTGAGGAGGATTTAACACGTTACATTTTTTATCGTTTATGAAATACCCAGGTCTAAGACTACCGACATTGATGTAAATCAACGGGATATTCTATAGGACCTTTAAAGAAGATTATTCCCCTATGAACAAATTACTTGTGCTGTGCCTTTTCGCAGGTATGGTAGGGATGCTGGCTTCATGCCGCTCCTCCAACGCTAACGCTGATCAAAAAGAAGAGATTAAAAATATTCCTATTACGCCACTAATGGTCATGGATACAACCGTTTATCAGGAATATATTGCTGATATCCAAGCCCTGAAGAATGTAGAGATCCGGTCGAAACTGAATGGTTTTTTAGATAAAATTTATGTGGATGAAGGGGCTTGGGTAAAGAAAGGACAGGTATTATTTAAATATAACAATGAAGAATATCGTTCGGAACTTGCAAAAGCCAAAGCACAGCATGACAATGCAATTGCTGAAGCGCAAAAGATCAAACTGGAAATGGAGCGGACACAAAAATTGGTTGACAAGAACATCGTGAGCGCTTCCGAGTATAATTTATTGAAAATACAATTAAAGGCGGCCAATTCCAAAATCGAGGAGGCCCGTGCACTGGTTAATCAAGCTCAAACAAGATTAGACTATACAGTCATTCAAGCTCCGTTTAATGGACGTATTGACCGGATTTTATTAAAAGAAGGGTCATTATTGACAGAAGGAAGCCTGATTACCACAATCTCTGACTTAAGTAAAGTGAACGTCTATTTCGATATTTCTGAAAGGGAATACCTTGCACTGATGCGCGACAAGCTGAATGGCAAGGAAACGCAAAAATCTGTCAAATTAATTCTGGCAAATGGGGAGCTATATCCACACCAAGGGATTGCTCATCTGGTGGAAAGTGAATTTGAAGCCAATACCGGGTCTATTGCCCTTCGTGTACAATTTCCGAATGCGGAGCATATTCTAAAGCATGGGGCAACGGGTAAAATTGCTGTTCCGATGGAAACCGGTGAGCATACTTTTGTACATCAAAAATCGGTGTTTGAAATTCAGGATAAAACATATGTGTACACCATGCAGGCTGATAGTACGGTGAAGATGACACCTTTTGTTGCCGGGCCACGGGTAGGGCATTATTACATTGTCGAGGGCGGTCTCGATCCCAATGCCAAAGTGGTGTATGAGGGAGTACAAAGTTTACGTAGCGGAATGAAGATTAATCCAAAATTGAGAAAGCTGTAACGGAGGGATAGATTATGTTTGAAACATTTATAAAACGGCCTATATTGTCGTTGGTCATTTCGGTGTTTATTACGCTGTTGGGACTGCTGGCTTTATTTACGTTGCCTATTACACAATTTCCTGATATCGTACCGCCTTCAGTGGTTGTAAACGCTAATTATACAGGAGCAAATGCGGAAGTAAGTACAAATGCGGTAGCCATTCCTTTGGAAAAAGCAATCAATGGTGTTGCGGGAATGACCTATATGAATTCGGTGTCGACTAATAACGGAAGCACAGTTATTCAAATTTTCTTTGAAGTCGGTACGGATCCGGATATTGCTGCTGTAAACGTACAGAATAGGGTCACTACTGTATTGGACGAATTACCTGAAGAGGTTATCAAAGCGGGGGTAACTACAGAGAAAGAAGTCAACTCGATGTTGATGTACCTGAATGTTTTTACTGAAGATGAAACTGCGGATGAACGGTTTATTTACAACTTTGCCGATATCAATATTCTGAAAGAACTGAAACGTATCGAAGGAGTTGGTCTTGCTCAGATCATGGGAATGCGGGATTATGCGATGCGTGTTTGGGTCAAACCAGATCGTATGGCAGCATATAATATTTCCGCAGAAGACGTCGTAGCTGCATTAAGAAAGCAGAATATTGAGGCTGCTCCCGGACAGACAGGTATCAGTTCAGATAAAATGCGCAATATGCAGCAATATGTACTGCGCTATCCGGGGAAATTCACTGAGATAGAAGAATACGCCAATATACCTATTCGGGCGAATGCGAGTGGGTCCATTATCCGTATTAGGGATGTCGCTGATGTTGAATTTGGCTCATTGGATTATGAGATGGTATCCAAAACCGATGGACGTCCATCGGCTTCCATTATGTTGAAGCAATTACCGGGGTCAAATGCGCAGGAAGTTATCCAACGTGTGAAGGACCGGATGGCAGAATTAAAAGAAACTCAATTTCCAACAGGTATGACCTATACCATGGGTTATGATGTATCCCGCTTTTTGGATGCGTCAATTTCTTCTGTTATTAAGACTTTGTTAGAAGCCTTCCTTTTGGTTTTTATTGTTGTGTTTATCTTCTTGCAGGATTTCAGGGCGACGGTAATTCCTATTTTAGCGGTACCCGTCTGTTTGATCGGGGCACTGTTTTTTATGCAGATGCTTGGATTTTCGATCAACCTATTGACCTTATTTGCCTTGGTACTCGCTATTGGTATTGTCGTGGATAATGGAATTGTGGTGGTTGAGGCCGTATATGCCAAAATGGAGGAAGAGCATTTGCAACCTATGGCGGCCACATTGGAGGCTATGAAAGAGGTTGGGGGTGCTGTTGTGGCGATTACTTTAGTCATGTCTGCCGTTTTTGTTCCTGTAGCTTTTCTTTCTGGCCCTGTGGGGATATTTTATCGTCAGTTTTCATTGACACTCGCTGCCGCGATCGTTATCTCGGGTATCAATGCATTGACGCTGACGCCAGCTCTGTGTGCTTTGTTCCTAAAATCACCACATGACCGCAAGCCATCGAATAATTGGTTGGATCGCTTCTTTAAAAAATTCAACAGTATATATGATAAAACAGCCTTTGGTTACAAAGGGATTTTGGTGAAAACCAGTGCCCGCAGGGGATTGACCTTGCTTTTGCTGGGCGTCTTTTTTGTTGCTACCTGGGGAAGTAGCGCGATATTGCCATCTGGATTTATTCCAACAGAAGATCAGGGAATGATCTACGTTGCTGTGACAACACCCGCTGGGGCTACAGTAGACCGTACGGAGCGTGTACTGGATAAAATTGACTCTGTTTCTCGTCAATTGGACGTTGTTGAAACAGTGTCTACATTGTCGGGGTACAGTATCATAACTGAAGTATCGGGTGCTTCTTATGGGATGGGAATGATCAATCTTAAGCCTTGGAAAGAGCGAGATCAAACGGTCGATGATGTCATTAAAGAATTACGCGATAAAACAAAAGATTTTGCTGATGGAGAGATTGAATTCTTTCCGCCGCCGACAGTTCCCGGTTTCGGTAACTCTTCGGGTTTTGAATTACGTTTATTGGACCGTAGCGGTAATGAGGATCTCAATAAGACGGCTGAGGTGTTACAGAAGTTTATGGACGATATGGAAAAAAGTGATGTCCTTCAGGATATCAACTCTAGTTTTGACGTGAACTTTCCTCAGTATATGCTGAAGGTAGACTACGATATGGCCGCAAAGAAGGGGATATCGGTGGAGAATGCTATGAATACGTTGCAGACATTAATGGGAAGTCTTTATGCTACGAATTTTATCCGTTATGGACAAATGTATAAAGTGATGGTACAGGCAGGTCCTGAATACCGGCAGCGACCGGAAGACGTTCTACGTCTCTACGTAAAAAATGAAACTGGTGAAATGGTGCCTTACAATGCTTTTATTTCGATGGAAAGGATCTATGGGCCTGAACAAATTACGCGTTATAATATGTTTAGTTCAGCGATGATTACAGGGCAGTCCTCAGCAGGGTTCAGTTCTGGACAGGCGATCGAAGAGGTGGAAAAAATAGCATCGTCTCTTCCAAAGGGATATAGTATTGAATGGTCCGGTATGACGCGAGAACAGAAGATTTCAGGAAACCAGGCTTTGTATATTTTTGCGCTCTGTCTGTTGTTTGTTTATTTACTGCTGTGTGCGCAGTACGAAAGCTTTTTGTTGCCATTACCAGTTCTCCTCTGTCTTCCGGCGGGAATATTCGGTGCATTTATTTTCCTGAAAGTCTTTGGATTGGAAAACAATATTTACGCACAGGTTGCATTGGTCATGCTCATAGGTTTGCTGGGCAAAAATGCGATCCTGATTGTGGAGTATGCCAATTTGAAATATAAACAAGGAATGGATATTGTGACCGCTTCGATCGAAGGAGCTGTAGCGCGTTTACGACCTATATTAATGACTTCCTTTGCATTTATTGCAGGGTTGATACCGCTGATGATGGCCAGTGGAGCAGGTGCTTTGGGGAATCGAAGTATTGGTACTGCTGCGGTAGGGGGAATGCTCATCGGGACGGTCCTCGGGGTTATTGTTATTCCTGGACTGGTCGTCTTATTTTCAAAAAAGGATAACAAGAAACAGGTCGTAAAACAAGCTTCTTTAGTAATCGCTGCCCTGATCTTATTTGGAAGCTGCTCAGTTCCTAAAAAATCTCTTCAGCCGCAGAAAGTAAATGTTCCAAGTTCATTTTCTAAGGATGTTGCACCAGATAGTTTAAATGTCGGCGGGCGATCTTGGAAGGAAATTTTTAAAGATCCAAAGTTAGTTTCTCTGATTGATTCTGCTTTGCAGAACAATTTGGATATTCGTCAATCAATTTTACGGTTAGCATCTGCACAGGCTTATTTTAAACAGCGTAAGGCCGCATTAGGTCCAACTGTAGAGGCTGCAGTAGAAGGTGGAATACGGAAATATGGACATTATACGGAATCGGGAATTGGTAACTATGATTCAAATTTTTCGGAAAACTTGAAAAGTGATGAGAAATTACCTGAACCATTTATCCCAGACTATTTTATTGGACTTCGTTCATCTTGGGAGATTGATCTCTGGGGCAAGCTAAGGAGCCAAAGGCAAGCTGCTTATTTTAGCTTTTTAGCAGAGCAGGAGGGGAAGCGCCTATTAGAAACGGAATTGGTATCCAATATTGCCACGGCTTATTATGAATTAATCGCTTTGGATCAGAAGATAAAAGTCTATGATCGGAATATTGAGTTACACAAAAATGCGTTGGAGGTGGTTGAGGTAAAAAAGGATGCTGGTTATGCCACTGAACTTTCTGTACAGCAATTTAAAGCGCTATTGGCCAATTCCAAGGCCGCAAAGGAACAGCTGATTCAAGAGATCGCACTGTGGGAACATCATATCAATGGTTTATTGGGACGATTCTATCAGCCTATTGTAAGAAGTACATATACCGAAAACACAGATTTATACTATGCAATGAGCTTTGGTACTCCAGATGATTTGGTTAATCAACGCCCAGATATCAAGGCTGCTTATCTGAAAGTGATTGCATCGTCAAATCATCAGGAAGCGTCACGCTTAGCTTTTCTACCTTCTGTCGCTATAAGCCCTTTTATCGGATTGCAAAGCTTTAGTTTGAACAAGTTATTCAATCTCGATAAGTCTATTGCTTATAATTTATTTGGTGGTATCACACTACCGATATTTAATCAAAGACAATTGAAAACGCAGTACGAGATCGCAAAAGCAGATTATGGAATTGCTTTTGTGGACTATGAAAAAAGCGTTTTAAACGCCTATAATGAGGTTTCCAATGTGATCATGACCCAGGAGGCCATCGGTAAGCGGCGCAATTTTGTCGATCAACATGTTCAAGCATTGAATCTCTCCATAGAGGCTGCGCAAGAACTGTTTATCGCAGGGAGGGTAACATCGCTAGATGTTGTAACAGCACAGAAGGAGTCGCTCGAAGCTCAAATAGGTAAAGTGGAATTAGAGAAAGAGAATACATTGAATCAGATTCTACTCTACAAAGCATTGGGAGGAGGTTGGCAATAGATCTGACAAATTAAAAACAGAAAACTATTTTTCATGCGATAAAGAATTAACATGTTAATTCTTAGATTCTTTTATAGGGTCAGGGAAAGAGGCCGTCGTGAGATGTCCTCTTTTTTTTCTGGAAGTTTCTGATGTTATAGGCCAGAAAGAACCTTCTTTCGTTTTCATTGCTATTGGTTCCAGCAAAGTCATGAAGGTTTTGTTGTTATTTTTATGTAGTTTAGTCGACACTATTTTGAACCGAGTCGATTATGTTGCAACGCATATTTCTTTTTATTCTTTTCTCTCATCTTAGTTTTAGTCTATTAGCCCAGGAACAGTCAGATAGTAGCAGAGTTTTACAGCGCCTAGAATATTTGATGGAAAATCAGAAGATTTACGTCAAAAACCGAGAGGATAAGCTAGAAAAGTTAAAACAGGAGGCAAAAACACTGGAAGGTAATTCCGCTCAGTTTTTGAAGAAGAATTACGAAATTTTTGAAAATTATAAGAAGTTTGATTCGGACGCAGCGCTTTCTTATATTTTATTATGTCAGAAGCTGGCTCCATTAAATAATGATTCATTGCAAACCGTGATTCATTTGGATTTAGCTTGGGTGTATTCTACAATCGGACGGTACATAGAAGCCTCAAAACTATTAGGAGCAGTTGAACCTTCTTTGCTCGGTAAGGATCTCTTGGCAAAATATTATGATACTTATAGTTCATTTTACAGCCATTATGGTCAGAGCAATAATCGCCCTGAGTATTATCAGGCGAGTGAACGGTATCGCGACTCGTTGTTAACAGTTTTGCCAAAATCTTCTTTAGAATACCGTACTGCAATTGCTGTTAAAACTTTATTTAACGGTAATCGGGAGGATGCTAAAAAGCAACTCTTGATCCTTTGGAAAGAGAAAAAAAAAGATATTGAGCAAAGAGCGCTGATCGCTTACTTTCTGGGGCTAATCTATAAATATGAAAAGGATACGAAAAGTCAAATTTATTATCTTTCCATATCGGCCAGTGCGGATATCGAAATGGCAAATCGCGACAACGCTTCCTTTCATGATCTGGCATTAAGTTATTATGATAAGCAGGATTTCGATCGCGCATTTCAATTTATTGAAAAAGCGATCGACGACGCCATGTTGTGTAAGGTACGTTATCGTATTATCGAGGGGACTTCTTCCTACCCGATCATCAATGCGGCCTATCAGCAGAAAATAAGCAGCCAGAACAGGCAATTGGTTGCTTTGGTGATTGTGGTCAGTATTTTATTAATTGGTGTTATTATTGGGCTCGTCATTATTTATAGGCAAGTACAGCATTTGAGGCGAATACGATCGGAATTATCGGCCACCAATCAGCAGCTTCGCGCATTGAATAATGAGATCAATCAAACTAACTTTAAATTGTCGGAATCCAACCATATTAAAGAAGAATATATCGCCCAATTTTTTGATATGTGCTCGAGTTACATCGATAAAATGGAGGATATTAGAAAAGTATTATTAAAGAAGGCTACAAATCAACAATGGGATGCATTGAGAGAGCAGCTGAAGTCTACGCAAATGGAGGAAAGAGAGGTGCAGCAGCTTTATATTAACTTTGATCGAATATTCTTAAACCTATATCCAACCTTTGTTGATGAATTCAATGCCCTGCTTCAGGATGATGAGAAGATTTATCCCAAAAAGACAGAACTTTTAAATACAGAACTTCGAATTTTTGCATTAATTAGATTGGGGATCGATGACTCTGTGAAGATTGCGAGCTTCCTTCGCTATTCGCTACGAACAGTTTATAATTACAGAACAAAGGTACGTAATAAAGCCGCAGGAAATCGCGATGCCTTTGAAGCTGCTGTATGTCAAATTGCGGTGATTGACCGACCGTAAACGTTGGATTATACGTGCAAATTGACTTGATTAACGACTATTATACACTCATTTAGGTACTTTTTAAAGGTTGGTTTATTTTGTAATAAACTCTTTATTAGTTTCTTGTGTTTTTTATTTGGTACTTTTTGAGTACTAGCCCTTTTTTCTCCGTCTCGGTGATCTTAGTTTTGTTTTGAGCAATGAAGGAGGGGAAACTCATTGCCATTTTGGAATAACCAAAAGATTAAACAATAACCAATTTTTTTATTTCATATGATTTACTTTACTCGAAAAGTAGCCTTTTCAACGGGCTTGGCTTTCTTGTTTACCTTGATGAATTTTGTGTTTGCACAAGACAGAATTCAAATCAGTGGACGAGTGCTGGACGCCCAAGATCAGAAACCTCTTTCTGGGGTGACCATTACGCAGAAAGGAAGTAACAATGCTGTCTCCAGTAATGGGGAGGGGCGTTTTCAAATTTCCGCAAGCACGGGCAGTATAATTCAATTTACATTTGTGGGGTATGACAGCAAAGAATTGCCTGCCAGCAGTAGCATGGTTGTGCAATTAAATTCTTCTACTAATGTGCTTGAAGATGTCATTGTCATAGGTTATGGCAGCGTAAAAAGAAAGGATGTCACGACGGCAATTTCTTCTGTCTCTACCAAGGATCTGGAAAAGAGACCTGTTACTAATTTTGGCCAAGCCATTCAGGGTAAGGCTGCTGGTGTAACTGTTATTCAGCCAAATGGCCAGCCAGGTTCTGCTCCCCAGATCCAAATCCGGGGAATAACATCTTTTAATAGCAATACAACTCCTTTGTATGTTGTTGATGGAGTTCCTGTAGAAGATATTAAATTCTTATCTCCTAATGATATTACGGATATCCAAATTTTAAAGGACGCATCATCTGCGTCGATCTACGGTTCCCGCGGTTCGAACGGTGTGATCCTCGTGACGACAAAATCAGGTAAGGCCGGTGAAGCAAAAATTACACTTGGAACACAATGGACAGCCAATGTTGTCAATAACACTGTCAAAGTTTTAAATACTAGCCAATACAAAGATTTACAGGATGAGATAGGTCTTGTCAACCTTCCGGAAGGATTGATGGATCAGACAGACTGGTTTAAAGAGACCTACAAAACAGGTATTCAGCAAAATCATCAACTATCAGTTTCCGATGGTAATGAGAAACTTCGTTACTATTTGGGAGGCGGTTATTTGAATGAAAACGGGACATTACAAGGCTCCTTCTTTAGAAGATATAATTTCCGTGCTAATATTGATAACCAAGTTCGAAAATGGTTAAAGGTCAATGCGAATATCAATTATTCCGATAACAATGATAATGGAATTACCTCCGGGTTGGGGTCTAATCGTGGCGGGGTAGTGACCTCAGTAATTACAACACCTACCTATGCCCCAGTATGGGATCCAGCAAATCCAGATCGATTCTATAACAATTATTATGGTATCAACAACATTACCAGTCCTTTGGAAAACTTAGCAAGGACAAGAAATAATAATAACCGGGAAAATCGTCTGGTTGCTACAGGAAGTGCGCTGGTTTCTTTTATGCCCAATTTAACTTGGAAAACTTCGTTTTCATTCGATAGAAGATCTGGTGTGATGACCACCTTCTTGGATCCTTGGACGACAGCATGGGGAAGAAATCAATTTGGGGAGGCCTCTGATCTTCGCAATACAAATACTGTATTGACCTGGGATAATATCTTAACCTATAGCAAAAGCTTTGGTAAACATAATCTAGAAGTAATGGGTGGTTCTTCCTGGACAGACTCTAAATACTCGAGAAGCTATATCTACGGTTCAAACTATGCAAACGGAATCATTGAGACACTTAACGCGGCAAACAAGATCTCTTGGGATAGAACAGGATCCTCTGCATCCAATTGGGGAATTATGTCCTATTTCGCCCGTGCAATGTATAACTACGACGGTAAGTATTTGTTGACTGCGAATATGCGCGCCGATGGTTCTTCGAAGCTGAGTCCTGAGCGGCGCTGGGGATACTTTCCTTCTGTCTCGGCAGCCTGGAGAATCTCTTCGGAAGATTTTATGAAAGACGTAGATTGGATAAACGACTTTAAAATCCGTGGGGGATGGGGACAGACAGGTAATCAATATGGATTAGGTGACTACGCTTATCTGCAATTGAGCGGTATTCAGCGTCAACAATGGTTTGTAGAGGGAAAGGACAATGCTGTGCCAAATATCAATAAACCAACAGTCTTAAGGGCTAAAGACTTGACTTGGGAGACCACAAGTACAACAAGTATTGGTTTTGATATCACCATGTTAAGCAATAGGTTGACAGTCAGTGCCGATTATTACAACAAGGATACCAAGGATCTTTTAATGAATGCAAGTTTGCCCGCAGGACAACAAGCAACCACCATCCAAAGAAATGGTGGCCGGCTGAACAACCATGGTTTTGAATTTGCCGTAAATTCGAAAAATCTGAACGGCAATTTTACATGGAATACAGATTTTAATATTTCATTTAACAAAAATAAACTGAAACAACTGGATTTACAACAAGTGTACTACGACGTCAAGACGAACGATTATGTTAATGATTTTGTGGTGAAGAATGAACCGGGAAGATCGCTTGCAGGATTCTACGGTTATATATCAGATGGTGTAAACCCTGAAACCGGCGAACTCATGTATCGTGATCTGAATGGCGATGGAAAGATCTCATCAAGTGACCGTACTTATATTGGCAATCCGCTTCCAAAGTTTGTGTATGGCATGACAAATAGTTTCTCCTGGAAAAATTTCGATCTGAGTATATTCATTCAGGGAACTTATGGAAACGATATTTTCAATGCGAGCCGCATGGAAACAGAAGGTATGTATGATGGTCGAAATCAAACGACGGTTGTATTGGATCGCTGGAGAGTACCGGGGCAGATTACCAACGTTCCCAAGGCTGGATTTGATATGAAAAATTCAACCTATTTTGTTGAGGATGGAAGTTATCTACGTATGAAAAATGTTTCCTTGGGCTATTCCATTTCTCCGGAGAGACTGAAACGTATTGGTATCCATAAAATTCAGCCTTATCTATCTGTAAGTAATTTATTTACGTTGACAAAATATTCAGGTATGGATCCCGAAGTAAACCAATATTCTGGTGGAGCTGATTCTAGAATCCAAGGTATTGATTGGGGGACCTATCCACAGAACCGTTCATTTGTTTTAGGTCTTAATATTGAGTTTTAATTGTCTGTATCATGAAAAAATATATAAGTAACACGCTTTCTCTGCTAACTGGCTCTTTGTTTTTATTTTCTTGTTCATTGAACCGTGATCCACTTTCAGATTATTCGGATGTCAGTCAGGGGAAGACAGAAACAGGAACTCAGGTTGTTTTCAAGAATAAGTCTGAGGTTGAGACCTATTTGGCTGGAATTTACCAACAGATGAAAGATAGGCAGGAGCATTGGTATCTTGATTTGTTATTAATTGGCGATTCACATGCCGATAACTCCTATGCAGGAACGACTGGAGCAGAAGTTGTACCTTTTGAGAATAATTCGATTGAAGGATCCAATTCCGTAGTTGACCGGGATTGGGGAAGGTATCTTGAAGATGTTGGACGGGCAAATCGATTGATCATTTATGTCGATAGTGTAGCTGACAAATCGGTTAGCGATACGGAAATTAGAACCTATAAAGCGCAGGCTAAGCTTTTCCGAGCATTAGCGATGTTTGATATGGTCCGCATCTTTGGATCGGTCCCAGTCATTACCACAATCGCACCTGATATTACGGGTGACAACGTAGGAGAAGTTTATCCGCAGTATTTCCCTAAGCAGGCGACCGAAGAGGAGGCCTACAAGCAGATTGAAAAAGATCTGATGGATGGATTAGCTGATGCGCCTGCTAACAATAACGGGAATAAAACCTTATTTACCAAATCGGTTGCACGAGCGATGTTAGCGAAGATCTATGCCGAAAAACCAATTCGGGATTATGCTAAAGTTATTCAGTATGTCGATGCATTGACTGCGGATGGTTTTGACTTAAATCCTAATTATTCGGATTTGTATGCGATGAACGCGAGTAATACGGATCTTGCACAACGTAATACAAAGGAATCTATTTTGGAAGCGCAGTTCACTTCAGGGGGCGGCAATTGGGCGACTTGGATGTTTGGAAGGGATTTGTCCAATTATGATAATAACTTTACATGGGCAAAATGGGTAACTCCGTCCCGGGATTTGATACAGGCTTATAGCAATGAAGGTGATCAAATTCGTTCGGGGCAATCGATCGTCTATTATTCGACAACCTGGAGCAATTATTATCCTTCAAATAACTACCCGTTCATGTTTAAGCTGCGGTCTGCATTTAATAGCATTGTCAAGCTTCGCTATGCGGATCTATTGTTATTGAAAGCAGAAGCATTAATTCAGCAAGGATCAGATTTATCGGGGGCTGCCGATATTATAGATAAAATTCGCACACGGGTTAAATTACCGAAATTGGCAACAGCTGTTCGCTCCAATAAAGACGCCTTATTCGAAGCATATTTGAAGGAACGCCGTTTGGAATTAGCTTTTGAAGGACAGCGCTGGTTTGATCTGGTGCGGTTAGACAAAGTGGAGTCTGTTATGAATGCAGTTTATGCAAAAGACGCTGGGAGAAAACCGCAGGTGTATCCCTTCACGAAAAACTCTTACCGATTGCCGATTCCACAACCAAAAATTGATCAGAACCCTAATCTAGTTCAGAATCCTGGCTATTAATTGATTTAACAATGGGAAGTTCCGTCCGATGGACGGGAAAAAATTATTAACAGATGAAATATAATAATACAACTATGATATACACATTCTTGTTGTCCTGTTTGATAACGGCAACATCTTGTAATCGCGACAGCTATACCCCTTCACAAGGTGAAGATATTAAAAAAAGTGGCGATGTAACTATCTACACAACAACAGGTAGCCGGTCTGTGGATTTTGGAAAACGCTTTGTGGATTTCAGTTCCAAATTCAATATGTCTCCGAATACTATTACGATAGATCCTACGCAAAAATTCCAGACGATGGACGGATTCGGTGCTGCAATTACAGGTTCTACCTGTTATAATCTAATGAAAATGAATAAGGAAGACCGGACGAAATTCCTCACGGAGACGTTTTCCGATAAGGATGGGATGGGGATGAACTATATCCGTATTGCCATTGGATGTTCTGATTTTTCTTTGAGTGAGTATACCTGTTGGGATAAGGAAGGAAAGGAAAATTTTGGGCTACAGTCGGAAGAAACGCAATATGTCATTCCGGTGCTGAAAGAAATACTTGCGATCAATCCGTCCATAAAAATTATGGGTTCACCCTGGACTCCACCGAAATGGATGAAAGTGAACAACCTGACCGATTTAAAGCCCTTTGATTCATGGACCAGTGGTCAGTTAAATCCAAAATATTATCAAGATTATGGTTGGTATTTTGTCCAATGGATTCAGGCAATGAAAAAAGAAGGCATTCATGTTTATTCGATTACCGTTCAAAATGAACCTTTGAACCGGAAAAACTCCGCTTCGCTTTATATGTCCTGGCAAGAACAACAAGCTTTCGTCAAACAAGCTTTGGGACCACAATTAAGAGCGGCAAACCTGTCAACAAAAATCTATGCGTTTGACCATAATTATAACTATGATAATATTGCCGATCAGACGGATTATCCGGTCAAGATCTACAACGATGCGGGAGCAGCGTCATTTATCGCGGGTGCAGCATATCATAACTATGGTGGCGATAAAGCGGAGTTAATTGATATTCATAATCAACGTCCGGACAAGGAGTTGGTCTTTACAGAAACATCCATTGGAGAATGGAATGATGGCCGGAATCTCGAAAAGCGATTAATGGAGGATATGCGCGAAGTCGCACTTGGTACCGTAAACAATTGGAGCAAGGGTGTTATTGTTTGGAATTTGATGTTAGATACCGACAAAGGGCCTAATCGCGAAGGAGGCTGTCAGACGTGTTACGGAGCCGTGGATATCAGTAAGGCAAATTATAAGAATATAACACGCAATTCGCATTATTATATTGTTGGTCATCTTTCTTCGGTGGTCAAGTCAGGAGCTACGCGGATTGGTACTTCTGGCTACACAGCGGAAGGCCTGGTGTATACTGCGTTTCAGAATACAGATGGGACCTATGCGGTTGTTCTGCTAAACGAATCTGGTGACAGCCGTAAAATCACCTTGGCAGATGGTAAACATCATTTTAGCTATGATGTACCAGCTAAGTCGGTAGTTTCTTACCGCTGGACATATTAACCGAAGGATTATGAACCCTGAGCGCTATCTCGTGGATAGCGCATAAATTATGAACAAATGAAAAAATATCTCATCAATATACTATTGGGAACCGCTGCGATTGCTGCAGTCAGTTCCTGTAAAAAGGATGAAAAATATACCTATCAAATAGGAGATCCAAAGATTGAATTGAAATCGCCCATTTCAACGGCAAGTTTTGGGGATAGCCTTGAATTTCAGGTCCACGTTTCGGATGATAAAGTTGCGCTGTCAACAGTTAAAGCCCAATTGTATTTTACAGATGATAAGGTAACGGAAACTGTAATCCGCACCAAAGAAAATGGAGATTATACAGGAAAGATTTATGTTCCTTTTCTGAAAAATATTCCTGACGGGGAAGCAACACTAAAATTTGTCTTGCAGAATATTAGCCAAAAGACGAGCGAACAGTCTTTTGATATTAGTCTCAGCAGACCGGACTTTCCATATTTAACGCTGGTCACCGAATCCAAGTCCTATCGAATGGAAAAGGTAGGGCGTAATCAATATGCGGCAAAAGAAAACTTTCCAGCAGAAGTAAAAGGCTATATCCAAGCGCCAAAAGTAGGTGTACAAGGCAATGCGATGAACTTTGGATGGGTGAATAATATGGTTAACTTCGGTTCTACTGCCGAAATTCCATTTTCAAATTCAACTTCTGGTGTTTATCCAATTCAATTTAATACATTGACATTTCAGGCATCGCCATTTATTGTCATATTACTGAATGGGTCGCAGTTTAGTCGTCTCGATGATAAACATGCTAAAGTCGAAATTGATCTGGCTCAAGGAAAACCAATGACCTTTGAGGGGATTGCAGATCTACAAGATTGGTGGATTGATCCTGATTTCTTTACCAAGGCTGCTGATGGAACCCTATCTTTTAATGGGACGACAGGGAAATACCGTGTTACAGCAGATTTTGCCTTAAAATACTTTGTTGTTGAAGTGATGACAGGTAACGATTTAGCGAAATTGCAAGATGACGGAAGCGGCGCAGTATGGATTATTGGCGAAGGAATCGGAAAGCCTAAAGTATCCAGTAATCAGGTGGGTTGGAATACGGATAAAGCGCTTTGTTTGACCCCGCTAGGGAACAAGAAATACCAGATAACTGTTAAGGCCGGAGAATCTATAAACTCGGATAACATCAACTTCAAATTTTTCCATCAAAAAGGATGGGGAGGTGAATTTGGAGGTACAGATGTGACAACTACAAGTAATATTGTATTTGTGGGGGATGGCAATAATGGCCGTGACTCGGGCAATCTTGGTATAAAAACTGGTAAAGTATTAGAATCAGGTAAAACGTATGTCTTTACCCTGGACTTAGCTGCCGGAAATAAGAAAGCTGTCTTGACGGTTGCGGCGAAATAATAAAAATTGAGTTTTCTAAGTCCTAAGTAGTTTTCTACTTAGGACTTTTTCTTTCTAATGGAATTTGTTTATTCCAAGTTTCATTTGTTATATTTGTCCAGCTCTCAGAGCGAATGATCTTAAGCTTGATTCGGTGAGTTTACAAGAAAAAAGTAATCTTCCTGATAGGAGCTGCTATTGAGAATAACATATTCGAATGAAAATCAGACTGTTTATATGGATTCTATTACCCCTGATGCTCTTACAGAGTTTCTCGACGGTATGGCTGTGGACGGTCTTCGAACTGAATAGGGATTATATCGCACGTTACGAATGTATCAATCGCTTCAATGACAATGCACTTGCCTGTAGAGGACAATGTATTTTGATGAAAAAGATGCGCGAACATGAGGAAAAGGAACAAAAAAACCTTGAATTTCGCATTATCGATGTTGTTTTTATAAATAATACACAAGATTTTACGTTTAAGAACGCAACTCTTTATGAAGCCACTGTGGAGCGCCTGCTTCCGGTATATAAAGAAGATTATTCCTATAACCCCATCTTTACGATATTTCACCCCCCTCTGGTTTAGATCCAGCTAGTAATTTATTTGATTAAGTAATCGATCGTTGACGGCGGATTACTATTTATTTCAATGGAACCGACTTGATTCTTTGGTCTGCATTGCTATGTAACTTTAGATCATTCATTGGTTTCAATTCTCTTGAAATTGAATGGAGCTGTAGTAGATTCATCTATATGATGAGATAGATCCATTCGTAACTGATGATACCGTTATGATTTATTCAAACTGCGTGAGACGGATTCATGGGTACAAAAAATTACGCTTGAATAATCACATGAGGGGATGAATTAATCTGATAGTTTCACCACAAATGAAAAATTATAGATGAGAGATTTATATATAAAAAGCGCTGCTTTCTATATCTTGATTATATGCCTCTTCCTAACATCTTGTACAAAGGAAAAAACAGATTATGAGGCTGAACGGGGAAATACAGTTGAGGAGAATCCGGAGTTTAAGGAGGTTTCGAGTTCTGTTTCTTCGGGTTATAATATCCGTATCGAAGCCTTAGGGGGAGTATTGTATCGGGGTTACAATGATATTCGGGTGAAAATTAATAAGCAGCAAACAAATGAGCCCGTGGAGGTTTCTTCGGTCGGCTTTCGACCAATCCAGACTGATGCTCAAGGGGTGAAAATTTCCTGTCCACACCAATCGGTATTGGATTATACCTTGGATGGTCGCTATTTTTCGGGTTACAGTGTGTTTATGAATACGAGCTCTGAAGCAACGACCTGTAGTTTGGAAATCAATTTTAAAATTGGCGATCAGACTTTTTCAGCTATACAAAATGTATCTGTAAAACCGCAGACCAACAAAAATCTTAACATGACCACATTTACAGGGAAAGATAATGAGCAATATATAATTGCGTTGATTTCTCCAAGGAAGCCGAATGTTTCTGAGAATAAATTGGTTGCAGGGATTTATAAATTGGATGTCGCACAATTGTCTTATTCCGCAGTCAAAGGATATGTCTTGCAATTAGATCCACGGATGCCGGAACCTTCGATGGGTAACCATTCTTCGCCGAATAATAAGGACCTGGTACAGCAGGCAGGTGGATCGTATCAAGGTGTTGTGAATTACACAATGACAGGCAATTGGACGCTGAATTTTATTTTGGTCAATCAAAATGGGCGGGTAATAGCAGGGACGGAGGTGCCGAAAGATTTTACACCGGGTGTAGAAGGACGTAAAAGTGAGTTATACATTGATATTCTGTTCTAATGGCTATGAAGAAGATAAGTTTTAGTCTCTCGATGCTTTTCTTGGGATTGAATGTTAATGGACAAAGCAATGCTGTTACGCGTGATACAACGAGACGTCTTGAGGAGGTGACGGTTAATGCAGCTGTCAAAAGGAGGATTGAGAACGAATTGAAGATGGCAGTTTCTGTAGATGAGTTTGTGGCTTCTGCGAGTAATATTAGTTTCATCAAACGTGGTGCTTATGCCTGGGAACCGCTGCTCAATAACATGAGTAGTGAGCGTTCTACAATAACGATCGATGGAATGCATGTTTTTGGAGCGTGTACCGATAAAATGGACCCCATAACGTCGTATGTCGAGAGCAATAATCTTTCATCTATAGCTATTAAATCCGGGCAGGAGGGGAATTTACATGGGGCTACTGTGGCAGGAAGTATAGATCTGAAAAGAAGAAATACCTCGTTTGGTCTACAGAAAAAAATTGGTGGAGCCTATCAGACAGGTTTTGAATTCAATAATAAGCAGACCTTTAATCTTGGAAATTTATATTATTCAAGTGACAAATTTGTGGCAGATGGAAGTATTGCTTTCCGGAAGGCAGGGAATTATTATGATGGCAATGACAATGAAGTAAGGCATTCTCAATATAATAAATTCAATGCATCTTTAGGCCTGGCCTATAAAACAAGTCCTCTTTCCGCTGTTCGAGTGGATGCTATTTTTGATCGTGCTAAAGATGTAGGCTTCCCAGCTTTACCAATGGACCTTTGGCTGTCGAGAGCAATTATTACTTCAGCGGCATACAAACAGCTGTTTGAGGAAGGATTGGTAAAAGTATGGGATACCAAAGTTTATTTTAATGCAGTTGAGCACTATATGGATGATACGACTCGTCCAGAAAATCTTGTTCATATGGATATGCCTGGCTGGAGCACAACCTACGGCCTTTTGTCCAAAATTAATCTGCAGAAAGATCGTTATTCTTCTGAAATACAGGTAAATGCTTACGATAATCTGTCTATCGCGGAAATGCGTATGTATCCTCAGGACCGCTCCAAGCAAACCATGTTTGCCTATAGCTGGCCATGGGTGACCACGCGATTTGCGAGTGTAGCGATGAATAACACGCTGGACCTTTCCGATATCAGCAGAGTTGTCTTTGGGGGCTCGTTGGGTTTGAACTATAATTATTCTAAATACGTCGAATTTAACTGGATTTTTCATCCCGGTTCCCCGCAGAAGAAAAATAGAGTTCTCCCGAGCCTACATGCCAGCTATCAATTAAATATTGGTTCGTTTGACTTTTCTATAGGTACAGGATTTGGACACCGGGCGCCTTCCGTTTCGGAAGCTTATGGTTATTACATATATAATAGTTTCGATCGCTATGACTATATCGGAAACCCGGATTTAAAAAATGAGGTTTCTTACGAAGCCAATGCCAGTGCCGGATTTAAGACAGGTAGGTTGAGCATTGGTGCTAAGGCAAACTATTTCTTTATCCAAGATTACATTATTGGACGAATTTTGAGTTTGGGTAGCCCGATGAACTATCAATCTGTAGGTGTGAAAGGGTATACCTCCTTACATCATGCGACATTGTTTAATCTAGCGCTCGATGCGCGGTACCAGATTTTGCCGGGTCTGGATTGGAAAGCTGTACTTACTTATGCCAGAGGGCAGGACAATATGGGTGGAAACCTGCCTTTTATACGTCCATTAAGTTACCAGACATCTTTGCATTACCGGTATAAAATGATTGGTGTGCAGACTTCCATCAACGGAGACTTTAGTCAGGTCAACTACAGTCCCGAATATGGTGAGGACCAAACGGCATCTTATAAGATCTGGAATGCCTCTGCTGACTATAATTTCAAGATAAGAAAATTGACAGCAGTATTTCAGGTCGGTGCGGAAAATATCTTCAATGAATACTATAGTACCTATGCGGATTGGGGAAATATACCCCGTATGGGTAGAAATATATTTACATCCTTAAAAATCAATTTTTAAATAATTTAAAACTTAAGATAAAATGAAAACAAATACAATTAAACTTATGATGATCTCGCTGGTCATGATTTCATGCAGTAAAAGTGAAGATGTTGCCAATAGTGTTAATTTGCATTTCAACAATACGTTTAAAAATACAACAATTGTTTTAGGTGGAGCTGAATCTCCCGCAGCTACAACAAATACCTCGGCGAATGGACAAGTGCATCAATTTTCGGAGCTCAAATATGTGATTAGCAATATCAGGCTTATTAAAGCCGATGGGACTGAAGTCCCTTATCATGTAAATGACTTGGATAAGGGGGCCACGGTGATCAATCAGGCAAAGCTTTCGAGTTTGGATTATACGTTGGCCGACATACCTGTAGGGGAGTATAAACAGCTTAAGTTTGGATTTGGAGTAAAGCAGGAACTAAATACCCTGGATCAGTTTAGGTTCCCTATATTTTATGAGACTGCGGGAGCCAATGATACGGAGATGATGTGGCAGTGGGCGACGGGTTATCGTTTTGCCAAGTTGGAGGGCTTTTATGAGAGTAATCATCAGAAATTTACGATTCATACTGGAAGTACGTTAAATGGAAAGTCTGGGCAACCGGATACCTATGTACAAGGAGTAGATGCTTATCGCGATATCACATTGGATTTAAATTCAAGACTTGTAGTTGGCGGTAACCATCCTGAGATTACGATTAAGGCAGATTTTGACAAGTTATTCAGTGGAAATAATAAAATCATTATCGATGGGAAATATGCGACGGCACCACAACAACATGCAGGCATGGAGGTTATGGTCACGTATGTCAATAACCTCGGCGGAGACGGTAAGGAAGATCGCGTTGGAATGTTCGCTATAGAAAAAGTCAAAAATTAACGTAATCTGAAAAGAACATCATGGATAGCCAATACCACTTTGGAGTATTGGCTATCCATGATGATTTTACATAATAGCTATGCATATGAGAATGGTCATTGGGATACTGTTTACTTTATTGTTAATGTTATCCTGTAATAGAGGGGATAGTTTGGTGTCGGAGAACGTAAGTAATCCAGAAATTTCTTTTTTTGCACCCACGGATTTTCCAAAGTTGAATACAGCAGTACAAGGTAATAAACCAACAAAATATGGCGTCGAATTGGGTGAAAAACTATTTCATGAGAAACGATTTAGTGGCAATAATACGATTTCCTGTGCTAGCTGTCATAATCCTTCTCTTGCTTTTTCAGATGGAAAAATGCAAGCGACAGGTATATACGATCGCGTTGGATTGCGAAATACGCCGCCCTTACAGAATTTGGCCTTCATGAAATTTTACAATTGGGATGGTAACATTCTTGAATTGGAAAAGCAACCGTTGGTTCCCATCATCACGCATGAGGAAATGAATTCCTCTATTTTGGAGGTGATCAGTAAAATTAGTAACGATGATGATTACAAAGATTTATTTAAAAAGGCATTTGGTGATGGGGAGATAACGCCTGTTCGGATTTATAAAAGCCTCGTGCAATACGAGTACACTTTAGTGTCAGCGAATAGCAAGTACGACAAAGTGAAAAGAAATGAAGGAGAAAAATTTACGGAAACAGAGGAACGTGGATACACCTTGTTTAAGTTAAAGTGTGCCAGTTGTCATGCAACTGAATTGTTTACTGACCAAAGTTTTAGGAATATAGGTTTCCCACTAAATAAAAATATGGAGGAGGCTGGAAGAGCCCGGGTAACAGGAGTTTCTTCTGACTATATGGCTTTTCGGGTACCTTCTTTAAGAAATGCCGAATATACGGCTCCTTATGGAAGTTTTGGCCAATTTCCAACACTAAAATCCGTTTTGGATTATTTTGATAAAGGTGTGTTGGATGCAGCTAATTTAGATCCTTTGCTTAAAGAAAATGGTAATAGGATCGCTATGAGCGAAGCCGAAAAGAAGGATATTGTCGCGTTTATTAAAACACTAAGTGACCCGTCATTTGTAGGCAAATAGTAGGAATTACGAATAGAAGAGATCAACTAATTGTTTGGCTTCCTTTACGTCATGTACGCGGAGTAGCTGTATACCTCTTTCGAGCAACAAGGTGTTTAAAGCAGTTGTACCATTTAATGCATCTTGGGCTGTGATTCCGATTTTTTTATAGATCATGGATTTACGGGAGATTCCGCCCAGTATTGGTAATTCGAAGTAGTGGAGCTCATTGACACGGTAGAGCAGCTCATAGTTCTGTTCAACTGTCTTCGCAAAACCAAAACCCGGATCAAGAATAATATCCTTTACTCCGAGACTTCTCAATTTGGCGACGCGGTCACCGAGGAAAGTCGCCACATCTGTTACAATGTCTTTGTACTCGGTTTTTTCTTGCATATTTTCAGGGATACCGCGCATATGCATAAGAATATAGGGAACCTGGTATTTCGCTACCGTTGCAAACATATCATCGTCTAGTGTGCCGCCAGATACATCATTAACGATATGAACCCCTGCTTCGATTGCTGAAGCCGCAACATCAGCACGGAAAGTATCGATTGATAAAACAGCTTCGGGAAATGCTTCCTTAATTGCGCGAATTGGGGGAAGAGCCCGATCCATTTCTTCTTGTGAAGAGATCAGCGGGGCACCAGGGCGGGAGGAATAGGCTCCAATATCAAGAATTTGCGCACCTTCAATGAGTAGTTTTCTTGCTTTCTCGAACGCTAATTCAACTGTTGTATTGTCACCGCCATCATAAAAAGAATCCGGAGTCACATTAAGAATCCCCATAATAACAGGTTTTTCGAAGGTCATTAAATTCCCATTCACTCGTATGGAATGGCAAGCTGACGTTTGGAATCTTTTCATTAGAGCAACAATAGGTTAAGCGTATGAAAATTTTATTTTACAACCAGAACTCCATCAGCTATAATACTAATGTCTTTCTTGGGTTGCGTAATTTGATCTATTTCAGTTTGCGATTTGCCAAGATCTTTGGCCGCGTGTTGTAAAGAAGCAACAGAAACTTCCTTTTTCTTTGCGATACCCTCAACGATAACTGTTTTACCAATAATATCTGCCGGCATAAAGAAACCATAGTCTTTGAAACGCACCGTAATAGGCTCTTCACCATCTCGTTGCAGTGTCATGAAACAACCTTTTTTCTTACAAACTTCAACAACCTTGCCTTCTATTCTCCCGTTGAAAGCATTTTTTTTGCTAAGTTCTTTTTCAAGCTTTGCTACTGATACAGCATTGGAAGCCGAGATTCCCTTTCCATATTTTACACCTGGCTTTGCTGAAGGAATGTCCTTTTGCTGTGCTGAAGAAAGGTTGGCAAGGGCAATCCCTAATACAAAAAATAAAAAAATCTTTTTCATACTATTTTCTAATAAATTCGAATTTACCACTTGGGTCCAGTTTCATAATGGTCGATGATTTTCCATCTGTTGCTACATCTCTGTCGTAGGCGACAATATAATCCACCCCCTCTTTGATGGGATCAGCTATTTCGTGAAAATCTTTAGCTGTGGGTTCACCGCTAATATTTGCCGAAGTGGAGATTATCGGTTTGCGGAACCGTTGTAAAAGCTGTTCACAAAAAGGATGTTTGACAATCCGAATGCCAATTGATCCGTCTTCCGCTAATGCGTTGGGAGCAAGATTTTTGGCATTCGAATAGACAATTGTCAAGGGTTTTTCCGTATATTCAATAAGTTGATAAGCAACTTCTGGGATCTCATTGACATAACTCGCCAATTGATTGTCATTATGTAATAAGACGATCAGACTTTTGGATTTATCTCTTCCTTTCAGCTGAAAGACTTTTTCTACCGCTTCTGGATTGGTGGCATCACAGCCTATTCCCCAGATTGTATCCGTGGGGTATAAGATCAGTCCACCATTTTTTAGCGTCTCCAAGGCTTTATTCAAATCTTCTCGATCTACGAATCCACTCATTTTATTTTTTAATGCTAATTTTAACGTTAAACAGCAACATTGTGATCACGTAATGCGTCATTTAATGACGTCTTTTTGTCCGTAGACTCTTTACGTTGACCAATGATCAAAGCACAAGGAACTTGATATTCTCCGGCGGCAAATTTCTTCGTATAAGATCCTGGAATCACAACAGAACGGGCAGGTACATAACCTTTATATTCGACTGGCTCAGGACCTGTTACATCAATAATTTTTGTTGATGCTGTCAATACAACATTGGCGCCTAATACGGCTTCTTTTTCTACACGAATACCTTCGACTACAATCGCTCTTGATCCGACGAATACATTGTCTTCAATAATAACAGGAGCTGCTTGTACGGGCTCCAATACACCTCCAATTCCGACGCCACCGCTTAAGTGAACATGTTTACCAATTTGTGCACAAGAGCCGACAGTTGCCCATGTATCTACCATAGTGCCTTCGTCTACATAAGCACCAATATTCACATAGGAAGGCATCATAATCACTCCTTTAGCCAAATAGGCACCTAAACGAGCGGAAGCTCCCGGTACAACACGCACACCCGTGTGTTTGTAGTCTGTTTTTAATTTCATTTTGTCATGAAACACAAAAGGACCAGCAGTCATTTCACGCATATCATTGATTGGGAAATATAAGATGACGGCTTTTTTGATCCAATCATTTACATGCCATCTCGTACCGATCATTTCAGCCACACGGATTTCCCCGCTATCTAACTTCATGATAACAGTGCGGATTGCTTCTGTATATTCTTTATACTCTAATAATTGTCTGTCTTCCCAAGCTTCCTCAATCAATTTTTTAAGCGGCTCTACCATATTATTTGTTTGCTTATTTGAATTAGTTTATTTTGATGTACAAACTTAGATAAAGTTGGACTTAAAAACAACTTTATCCATTGTTCCTTGCGATAGACTTTCCTGATACCAACACCGTACCAACTTATGATCAACTCCTAATCGTAACCACAGTGTGTGCACGTTGAGTCCACCTTCTAAAGGTGCATTCACTATGGAGATACCATTTTAACAATTCGCTTGCAGTCGGGAATTGGTATGGCTTTGGTGATAACTTGCCTGCAATTAGTTATTAAGCTCTTCATGCGAACGAATTAAAGAGGTTTCAATAATTGAACGCAGGTTTACTGAAATTTTCTATAATTGCTATGGTTCTAAAAATATAATTATTTTTGTCATATGGCTGGAACATCAGAAAAATTGAGAATTGATAAATATCTGTGGTCAATTCGGTTATTTAAGACAAGGACTTTGGCAACAGAAGCCTGTAAAGCAGGGCGCGTGAAACTAAATGGCCAAAATATAAAACCATCTTACGAAGTCAAGATCGGTGATATATATCATGTCCAAAAGGGAATTGAGAAAAAAGTGGTAAAGGTCACTGGTCTTTTAGAACGTCGTGTTGATGCGAAGACAGCAGTTCAATTTTATGAAGATCAGACGCCTGTAGAAGAAACAGTAGGGTTTAAATCCATGTTTCATGCGCCGGTCCTAAAGCGCGATCGTGGTACCGGACGCCCGACGAAAAAGGACCGTCGTGAAATAGATGGGTTGCAATCTTCAGAATGGTGGGAGAAAGAAGATGAATAAATTAAAGATATGTGTCATGATCATGGCTGGAAGTCTGTTGGCGATGTCCTGCAAATTGTATAGGAAAACCACAACCTTAGCTAAAGGAGAATTTATCTTGGCAATCCATGGCGGAGCTGGCACGATCTTGAAAAAGAATATGACAGATTCGATGGAGCAGGCCTATAAAACTGTACTGGGGCAAGCTCTTCAAGTCGGTTATGAAAAAATTAAGCAAGGGGGCAGCAGTTTGGAAGCGGTTGAATCTGTGATCCACATTATGGAAGATTCACCATTATTTAATGCTGGAAAAGGTGCTGTTTTTACACACGATGGGAAAAATGAAATGGATGCCTCGATTATGGATGGAAAGACTTTGGCTGCTGGAGCTGTTGCAGGGGTTTCGACGATCAAAAACCCGATCTCAGCAGCGAAAGCGGTGATGGAGAAATCTGAGCACGTGATGATGGTCGGTAGAGGTGCGGAGCAATTCGCTGCACAAGCGGGATTGGAAATCGTAGATCCTTCCTATTTTTGGACCGAAGCACGTTGGGAATCTCTACAAAAAATTAAAAAAGAAGACAGTACCAAAACGAAATTGGATCATGATCAAAAACAGGTTTCGCGTTTTGGGGTGACTAATAAAGATGCAAAATTCGGTACAGTAGGCTGTGTTGCTTTGGATGGATACGGTAACTTGGCAGCGGGTACTTCGACAGGGGGGATGACAAATAAGAACTTTGGGCGAGTAGGAGATTCGCCAATTATCGGAGCTGGAACTTACGCTAACAACGAAACCTGTGCGGTTTCTTGTACTGGATGGGGAGAGTTTTATATTCGTCATGTAGCTGCCTATAAAGTGTCGGCATTAATGGAATACAAAGGTGAAGATGTTGTGCAGGCAAGTCAGGAAGTGATCGACGGTATTGGTAAGATGGGCGGTAATGGAGGGATGATTGTTTTGGACAAAAAAGGTCATGTCGCTATGCCCTTTAATACCGCCGGTATGTATCGGGGAACTGTGACCAAAAATGGTGAGATTACCGTAGAAATTTATAAATAGTCACTTGGCTACTTTCATAACCCTAAAATAGCCCAAGTGATCAATACAAGAAATACAGCCGTTGATCACTTGGGATAAGTTTTGTAGTTTTCACATGCATAGGTGGTGACCTTAAAGTGCAGTCAGGTATTTTTCAATTTCGTCAAATTGAATATCACCATGGGAAGCATCATATCGGTTATTTTTCCCTTCTACGATCAGTATTTGTGGCGACTGGTGTTCTACATTCCAGCGTTGAGCAATTTCATTCGATAATGAACGGTAGCGTAACAGGTCTAAGAGATAAATAGTATAATCATGGTCAGATGTAGCTGACATTCGCTCCAGGCTCCGCTTGGCCATGTTACTTATGCCACAAGTAGTACTATGTTTAAAGATCGCCACCACTTTATCGGATTGGTAAAGTTCCTGTAGCTGTTCTTCTGTATTTAATTCTATCCAATTAATCATATTATAGTTCTGTGAATTTTTTCTGTTCTACTTGTACAAAGGAAGAAATAGAGGAGAATATGCAGGTCTTCTTATCGTTATTCGTAGCGTTAAAAAAACTAGGTAGGCGTATCCCGTCCCCGATTTCCTTGTATTTGCTTACTTCATAAGCAATTTTCTCCCCTTTATCGGTGTATTCGTAATAAGTGATCTCGCCGGTATTTTGATCTAAATAAATAGACCCATCTATCTTTAAACCAAAAATAGAACCAGACGAACTGATATTCGCTATTGTTAATTTTTGTCCACCAATGAAACGATCGGTTTGAACTTTGAGTGTGACATTCTTATGTCCAATCAAGGTGGGTAAAAGGAGTAGGTTGAGGTCGGAAAATAGTTGGCCTCGGATTGATTTTCTAAGTTCCGCACCCTCTGCCGTCAAATTTCCTCCAACGTAGAGTTTCTCCGCGCTACTATTTTTAAAATTAAACAGATAAGTTACCTGATCTGTTCCACTATAGCCGTCAAACCTGCATTCTCCGGTTGAGCGATTGAATAAGAATTTTCGCTCATCATTGGACAATTGATCTGAAATCGTATTTCCCTTTGCTGAGAAAGCTAGAAATTGTAAAGAGTCCCATTTACCTTGGCCACCGATACTTTGCCATATCTGTTTGTTTAGACTATCACCTTGTGCTATAACATCGAGCTGACAGAACAAAGTAAAGACAAATATCAACAGTACATTCGATAATGTTTTCATAATCCTATTTTTAAAGAAACAATCACAAAGCAGACGACTCCTGAATCGGGAGCATTCAGCTCGATGATTGTATTTTTATGCTAGTGAAAAATAAAAATCGATTAATAAAATAAGTGAATATCTTATTAATCGATTTATTCAAAATATGCAGTATCTGAGTGTCATGTTGTGCTCAAAAATACCTTTCATCATTGAATGGTAGGCAAAATTAATACCAAACTAGAATTTTTTCGCAATATGAGCCATTTGTATAGCAGTGATAGCGGCTTCTTCACCTTTATTACCATGTTTGCCACCCGCACGATCCAATGCTTGCTGTACATTATCCGTTGTCAGGACACCAAAAATAGCGGGTTTGTTATATTTGAGTCCTACATTGGCAATGCCGTTTGCAACTGCGTCGCAAATAAAGTCAAAATGTCTGGTCTCTCCCTGAATGACACATCCTAAGCAGATAACGGCGTCAAAACTCTGATTTCTGAATGCTAGATCTGCCCCAGAAATTAACTCGAAACTCCCAGGAACCTCAATCACCTGTATATTGCTTTCCTTAGCGCCGTGCTTTTCTAAACCTGTAATTGCACCGTTCAATAATGCACCAGTAATTTCTGCGTTCCATTGTGCAACAACGATTGCAAATTTGAATGGACTTGCATCCGCAACCTGGATATGCGAAAAGTCTGATAAATTTTTAATGCTACTTGCCATAATAGTAACAAAGATAGTGATTTTAGCTGGTCACAAAAAAAGAGGCTATGAAATAGCCTCTTTTTTCTATCTTCTAGATTTATTCCATTAAAGATGTGCTTGTACACGGCCTAATAAGCCATCAATTGTAGAAGCCTCTTGGCTCTCTGGAAAATCTGTTTTGATCTTTTTGTAAGCATTCTCTGCACTTTTGTAATCATTTTGTGCTTCGTATACAAGTCCTAATTTTTTCAAAAAGAGTGGCGTTGTATAGGAGTTGCTTGATTTTTCAGATGCTTGCTTGTAATAGTCAGCCGCTTTTTTGTAATCTTTTAATTCTGAGTAAGCGTCACCTGTTAAACCGATTACCAAAGGATCTAAAATTTGGCTTCCAGTAGGAGAATATTTTTCGAGTGCTTTCACCGCTTCATCAAATTTGCCTTGACGCAAATATAAACCGCCTAAATATGCATTTGCAATATTTGCAGATTTTGTGTTTGAATATTCATCGGCAATCTGTTTAAAACCAAGAAATGAACCGTCGCCCATGATTGCTTTGTTTTGCAAAGAATCAATTGTTGCAAGCTGTTCTGCTTTGTACATACGGTTCGAAGCTTCTTCTGCTCTTGGATCTAGATACAGCTTTTGATATCCAAAATAAAGTAAGATCAATACAACGATACCTCCTAAAATGAACACTACACTTTTTTGGTTATCTTGAAAAAAAGATCCTTTTGAAGGTTTAAAACCTTGATTTGTATTATTTGTGTTTTTAGACATTACTAATCAGTAAAATATGGATTGCAAAAATACACTTTTCGAGCAAATTTGCAAGTGTTTTGTAAATTTTAAAGTGAATTAACTTTAGTTTTCCGGCCCGTTTGACAATTCAATTTCCTTGTCCAGTTGTTCGTAGATGGAATTTTTACTTTTGAATTCCGGTACAATAATTTTCATTTGATAGACAACTTCGTTTTTGTTTTGCGTCGCTAAGCGCTGTTGCAATTCATCGATTTTTATACACACGATATCATAATTATTTTCTCTGACTTTGGCGATCATGATTTTCTCGTGGTGAGTGGGCAAAGTATTCTCTAAATCATTTAATAGTTCCTCATATAATTTTTCTCCGGGTCTCAAGCCAGTGAATTTTATTTCAATATCTTCATTTGGTTTAAATCCTGAAAGACGGATCATTTTTTTAGCGAGCTCAACTATTTTTACCGATTTCCCCATGTCAAAAACAAAGATCTCTCCGCCTTGTCCCATTGTTCCGGCCTCAAGAACTAACCGACAAGCTTCTGGAATGGTCATAAAATAGCGGGTAATTTCGGGATGGGTAACTGTTACAGGTCCGCCTTTTTGAATCTGATCTCTAAATCGAGGGATAACTGATCCATTAGAGCCTAGGACATTACCAAAGCGGGTTGTTATAAATTTGGTATGAACATTTCCGCCCGATGTGTGTCCCAAATGATTGTTTAATGATTGTACATAAATCTCTGCGATACGTTTGGTTGCTCCCATGATATTTGTCGGATTTACCGCCTTATCTGTGGAAACAAAAACAAATTTTTCCACTTGGAATTCTACGGCTAAGTCAGCTAGATTCTTTGTCCCCATGACGTTGGTCTGTACGGCTTCCAGCGGGTGGTTTTCCATCATTGGCACATGTTTGTAGGCTGCTGCGTGATATACATAGTGCGGTTTGAAGGTTTCAAAAAGTAAATGCATGCGTTTTGTACTTCGAACATCCGCGATATAGGCATGATATACCTGATTTGGGAACTCATCTTGAAGGTCTAGTTGGAGGTTATGCAGTGGTGACTCCGCTTGGTCACAAAGGATAATCATTTGAGGTTCGTATCTTCCCAATTGAGAAGCTATTTCACTTCCTATTGAACCAGCAGCTCCTGTGACCAATATCCGTTTGCCTTTTGTCTGGCTTAGTATATGGTCATCGTTAATCTTAATCGGATCCCTTTCTAGCAGATCTTCGATTCTTATTTTCTGAATCTGATTAGGGTTAAGGTCGCCATTCATAATCTTCTTAACCGGTGGTAGCGTTAAGATATTTACATTTTTTTCGAGTGCAACGTCCGTGATTTCATTTTTACGGTCTGACGGGATATTGTGCGAGGCGATAATGACTTCTTCAATATTTAGTGTGTTAATGAGATGACTAAACTTTTGAGAAGCGTAAATTTTGGTCCCATCAATTACTTTATTGATCTTTTGCTCATTATCATCTAAAAATCCTACAATAGCATTTTTGGAGCGTACGTCATGGTCTAGCGTTCTTTTTACAGCGATCCCTAAATCACCAGCACCATAGATCAGGGTTTTTTTTCTGGAACCGTTGACTTTTTTTGTGTATAAAAAGAAAATTTTAATGATCGTTCTATATACGGTTAAAATAAGAAAGGAGAAGAGCGCAAAGAAGATGATAAGCGCAGTTGGAATGTTTCTTTCCACCTCGTTAGCCTGGATCACTAATTTGATTACTAACAGAACAAAAACGCTAAATATTATGGTTGATAATATACGTATGGAATCGATGGCGCTTGTGTAACGAACAATCCCGGTATACATCTTGAAGAGGTAAAATGACAGAGAGCATACACTTATAAATAAAATGTATCGGATACTAAAATCAATATCGAGTAGAAAATCGAAGTTAAAATCGTAGTAAATTACATTTGCAAGCAGATAAGCAATGGAGACACTAAAGATGTCCAATAAAAAAATGATCCATCGAGGTACTATATTCACTTTGCTGAGCATGGTGTTATGTCTGATTAATTTAGACAAATGTAGATAAATTTGTCTCATTCCAAAGCTGGGCGGAGCCAAATTTATCTTCGTTTGATAAGATTGATTATTTATTGTAATTTTAGCTAACGATCAATTTTAAAAGATGAATGAGTTAGGAAAGCTTGCGAGCCAGGCTATGATTTCTCCAAAAGAGATGCTGTTTGAGAAGAAAAGGAATGCAAAAAGTTTATTTATAGGCATTCCAAAAGAAACCTCGCTTCAGGAAAAGCGGATTTGTTTGACACCTTTAGCGGTTGCATTATTGGTAGAAAATGGGCACGAGGTAATCATAGAGACTGGCGCGGGCAGTGGAGCTAATTTTTTGGATCATCATTATAGCGAACAGGGCGCTCGTATCGTTTCTTCGAGGGAAGAAGTATACCAAGCAGATCTGATCATTAAGGTTGGTAGCCCTACGACCAGTGAAGTTAAGCTGATGAAAGAACGGCAACTCCTATTGTCCTCTCAGCAACCCTCGTTAATGAACTTGGATGTACTAAAGGCATTAATGCACAAAAAAATAACAGCAATTTCTTACGAATATTTGAGGGATGAAGGCGGTTGCCTAGCTGTGGTTCGCGCAATGAGCGAAATTGTGGGGGCGACAGCAACCTTAATTGCAGGAGAATATCTGAGCAATGCATTTGGAGGAAAAGGATTGATGCTAGGCGGTGTTACCGGTGTAGCTTCCACAGAAGTTGTTATTATTGGAGCGGGGACCGTTGGAGAACAGGCCGCCCGAACGGCTTTGGCGCTGGGGGCAGAGGTTAAGGTTTTTGATAATTCGATTTATAAACTTAGACGCTTGCAAAACAATCTGGGGAGCCGTGTATTTACCTCCGTTATCCAACCTATTATTTTAAACAAGGCCGTTATCAGTTCAGATGTAGTTATCGGCGCTTTACGAGCTCGTAACGGGCGTTCCGCTTGTGTGATTTCGGAAGAGACGGTTTCTAAAATGAAACCTAATTCCGTTATAATAGATGTAAGCATTGATCAAGGGGGCAATTTCGAGACCTCGGAAGTGACTTCTCACGATAAACCTATTTTTCGGAAATTTGATGTTATTCACTATTGTGTTCCCAATATCGCCTCTCGGGTAGCGCGGACGGCGACGTACGCCATGAGCAATATTTTCACTTCGATTTTACTTGATTTTGCTGAACTCGGAGGATTGAAAAATGCAATTTGGAAGAATCCCGGTATCAGAAGTTCTATTTATTTATATCAAGGTAATCTTACGAATATAGATATGGCCTCAAGGTTTAATATGACAGCTAAAGATCTGGATCTTTTAGTTGTGTCCTCTTTATAAATAATTAATCTCGACGGTTTCTCGCAGGCAATCTTTAGAACCTGATCTGCTAAAAAATACCTTATAAATTATTATTCTAATGAAAAAAGTTTTTATGATTTTATGTTCGTTGATTTCTTTCGTTCAGGCGCAGGAAACAATAAATCTTTATACAGATTCCATTCCGAATGCCACGGATAAAGAGGCTGTAAATTTAGAAAAAAATGTCCCTAGACTGTTCGCTTACACGCCGGATAAAGGTATCGATAAGGATATTGCTGTACTTATTATTCCTGGAGGAGGTTATTCTCATATCGCGATGGACCACGAGGGGCACGCTGTTGCAAAAGAACTCATAAAAAATGGTTATTCAGCATTTGTTTTACAGTATAGATTGCCTTCACCGAATATTATGCGCGACAAATCAATCGGGCCGCTTCAAGATGCTCAACGATCGATGCAATTGATTAGGACTTTACATCCCGAACTTCGAAAAGTGGGGGTGATTGGCTTTTCTGCGGGCGGGCATCTGGCATCTACTTTAATTACAAAGTTTAAAAAAGATTACATTGCAAACCCCTCCCATATTTCATTGAGACCTGATTTTGCGGGGTTAATTTATCCAGTGATCTCCATGGAAAATGATATAACACATAAAGGGTCCCGTATTAATCTCATCGGAGAAAACCCATCGGATGACCTAATTAAACTATTTTCTTCCAATTTGCAGGTGTCTCCTGAAGTTTGCCCCGTTTTCTTTGTACACGCCAAAGATGACATGGCCGTACCTATAGAAAATAGTTATAGAATGATGGCTGCCCTGGATAAAGAAAAAGTGCCGAATAAGCTCTATACGTTCGAGCAAGGGGGGCACGGTTTTGGATTAATTAACAAAACCTCAGATAAATTATGGTTTGACGCATTCTTGTCGTGGCTGAAAACACAAGAGTAGGGTATCAAATTAATGGTCAAAAGCAATCCAGTGGGATATGGTTAGATCAACCGTCTGTTGTTTTTGAGGAATTACTTGGGACGTGATAATCGCGTGTAAGTTAATCTCATTATTGCTGACGACGATTTCATAATAAAAACCTCTGAAACGGACATCTTTTACAAAAAAGGTAGACTCTTCTGAAGGACTTATCGAAATCCATTCTTGATGAATCGCGATTGGTTTTTCGCTAGCTATGCCTAAATTTTGAGCCTGCTCAACTTGTAGTATATTACTTTTTGCCAATAATTGAGCTGTATAAGGATGGGATGGTTGGTTGTAAAGTAGATGCGGATTATTTTGATCCAAAATTTTACCTGCTTTCATCACAATGAGATTGTCTGCCAAGGCAAGTACTTCGGTTGGATCGTGCGAAACCAAAATGATTGTTAATCCAGTTTCTTTAACGATATCCTTTATATCCTGTTGCAGAGTATCGCGAAAAGAGGCATCTACCTGATTAAATGGCTCATCCATTAGTAAAACTTCAGGCTCGTTGATTAGCGCTCGACAGATTGCTACGCGCTGTTTCTCCCCACCGCTGATGTCTGCTACTCTTTTTCGTGCCAGGTGGTCTATGCGTAAACGTTGCAATATTTCCGCTGTTTTGTCTTGCTTACGTTTGATATCTGTGTTGGGTAATTGTGAAGCAACATTATCCCATACATTGGCATAAGTATTTAAATCGTCGAAGCCTTGTGAAACTAATTTCATGGAATCGTGTCCGGGAATTAACTTGTCTTTACGTGTAGGGACTTGCCAACCTTTGTAGCGTACGATACCGCCAGTCGGTTCCAATAAGCCATAAATAAGTCTCAGCAATGTACTTTTTCCGCTGCCGGATTCACCAATGATAGCCGTTATTTTCCCCTCTTCGATATCGAAAGAACTGTTTTCAACAGCGAACTGGACATTGTTCTCGTGAAAGGAAAAGCTAAGGTGTTCGGCGTGTATGGCCGCTAATCCGGGTACATGGATATCAGATGGAATATATTGACAAGATGAGTGAGCCATAGTAAACGTAAAAGGTAGGTTAACGAATCGAAATTTTCCGTGTTGTTGCATCTATGATGCTGATGTGTATTTCTTTTGCTTCTTCAGGAAGTAAATTTGGGATTTTCTCTGGCCACTCCACAAAACAGTATGCACCTGAATAGAAATATTCCTCATAGCCGAAATCGAATGCTTCTTGTTCATCTTTAATACGGTAGAAATCAAAGTGATATATTGGCCCCGTGGGAGATTCGTATTCATTAACAATGGAGAACGTTGGACTGGAGGTGCTATCCTTTACCTTCAATTGTGTGCACAGGTGTTTTACAAAAGTTGTCTTTCCAGCTCCCATTGGACCATATAATAGAAAAATTCGGTCCTTTGGAAAACTATTTAAAAGTGTCTGCGCGGCTTGTGATAGATCTGCTGTCGTATTTACGATTATTTCCATGGTGCAAAATTACTATTTCGGTAGGTATGTCGCAAAGGGGATAATCATTTCTTCCAAAGAGATTCCACCATGCTGGAACGTTCCATTAAAGTAATTTACAAATTGATTGTAATTGTTGGGATAAACAAAATACGAATCTTCTTTGGCGAAAACGTATGTTGAGCTAACATGAAGTTTAGGTAACTGTGCGTCATGGGGATTTTTGATGGCAAAAACATCTTTGTCAATATAGTTCAGGTTTTTCCCTTGTTTATATCTCAAATTTGTATTTGTGTTTCGGTCACCCACTATTTTACTTGGTTTTTTTACACGGATTGTGCCATGGTCGGTTGTAACAATCACACGAACTTTCTTTTGTGAAAGCCATTTCATAGCCTCTAATAGCGGAGAGTGTTCAAACCACGACAAAGTGAGTGAGCGGTATGCTGCTTCGTCGTTTGCTAATTCGCGAATCATTGAACTGTCCGTACGCGCATGAGATAGCATATCAACAAAGTTATACACTAATACATTGAGTTGATTGTGCATTAAATTACCGAGATTGTCTAAAACATCTTTTCCCTGTTCTAGAGTTAATACTTTTGTATAGGAGTGCTTTATGGGTTTGCGGTATAGCCGTTTAACCTGATCTTCCAAGAATTTATCCTCATATAAATTCTTGCCGCCCTCATCTTCGTCGTTTTGCCATAATTTTGGAAAGCGTTTTTCCATTTCCAATGGCGTTAAACCACTAAAAATGGCATTTCTGGCGTATTGTGTTGCTGTCGGTAAAATACTGAAATAGTTTATTTCCTCTTCAAGCCTAAAATAATCGGTAATTACCTCATTGATAATTTTCCATTGATCGAAGCGCAAATTGTCTATTAGAAAGAAAAATGTAGGGATCTCATCCTCTAATGTGGGAAATACCTTTTTCTTGAATAGTTGGTGTGATAGGATGGGGGCATGCTCAGGACGATTGATCCATTGTATGTAGTTGTTTTCTATAAATTTAGAGAATTGCATATTTGCTTCGGATTTTTGCATCGTCAGAATTTCATGCATATTATTGTCCTCCAGCTTTTCGAGTGATAATTCCCAATAGACAAGTTTTTTGTACACTTCCGACCATTGATTGAAATCCAAATTGTCATTTAGGATCATCCCTAAGTTGCGGAAGTCTTGCTGATAAGCCATAGATGTTTTCTCATTCACAAGACGCTTGTTCTCGGTCAATTTTTTTATCGTCATCAAGATCTGTTTGGGATTAACGGGCTTAATGAGATAATCATCTATTTTGGAGCCGATAGCATCTTCCATAACATGTTCTTCTTCGTTTTTTGTAACCAGAACAATAGGGACAGTAGGATTGATCGATTTAAGTATAGCAAGTGTTTCAAGGCCTGTAAGCCCAGGCATATTTTCGTCTAAGAAAACGAGATGGAAAAAACCATTTTTAAAGGCTTCAACGGCATCATTCCCATTATTGACTGTGTCAACTTTGTATCCCTTGCTTTCTAAAAATAAAATATGTGGTTTTAGAAAGTCAATTTCATCGTCAGCCCAAAGAATATGTGTTTTTTGCATCGTGTTGTTATATATGTCTATTAGTAGGGGGAGATCGGATTTGCGATCTAATGCTAACATAAGCAAATATCGTGCTTTAGATTTTATTTTTAACATTTCTTAACGATGAACTAACTATCTTTGTTTTAAGTTTATACTAGTGTTAACCAGGAGTTCATGATTAAAGGGCTCGGTTTCATATTTATAGTGTTGATGATAGTATTAATTTATCGCCACATTGAACAAAAATAAAATTATTAATGATCCGGTATATGGATTTGTTGCGATTCCTTCGGGATTGGTTTTTGACCTAGTACAACATCCTTATTTTCAAAGGCTCCGTTATATTAAACAGGTGAGCATGACACATCTTGTGTACCCGGGGGCCTTACATACGCGTTTTCAGCATGCAATAGGGGCGATGCATCTGATGTCTATGGCTTTGGAAACTCTGAAGAGTAAAGGTGTTAGAATTTCAGAGGAAGAAGAGGAGGCTGTCCTTTCTGCAATTTTGCTCCATGATATTGGTCATGGTCCTTTTTCTCATTCTTTGGAGCATAGTTTGATTGAAGGTGTTTCTCATGAGCTACTGTCCTCCCTCTTAATGGATCGAATCAACAGTGATTTGAGTGGAAGATTAAGCCTTGCAATTACAATATTTAATAATAAATACCAACGGAAATTCCTTCATCAATTGGTGTCGAGCCAATTGGATGTTGATCGAATGGACTACCTCAATAGAGATAGCTTTTTTACAGGCGTATCGGAGGGTGTCATCTCATTTGATCGTATCATAAAAATGCTCCATGTTGTAGAGGATGAGATTGTGGTGGAGTATAAAGCGCTCTATTCTGTTGAGAAATTTCTTATTGCAAGGAGACTGATGTATTGGCAGGTGTATTTGCACAAGACCGTTATTGGTGCTGAACAGTTACTAATTAAAATTTTGCAGCGGGCAAAATATTTGACGGCTGCCGGCGACAAGCTTTTTGCGACACCGGCGTTTCATTGGTTTTTAAATCAACAGATCAACAAAAATAATTTTTTGGATGACCCGTTACATTTGGATTGGTTTACTCGTTTAGATGATACGGATATTATGTCTGCTATAAAAACATGGGAGCACCATGAGGATCATATTTTAAGCGAGATGTGCCAACGGGTGATGAAACGTAACCTTTATCGTTCTATTATGAGTGATAAACCATTTACAACCGCATATATTGATTTGGTGAAGGCGAAAGTACAGGAAAGAATGGGGGTGGCTCAAGAGGATATTCATTATTATGTGTTTACGCAGGAAATTCAAAACCGTGCCTATAACTCTTCCAAGGATCAGATTAAAATATTGTTGAAATCAGGTGAACTGGTCGATATCGCCGGAGCTTCTGATCTCGGAAATTTAGAGGCATTGTCGAAAAATGTGGCTAAATATGCTTTGTGTTATCCAAAAGAGGTGGGATATGTTGCAATTACTTCCAGCAAGTAGTTATTTTTTAATAAAAAAACATAGATTTGTACCATGCAATTTACTGCTCAACAAATAGGGACATTATTAGAAGGACGGATTGAAGGAAATCCAGAAGTTACTGTAGGTAACC
>JAIRVH010000023.1 GCA_031253985.1 Sphingobacterium sp.
GCTCACGTCGACCACGGTAAAACTACGCTTGTAGACAAAATTTTATATTTTACCAATCAATTCAGAGAAAATGAAAATGCTGGTGAATTAATCCTAGACAATAATGATTTAGAGCGTGAGCGCGGGATCACTATTGTATCTAAGAACGTATCAGTAACATATAAAGGTGTTAAAATCAATATCATCGATACCCCAGGTCACGCCGATTTCGGTGGTGAAGTAGAGCGTGTATTGAAGATGGCTGATGGCGTCGTGCTATTGGTAGATGCCTTTGAAGGTCCAATGCCTCAAACACGTTTCGTTACAGGTAAAGCTTTAGGATTAGGTATCAAACCGATTGTTGTTGTCAATAAAGTCGATAAAGAAAACTGTCGTCCAGAAGAGGTTTACGAACACGTTTTTGACTTATTCTTCAACTTAGGCGCTACTGAAGAACAATTGGACTTCCCGGTATTATACGGTTCTTCAAAACAAGGATGGATGTCTACAGATTGGAAAAACCGTACTGAAGACTTCACTGATTTATTGGAAGCAATTATCAAATATATCCCTGCTCCAGAAGTATCTGAAGGTACTTTGCAAATGCAGGTAACATCGTTGGATTATTCCACTTTCGTCGGACGTATCGCTATCGGCCGTGTTGCCCGTGGTACGATCAAAGAAAACCAACCGGTTTCTCTGGTAAAACGCGATGGAAAAGTTGTGAAATCAAGAGTGAAAGAACTTCAGGTATTCGAGGGCCTCGGCCGTATCAAAGTATCCGAAGTGCATGCAGGTGATATCTGTGCTGTTGTCGGTATCGAAGGTTTCGATATCGGTGATACCATCGCAGATTTCGAAAATCCAGAGCAATTGGAAGTTATCAGCATTGATGAGCCAACAATGAACATGTTGTTTACCATCAACAACTCTCCATTCTTCGGTAAAGAAGGTAAATTGGTTACATCACGTAACATCTACGATCGTTTACAAAAAGAGCTGGAGAAAAACTTAGCCTTACGCGTAGTTCCTACTGAATCTCCGGATGCTTGGTTGGTGTACGGACGTGGTATCCTTCACTTGTCCGTATTGATCGAAACAATGCGTCGCGAAGGTTATGAGTTGCAGGTAGGCCAGCCACAAGTTATCATCAAAGAAATCGATGGTCAAAAATGTGAGCCAATCGAAGAACTTGTTGTTGACGTACCTTCTGATGTATCAGGAAAAGTAATTGAGTTGGTTACACAACGTAAAGGTGAGCTATTGATCATGGAAGCTAGAGGAGATATGCAACATCTTGAATTCTCTATTCCTTCTCGTGGTATCATCGGTTTACGTAACAACGTATTGACAGCAACAGCTGGTGAAGCTGTTATGGCGCACCGTTTGAAAGGTTACGAGCCTTGGAAAGGTACAATCCCTGGTCGTTTGGCAGGTGTATTGATCTCTTTGGATACGGGTTCAACAACTGCGTACTCAATTGATAAATTACAAGACCGTGGTCGTTTCTTCGTAGATCCAGGTGTGGATGTATATGAAGGACAAATCTTAGGTGAGCACATCCGTGACAACGATTTAACAATCAACGTGACAAAAGGAAAACAGCTGACAAATATGCGTGCTTCTGGTTCTGATGATAATACACGTATTGCCCCTGCAATCAAATTCTCATTGGAAGAATGCATGGAGTATATTCAAGCTGACGAGTACATTGAGGTAACGCCACAATCTATGCGTCTACGTAAAATCTATCTGACTGAAAATGAGCGTAAAGTTAACGCGAAAAAATTCCAATAGTCAATAGTTGAACGCTATATAAAAAAGCCATCGAATCTGATTCGATGGCTTTTTTCGTTATGGATCATTAAAGCGTCGCTTTGGCAACGATTTATGGATGTTATTTTTTTGTTCTTACCTCTGCAGCGCGGTAGGTATCGCCATCAGTGGTGTAAATCTTGAACTGTACATCATACCCTTCCGGCACATAAATCACAATCGGCATTCTGCCATTGTAACGTACAGTCTCCGGTTGCGCCGAAACGAAAAGGTTTCTTTTCTCTTTGTTTGGACAAGCCATCAACGTGCCCGCCACATTGCCATTTGTTTTGAACACATAGTAATCGTATCCCCAGCCCTGAAGATCCTTTTTCTCCAGCGTGCCCGATAGGTTAAAGGAATTACATCCATCTACCTCCATCCACTTGCCGACTGAAAATTCAATTTTTTTGTTCTTATCACCTTCGGAGTAGGGAACTTCAATCACCATCTTTTTATAACCTTTTTCCGGGGTAGGAAAAATACTTAAGTCTATTTTGTCGATAACCATTTGCGCTTTGCTTATAGTTGTTGAGGATACTAATGCAATCATTAGAAGCATTATTACGGTAAATACATTTTTTTTCATATCGCTTTTATTTGATTTTTAAAGACCTATTTGTTATCTATCTGTTTTGCGTTTTTTATCGAAAATAACAAATATGACCTAATTAATTTGTTTTTTAAACGCATTGTCTACAAAAAGTGCTACATTCTTGTAGAAGATTAACACCTATAGGACTGTATTGTTTTTGGAAGGATTAATTGTAAACGAAAAATTATAAAAAATAATTGTTTGGGAAACTAAAAATTAGAATATGCGATATGTCATCTAGATCTGCATAGTCCAAAATGATTGATTTGCATCTGTCCATGCAAGGATCAATGCGCTCACCGGGCTCGGTTATTGAACAGAAAAAATCCGCAGTCTCCTATCATCGCTATTGGTGCATGCGAAATCATAAACGTTTTTTGAAATTCAGGTGATAGAAAAGCTGAATCGCTTTTTAATTCGCAGGAATATAATCAGCCAAGAATACGTAACTTTGTGTGAGATAAGGATTATTATGAGTAAACAGGTGGAGCATACTCCAAAAGAATATATTCAGATTAAGGGTGCAAGGGTCAATAATTTAAAAAATATTGATGTTGATATCCCTAAAAATAAATTAGTTGTTATCACTGGAATGTCAGGCTCAGGAAAATCGTCCTTAGCTTTCGATACACTATATGCGGAAGGTCAACGTCGCTATGTGGAGAGCCTATCGTCCTACGCGAGGCAATTTATGGGACGTATGAACAAGCCAGAGGTGGATTACATCAAAGGTATCGCTCCGGCGATTGCGATAGAGCAACGTGTGATTACTTCCAATCCGCGCTCGACGGTAGGGACATCAACTGAGATCTATGATTATCTGAAATTGTTATATGCCCGTATCGGGAAGACAATTTCTCCGATATCCGGCCGCGAAGTGACCAAAGACAGTGTGAGTTCTGTGGTGGATTTTGCCCTGAAATTAGAAGAGGGGACAACAGTGACACTTCTGGCCCCGCTAGTACCTTCGCATGGACGGAAACTTAAGGAAGAGTTGTCGTTATTGCTGCAGAAAGGTTTTGTGCGGGTCGTCTATCAGGATAACATGCAGAAAATTGAAGCGATCGTCGACGATAAGGCGATTGCCAATAAAGATTTGCAGGATGGAGAAGTACTTATTGTTGTCGACCGTGTCCGTATCGAACAGGATGACGATACCATTAATCGACTTTCTGATTCTGTGCAGACAGGTTTTTTCGAGGGCAAAGGTGAGCTCTATATGGAAGAAAATGGTCAGCGGCATCATTTCTCCCATAAATTTGAACTTGATGGGATAACTTTTGAAGAACCTACACCAAACTTCTTCAGTTTCAATAATCCTTATGGAGCCTGTCGACGATGTGAAGGTTATGGAAAAATCATTGGTATTGATCCTGATCTTGTGATCCCGGACAAAAGCCGTTCGGTCTACGATGGGGCAATTGCACCTTGGCGTGGAGAGAAAATGGGCGAGTGGCTGCAAGTGCTTGTAAAAAACTCCTTAAAATTTGATTTCCCGATACACCGTGCTTATATGGATTTAACCACAGCACAGAAAGAGTTACTGTGGACCGGGAATAAATATTTTGCGGGCCTCACGCAGTTCTTTGAAGAACTGGAAGCCCAGACCTATAAAATTCAATATCGCGTGATGCTGTCCCGCTATCGTGGCAAAACAGACTGCCCAGACTGTCGTGGAACGAGATTGCGTAAGGATGCCACTTATGTAAAAGTGGGCGGTAAATCCATTACCGACATCGTATTGATGCCTTTAGAGGAAGCACTGGAATTTTTTAAAACGTTACCGCTGGTCGGCAATGAGCAGGTCATTGCCAAACGGCTGCTGGCCGAAATCAATAATAGATTACAATTTCTATGTGATGTTGGATTAAGTTATTTGACGCTAAATCGGCTATCGAATACACTTTCAGGGGGAGAATCACAGCGGATCAACCTGGCAACTTCCTTAGGAAGTTCGCTCGTAGGTTCTATTTATGTACTGGACGAACCAAGTATCGGTCTCCATCCCCGGGATACACAGCGTCTGATCTCCGTGCTAAAGTCGCTACGCGATGTTGGGAATACAGTCGTTGTGGTCGAACATGAGCAGGAGATGATGGAGGCTGCGGATTATCTGATCGATATCGGTCCTGAAGCAGGGATCAATGGTGGTGAGATGGTCTTCGCAGGGACTTACAAGGAGATTATGAAAGATGCTAAAAGCCTGACTGGCCACTACCTGAGTGGAAAAAGCCAGATAGAAGTACCTCAGAAGCGCCGTTCATGGTCTAACAGTGTGACTATTAAAGGCGCCCACGAGAATAATCTGAAGGGGATTGATGTTCAGTTTCCCTTGAATACGTTCACCGTGGTCACAGGAGTCTCGGGATCCGGAAAGACTTCCTTGGTCAAACGTATTCTTTATCCGGCTTTACAAAAATCAATCGGTAATTATTCGGGTGAACAAACAGGTGTATATGATGCGATTGAGGGAGATATTACACAGGTAGAACAAGTTGAAATGGTCGATCAAAATCCGATCGGTCGCTCTTCACGTTCAAATCCGGTGACTTACGTGAAAGCTTGGGATGAGATCAGGGCTTTATATGCCAGTCAGGCACCAGCCAAAGCGGCAGGGTTAAAACCGGCAGCCTTTTCATTTAATGTGGAAGGTGGACGTTGTGACGTCTGTCAGGGTGAAGGTGAGGTGAAGATTGAAATGCAATTTATGGCCGATATTATTTTGCCATGTGAAGCCTGTGGTGGAAAAAGATTTAAGCAATTTGTACTTGATGTACATTACAAAAATAAGTCAGTTGCGGATGTTCTTGAGCTGAGTGTGGATGAAGCGATCACATTTTTTGCAGACCAGCCGAAGATATTGGCTAAGTTACAGCCTTTACAGGACGTTGGGCTGGGCTATGTGAAACTCGGACAATCTTCAAGTACTTTGTCCGGTGGTGAAGCACAGCGTATTAAACTGGCGTCTTTCCTCATTAAGGGAAATAACAGCAAGAAGACGCTATTTATCTTTGATGAACCTACGACAGGCCTGCACTTTCAGGATATTAAGAAGCTGCTGAAGTCATTTGACGCGCTCATTGCTTTGGGTAATAGCATATTGGTTATCGAGCATAATATGGATATGATCAAGTCGGCGGACTGGGTCATTGATATTGGTCCGGAAGGAGGGAATAAAGGAGGGAAACTAGTCTTTGCTGGCCTTCCCGAAGAACTCATCCATTGTAAAGATTCTTATACAGGCCAATTTTTAAAAGCACATTTAAAAGATTAAATCCTACTTTAGTGTTCCTGAAAACGGATCTAAACAGCTTGGATCAGCGAATAAGGATTAAAATATCTCAATACTCAATACTTATAAATATGATTAAAAGATTTTTTTTAAGTGTCGTCTTTGGAATAGCGGCGCTTTCGTCCATGGCGCAGCAACCGGAAAGACCAAAATTGGTTGTCGGCCTGATGGTGGACCAAATGCGTTGGGATTATCTATATCGCTTTGCGGACCGCTATGGAAATGATGGTTTCAAACGACTTTTGAAAGAAGGATTCTCCTGTGAAAACACATTGATTAATTATATTCCGACGTATACCGCCATCGGACACAGTTCGGTTTATACAGGTTCGGTTCCCTCCATACATGGTATTGCGGGTAATGACTGGATTGAAGAGCAGACTGGTAAGAACATGTATTGTACGCAGGACGACAATGTTGTGGGGGTAGGTACTACCGCTAAGGAGGGACAGCAGTCGCCACGTAATTTGCTTGCATCTACTGTAACTGACCAATTGAAGCTGGCTTCTAACTTTAAGTCTAAGGTGATCGGTATCGCCATCAAAGATCGTGGCGGTATTTTGCCGGCAGGGCATTTTGCTGATGCGGCGTATTGGTTCGAAGCAAAATCCGGCGATTGGATCACATCTAATTTCTACATGGATAAATTACCAAAATGGGTGGTGGACTTCAATAAGCGTAAATTAGCTGAAAAGTACCTAAAAGGAGACTGGAAGCCAATGTACGATATCAGTACTTATGGCGCCAACAGTATTGCAGATGATAATATCTATGAGGGCAAGTATCCGGGTGAAGAAAAACCGACATTGCCGCGCGCGACTTCTAAGCTGATGAAAGATGAGGGCTATGAACTGATCAAAACCACACCGATGGGAAATCAGTTTACCTTAGATCTCGCCATGGAAGCCATTAAAAATGAGCAGATGGGAAATAACCCGACTAAAAATACCGATTTCCTTTGTGTGAGCCTTTCCGCAACAGATTATGTTGGACACCGTTATTCATTGACTGCTGTCGAGATTGAAGATATCTATCTGCAACTTGATAAACAGCTTGCTGATTTTTTCAAGTACCTGGATAACACCGTCGGCAAAGGGAACTATACGTTCTTCCTAACGGCAGATCATGGTGCTTCTTATAACTCCAGGTTCTTTATGGATATGAAAGGAAATGGTGGTTATTTCTATTCCCGCCAGATTATTACGGGGCTTAACAAAACGCTTCAAGAGAAATTTGGGCAGGAGAAGCTGGTGAAAAGCATGATGAATTATCAGGTTCATTTAAACAATCAATTGATCGATTCGTTGAATCTGGATCGTGATAAAATAAAAGAGACGATTATTCGGGAACTTCGCCATACAGAAGGTGTCGCTTATGTTGCTGATATGGAGAAGGGAGAAAGCCTGATGATTCCAGCACCTATCCGCGAAAAAATGATCAATGGCTACAACTTCAAACGCAGTGGAGCAATCCAGATTGTTTGTGAGCCACAATGGTACGATGGTACACCGCGTTCAACCGGTACGACACACGGTACCTGGTCTGGCTATGATTCCCATATTCCTTTGGTATTTATGGGTTGGGGAATTAAACCGGGCGTATCTAATACGGAGGTGCATATTGTGGATATTGCACCGACAATTTCGTCGCTATTGCACATTACAGAACCTAATGGTAGTATCGGAAAACCAATCACGGCGGTATTGGGACAATAAGCGGGCTGTTGCTGCCTGCGAAATCATGCAGGTTTCATTCTATTGAATAAAAAACGTAAATTTGTAATTCAACAGGGGGTTAACAAATTATGCTTTCCAAAAAGACAAAATATGCAATAAAGGCACTTATGGTGCTTGGTCGTAACTACGGAAATGAGCCTATGCAAATCGTGAAGATTGCACAGGAAGAGAATATTCCAAAAAAGTTCCTGGAACAAATTCTGCTGGAGATGCGAAATGCTGGAATTCTCTACAGTAAAAAAGGTGCAGGCGGTGGTTACAGCCTCAATAAGGCGCCTGAAGATGTTTTCTTATCCCAGGTGATGCGCTTGATTGATGGACCGATAGCCTTGCTCCCCTGTGTGAGTTTAAACTTCTACCGCTCATGTGAAGAGTGTACGCAGGAGCACGCCTGTGGCATACGCGATACGTTCGTAGAAGTGAGAAATGCCATGCTGCAGATTTTGAACGATACAAGTATTGCCCATTTAATCAATAAGGAAAAAGAATTGAACTTAAATGTAGATTAACGTAAATAAATATACTTTTCTATTTATACCGGAGGCGTAACAAACAAGTTACGCTTCTTTTTTTTTGTGCGAAAATCATTAGTATAAAGCGAATTAGCGAGCTTTGTTTAATCGGTTCTCGTTTTCATTATTAATCACACAATTATTTAACATTATTTTACGAATTTTCCGTAGCAACATTTATATATTTACGGCGACAATATATAAACGAAAATTTATGAAACTAACCTATTCCCTAGTTTTGTTTCTTTTACTGTCTGTCCTGAGTTCCCGGTCCTATGCACAGCATAAACTGACGGGGTCCGTGGTAGATGTTAAAGATCTTGCAAAACTACATCAAGCTTCAGTCGCGCTGCTTAGTTCCAAAGATTCGATTCTGGTAAAATTTGGCCGGACAAAGGAAAATGGATCTTTCCAGATTGCCAACCTTGATACAGGTACCTATAAAATGGTGGTTTCCTACCCCCAATATGCAGACTTGGTCAAGGATATTCCTATCGGTGCTCAGGACTTGGATCTTGGTATGGTGAAACTGTCTAAAGCAGCTTTGCTGCTGGAAGAGGTTCAGGTGAATGGTAAAATTCCTGTGGTGATCAAAGGCGATACGATCGAATATGATGCCGGTAGTTTTAAAGTCGAGAAAGATGCCAAAGTGGAAGACCTGCTGAAAGTATTGCCGGGTATAACAATGGATGGGTCAGGTAAGATTATCGCGCAGGGGAAGGAAGTGAAAAAGGTGTTGCTTGATGGTGAAGAGTTTTTTGGCGATGACCCAACTTTGATCACCAAAAACATCCGGTCAGATATGGTCAGCAAAGTGCAGGTCTATGAAAAGAAATCTGATCTTGCCGTACGTACTGGCGTGGATGACGGAGAACGTACGCAGACAATTGATATCAAGCTTAAAGAAGATAGGAAAAAGGGGATGTTTGGCCAGGCTGTTGCAGGAGGGGGAACCGACAAGTATTATGGCGGCAAGGTCATGCTCAATAAATTTAAGGGTTCGCAGAAAATTGCGGCCTATGGTATCCTGGCCAATGATGGAATGGTCGGCCTAGGCTTTGAAGATAGCCAGAAATATGGTGTGGGCGGAAGTAGCAATGTACAGATGATGGACGGCGGTGGTATCATGATTTCTTCGGGGGGCGATGGCTCTGATGGGGGATGGGACGGGAAATATTACGGTGGCGGCGTACCCAAAGCTATCAATATGGGGGCAAGCTATTCGGATAAATCCAAAGATGATAAGCATAAGATCAATGCCAACTTCAAACGGAATCAGATCAATGTCAATAATACAAATACCTATAATGCACAGAACAATCTTCCTGAACGTGCACAGGTCGATAATAATGTGACAATATCTAAAACGGAAACGCAGGCCAATATTGCGAATCTACGGTATGATTACAAGCTGGATTCGCTTGCTGACCTGACGGTCACCATGGGCTTTACCAAATCCAGCCGCGAGAATTTATCCAATTCCGACGCAGATCAACGTAAATTGGATAAAACACTGATCACACAGACTTTATCAAAGACAGATGAAAATAGCGATCAGGATAAGTTCGATGTGAATGCGATGCTTACACGTCGTTTTAAAAAGGAACGTCGTTCCATTACCTTTAATGTTAATGCAAATACTGATCAAAACCGCGCTAAAACGCAGTATTTTTCCGAAAATATTTTCTACGTTTCGGGCGATACAACGTTGATCGATCAATATAAAAACGATAAGCGGTCAAACAATATTTACGGTGCTTCAGTAACCTATTCTGAGCCACTTTCTAAAAGGCTGACAGCTGCAATAGGTTATGCATTCAATCAGAATAAATCGGAAACACTCAATCAGTCATTTGATAAAGACCCGACTACCGGAAAATATACTGTACTCGATGAAAAACTGTTAAACGATTTTGATTTTTCTAGTTTAAAAAATGGTGTTAATGCCTCTTTGAATTACAAGTCGAACACATTAACCGTAAATGTGAGCAATAGAGTCGATTTTGAGCAGGTGAAAAGAAACTACAACAATTTGAATACGACCTTGCAGCGAAATCAGACATCGATTGCTCCAGTGCTTTCCGTCAATTACAAAATCTCGAAAAGCAAAAATCTGGGCCTCAGTTACAGAGGACGTACGAGCCAGCCCTCGTTGACACAGATTGAGCCTTTAAAGCAAAATGCCCAGCCACTCGTCGAATATTTGGACAATCCGGATTTAAAAGCGGGTTTCAATAATTTCTATTCGATTAATTACAACAGCTATAAGCAGTTGAAAGATCGGGGATTCTATTTTTATGCCAGTGCAGATCAGGGGAAGAAGAATATAAATACCAATGTACGTTATAATCTTGACGAGGGTACCCAACAGATTTCCTATGTCAATATTGATAAGGATAATTGGCGTATTTATGCTAGTGGCTCTTACAGCTTTGTGCTGCAGAAGAAATGGGGATTGAAGATGAATATTGGCATCGACGGTCAATACAATAGTCAATTTAGTTATTTATCATCTTATAATGAAGAACCAAAGCTCAATAGAAATCAGACAAAGAGCATCACACCTGAAATAGGCTTTAATAGATATAAAGCAAATAAGATGGACTTTTATATCTCCTTGATGCCAGGGGTTGAGCAAATGAGCTCGTATTTGCAGCCAGAGTTAAATCGCACAACCTTTAAATTTAGGTCTTATTCGCAGTTTACATATTATCTGCCAAAAGACTTTAAAATTTCCCTGTCGACAAACCAGAATTATCAGGCTGCGACTAAAACGCTTGAATCCATTAATATCATTAATATGAATGGTTATGTGTCCAAAAAACTATTGAAAGATAAGTCTCTGGAGGTACAGGTATTTGTCAATGATATTTTGAACAAAAATAATGGAGTGTATCGTTACCAGAGTGGAACTTCATTTATCCAGACCAGTAACCACGTATTACGCCGGTATGGAATGCTAAAAGTGATCTACAATTTTACAACAATGAACCGTCAATGATTAAATTAACGATTTTGTTTTCAATGATTTCCATGAATTTAACCATGGTAAATTCCATCTGGGCGATGGAAAAATTAAATTATTTACAGATGAAAGGAGATGTCAAATGATAAAGTATATTAAGTTGATGGTTTGGGTGCTTTTGCTGAGCGCGGGTACAGCCCATGCACAACATGCTTATTTTCCGAGCAGTGGAACGGTCACGTATGAACGGAAGTTCCATGTGCAGAATTTCTTAAAGCGTAATTATCTCAGCAAGCCAGATTTAGATACCTGGGATAAGCTGAGGGTCGATAACGCAGTGAAGAATGGACCTGCAGAGGTGATTACCCATCATATCCTTAAGTTTTACGATAATGAAACCCTGTTTGAAACGGTGCAGGAAGATTATCCTGCGAATTATCGTAATGTGACCCACTATAATTCCATTCTTCCAGACTCAAAAACTTACATTAATTTCCAGAATCAGGAGTTTTTAAAATTGCTACCCTTTGGAGATGAGCAGCTGCTGCTTAAAGATTCGCTGCCGGCTGTCAAATGGAAGTATACCGATGAATACCGTAATATTGCCGGGTACGATTGCCGAAGAGCCAATGGTATTATTCAGGATTCAGTCTATGTTGTAGCTTTTTTTGCCGGGCAAATTCCGATCTCGGGCGGTCCGGAACTTATTCATGGGCTCCCGGGGCTGGTATTGGGAGTGTCCATCCCGAGTATGAATGTAAATATGTTTGCAACAAAGGTCGAGATTACCAACACAGCATTTTCCAATGTGCTGACCAAAAAGAAAAAAGTTGTTGCGGAATCCAGAACAGAGATTATCAAAAAGCTGAAAGATACTGTTTATGACTATCTGGATGAGAAGGCGTTTAAGAAGCGTTTGCAGAGTATACTGTTTTAGCGAAAATAATAACAGAAAAAGGAGATAAGACCAAAAGTCTGCTCAAACCCTTCGGGAATGAACATCTGAAATGCTGCTGTGAGAGGCACGCATAAAATTGCATAAAAACGGGGCTATCCAAGAAAGTTGGATAGCCCCGTTTTATATAAAAGGAATGTACGTTGTAAATTAACGTACTGTACTTCCTACTTTAATTGTTGTATCTGGTTTGACAAAATCCAATCGGCCATCAGCGTCTTCAGCCATCAGGATCATGCCCTGTGACATAATTCCTTTAATTTCACGAGGCTCAAGATTGACCAAAATGGATACTTGACGGCCTATGATTTCCTCAGGGCTGAAGAACTCTGCGATACCCGAAACGACAGTGCGTGTATCTAAGCCGGTGTCTATCGTCAATTTTAGTAATTTCTTGGTTTTGGCAACTTTTTCAGCGGCTGCAATGGTTCCGACACGGATATCCATTTTAACAAAATCATCGAAGCTAATGTTTTCTTTTGCAGGAGCAACCTTGGCGTTATCGGCTAGGTTTTTTGCTTTCGCTTCAGCGAGTTTATTTAGCTGGAAGTCTACTTGTTCATCGGTTATTTTGTCAAATAACAATTGCACTTCACCCAATTGGTGTCCTGCTTGGATCAACGTATCCGAACCTGCGTCATTCCAGTTCCCTTGTGGGAAATTGAGCATTTCAAACAATTTGATCGCTGTTTTTGGTAAAAACGGCTGTGCAAGAACAGCAAGATTGGCCACAATCTGAGCAGCTACATGTAAGATTGTTTTGACACGTTCCTCATCTGTTTTGATGATTTTCCATGGTTCTTCATCTGCGAGATACTTGTTGCCGAGACGAGCTACATTCATAAATTCTGCCAAAGCCTCGCGGAAACGGAATTGCTCCAAAGAAGATTTGATCGAGGTAGGGTATGATTTCAGTTCATCCAATACCGCTTGATCTACCGCTGTTAATGGAGAGCCATTCAATACGTTGCCATCAAAATATTTATGGGAAAGTACCATTACCCGATTGACAAAGTTTCCAAAGATGGCAACAAGCTCATTGTTGATCCTAGCTTGGAAATCTTTCCAGGTAAACTCCGCATCCGATGTTTCCGGCAATATCGACGTTAAGACATAACGCAATTCATCCTGTTTGCCGGGGAATTCCTGTAGATATTCATGTAACCAAACCGCATGGTTTCTCGAAGTAGATAACTTGTCGCCCTCCAGGTTCAGAAATTCGTTGGCAGGAATATTCTCCGGGAGAATATAGTCGCCATGTGCATGAAGAATTGCCGGGAAAATAATGCAGTGAAAGACAATATTATCTTTTCCGATAAAATGGATCAGTGTCGAATCATCAGCTGGATTTTCATGCGTTTTCCAATAGTCTTCCCAGTTTTTGCCATGGTCTAGCGCCCATTGTTTTGTTGCTGAAATATAACCTATCGGTGCATCTAACCATACATATAGCTTCTTGCCCTGTGCTTCGGCCAAAGGAACATCAACACCCCAGTCCAAATCCCTTGTCATTGAACGCGGTTGTAAGCCAGATTTAAGCCAAGATTGACATTGGCCAAAAACATTGGACTTCAGTATATTTTTCTTTCCTTCGATCAACCATTTTTCAAGCCAGGGCTGGTATTTATCCAAAGGTAGATACCAATGTTTTGTTTCTTTCAGAACTGGCGTCTTTCCGCTTAATGTGGAAATCGGATTAATCAGATCTGTCGGGCTAAGCGATGTACCACATTTTTCACATTGGTCACCGTAGGCTCCTTCAGACTTACAATTTGGACAAGTTCCGGTAATGTAGCGGTCTGCCAGGAATTGGTGGTATTCCTCATCATAGTATTGCTCGGAAAATTTCTCGACAAATTCACCTTTGTTGTAAAGGTTCAAGAAGAAATCCTGGGATAACTGATGATGGATAGGTTCCGATGTACGGTGATAGATATCGAAAGAAATGCCAAACTCTTCAAAGCTTTCTTTGATTTGTTTGTTGTATTTATCAATGATTTGCTGTGGGGTAATGCCCTCTTTTTTTGCACGGATGGTAATCGCCGCACCATGCTCATCTGAACCACATACATAGACCACATCTTTTTGATTTAGACGTAGATAACGAACAAAGATGTCTCCCGGGATATAAGCTCCGGCAAGGTGTCCAATATGTAAAGGACCATTGGCATAAGGTAATGCCGATGTGATGGTATAACGTTTTTTATCTAGAATACTCAATGCTTGAAAGTATATTAAAGTGTGTACTTGTTTTCTTTGGCAAACTTAGATAAATTGCTGTTTATATGCAATATAAATGCGTGCCATATCTAACAATTTATTCTTGAATTCTTGTTCTGACAGCTTCCTATGATTGTTTCAACTTAATTAGAATGCGCTGCTGTTTGCTTGCTTGTAGCTGTCGAAATATTATTCAAAATAGCGGTAGAAAACTTAGATAAATTTACGTTTATTTGTACATATAAGCATCATATAACGAGTAAAATTATAACCGGGCTCTTCAGTGAAAAGGTCCGGAAGCAACCTTCAGTTCGCTTTCATAGCTGTCGGTGTCTGCGAAGTCATGAAGTTTTTGTTTGATCATTAGCGATAAAAAATATGTCCAAAATACCTGATTTTCTGAAAAAAGGCGATAAAGTCGCTATCGTTTGTCCTGCGAGTTTTATCCGTGGCTCCATTGATATAGGCGTAAAAACATTGGAAAGCTGGGGCTTGGAGGTTGTGGTAGGGAAGACAGTTGAGACATCATTCCATCAATTTGCCGGGGATGACAATATGCGCGCGGCTGATCTGCAATGGGCGCTGGACGATCCTTCGATTAAAGCTGTATTTGCAGCCCGTGGAGGTTATGGCTGTGTCCGTATTGTTGATGAAATCGATTTTTCAAACTTTCAACGTCATCCCAAATGGCTGGTTGGATTTAGCGATATTACCGTCTTGCATAGTCATATCCAGCGCAATTATAAAGTTGCGACCATACATGGACAGATGCCTAAGTCTTTCGAAACAGGGACAAAGGCTTCTTTAGAAACCTTAAAAAATGCATTGTTCGGTCATCATATGGACTTTGCTTATGAGCAAACCCTATTCCCCAATCGGGCAGGCGAGGGAGAAGGAAAACTCGTGGGTGGAAATCTGGCGATCTTATTGTCTGTACTTGCGTCTGATTCTGATGTCAATTACAAGAATAAAATATTATTTATTGAAGATGTAGGCGAGGCTTATTATTCCGTAGACAGAATGCTCTGGGCATTGAAACGTGCTGGAAAACTAAAAAAATTAAATGGTCTGATTGTAGGGGGCTTCTCTGCCATGAAGGACAACGATCCAGCTTTTGGGCAAAGTGTAGAGGAAATTGTATGGGATAAGGTGAAAGAATACAATTTCCCCGTAGCATTTGCCTATCCTGCGGGGCATATTGATGACAATCATGCCCTTGTATTGGGGCGAAAGGTAGCGCTGAAAACTACTGAGAATTCTGTTCAGTTAACTTATTTGTAAGCCACCGAACAGAATTCTGCCGGGTCATATATCTTGATTAACCCGAGTGTACCGGAATGACCATCATGGCAGCCTGGCTTTTCCAGGCCATCTTTTGTGCGATACTTGTATTGAATATTCGGCTTAATAAGCCCTTGTCGCGGTGAAAAGTGACCATCATGTCGATATGATTTTCGTTGATGTATTGATTGATCCCCGATGCAATGTCTGCATTGAGGATATAGCTATACATGGGATGATAGGGGGCCAGTAATTCCTGCATAATGGTTATTTCGGCTTCTACGACTTTATTTGCAGGATCTTCTTTGGTCACATGGACGACATAGACATCACTTTTGCGCAATACTTCGGACGCATTAACCAAAAGGTGGTTTAATTTTAGTTTTATTTCCTTGAGATTGGTTGCGATCAACATCTTTTTGGGTACTCTGAACGCTGCCCGGGCGGGGACCACCAGCAAGGGGGTGTGGCAGTTTTCGATCAGCTTGAGGGTATTGCTGCCGAGAAGCAGTTTCTTGATGCCGCTTTTACCTGCAGTCCCGACGATGACAAGGTCAATGTCCTCTTCCGCACAGGTGCGGTTTACACCGTAGCTCAGCTCATATTCTTCGAGTACTGATTTCCAGGCAATCCCTTCGGGGAAAAGCAACATCAGCTCCTGCTGCCAGGTATTCAGATCTTTTTGTTTTTCTTCCAGTATTTCTGAGTTGCTGATGACAACAGGTTCAGTGCCCACAGTAGGAATTACTTCGTAGGTATGATATAGGACAACCTTTTCAATGCCCCAGAGTGGAGCTAATTGTGCGGCATATCGAGCTGCAGCGTAGGCGTTGTCCGAAAAGTCTGTTAGCAAGAGTAGGTTTTTCATCCTTATTCGTTATTTGTTTATCCATGATCCGCGGCTAGGTTTGTACAAGCCTTAGACGGTATTTGGTGCTTATTTCAGCGTTTTATAATCGGGTCTATAGCCATTAAATTACACATTAAGTATCATAAATCCAATAGTTTTATGAACATAAAAGATGCGTTGGGACGCTCAATCTAAATAATTTCATTAATTTAGGGAGATTGGTAATTTAAGTTTTAATAATTTAACCGTTTTTTATGGCAATTTGGAATTCATTGGGTAAATATAGGGATACAGGATTGTTGATCTTACGTGTTGGACTGGGGGTGATGATGATCATGCACGGTCTGCCTAAATTACAGGGTGGTCCCGAACTGTGGACTGGTGTAGGTAAATCAATGGGAAATATCGGTATTCATTTTATGCCTGCTTTTTGGGGATTTATGGCTGCTGCAACCGAAACTGTTGGCGGTCTATTTTTACTGCTGGGACTCTTTTTCAGGCCAGCGGCATTATTGCTCGCCTTTACGATGGTTATCGCTGGATTAATGCATCTTTCCAAAGGAGATGGTATCTCCGGAGCATCACACGCAATTGAACTATGTTTTGTGTTTTTAGGACTTATCCTGATCGGACCTGGTAAACATTCTGTTGACAAGAAATAAGAATCTTCCCGGTGGAAGAACTATAGGACAAAAGCCGCAATCTATCATAGATTGCGGCTTTGCTATTTTTCTCCTATGACCTCTCCATGGAGATAACAAGTAAGTTAGCGGCACCATTCCAGGCTATTTTTTTCGATATGCTAGCCTTAAAAAGGCTGGCCAATAGTCCCTGCTTTTTATGGAAGGAAAGGATAAGATCGATATGCTTCTCTTTGGCATATTCGGCTATACCCTCTGTGATATCGTCGTGGCTGATATAGTCGTAAATAGGGTGATATTTGTCTAAGCGCTCGTGGAGATGCTGTAGTTCCTGTGCAAGTTCTGCGGCTGAACCTTCTTTTTTAGCGACATTCAAAACATACAACTGTGCATTGAAAGTATCGAGAACCTGATCCAGGTTGAATAAATCCAATTTTCGGTCCACCTCTTTCAGATCGGTTGTCGCCAATACATTCCTAGGAACAGCAGGATTTACCTTGTGGGAAACGATAAGCATCGGTTTATTGCAGATATCCATCAATGTAATGGCATTACTCCCTACCAGGATCTTCGCAAAACCTGTTTGTCCTGTAATACCCAGTGCGACAAGGTCAATATTGTGCGATTTGCACATGTCATTGACTCCCATGGGTAAATCAATATCTTCCATCTGATGCGATAGTTCCACTTGGGGTGGGAACAACAGTCTAATTTGGTCAAACCACTGTGCCAGTTCCTTCTCTTTGGTCTCTTTCACCTCGTCATTGACAATGACAATCGGTTCGTTATTGACAATGGTAACGCTATTGTAAGTATGGTAGACAATAACTTTTTCAGTCTTCCAGGCCTCTGTACAAAGAGCAACTTGTTTTGCTGCAAGAAGAGCATTGTCTGAAAAGTCGGTTAACAGGAGAATACGTTTCATGATGTTCTTTTTTATATATTTAATTTCTAGTACCTGCTACGTGGCTGTTATCCAAAATGAATATGATCTACATGAACACTGGAAACCTCGCGCAGTGAGCTATATAACTAAAACAATTAATGTAGCGATAAGTTACAAAGAAAAGGTGAATTTAACGTTAAACTCTTCCTATTGTGATGAGTATCATAAAACCTTCATGTCTTCGTAAGACACGAACAGCGATAAAAGCGAACTGAAGGTTCTTTCTGGTCAATAAGATCAGACACTTTCAGAAAAAAAGGCAACCGTGATTACGGTTGCCTTTCCTTAGCTCAATGATCGCTTCTGCTACTTGTGAAGTTATAAAGGTTTTTTTGTTCCAAAGTTGATGATATAGTCGGTCATCACTTTGGCACTTTCATCTTTCACAAAGTCCAGGTCAATTTTAGGCTGGGATTTTCCTTCTTCCCAAGCCGGTTTGCCCTGTAATTTCAATAAAGCGTTGATGCGGTCTCTGTTTTTCTTGAGGTTGTCATCTTTTTCTTTCTTGAACTTGTTCAGCTCCAATGGAATTTTAACATCCTCATCTTTTTGGGCTTCTTCAATATCTTCTTTCAGATACTTATATTCTAATGAGTTTTTAATGCGAGCCTCATGCATTGCTTCCAATTTTTTGTCAACAGAAGATAAATCAGCTACTTTCTTAAAATTACTCGATTGGATTTGATCCCAAGGGAGTGCTGATTTTTCCGAGCTCTCGCCAAATTTCTCTGCAGAGAACTGAGACGGGAATACGATATCAGGTGTAACGCCTTTATGTTGCGTACTACTACCGTTTACACGGTAGAATTTACCCAATGTAATATTGATCTGTCCATATTGAGGTGCACCTTCTGGGGTATCTGGATCTTTTTCTCCCGATGCTTTTAACAGCAGGCGGCTGGTCGGACTGATAACACGTGACATATCGATTGCCGATTGCACAGTTCCTTTACCATAACTTTGAGACCCTAAGATAATTCCTCTACCATAATCTTGGATAGCACCGGCAAAAATTTCAGAAGCCGAAGCCGAGAAACGGTTGATCATAATGCCAAGTGGGCCATCCCAGGATACACCAGCATTTTTATCTTCTTCGACATCGATGTTATTTTTTGTATCCCTTACCTGTACAACTGGACCTTTGTCAATAAATAAACCTGTTAAATCAATTGCTTCCGGTAATGATCCGCCACCATTGAAGCGTAAATCGATGACCACAGCATCAACTTTTTCCTGTTTCAAGGTGTCCAGGATTAACCTGACGTCTCTCGTTGTGCTCTTATAATTTGGATCGCGTCTTCTGTAAGCGTCAAAATCCATGTAGAATTTAGGAATGTTGATGATACCTACCTTATACATTTTTCCGTCTGCACCTTTCACGTTCATGATCTCTTTCTTCGCAGATTCTTCTTCAACGACGATTTTCTCACGTACTAAGGATACAATGCGCGGATGTGAGTTCATTGGCTGACCCGCAGGTATAATTTTTAGGCGAACAATTGTTCCTTTTGGCCCTTTGATTTTTGCTACAGCAGCATCCAATCTCCAGCCAATAATATCTTCAAATTCACCATCTTTTCCTTGGGCAACCGCAATGATCTTGTCATTGACGTGAATGCTCTTGTCTTTGAATATTGGCCCGCCCGGGATAATTTCGAAAATGCTAACGGCCTCGTTATCGACGACAAGTCTTGCTCCGATTCCTTCAAAGGTATTGGCCATTCCTTCATTGAAAGCTTGGGCAAAAGAAGGGTTAAAATAAGATGTATGCGGGTCAACAGCATCTGTCAATGCTTGCATCACTACCTGAAAAGCATCGTTTGCATTTGTTTTCTTCGCCTGCGAGATCAAATTGACATAGCGTTTCTTTAGTGTTTCCACCTGTTTGGTTTTCGCACTGTCGGTCGACTTGCCACTCGCGGTTTCTAAATTGAGTAGATCGTATTTTACGCGTTTGCGCCATTGGTCGTTGGCCTCATCTGCTGTTTTGAACCAGCCCAATTTTTCACGGTTAGGTTGGTAATACTCATCCTTTGTATAATCCTGTTTCTTGTCGATTTCTGAAAGCGCATATTGCATTCTGTCCAGGTATCGCTTCGAATAGACATTGAAAATATGGAATGCCGCAGAAAGATCGCCATTTTTGATATCCTGTGCAAGATTGTTTCTGTACGCTTGAAATTCATCAATATCCGATTGAAGCAGGTAATTTTTACCCTGATCCAGACTTTTGATTAGATTATCGTATATGATACCCGATATCGAATCATTCATTTTGACCTTTTTGTAGCTCGCATTTTCCAATAATCCAGAGACTTCCTTCGCGATGATCTGATGCTGTGTACTTGGTTTCAGTCCTCCATCTTCAGGCAGCGCTACCCGTGGTTTTGAACCACAGGAAACAATGGATACAACAAAAAGTGCAAATATGAGTTTCCTAAACATATTTTCGACGGTTTTAATAATCATTCTTTTTAAAAAATATTCAGCTCTTACTGATAAGCGTCCTAATTTAGTGAAATTCGTAGCACATTATCGAAGAATCTAAAAATTTATTTGATTTATCCTTTAATATTTACAAAAAGCTTAAAATCGCTTTGTGAGCTGCTCTTTCAACAGACCAATGGAAGAGGCAGATTGTTTTAACTGTTTTAATTGTACAGTTCATTTTTCAACTGTGTATAGGCTTTATAGGTCTGATCAGCCGATGGGTAGTCTTTTAGAACGAGGTATACCTCACCAAGTTTGTCCAGGATAGCGAGCGACAGTTGTTTATTATTTTCATCTGAAGCCAATTCTGCCGCCTGTACAAACTCTTTGATTGCCACTTTGTAATTACCATCTTTTTGTTTGGAGGAGGCCAGCAGGTATTCAATTTCAGCGAGCTCGCTGCTCAATTTTTTTGCATTGGCCAAGTCGCGTGCCTGAAGCAGAAACCATTGGGCCTCGGTCAATTTATTCTGTTTAAAATAAATTTCAGCGAGCATTTCCCAGGCAAAAATTTTCCCTTCATAGGCTTTAGCCTTATTGAATAGGGGGATTGCGCTGCGGATAATATTATTTTCGGCAGCTTTATAATTTCCCTGACCTGCTCGGGCCATGGCAATTAAAAGCCAGGCATTGGCCTGCTCCGCATAGCTTTTGCTCGTCATCGCATAGGTATGATAATTTTGTGCGCTCTCCTCGGCGCGTACAAAGTCTCCACTATACAGCTGAAAATTGCTGATGTTCATATTGATGGTAGCGATATCATCCCTGTTGTCGGTACGATTTGCCAGGGAAAGTGCCTGATATAGAAATTTTGAAGCATTGCTGCTATCGTTATTTTTAATGGAAAATAAGGCCGCTTCATTCGATAGGGCATAGCCCGCAATCCAATTTTGCGCTTTTTTCTGGCCTTCAATTGCATCGTTCCAGCTATTCGCTGTAGATGGCAAGGGATTCATTAAATATTGAAAATGTCCCAGGTTATTGGTGCTCCGTAGTTGCAATAGTAGTCGCTGGAGCAGGAGCCGCCTTGCAATTTCTTTGCTGAACGATTTCTTGTCCGCATAATTCTCTGCCAATATTTCATTAGCGGTTTTCGGTGGCGGTAAAAAATAGACCTCGGGACCAATCCCCTTAAATGAAGCATCGTATTTTTTTATTGCGCCGGTATAATCCATGTCTGCGTTTTGCGCCATAACCTGACTAGGTATATTCATGGACATTGCCAGGATGGTAAATATGGAGATCCAGTATTTTGTCATTCTCATAAAAGATTACGTTATCATTAACGTCTACATAAATTTAGCTAAAGGGCATATTTGAGCAATCTACTACCTGATTCGATAAACCAGTACGTTCGGTTATGCGCTGCCAAAAGCAATTTACATATATCATAGAGCAAATATGACGAAAAATTGTGTGAAAAAATGTTAAAGTACTATCGGGCGTTGAATGCTGACCATTAAAATTATGCTGATGAAAGCTTGAAGCTTATCGCTTTACCGTACGGTTTGTCGAAGGTCTTGGATGATTAAAGCTAAAATATTTAGTCGCTGTGCCGTTTAATTTTTAACTTTGTGTTATGGCGACACGAATTCCATTAGCAGAACGACTTAGACCGCGGCAATTGAGCGATTATGTGGGACAACAACATATTGTGGGCCCAGATGCAGTACTCTACCATGCGATCCAGCAAAAGAATATTCCTTCCATGATTCTGTGGGGTCCTCCGGGCGTAGGAAAAACAAGTTTGGCCTTGCTGATCGCAAGAGAGCTTGACCGGCCTTTCTTTTCACTAAGTGCGATTCAGGCAGGGGTGAAAGATATTCGTGAAGTCATCGAAAAAGCCGAACGGCTGATGAACTTTAATCAGGATCAGCCCATTTTATTTATTGATGAGATTCACCGCTTTTCCAAGTCACAGCAAGATTCCCTTTTGGGGGCCGTTGAGCGGGGTCTGGTGACACTTATTGGTGCTACGACAGAAAACCCCTCATTCGAGGTCATTTCGGCCTTGCTCTCGCGTTGTCAGGTGTATGTTCTGGAGCATCTTTCAGAACAAGATCTCATCGGGTTGATTCAAAAAGCATTGCACGAAGATGAATACTTACAAAAGCAGGCTATTGTAGTAGAAGAATATGAAGCCTTACTGCGGCTTTCTGGTGGTGATGCACGTAAACTGTTGAATGTCCTGGAACTGGTTATCAACGCGTCTGTGTTACATAAAGAGCCGATTACCAATGCTTTTGTCCTGAAACAGGTGCAGCAAAACATGGCTATTTATGACAAGGCGGGGGAGCAACATTACGATATTATATCCGCTTTTATCAAATCCATCCGCGGGTCCGATCCGAACGCAGCGGTATATTGGCTTGCGCGGATGATTGAAGGCGGCGAGGATCCATCCTTTATTGCACGGCGGCTATTGATTTTGGCTTCTGAAGACATCGGCAATGCCAATCCTAATGCCTTACTGTTGGCCAACAACTGTTTTCAGGCAGTGAATGTCATTGGATGGCCCGAATCACGTATTATTCTTTCGCAGACGGTGATCTATCTGGCTACCTCGGTCAAAAGTAATGCATCTTACGAGGCAATCAATAAAGCACAGGCCTTAGTGAAACAAACGGGAGACCTATCGGTCCCTTTGCACATCCGTAATGCACCGACCAAATTGATGAAGGACTTAAATTATGGCGCCGAATACAAGTATGCACATGCCTATCCGGGTAACTTTGTCGTGCAGGAATTTCTTCCCAAGGAAATCAGTGGCGTCAAATTGTATGAGCCGGGTCAGAATTCGCAGGAGGAAAAATTGAGGCAGAGCCTACGGGACAAATGGAAGGAAAAATATAAATATTAAAGCTTGCGTGTTTTTTTATTGTGGATCGGCTTAAATTATTTATGTTTGTTTTTACAAATGTTTCAACTATGAACTTAGCGCCTTTAAAACAAACAGGACGTTTGGCTGCCCTGGCACTGACCGGACTTTTAGTCTTCTCCTGTAAAAAGGATACACCCAAACCAGAGCCGGAACCCGAGCCAACGGTTCGCACCGAAGCGCAGCTGATTAAGGATGATATCTACAAGTATTATAAACTATATTCCCTTTGGGACAAATCCATTCCTGATTATACGAAAGATCCTTCCCAATTTACGGATAAATATGGTTCGGCAGATTTGGTACTCGACGCACTGAAGAAGATGACACCAGCACATGCGGCTTATCCAAACGGGGTCTTTGACCGATTTTCCTATATGCTGGGACTAGATGGCTACAATACAGGAACAACGGCTTCAGGTAGGCTTAAAATGGATACGAACGACGGGTACGGTCTTTATTTTCAGTTTGGGACAGAAGACGGTAAAATTGCTTTTCCCATTATCTATTTTGTAGAAGGCGGTTCACCCGCGCAAAGAGCAGGTTTAAAACGTTCGGATTATATTACTGCTGTAGGTAATGACACAGATTATTCATTGGCTGTAACGTGTGAGGGCGAGAATTGTAGCTTTAATAGAGGCGATATGGATAAAATTCAGAATAAACTGAATGCTGCCCTGGACGCGGGTACACTTAAGTTGCAGGTGAAACATCAGGACGGGACAACTACGACTAAAGATCTTACTTATGCGAATGGTTATACCATTGATCCCATTTATAAAGATTCCGTCTATACCTACAACGGAAACAACGTAGGTTATCTTGCCTTATCATCTTTTGAAGAGATTGAAAATAATAATGTCAATCAACGAAAGATCGATGCCGCTTTTGAAAAATTCCAGAGTCAGCAGATTAAAAGTTTAATTGTTGATTTGCGCTACAATGGCGGTGGTTATGTGGATGCTTCTGCTTATGTTGCCGACAAGATTGGGGGAGACATAACGAAAGGAAAGCTGATGCTAACCTATGAGGTGAACGATTATATTAAAGCTACTCCGAGCCTCAATAAGATGTTTCAGGATACAAAATTTGAGGGTAAGAGCAATTTAAACTTAAATAAAGTCTATTTCTTGGTGAGCGACCGTACAGCATCGGCGGCGGAAATGTTAATTAATGTGCTCAAGCCCTATTTTCATGTACAGCTTATAGCCTCCGGTAAGCGTACGTACGGTAAACCCGTAGGTTTCTTTGAGCAGGTTGTGCAAAATAAAGTATCTTTTTGGCCAGTGTCCTTTCTGTTGAAAAATTCAGCGGATTTTTCGGACTATTGGGATGGTTTTGTACCCGATAAAAGCAATATCACCGATTATGTATTTGTCGACGTAGGTGATAAGAAAGAAACGATGTTGGCAACCGCATTGAATGAGGCAGCACCGGGTATTACAACCAAAGCTTCTATCAATGCCGTCAGCCGAAAGGGTTATCGTACGCTTAACCAAGGAGAGGTCAATATACGGCCGGATCGTGGGTTGATCAAGAAACGCTAATCCAGACGTCAATCAAAAGATAGCCATAAAAAATCCCCCAATTGTCGACGAGACTTTGGGGGATTTTTTATGGGTTATTCGTTTTTTGAAAGTGTGAAATCTTATCGGTTCAGAAAGAACTTTCTTTTGTTTTTATCGCCTGCTGGTGACTGCGAAATCAAGAAGGTTTTATTCGTTGGGAAATAGAGCCGAGTGGCATAGTTCTGCCGCAGCAGCATCGGGTAAGCATTTTAAATAACCTACAGGAACCTGAGCGATGATTTTCTCCAGAATGGTATTCATCGTTGAGAACAACTCCTTGTTCCATCGTATGGAAGTACAGCTGGGCAATACCGCGATAAAACCTTTAAGGCCATTCTGCCACTCAAACTCATTCATTGGAGCCTGTTGCAGGCGAACAAATCCTTGCAATGGCAGCTGTTCGTTTTTATAACATGGCGTCTTGCCGCTCCAAGGTGTCCCATAAATTAACACCCCTTTATCGGTTATGCGAATGGCAGGATTATCATCGTTAAGTAAGACGGTATTTGGAATATGTTGTAACCAAAGGCGGCTATGGGTGCTTTTGCCTGTACCACTCTTGCCCAGAAAAGCGACCCCTCTACCTGCATGATTTGCCACAGAAGCATGGATCATAATGGTTTGGTGTAGTAGGCTAGCCTGTCCAAAGATCATCATCGCCATCCAGGTAATGACACCCGTCTGCTCATCCGCTGTGCTCTCAGGAACATAGAGTAGCGAATGTTCAAAGTTTCGGTCACTTTGTAGATACCAGGCGGCATTGCCCTGTTCGTTGATAATTGTCGTTATAAAAGTATCCTCTTTTTCATAAAAGCGAAACCGGTCTCCCCATGCAATAGATTCGTCTGTGCGAAGTATACCCTTATCCTCAGGTATCGGTGCTTTTGATAAACTGACCGTGATGCTAATATCTGTTGTGTCTGCGGAGTCTAGCCATTGGAAGTCCCGGAATGAAGGCAGAAGCTGTGCCAGGGGATAGTCTGCGGGATGATTAAATTCCAATACCAATTCCGCTATGCGGTAGCGTGTCTGGGATAATTCGGATGATTTCGTCAAATTCATGTCTAAATAATTATTTCTCGGGCTCGCTATGCCCGATTTGTCTTTTAAAAATTCGTTAGAAAAGCCGGTATACTCTATTTTTTCGTTATTTCTGTATTTCAATCCCGCTGTTGGCGGCTATATTTTTGCGCTCCATCGGGATAATATCCCACTCGATTGGTTGCTGTCCTTTTTGTATGCCCGAACAAATTTTAGTCTAGATAGATACGTTGTTGGCATTTTTCGGCCAGGTTCAGGTCATGTGTGACAAACAAACAGATTTTGTGCTTTCCATGTGTTAATAGCCGCTGTATTAAAGTATCTGAGGTGGTCTTATCCAATGCAGAGGTCACCTCATCAAAGAGCCAGATATCGCCGTCGTGCATGAGTGCGCGAGCGATAGCAACCCGCTGTGCCTGCCCTTCAGATAAGCCTATGCCAGATTCACCGACAACTGTATCGATTCCGTCGGGGAGGTCAAATACAAATTCTGCACAGGCCAGCCAAAGTGCTTTTTGCATGTCCATTGCCCCTTCTTCTTTGACATGAAGCAGCAGATTCTCACGAATAGTTCCACTAAAGAGCGAATTCCCCTGCGGAATATACGCGAGGTTGATCCGATGGCTGGCCGTTAGCGGCCTTACACCATCCCTGTCTACAAGGGAGATTTCCCCCTTTTCGGCTTTAAGCAGTGCCAGGAGCAAACGGATCAATGTTGTTTTCCCTTTTCCACTTGGTCCGATGATAGCGGTTGGCTCACCTGCTTTTAGGGAAAGGTTCAAATTTTGTAAAACCCACTTATCTTCATAACGGAAAGAGAGCTCGCTGATCCGGAGCTCCTGTGTCTCGTGGAGGCGTTGCGGTGTTACCTGAAGTTCGATCTCGCCGGCCTGTAGTTCCAGTAGACGGTCTGCAGAGACGCGGAACCGGACAAAGCCCGGAATATAGGCAATCAATGCGAGAATAGGCGATTGTATCCGTGCAACCAATTGCAGGAAAGCAGTCATCGTACCAAATGAAATCTGGCCCGACTGCAATCGGTAAATCCCCCAGATAAAGGCAACCAAATAACCTGCGTTCATGGCTACTTTCATGGCGCCCTGCGTATAGGTTGAAAAGTTGAGCTGACGTATTTTCAACAAGAATAATTGATGCTGGCTCGCCAGGAGTTTCTCCCTTCTTTTAGGAAAGATGCCCATTGCCCGAATGAGCAGACGAAAACGCAGGTTTTCCTGCAGCACCTTTGAAAAGTTGCTTTCCTCCTCCTTGACCTCCTTGCTGAGCTTGCGCATTTTGCGGAAGTATAATTTTGAAAATATAAATAAGGGAGATATGGCCAGGATCATCAGCGCCAGCATGGGATCCATATACCATAGAAAACCGACGGATGCCAATAGCTGGATCGTGGTCAATAGAAAAGACAAGAATGTATTGGCGATGGTATTGGCAACTTCTTCACAGTCTGTTTGGATGCGGATCTGAATATCGCCTGTATGCCAATTTTTGATTAATTTCCATACCGAGAGCATTTGAGTATCGAGCATCGTTCGCTGTAATTGAAGTGTGAGCATTAGCTTGATCTGCTCCATCATGCGACCCGAATAGCCCTTGATGCCGACGTTTAATGCAATACTTCCAACGATACCAATAAGCAGCCATTTTAGCGGCAGATCCCCAGGGGAGGTGGCGGTGTCAACAGCCTTTTTGGATAAAAATACAAAGGCGAGGGAAAGCCCGATGCAGATCAGTTCCAGGATGAAATAAAGGAACAACTTGCCTCGGTACCCTTGGGTGATCGACCAAGCCCAGCGTAGATGTTGCTTCAGGCTGTTGTTGTTCATTTCATACAATCAATTTGTTTATTAATTGCTATATGGAATATCCAGATGCTCTTCATTTAATTTCTCTGTTAGAAATGAGGGCTATTTTTCCAACAGCCCCTGGTTTTGGAAGTCCTGCAGCAGAGTTTCTGCATCAGATTTTGCCTGATCGATGTCTACATCATAGTTTTCACAAAGTAATTCGACGATGGCGTCTATATTGAATTCTTTTCCTTTGAGCTGTTCCCACAACCATGCTGCAGAGCTATTTAGTGTATAAACTGTTGATAGGTCAACCATATCCTGGCTTGGGTCCACGATCAAATGATCTGAACCGATTGTTCTCAAAACTAAATCTGATCTTAATTTCATATAAATAATTATTTATCCCGTGTCTGTATCCAGTGGTGTTCATGAATGCTTTGCATTTATTCATGGACTGTTTTTCTTTTTTTTATGAAGCTGACTTCGGCAACTTTAATGACAATACAGAGTCCAGGTAATTCAAATGTTGTTTATGTTATAGAAAGATACTCCAGTTGTAATTTATACCTAAAGTAAAACATATTCTTTCATATATGAGCGAATTCCTACGTTCTATTTGATCTTTTAAGGCAAAGTTAACAATTTTCTTTCTCAACGGGTCAATTTAGCTGCAATACGGCGCAACAAACGGGTATGGTACCAGCCCAGTCCCCGTAATCTTGGCCAGGGACGATCTATCATTACCGTTTTGTCTTTGTCTTGTGGATAAAGCGTATAAGCGATAGCGATGATGTCTGTAGCTCCTACATATTCGCGGAGTACAAGATTCCCATCTCCTGCCAATATATATTGATTATTTTTCTTGCCTACAAAACGGTGGAAGACAAATTTATCCTTGTCTTTGGCGAGTACATTGCTTCCTAAAGCAAGCGATTGCCCTTGATAAGCTCGCAATAATACCGTATCCCCATCCTTGATGAATGGAAGCATACTACTGCCCTTGACACGTATGCGTACCTCCTTACCTTCACGAAGGATGCGTTGCACCTCGGCAAAATAGTCTTCGTTTGAAATAACCCGTGTTTTGCCCTCGCTTGTGTTTTCAGACATCAGCTAAGAATTGGTTTTAACAAAATAAGCAATGACCTGCTGCAAGTAGGTGTCTTTTAATAGCACCTTTTTATTCTCATCCAAAAGGTAAATCGTTGGCGAAGCTTTGAGGTCGTATAAATTGAAAGACAATATTTTACTATCGCTGTCAAAGCCGTTGATCCATTGGTACGATAGCTCAGTTTGATAATTTTTCCACTTCGTGCGGTCGCCCCACGGGTCGATAGCGAGTACTTGTACCTGTAGTTGAGTAAAGAGCTGTACCAATTGCGGAGTATCACGAAGTTGGTGGATGGTTTCTTTGCAATGTGAGCAGTCCGGGTCGTAAAAGATCAAGAAGGTATATTTAGCTTTTGTCTCCGATAGTTTTTGTTTTTTGCCATCCGCCAATTCATAACTGAAATCTTCGGCGGTTTGTCCTTCCTTATTTCGAAGGACCAATTTATAAGTCGGTCTATAGGCTTCTTTTTCAAGATCAGAAAGCACATCTGTTTTAATCAGGTAGCGTAATACCGATTCGTAAACGATATCATTTCGCATGGGCGAATTGCCATCATATAGATAGTGTTCATATTGTTTAACGAAATAATCGAAGCTTGTCCGGTTGACCTTTGCTTTGTCGAGCATGAGATCGACCGCTTTGTCTCTTGTTGCCGAATCTGGAGTCTGTGCCAAGAGTTGGATAAAATCAGCAAGTTGTTGTTCGCCTTTTTCTGGATTTCTTACCTGCGCCGTATCCTGCATGGCAAATTTATCCCAAAAATGGAATAAAGTGCTGTCCGCGGCATTCAGCGGTTTTTCGTTTTGTTGTGCCAGCTCGCTTTTCTGCTTGCCTTTTGTTTTGTCCTTACAGGAGCAACAGAACAGAGCTATTACACATATGGATAGCCAAAGACTAAAGATTGGACTTTTCATTTAATTTATGCTTAACTTTACGAAGTTAATAAAACTTTCAGAATTCTACTTGAACGAATCTATTCCTATTCTGTAAGTTTATACTGACCGTAAGAGTAAGATATCATTATTCTATGGCGGTACGCCAAATGGATTCCAAATAGAGTGATGAACAGTAGAGTAAGGAGGCACATGATTTGTTATTGTGTAGGAATTAAAAGCAGGGAGTAGCGAACACCATTATAATTACGTTATAAAATTTTGATAAATCTTTTAGCCAGCTTTGCCCAATGAGGTAAAAATGGGAAAAGATGAGTTTCGTGGAGTAAATTTATAAACCATTTAATTAAATAGTTTTACTAATTTTGCGGCAAAATGCCGATGTATCGAATGAAGAGAATAATATTATGGTTATGTATAGCAGGATTTGTGGGAACAGTACAGGCCCAAACCAACCCTGCGAATATAAAAGTTGATAATCTAAGTGATACTCAGATTGAGCAATATGTGAAACAGGCCGCTTTAATGGGCTACGATGAAAGCCAACTGGATGGTTTTGCCCGTGCACAGGGGGTATCTGCCGTGGAAGTTCAGAAGCTCAAGGAACGTTTGGCTGCGATTAAACGCAAAAAACAGCAACCTGAGCAATTAAAGGGGAGGGTAAATAATACTACTAATAACCGCAATAATGGCCGCCAGGTGGAGGGCTATTCCAATACTGATTCGTTGCGGCGTCAACAATTAAATAAACTTGACTCCGTCGAAAATGAAGAAGGCAAGCTAAAAATCTTCGGTTCAGAACTTTTTAAAAATAACGCGATTACCTTTGAGCCTAACCTGCGTATGGCGACGCCAAGTTCCTATATTATTGGGCCGGACGACGAGATCCTGTTGGATATCACCGGAGATAATGAAGCTTCCTATCAACTTCCGGTCAGTCCAGACGGAACTATTAAGGTGGAATATGTGGGACAAATCAATGTTGCGGGGTTATCCATAGCAGCGGCGAAAAGCAAGATTGAACAGCGTTTGAGTGGGACTTATCCTGCGCTACGTTCGGGTAGAACCCAAGTTAGCGTCAATATTGGCAATATCCGCACCATTCGTGTGACGTTGACCGGCGCTGTGACAAAACCCGGAACCTACAGCTTACCATCTTTAGCGACGGTATTTAATGCATTATATGCTTCTGGAGGACCCAATAAAAACGGAACTTATCGCAAAATTCAGGTGATCCGTGGCAACCGTGTGGTAAGCACGATCGATGTATATGATTTTTTGGCCAATGGTATTCAACAAGGAAATATCCGTTTACAAGATCAAGATATCATTCATATTCCTGTCTACGGAGCTAGAGTGCAGTTTGAAGGCGAAGTCAAGCGGCCTGCAATCTTTGAAACGGTGCCGGGAGAGTCGTTATCTGATATCTTGCGTTATGCCGGCGACTTTACAGAGAATGCCTATAGTGCCAAAGTTAAAGTGCTTCAAACAACCGGCCGTGAACGCAGTGTACAGGATATCTATGCAGATCAGTTTGCAAACTATATCCCCAAAGGAGGAGATCAGTATATTGTAGACCCCATATTGGAACGTTTTGCCAATCGTATCAGTGTTTTAGGAGCGGTATTCCGTCCGGGAATCTTTGGTTTGGAACCAGGGATGACCCTAAAACAGGTGTTGGAAATGGCGGATGGCGTACGGGAAGATGCGTTTTTGGAACGCGGTATGATTAACCGTTTGAAAGCAGATAATACTTCGGAGCTAATTAATTTCAACGTACGTGAAATATTGAATGGTACAGCGGAAGATATTCCCTTAAAACGAGAAGATAAGATTGAGATTGCTTCTATTTTTGATCTAAGAGATGAGTATAAATTCACTGTACAAGGCGAAGTCCGCTTTCCTGGTGATTTCCCATTTGCGAGCAACGCTACGTTAGAAGACCTGATTCAGAAGGCCGGTGGATTGACTGAAGCGGCTAAAAATGCGCGGGTAGAAATTGCTCGACGTATACAAAACCTCGATGTGACCGACCATAGATCTTCGAAAACCATTTTGGTGGATATTAAAGATGGTGTACTCACGGACCCGAACATAACGTTGCAGCCTTATGACGTCATTTCCATTTTGGGCGACGCCGGTTTCCGTACCCAGCGTCAGGTAAAAATCGAAGGTGAAGTACTTTATCCAGGTTTTTATACCATTGCACGTGAAGATGAACGGATTTCGGATATTATTAAACGTGCGGGAGGCCTTACGCCGTATGCCTATACTGAAGGAGCTTCCTTGAAACGTACGGGGATGTCTAAATTGAAAGCAGAAGAGAAAAAGGAGAAGGAACGGTTGAAGAAAGAATTGGAAAAGGACAGTTTAGATGAAGAGGGTAATCAAAAAGATTCTAGCCAAGATAAATATGCTGATAAAGACGCTGACAAGAATAATGATGGTTCCAGAGCTAAGACTGCCGCTTTAGCTAAAGTGTCGCAACAAGGGATGTCAGCTTCTGAGATTGAGCCGAGTGACCTTGTGGGTATTGAATTGAACAAAATTTTAGAAAAGCCTTATGAAAAGGGCGACCTTTTGGTTTTGGATGGCGATATTATCAATGTGCCGAAAGAACTAGAGACAGTGAAAGTTGTGGGTGAAGTCTTGAATCCAAACAACGTAGTCTATGTCAAAGGCAAGAGCCTAAAATACTATGTAAACCAGGCGGGAGGATTTACCGATAATGCTTTGAAGAAACGTGTCTTTGTACAATATGCTAATGGTGCTGTAAAAGGTAAGGATGGTGGATATCCAGAAGTTAAACCGGGAGCGGAAATTGTTGTGCCTAAAAGGGCTCCGAGAGAGAAGTTGAGTTCGCAGGCTTGGATAGGTATTGGAACAGGTATTGCTTCAACATTGGCTATTATTATTAGTTTATTTAAATAAATATGGGCGGGACTAATACTAAACAAGATATTACTTTAAAAGAACTCATCCTTAATTTAAAGAACTGGATTCTCTACCTAATCTCAAAATGGTATATTTTGATCCTTGCTGTTGTTTTAGGTTCAGCGCTAGGTATACTCTATACAAAATTAAAAAAGCCTATCTATACAGCCACGACAAGTTTTGTATTGGAAGGAGCCGAACCCAGTAATGGATTAGGTCAATATGCGGGAATCGCTTCCATGATGGGGGTAGATCTTGGAGGGGGAAATGGTGGAATTTTTCAAGGAGATAATTTAATCGAGCTCTATAAATCGAGGACAATGATTGAAGCAGCACTTCTTAAGCCTTCACAAAGTGACTCTTCCAAAGTTTTATTGGATCATTACTTTGAGATGGAACAGTTAAAGGATCAGTGGAAGAAGAAGCGACCTGAATTGCTGTCCGTTAATTTTGCACTGAAACACCAAAATAGTAATAGCTTGCAACGGCAAAGAGACAGTGTTATTAGCAGGGTTGTTGACGATATCAACTCTAAAAAATTGGCGGTTGGAAAACCGGATAAAAAATTGTCCATTATAAAAATCGATGTCTCCGGAACAAATGAAATTTTTGCAAAGGAGTTCAATGAAGCACTCGTGGCAGAAGTAAACGAATTCTATGTTAAAACAAAGACAAAAAAGTCGTTGGATAATATTTCCATTTTACAACATAAAACGGATTCTGTAAGAGCGGCAATGAATGGTGCAATTTCTTCCGCTGCTGTTGCGATTGACAATACACCAAATTTAAATCCAACTAAACAAATTCTTAGGCTCGTTCCTTCACAACGTTCACAATTTTCTGCTGAAACAAATAAAACTATTTTAGCCCAGCTTTTACAAAACTTGGAACTATCAAAACTTTCTTTAATGAAGGAGGCACCGTTAATTCAGATTATCGATAACCCTGTTTACCCCGTTAAAGAGAATAAAATAGGAGTGATAAAAGGAGCGGTTATTGGGGCATTTCTTCTTTCTTTTATAACTATTGTTATATTAACTGTAATAAATACAGTTCGTGTTTCCATGAAAGATTAAGTTAAATGAGTTTATGATTGGTATTATAATACAGGCGAGGTTAGGCTCGACAAGATTGCCTAACAAGATATTAAAACCTTTTCAAGGAAAGACCATACTTCTTTTTTTAATCGAAAGATTGCAACAATTGAATCTGCCTATTGTTGTTGCGACTACTACGAAGGGAAATGACGATGAATTATGCGATTATTTGTCGGGTCACCAAATAGCCTATTATAGAGGAGATGAAAATAATGTTCTTGCGCGTTATATTGGGGCGGCATCTTATTATAACTTTGATACTGTAGTCAGAATATGCTCTGATAGTCCATTGATTGATCTTCAAAAATTGGATAGTCTCGTCGAGCAGTACAGGGCAGAAGATTGTGATTATTTGTCGTTTTCCTATAAAAATGTACCTACGGTCCTTACGCACTTTGGAGTCTTTGGTGAGATTGTTAGATTGGAGGCGCTTAAAATGTTAGATAAATCAGTTGTAGATCTCAAAATTAAGGAACATGTGACGTACGGCATTTATACAGATACTAAAAATTATAAAGTCAGGTTAGTCGAACTTACTTTGTTTAAACGAGACTTTGAACGTATTCGACTAACTATCGATACGCAGGAGGACTATGATAATCTTTTGACAATAGATAAGGAATATAGAAATTTTCTTAGTGAACCTTTTGAAAAGCTTGCCGAACAAATATGTTGTAATGATAAATTATTAAAAAAAATGGAAACGATTATGATAAGCAATAAAAAATAAAAGATATGGAAAGTAAAAATGTATATATCATTGGTGAAATAGGACAGAACCATAATGGCTCAGTTGATTTAGCAAAATTAATCATAGATTTAGCTTGTCGCCCGATTGAAGAAGATCTATTTGGTTTAAAATTACAGCCAATGAATGCCGTAAAATTGACAAAAAGAGATTTGAAACATGAGTTGTCGAAATCGCAAATGGATGCTGCTTATAAATCACCACATGCATTTGCCAGTACTTACGGGGAGCATCGCGAGGTATTGGAGTTGAATGATGAGCAACACTTTGAAATTTATAAATATGCCAAAGAGAAAGGTGTTGATTTTGTTGAAACATTATGTGCAATTGGATGTCTTTCGCTATTAAAGCTTTTTACACCAGATTATCTAAAAGTTGCGAGCCGGGATTTGACTAACCTTCCTTTATTGCAGGCATTAGCAGAAACCAAAATTCCGATTATAGTCTCTACTGGCATGGCAGGAAAAAAGGAATTAGACGATGCCATTGATGTAATCACTAAATATCATAATAATTTGAGTATTTTACATTGTGTATCACAATATCCAACGCATCCTAAAAATACAAACTTAAACACAATTCCTTATTTGCAGAAAAATTATCCTGACTATAAGATTGGATATTCAGATCATACTATAGGTATCGCTACTCCGCTTGCAGCTGTTGCTATGGGCGCTGAGATTATAGAAAAACATATCACAATAGATAGAAGAATGAAAGGGACTGACCAAGCTGGATCGTTAGGACCAGATGGTGTGAACAGGATGGTTCGTGATATCAGACTGTTTGAGGGATCCTTAGGTGTCGAAGATATCTTTATTGAAGATGATGTAAAGGCTGCAAAAGTTAAATTAGAACGTTCGATTGCTACATTAAAGGATCTTAAAGCGGGTGATATTATTACAGTTGATGACCTTCATTTGCTCTCTCCTGGTGATGGGTTGAAATGGTCAGAAAAGGATGCTATCATCGGTAAAACTGTTAACAAGGATATCGCAAAAGATGAAATTATCTATGGCGCCTTTATCAATTTTTAAATAGTTGTATCCTAATGAAATTACCGAAGCTAATAGCAACAGATATTGATGGAGTATGGACCGATGGTGGTATGTATTATGATATTGATTTCAATGAATTAAAAAAATTTAATACCCTTGATAGTGCGGGAGTGCTCTTTGCCAAAGCTTTAGATATTCCGGTAGTGATCATTACGGGTGAGCAAACTGAGATTGTTAGACGTAGGGCGATAAAGCTGAATATTGAACAGTATTACCTTGGAGTTAAAGATAAATTAACGCTACTGAAAGAAGTTTGTTTAGAATTAAATATTTCTTTAGAAGATGTGGCCTATATTGGAGATGACTTAAATGATATCGAAGTTTTGGAAAATGTAGGATTCTCCGCGTGCCCGTCCAGTGCACCGAGTTATATCAAGGAAATTTGCTCCCATATCTGCGAAAAGAAAGGTGGCGAAGGTGTATTTCGAGAATTCGTCGAGCATATCATCGGCGAAGATTTGATAAAAGAATTGATACGTAGTAAAGTCAAATTAAATAGGCAGTAAATATGACGGCTGTTAAAAAGGTCAATTCTTCCTTAGTATTTTTGTTTTCTAAATACTTTGTATTCGGAATACAATTCCTGAATGCTTTTTTGCTGGCTGTAAAATTGGGACCGCATTATTTTGGGATATGGGCATTTATATCATTAGTGCTTCAGTACTTTGATTATTTTAATTTGGGGATTGCAAATGCCGTGAATGTGTTCTGTTCCTTTAACAAAAACAGAACACAATTTATATCTTATATTGTTGGAAATTCCGTTTTCCTGATAGCCGTTTTAAACATTTTTGCTGTTTGCTGCTATCTTTTTTTGGTATTTGCGGTACATATTGGGGAGAAATATGAACTTGAACGTTTTTTCCTATTTACACTTGTTATTTTTTCATCGGGTTATTTTATAGCATTATTTTCTAATGTTTTAAGAGTTTATAACCAATTGATCCCTATTTCATTGGTGCAGTCTTTTTTACCGCTAGGAACTTTGGCATCATTGCTTATTTTCAATGGTGAACATCTCCTTCAATCCATTTTATGGTTTTATGCTTTATCTAACATGATTGCATTGTTAATTTTGATTTTAAGGATGCCATTTGCAATGAAATTTAATTTAGATATTCGACTTTTGAAGCGGGTCTTGGGAATGGCGTTACCCTTATTTTTTTACAATGCGAGCTTCTATTTTATTTTTATTTCGGTTCGCTCGCTTATTAGTAAGTACTATAGTATAGAGGAGTTCGGTTTCTTTACTTTTACATTTTCGATAGCAAATATTATTGTCTTGGTCACGGATTCTCTGTCATTTTTAATCTGGCCAAAATTATTGAATAGATTTAATGTTTTGTCGAAAGAAGAATCCATGAAATTACTTGTACGGGTTAGGCAAGCTTTTTTGACATTTTCTCATTTAGGATTTTATTGTTCATTGATCTGTTATCCAATCCTGATTAGATTTATGCCAGGTTATGAAGGTACCTATAAATCGTTTTTAACAGCTGTGATATCGGTTGTATTATTGGCGAATAGTTTTGGGTTTCAAAGCTTAATTATCGCGAAGAGGGGGGAGCGTTATCTTGCTATAGTTTCTTTTGTTGTATTGATTATGTGCTTTGTCTTATCACTTGTTTTGATCTCCATATTTAAGATTGAATTGGCGTACGCAATTCTGGGTACGGCCTTCTCCTATTTTGTATTTAATATTATTCTGGCAAATAAGGTTTACCTTTTGTTGTTGGGGAAATCGGCATCCCTTCTGAAGATCATCGATTTCGGTTGTAGTTATCGTTTGTATATTCCGCTGCTTGTTGTGTGTCCGGTTCTTTTCATTAATGAAAATTCTACACCCTATTACATTGCAGCTTCAAGTTTAGTTTTTCTTAGTTTGAATTGGCGGTCGATTAGTAACATAATAACGTTAATAATGCGTATTATCAAAGATCCTGACTTTCTTAAAATATAAAAATGAACTATTTTTTAGTAAGCACCCCTTTACAGTATTGTAATGCGCATAACATTGATGTTGAAGGAGCAAAAACGCTTGTATTTTTGGGTGATTTTCATGGAGCGGCTGAGTTTTATGCCAGGGTTGAAAATAGCATGTATTGGGAGAAAAAGAAATGTTTTGAATCCTATCGTCAATTACTTTCGTTCTTAAAAAAGGTGATCAATGCGAACGATAAACTGTTTATTGATTCAGATTATGGTCTCCAGACTAACTGGATGTTATCTAAGATAAAAACAAAGGAGATCTTTGTATATGAAGAGGGGTATGGAAGCTACAGAAATGACCTATTGAGCGCCAGATGTAAAAATAAGATTTTGTATCAATTTTTAAAATTTTTAGGAAATAAAGAGCATTTTGGTGATAGTAAATTTGTGAAGGGCATTTATTTATATGATCTCCCCAAACATGAACAACTTGTTGCGGATTTTAAAAATCAAAGATTTAGTTTTCGCAAGCCATTTATCGACAATTTGAATGAGGTTTGTGAGGAAATGCTTACTGTCGAAGAAAGATGGGAATATCGAGAAATGGTTGAGGGGAAGTCAGTTTACCTTTATCTCACAAATTGGGATTATAACAAAAAAATCGAAAATCTTTTTCAAGATAGAAAAAAATCGGCCACTGGCGATACTTTACTGATATTAAAACCACATCCTAGAATTAAACAATACAGTAGCGAATTTGAGTTTGATCTCGTTCTATCTAATAATGTTATGGTGGAAATGATTTTGTTAACGTTCCATAAATTTGCAAAGGAGCTTTTTGTCTACCATGATGGATCAAGTGCTTTACTTTATTTGACTGATATAAACAATACAATTATCGATGCAATTTAAAATTTCGGCTTTAAATAGGTACAGTGTATACGTAATATTATACCACTTGCTGTTTTTGGCTTTTTCCATATCCAGCTGGATTCCTATGCAAGTCATGCTGGTTTATTTAGTCGGTGTTTTTTGTATTGAATTCCGTTCGGTCTCCCGTAATGTTACCTACACGGTTATTTTTGTAATATTATCCGTTTTTAGTGGTATATGTTTTTTGTTTAGGGGGGCATTTATTAATAGTAGCCTGATAATCTATCAAATTTTCTTTGGGATTATCTTGCAGTTTTATCTTGATAGAAAAATAGGGCCTTTTATATACGCAATCATTCTTGTATTCTATAGTGCATTTGTCTATTTGAATATTATTCGTGGGGCTGACTTGGATTATATTCTTTATCAACGAAGTAAAAATATGGTAAGTTTTTACGCGCTGCTTTACACCATTTATTATTACATAGAGGATTATAGATGGAATAAGAATATAAATATTTTTCCTGCTATTAATTGTGCGATTTTATCATTGATGACAGTTGGACGATCGAGTATAGTTGTATCCCTATTATTGCTATTGTTTATTTTCTGTTATCAATTTAGTTTGATTTCAAATATTTCGAAAATAAAGAGGGTCGCAATTATAGTTTTCTTTGCTTTAGGTTTTGTATACCTCAATTACCAATTATTAATGCAATTGTATGAATCATCGTTTGGTAGATTTATTGAACTTGGTGTCAGTATGACTGGTCGTGAGGATATAAACGAAATATATTTAAATAAAATGGAGAACGATCCTTTTGCATTGATTTTTGGTGTGACATTGGACGATCCTATTTTTGCAACGTTTGATTTTAATTTACATAATTCTTTTTTCTCTGCACATTATTTTTGGGGTATTTTGAGCTTTTTATTTTTTGGAGTAATCATTGCCACACTTTTCGTAAAAGGAAGGACATTCTACAAGGGGCTATTAATCATTCTTTTGGCAAGGGGATTTACTGATCAGGTTTTTTTTATTGATTTTATGGACGTTATAGTTTATTACCTGATCTTTCTCATTTTTAATTTAGGGATTAATTCTGCTTCTAATGATAATGAAATTAAAGAAGTAGCGTATGTGTGATGGTCGTGATGTAGGATTTAACGGGAATTTTCCTTCAATTGAATGGGGTGTTTTTTAGTTTAGTAAATTAATTTTCTCGAGAAAATTGTCACACTTTCCTTGAGACTAGAGACTTCAATGATCGTTTGTATTAAGTGTGTGATGTTTTGTAAAATATAATTATGACCGTATTTCAAATAAGTAGTGAGTTAAATATTGGTTCTGTTGGCCGGATCGCTGAACAAATTGGAGAGGCTGTAATTACCGAGGGCTGGAGAAGCTTTATTTCCTATGGTAGGGAGGGTAGTTTGTCCAAGTCGACGTCTTACAAAATAGGTCATAAGGTCGATTTTTTTGTTCATGCGCTAGGGACGAGATTAACAGGTCGACATGGTTTTTTTTCTCGAGGGGCCACCAAAAAATTAATTAAGGAAATTGAGCACATTAATCCAGACGTTATTCATTTACAACATTTGCACGGTTACTATATAAATATTGAATTACTTTTTAATTTTCTAGCTAAGTTTGGAAAGCCAATTGTTTGGACTTTTCATGATTGCTGGTCATTCACAGGGCATTGTGCTTATTACGATCTGGTTGGATGTTCCAAATGGCAGACGGAGTGTGGTGATTGCCCTCAATTGGGAGAGTATCCCAAAGCATTTTTCAAAGATAATTCTCGCAGGAACTTTCAGGATAAGAAACTATTATTTAATTCAGTAGACAACTTAACAATTGTGCCCGTGTCGAAATGGCTGGAAGGAGAAGTTCGAAAATCATTTCTTGGTTCTCATCGGATAAAAACGATTCAAAATGGAATTGATATTGATAAATTTAGATGTTCGGGTAATAATATTAAGACGAAGTTTAATATTGAAAATAAATTTGTAATTTTGGGCGTGGCCAACCCTTGGGACACCAGAAAAGGATTGAGATTTTTTATTGAAATGGCAAGTAGTCTGACCGACCGCTTTCAGATTGTCTTGATAGGACTTTCTAAACGACAAATTGCTGAGCTACCGCCAAATATTATCGCTTTAAAAAAGACAAATAATATCGATGAACTCGTTGATTTCTATTCTTCTGCGGATGTTTTTGTGAATCCAACGTTGGAAGATACTTTTCCAACAACGAATCTGGAAGCTTTGGCTTGTGGGACACCTGTGGTTACTTTCGACTCAGGGGGAAGCTCGGAAGCTGTTGACAATGGTACCGGAATAGTTGTCCGTCAGAAAGATTCAGTTTCATTAAGGGAAGCAATATTTGAAATTGAACGTAACGGTAAAGCTTACTATTCAAGTAACTGTAAGGAACGCGCTCGAAACAACTTTAAAAAAGAAGATCGCTTTCAAGATTATATTGAGCTATATTATGATATATTAAATAAGAGGAGTAGATGAAAAGAGAAAAGCCATATCAAATCTGTACTAAAACAATAATGGATACGTCGGATCCGAATATCATTTTCAATGAGCGGGGCGAGAGTGATTATTACACAAACTATATAGAGAATATTTTACCAAACTGGCATACTGACGAGCGTGGACTTGAGGAATTAATGAAAATTGCTGATCGCATTAAAAAGACCAGTAGAAATAAAGACTTTGATTGCATTATTGGTTTGAGCGGAGGTCTGGATAGTTCTTATGCGGCCTATGTAGCAAAAGAAATTATGCGACTAAGGCCTTTGATATTTCATGTGGACGCTGGCTGGAATACAGATAGAGCAGTAGGTAATATTGAAAAACTCATTAACGGTCTTAATCTTGATCTTTATACAGAAGTTATTAATTGGGAGGAAATGAAAGATTTGCAGGTCGCATTCTTAAAGTCTCAAATAGCGGATCAGGATCTACCACAAGATTATGCTTTTTTTTCTGGATTATATAAATTCGCTAGGAAAAATAAGATTAATTATGTGCTAACTGGTGGGAATTTCTCGACTGAATGCTGCCGGGAACCTGAAGAATGGGGCGGTTTTCCAGGTATTGATGTACGATTGGTAAAAGATATTCATGGCCAATTTGGTAAACGTCCTTTAAAGACTTTCCCTTTAGTAGATATCTTAAAGTATAAAATCTACTATCGTTATATGTATGGTATGGAAGTTTTTCGACCTCTAAACCTTATCCCTTTTATTAAGACCGATGCGGAAAACTTGTTGTCTGAGAGATATGGATGGGAATCTTTCCAACATAAGCATCATGAATCTCGGTTTACTCGCTTTTATGAGGATTATTGGTTGCCACGTAAATTTGGTTATGAGAAACGTCGAGCACATTTCTCTTCTTTAATTATGACTGGTCAGATGACGAGAGACGAAGCGTTGGAAAGAATAGCAAAACCGGAATTGTCGGAAGAATTTTTAAGGAAAGAATTCGAGTATATAGCTCACAAATTAGACTTAACTAATGAAGAGCTGCAAACGATCTTTGAAGGGAAAAATAAAACGTATAGAGATTATAAAAGTAAAATAGACATCATCAAATTTGGAGCAAAGGTGATGCAAAAATTAGGGATGGAAAAGCGTTTGTTTAGATGATAACTTTAATAGATTACGGTGTCGGAAATATCAATGCCTTTGTAAATGTTTATAAGCGGCTTGATGTACCTGTTAAAATCGCAAAGACACACAAAGAGCTTGTTGGTGCTGAAAAATTAATCCTGCCTGGTGTCGGACATTTTGATCACGCCATGACACAGTTAAATGAATCTGGCATGCGTGACACTTTGGATGAGTTGGTACTAGAGCACGATATACCGGTAATTGGCATATGTGTTGGGATGCAGATGATGGCAAAAAATAGTGATGAAGGAAAAATGGATGGATTAGGCTGGATAGATGCGGAAGTAAGAGTATTTGATAAAAAAAATATTGATTATGTGACACAGCTACCTCATATGGGGTGGAATGATGTGAAACCGATAAAGGATATAGCATTGTTTAATGGCCTTGAGGATGATGCTATCTTTTATTTTTTGCATAGCTATTACTTTAAATGTAATCGTTCGGAAGATATTTTGGCGATCACCAATTATGGTGGAGAATTTGCTTCGGCTGCTCATTTTAGAAATCGATATGGAATCCAATTTCATCCCGAAAAAAGCCATCATTATGGTGAGGTCTTATTAGGAAATTTTGCAAAGTTAAACGAAAATAAACATGTTGCGTCCAAGAATTATTCCCAGCCTTCTTATACAGGATAATGGTTTAGTAAAGACCGTTAATTTTAAAAATCCAAAATATGTTGGCGATCCTATTAACGCCGTAAAGATTTTCAATGAAAAGGCTGTTGATGAGCTGGCTCTTTTTGATATTGATGCGACGGTAAAAGATTTGGAGCCAAATTACAGTTTAATTGAGCGTATTGCGAATCAGTCGCGCATGCCGTTGTGTTATGGCGGAGGAGTGAAAACTGTTGAACAAGCACAACGAATATTTGGGCTCGGAATTGAGAAAATAGCGTTGTCTTCTGCCGCATTACAGAATCCGAGATTAATAACAGAAATCGCAGATCGTGTTGGAGCGCAATCTGTTATTGTTGTTTTAGATGTTAAGAAGAAGCTTTTTGGTGGTTATGAAGTTTATAGTCATAATGGCAAGAGGTCTACAGGGATCAACCCTTTCCAATTTATTGAACAGGCGCAACGATCGGGGGCGGGGGAAATTATTATTAACTCAATTGACCAAGATGGAATGATGAAGGGGTATGATACAACGCTTATTGATAAGGCCCGCGAGAAAACTACGCTGCCAATGACAGTTTTAGGAGGAGCGGGTTCATTGGAAGATATTCGGGATATTATCGATCGGCACAAAATAATCGGTGTTGCCGCTGGAAGTCTATTTGTTTTCAAGGGGGTGTATAAAGCTGTATTGATTAATTACCCTACAAAAGAAGAAAAAGATAAATTATACCTTCGCTAGTCAATAGAGCAAATTCATACATTATACATTGATGTCTTATAGGATGAGATTTGATTATTTGAGTAAGACAAAAAAAATCTTATTTTTATCCCGATTTTAATAGGGGGTATGATGCAATCAGAATTAAGTTTTACAGCAATAGATTTTGAAACGGCTACAGCTAATCAGAATTCAGCCTGCGCTGTGGGTTTGGTCGTGGTGGAGCAGGGAATTATTGTTGAAGAATTTTATTCATTGATACAACCTCCTAATAACCAATATATGTGGCAGACCACGCGTGTGCATGGTATTCGACCTAAGGATACTTTGCAGGCTCCAACATTCAAAGACTTATTTCCACGAATCTACCCTCTTATCAATAACCGGATTATGGTGGCCCATAATGAATTATTTGATCGTGGTGTGCTTCGCAAAACGATGAGTTACTATAATTTGCCATATGATCACCTTGGATTAATGGACAAATGGGAGTGTACGTTTAAGATTTATCAAGGCAAGGGATTTAAACCGGCGAGACTCAATGCATGTTGCGAAGTGTTGGGTATTGAATTGAATCATCATGAAGCGCTTTCGGATGCAAGAGCTTGTGCACAATTATTTATTCGACATCACGACGTAGGTTTGACTATATAGTAATCCCATTTTTTTCGAACCAAATATTCCCTCAGATTGTTATTAGATATATCTTATCTTTGATATATGAATACAATAAAGTTTCTATTCTCTTAAAATCAATGCGACTATGATAAATATTCCAGAAAAAGGAATGCGAATTGGTATTACATTCAGTGCATTCGACCTGTTGCATGCCGGGCATATCAAAATGTTGGAAGATGCAAAAAGACAATGTGACTATTTGATCTGTGGCCTGCAGACTGATCCAACTATTGACCGTCCTGAAAAAAACAAACCTGTTCAGACTGTTGTGGAACGTTATATACAGCTCAAGGGCTGTAAATATGTCGATCAGATCGTTCCGTATGCAACTGAGCAAGATCTAGAAGATATTTTACGTTCATTCAATATTGACGTGCGAATTGTTGGCGATGAATACCGCGAGAAAAGCTTTACTGGAAGAACTTATTGCGAGGAAAAAGGTATTGAACTCTATTTCAACAGCAGAGATCACCGTTTCTCAAGCTCGGGCTTGCGGAGAATTGTTGCTGATGCCAATTCAGAAGAAGAAACTGTTTTGAAAACTGTCTAATAATTTTAAGATCAAGCTTGAATGCTGACCTCATCCTTTAAAGAACAGATTGTAAGATGAAAATTGGAATTACCTTTGGCGTGTTCGACTTATTGCACGCTGGCCATATTATGATGCTTGAAGAAGCAAAGAGAAATTGTGATTACCTGATTGTTGGTTTAAATACAGATCCCTCGGAAGTATTTCCTGAGAAAGCTAAACCGACGCAAACGATTGTCGAGCGATATGTACAATTGGAAGGTTGTCGTTATGTAGATGAAATTATCCCTTACGAGACGGAACAAGATTTAATTGATATGATCAAAGCACTACCTATTCATATCCGTATTATTGGCGAGGAGTATCGGGATAAAGATTTTTCGGGTCGTATGTACTGCGTAGAAGAGAATATTGAAATCTATTATAATAAGCGAACACATCGTTTTTCGAGCGCGGGTCTGCGTCGTGTTGTCGCTGAAAAAGAGGAAAAGCAAAAATAAAGATTATGAGTAAAATAATTCATGTTGTTTTAACAGGAGGAGTAGGTAGCCGTTTGTGGCCTCTTTCACGTAAAAGTTATCCTAAGCAATACCTTGATTTATTTAAGGATGGATCATTGTTTGAAATGACCGTTAAGCGTAATCAATCCCTTTGCGGACAAGTGATTGTTGTGGGCAACTGTGATAACCATAGTTTGAGCCGTGAAGTCATGGAAAACAATAAGATTGACTATATTGATATTGTGGAAGCAACACCGCGTAATACTGCCGCAGCGATTGCATTTGCTGCCTTTGCCGCACAGCCTGATGATATTTTGATCGTAACTCCTTCTGATCATGTGATCGTGGGCGAGCAAGCGTATGCGGAAGCAATAAAAGCTGGGATAGAAAAGGCTAATAAAGGTTATATTGTTACGTTTGGTATTCAGCCGATACGTCCTGAAACAGGATATGGTTATATCGAATATAAGGATGATAAAGTTTTGTCCTTCCGCGAGAAGCCCAATCAGGATACCGCAGAGGATTTTATTGAACGCGGCAATTTCTTATGGAATTCTGGGATGTTCTGTTTTCGAGCCGATACGTTTCTAGCCGAGTTACAGACTTTTGAACCTAAAGTGTATGCAACAGCATTCAACGCTTGGCAGCATCGCAAGGATGGTGAGCTGGATTTGGCCTTATCTAAGGAGATTCCCTCGATCTCCATTGATTATGCTGTGATGGAACGCTCCAAGAAAATTCGTGTTGTCGCCACCAGTTTTCAGTGGTCCGATCTCGGTTCCTTTGAATCCATGTATGATTATTTAAAACAGACGGGTCATCCGGTTGATGAGAATGGCAATATGGTTATCGGTACTGATATCTACACGGCATTTGTGGGTATGCGCGATAGTATTCTTGTGCATACAAAAGATGCAATATTAGTGTTACAAAAAGAGAAATCCCAGGATGTCAAGAAAATATATAATACATTGGAACGTCATCAATCCAAACTGATTGACTAATTTTCAATCTAGCTACAAGTTAAATTATTTCCTTGTATGCTTATATCACGCTAATCAGCTACACGGTCTAATTGAGTGTGTAGCTGATTCCCGCCCTCAAGTGGGAAAGTAAAACTCCAATTCGAATAGCCCTTAAGTAAGCTATTTAATAAATCCCATATAACATACATTATATTGTTGATTTTTAGATGGTTGTATGATTGTCCCCAATTTGTCCCCTGTCAATTTTAGTCATCAATTACCAATTACTGTAATTTTGGGATAGAGTTAAATGCAATCATAAGATTGTATAACACCTGGTCCTATTATCTATTTTTATTATGGTACTTATTTCAGCAATTTCAGTTATTCTTCTATTTATTATTATTTATTTTTTTGCGAAATCAAAACAGAGGGAGAAACTATTTGGCGATGCTGTTTCCATGCAGGTCAATTATTTATTTCAGGATAGACCTGGGCAGTATAGCGGTGATTATCGGACCAAGAGCGGCGTTTTCGTTTTTCGTAGCGAGCGCAGGGATGAACAGCTAAAAAATGTGGTGATCAAACTGGTCAAGCCTGATCATCCTGCTTTAGTCGTCAATCTTGAACAAATTGTGGTAGTGCCATTCGAAAACAAAAAAGGAGACTCAGATGTATCCGTTCGATTTAAATTGCTTAAAAAGAATGGTGAAGTAACGGCATTGGAAGGTAAAGGGATACGCATTGCTGGTGTATTAAATTATGCCAATAGGAAGCCTAAAACTTTCAGTGCGCTATTGAAGATAGGTGCGCTTTACCAATCAAAAGAACTCTCAGATCAAAGTAAATAGCTTGCATTAATTCTTATTTTATGGGAAAGGGTTTGTGATGGAACAAACCCTTATTTTTTTGACTTAGAATTTCAGCAAATGTTGATGTTCGATAGCCCAAGATAAGAGTGCATTATTCTCTTCGTTTAAATCCAGCTTTCTACAGATGCGGTGCCGAGTATTCTTTATTGTATAAGGACTTAGGAAGAGCGTTTCAGCAATATATTTTGTTGTATGTCGGAGAGCAATCAGCTTAAGGATATTTAACTCGGCAGGAGTCAATGTTTTTAGTTTTTCCAAGGTTTTATTTTTATCCCGTTGTTGTTGTAGGCGTTGGATAACCATGTGCGTGCCTGCATACAGCCGATTTTCTCCCAGCGGTTTAATAATATAGTTTTCTGGATTTAGTGCAGCAGCACGGTCTATACTGCTTTTCGATTGATAAGAAGTGATAAAGATTAAACTAAATAGCTTAGCCGCTGCATATTTTTCCATTAGTTCTATACCATCCAATCGATCATTGAGCTGAATATCACAGAGCACCAGATCGGGTGTGTTTTTTTGCATGTATTGATCCGCATCATCTACCGTTAACGCAATATGTAATTCCAATCCGCTATAAAGGGAATGAAGCTGATATTCAATAAATCGGGCAATAATCATTTCGTCTTCTACAATTAAAACTTTTAGGCTCATATCATGTCTTTAAATTCAAATATATACTGTAATCCGTTATGCTGCTGTATTTTTAGACTCCCTTTGATCTGCCGGGTGAGATCTTTTACCAGGCCAATTCCAAAGGACGTTGATAAAATGGCTTCAGCAGCCCCCACACCATTATCCTCAAATTGCATTGTTGTGGCAAATTTTTTTTTGAATATATTGAGGTTAATTACTGGCGCAATTGAGCTTTCCTTTGGAAAAGCATATTTGTAGCTATTCGTCAATAGCTCAGTGATAATCAATGCCAGCGGGATCGAAGTATTTGTGGATATCAACCAGTCTTGTTCAATATTGACGTTAACGCAGACCGTTTTTTCCGGATCATGCATCTGTCTGAGATAGTTTATTGTTTCAATAACCAGTGTTTTTAACTTTAGCTGGCTGTTCTGATTATAGATCAGGAGCTGATTGACCAGCATCATTGCGTGAATGCGGTCCTGCATCGACTGTATTGCCTGATTATATTGCGTCCCATGGTTTTCTCCGGTTTTATACAGGCTGCCGAGGCTATATAGAAGCTGCAGGTTGTTTTTGACCCGATGATTGACTTCATCAATCAATGTTTCAATATAACGATTCTTTTGAAGCAGCTGGATCTGCTGTTCATAAAGTGCGTTATTTGCTTTTTTGAGTTCGTTTGTCCTTTCCTGAACAATTGACTCGGTGGATTGATGGTAGTCCAGTTCATTTTTACGCAATTTTAAGCGTATACCGATCAGCAGCAACATGGTAATGCACAAGGCAAAAAACTGGGTTAGCATCGATACGTATTGTATGGCCTGCTCCTGTAAAGTGAGTGCACAGTAGACCAAGGCAGTAATGCCGGTTATAAAAAATACACTTCCATACGCCAGGAACCGTTGCATCAGATCGATCTTCCTCCAGAGGGAAATAAATAAGTTGGAAAAATAGAGCATATGAGTAATGCCCATTGTAATATTGATCCAGTTGCTTTGTTTGTAATTGGCAAAATAAAAGTTATTTACAAATGTAAGCAGCGCTGTGAGACCAATAGCAGCAATGATATAACAAGCGACTTTGTAATAACGCGTATGCAGTCTCCTCAGCTGAAGGAAATCTATGGTCAACAGGTAAAAGCTGATGGCTGCCAGTCGGCTAAATAGCGATACCGTACTCCAACCCAGCTGAGGCCTATTGTAAAAGAAAAAGTCGATAAATAAGTTTTGCAGCGCAACGCTATATAAGCCAATGGATAGCAGGAATAAAAAGATCCAGATATATGGACGGTAACGTGACACCATCCAGGCGAATGCCATATACAGCAAAAGTACGATAATAGCGCCTTCCATAAAGGCATGTACGATACGTCCACGCTGTTTCTTCTTGACATAATCGAGTTCTGTTTGCAAATGGAAATTATATACGGGAGTATACCCTTTGCTATGTTTCACGCGGAGCAGTATCGTATAAGATTTTTGGGCTTCCAGATGTAAAACAAAATAATCACGGTTGTCATCGCGAGCTAATTCGTTTCGTTTACGAAATAAACCGGATTTTCTACTGAATTCAATCTCTCCTTTTGCATTGATCAAAGTGAGATTGACATAGGTTAAATTGTCGAAGGAAAGTACATAATTGTCTGTAGATAATCCATCTGATGGATCTATTTCCTTTCTCAGCCAGAAGATGCCCTTTTCTTGATCAATATCCCTTTTGATCTGACTGATGGGGATAAATATTTTAGGATGATTATAATAGTAGTTAGGGTCATTATATGCTGTATTTTCCTTTGTAATGAGGATAGGGGACTTATTGGCCAAACAGGTGCCTGCTGTGGACTGGTTATTGGCCATAATGGCATCTCTTCCGAAATGGATTATGGCTATACTGAGCAGCAGCAGAATGGTAACAATAATATTTGGCTTCATAAGGCAAACAAAAATGCATTATTTTCATTAAATCTAATAAGCTTTTATTTTCCTAATTGTAAATAAGACCCTAGGGTCTCTATTTTCGTCTGCATTTACTTTTTACTTTTGTTGTACGCATTTAGAGGAATATCTACGGACGCAAGGATATTGACATTCAGATAGAATGATGAGTTGATTATGATGTATTTATATATATTTCTGTTTATTGCACTAGTGTATGCTTTATTTCGTTTTTTTTCTTCTAGAAAGAAAAAACCTACTGATGTCTCGATGAATGTTTACTACCGTTATCAGGAGCACCCGGGACAGTATAGTGGTAGTTTGCGAGCAACCCACGGGGCGCTGGTATTTCGGGGCGAGCGGTTTCGGGATGATGTCAGTAATGTTGTTGTGAAAGACGTCCGGTCGTCAGATTCCAAAGTGGAAATAAAGCTGCAGCAGATATTGGTTCTGCCATTTAAAAACAATGAAAATACTTCTGTGGAAGTATCCGTGCGATTTCGAATTGGGTCAGACAAGGCGAAAGAAGTTGATCTGACAAATTATAAAGTCAGAATACAGGCTGTAGTTAACTATCAAAATGGGGATAAGAGAGCGTTCAGTACCGTTCTTCCCATGATGGGCATATATTATAATCATTCCGAAAAAACGGATGATTTGATCAATAAGTAATTTACGTGTTTTTATTCCATATTAGATACCTATTTAACTTGAAGGAACCCTGCTTGCCGGGGTTTCTTTATTTTTTTATGGCGATGTTCCACGTGGATTTTGCTTTAAGTATTGTACATTTTCTTTTTAATAGCAAATTCAGGGCATATTCCTATCTTTAGCGGAATAATGACTTGTACATTAAAAGATAGTGAGTCGTTAAAAATTAGGCACATAAAAATGAAAGAAATAAAAAAAATAGCATGTATAGGAGCTGGATATGTTGGTGGGCCGACGATGTCTGTTATTGCACAGAAAAATCCCGGTATCCAAGTTACAGTAGTTGATCTCAATCAACAACGTATTGATGCGTGGAATAACGCAGATCTTAGTCAGCTTCCTATCTATGAGCCTGGACTTGACGCGGTGGTGGGAGAAGCTCGCGGGCGGAATCTTTTTTTTTCAATCGATGTAGAAAAAGCTATAGATGAAGCCGATATGATCTTTATATCGGTCAATACACCTACTAAAACCTATGGAAAAGGGAAGGGGCAGGCGGCAGATTTAAAATATATAGAATTGTGTGCCCGGCAGATTGCACGGGTTGCGCAGAGTGATAAGATAATCGTTGAAAAGTCGACTTTGCCGGTCCGTACCGCTGCTGCATTAAAGAGTATTTTGGATGATACGGGCAATGGTGTCAACTTTGATATTTTATCAAACCCCGAGTTTTTGGCTGAAGGAACAGCTGTTTCCGATTTGCACCATCCAGACAGAGTCCTGATCGGAGGAGAGAATGAGGAAGCTATTCAGTCACTTGTGCAGATTTACGGAGCTTGGGTGCCGAAGGAACGAATTTTAACAACCAATTTATGGTCATCCGAATTGTCCAAATTGGTTGCTAATGCATTTTTGGCTCAGCGTGTTTCGTCCATCAACGCCATTTCGGAACTATGTGAAGTAACGGGTGCGAATGTGGATGAGGTATCTCGCGCTATTGGGCACGACAGCCGTATTGGCCCCAAATTTCTGAAAGCGTCGGTCGGTTTCGGAGGTTCTTGTTTTCAGAAAGATATTCTCAATCTTGTTTACATCGCAAGGAGCTATAATTTAAAAGCTGTAGCTGATTACTGGGAACAGGTAATTATCTTAAACGACCATCAAAAATCGCGATTTGCCGAGCGGATTATCCAAACCATGTATAACACAGTCAATGGAAAGAAAATTGCCTTTTTAGGCTGGGCTTTTAAAAAAGACACCAACGATACCCGCGAATCGGCTGCAATCTACGTAGCAGATCATCTGCTGGACGAGGAGGCACAACTAGTCGTGTACGATCCAAAAGTGTCTGCAGATCAAATCTATAAAGACCTTGATTATTTAAAAACTCGGTCAGCTGCAGAGAATCGCCGTTTGGTTACGGTTGTTAATAACCCTTACGAAGCTTTAGCAGATGCTCATGCCGCGGTTATATTGACAGAGTGGGACGAGTTTAAGGAATATGATTGGTCACTCATTAAGAAAGAAATGAAAAAACCAGCCTTTATATTCGATGGAAGAAAACTTTTGGACAGCTATAAGATTAAAAAACTTGGTTTTGAGTACTATGCGATTGGCGGATAATAAATATTGACCATTGTTTAACAATAATTTAATTTGATAAATAAATTCAGATTGAGTACTTTTGTTACTCAATTTGTGCTAAACCATGCTGGAATCTTTAATTACATCTAAGACTCGATTAAAATTGCTGATCAAATTTTTTGTGTCAGCTAGTAATCAGTCCCACTTACGCGGATTGGCCGACGAGTTTCAGGAGTCTACGAATGCGATCCGTAAAGAATTGAACCAGCTTTCGGAGGCGGGATATTTAGAAAAGAGTACAGATAAAAATAAAATATTATACCGAGCCAATACCAAAAATTCCTTATTTAAGCCATTACAAAAATTAATTCATACCTATCTGGGTATTGATGAAATCGTAGATAACATACTGGAAAAAGCGGGAGATATTCAAGAAGTTAGCTTAATTGGAGACTACGCTGCAGGGATAGATTCCGGAAAAATAGATGTGTTAATTTTAGGAGGAGATATAAATCAGGCATATTTATTGCTGTTAGCGGACAAGGTTGGTAAAAAACTGGCAAAGAAAGTGAGTCTTTCTTTTGAAAAAACTACGGAAGAACAGCGTTATATAAATTTGTATACAAATAATTCCAATATATAATTACTTCAAAAAGATGAGTAAAATATTAATTACCGGCGGAGCCGGATTTATAGGGTCTAATCTCGTAGAACATTTTTTGGGTAAAGGATATCAAGTTGTTGTCTTAGATAATTTTGCGACGGGGCATCGTCATAATATCGAACAACATTATAATAATCCAGACTTTACTTTAATTGAAGGGGATATCCGTAATAATGCGGATTGTCAAAAAGCTGTTGCAGGGGTTGATTATGTTCTACATCAGGCAGCGTTGGGTTCAGTTCCACGTTCGATTAAAGATCCGCAGACCTCCAATGAAGTAAATGTGACCGGTTTTTTGAATATGTTGGTTGCTGCTCGTGACGCCGGAGTAAAGCGTTTTATCTATGCCGCTTCTTCATCTACTTATGGTGATTCTGCAAGTCTTCCGAAAGTTGAAGATGTTATCGGAAAGCCATTATCTCCCTATGCAATTACAAAATACGTCAATGAATTATATGCAGATATTTTTTCAAAGACTTATGGTTTAGAGACTATTGGCCTTCGCTATTTTAATGTCTTTGGCCGTCGTCAGGACCCAAATGGTGCTTATGCAGCGGTTATTCCTTTGTTTGTCAAGAAATTTATGAGCCATGAGAGCCCTGTGATAAACGGTGCAGGTGATTATTCTCGTGATTTTACTTATGTAGATAATGTGATTCAGATGAACGAGCGTGCGATGACTACAGATAATCCAGAGGCTATTAACACGGTGTATAATACAGCTGTTGGCGACCGCACCACCTTAAATCAGTTGGTCGAATACCTGAAAGAGTTTCTTATAGAATACGATGCTGAAATTGAAAAAGTTGAGATTGTTCATGGTCCCAATAGGCAAGGAGATATTCCACATTCATTGGCTTCTATCGATAAGGCAAAACAATTGTTGGGGTACGAACCTAGTCACGTTATCCGAGAAGGGTTAAAAGAGGCGGTAAGGTGGTATTGGGAAAATTTAAAATAAAATATTAATCAATATAAATTAGTATATAAAATGAAAAAAATAGCTGTAATAGGATTAGGATATGTAGGTCTGCCTTTGGCAAGATTATTTGCAACGAAATTCCCAGTTTTGGGTTTTGACATTAATCAAAAACGTATTGATGAATTACGCGCAGGCAAGGATCTCACTTTAGAAGTGGAAGATGATATTCTTCAGGCTGCTTTGGTGAATGAGAATCCATTTAACAGCAATAAGACCGGATTGTACTGTTCAAACCAGCTAACAGATATTGAGGGAGCTAATTTCTATGTAGTTACTGTACCAACACCAGTAGATAAGAATAATCGTCCTGATTTAACCCCTCTATATAAGGCTTCGGAGACAGTTGGTAAGGTTCTGAAAAAAGGCGATATTGTTGTCTATGAATCGACGGTATATCCAGGTGTTACAGAGGAGGAGTGTATACCAGTTTTGGAAAGAATTTCAGGATTGAAATTTAATGAAGATTTCTTTGCAGGTTACTCTCCAGAGCGGATCAATCCAGGGGATAAGCAACATACCGTTGAAAAAATATTAAAAGTAACATCGGGATCCACGCCTGAAATTGGTCATGAAGTTGATGCCGTTTATAAAGAAGTGATTAGCGCGGGAACCCATTTGGCTCCATGTATTAAAGTAGCGGAAGCTGCAAAAGTAATTGAAAACTCTCAAAGAGATATTAATATTGCATTTGTCAATGAATTGGCAAAGATTTTCAATATTCTGAATATCGATACACATGCTGTATTGGAAGCTGCTGGAACTAAATGGAATTTTTTACCTTTCAAACCAGGGTTGGTTGGTGGTCACTGCATTGGTGTGGATCCTTATTATTTAGCGCAAAAGGCACAGGAGCACGGATACCATCCGGAGATTATTTTAGCTGGTCGTCGTCTAAATGATTCTATGGGTGAATATGTTGCTTCCCAAGTAGTTAAAACAATGATCAAAAAAGGAATCAATGTAAACGGTGCTGAAGTGTTGATGTTGGGAGTTACTTTTAAGGAGAATTGTCCTGATGTCCGTAATACAAAGATTGTTGATGTAATTGAGGCATTAGAAGATTATGGTATTAATGTCACGACATATGATCCTTGGGCGAATCCGGCTGAGGTGAAACACGAATATGGTATTGAAAGTCTTGTTGTGCTACCTGATGTGAAATATGATGGATTAGTATTGGGAGTGGCACATAATGAATTCTTGAATATTGATTTAAATTCGCTAAAAAAGGAAGATTCAATCGTTTTTGATGTCAAGGGAATTTTAGTGGATAGCGACTCAAGATTATAATACTATGTCTAAAAGAACAATATTAATTACGGGCGGAGCCGGTTTTATTGGATCGCATGTAGTTCGAGAATTTGTGTTAAAATATCCAGATTATCATATTGTTAATCTAGATGCTTTGACTTATGCTGGAAATCTAGCCAATTTAAAAGATATCGCCGAAAAAAGTAATTATACTTTTGTAAAAGCCGATATTACGGATGCAAAGCATATACTTGCTGTATTTCAAGAGTACAAACCTGACGGAGTTATTCACTTGGCAGCAGAGTCTCATGTAGATCGTTCGATTGCTGATCCAACATCATTTGTTATGACTAACGTGATAGGAACTGTTAATCTATTGAACGCGGCTAAGATATTATGGGATAATAATTTTGATGGGAAGCGTTTTCATCATGTTTCGACTGACGAAGTTTATGGTACATTAGGCGAAAATGGGCTGTTTACAGAGGATACAGCTTATGATCCACATTCTCCTTATTCCGCGTCCAAAGCGTCATCTGATCACTTTGTAAGAGCTTATCACGACACATATGGATTGCCAGTTGTCCTGACGAATTGTTCTAATAATTACGGCCCAAATCACTTTCCTGAAAAACTGATTCCATTATGTATACATAATGTTTTAAATAATAGGCCTTTACCTATTTACGGTGATGGAAAATTCACTCGGGATTGGTTGTTTGTAATCGATCATGCGCGCGCAGTAGATTTAGTTTTCCATAAAGGAGTAAACGGAAGTTCTTATAATGTCGGTGGATTTAACGAATGGAAGAATATTGATCTTGTAAAGGAGCTGTGTAGACAAATGGACCAAAAGTTAAAAAAGCAACACGGGGAATCTGCTAAATTGATAACTTTTGTTAGGGATCGTCCAGGACATGATTTACGTTATGCTATTGATGCTACTAAGATTAATAAAGAACTTGGCTATCAACCGTCAGTTACCTTTGAAGAAGGTCTTTCAAAAACCATAGACTGGTATTTAAATAATCAAGAATGGTTAAATGACGTAACTTCTGGAGAGTATCAAAGCTATTATGCTGCACAATACTTATAATGATTAAAGTAATTTAGATATGAAAGGAATAATTCTAGCAGGTGGATCTGGAACAAGGCTACATCCTTTAACGATTGCTGTATCAAAGCAATTACTTCCTGTCTATGATAAGCCTATGATCTATTATCCTTTGTCTGTTTTGATGTTGGCTGGAATAAGAGAAATATTAATTATATCGACTCCACATGATTTACCTAATTTCAAAAAATTGTTAGGGGATGGATCTCGATTTGGAGTTTCTCTAAGTTATGCTGAACAGCCAAGTCCAGACGGTTTAGCTCAGGCTTTTATAATAGGTGAATCGTTTATTGAGCAAGATGATGTATGTCTGATTTTGGGCGATAATATTTTTTATGGAGCAGGTTTTCAGAAAATTTTAGCTGATTCGGTACTTGAAGTTAAACAAGAAGATAAGGCAGTAATATTTGGATATTATGTTGATGATCCAGAGAGATACGGAGTTGCAGAATTTGATCAAAATGGCAATGTCTTGTCTATCCAGGAAAAACCTAAGGTTCCAAAATCCAATCATGCTATCGTAGGACTTTATTTTTACCCTAATTCTGTGATTGAAATTGCTAAAAATGTAAAGCCTTCTGAAAGAGGCGAGTTAGAAATAACATCAATTAATCAAGATTATTTGGCTCACAATAAACTTAAGCTGAAGACAATGAGTAGGGGATTTGCTTGGTTAGATACCGGTACGCACGAATCCTTGACTGAAGCTACTGAATTTGTTAAAGCAGTTGAAAAGAGAACTGGATTAAAGATTGCATGTTTAGAGGAGATTTCTTACCACTTCAAATGGGTTAATGAAGAATTTCTCAATGAGCAGGTGATAGGCATGAAAGGAGATTATTATGAATACATTAAGAAGAAAGTCTTACGGTAAATGTATAATATTAAATTAGTTCCCTTGAAGTGGGATAGCGATTTTTTTGGTTATAATGTTGCAAAACTCGAAGTGGCAGGGGGAGAAGTTCCCACGTTTTTATCCACATCTGGGTATCGATTAGTGTATGTGTTTAGTGATAAACCCATTATTGGTTTGGAACAAAACTTGATGGATAAAAAGGCCAATTTCTATACAAAAATTAGCTCAAATAAGGAGCTTGTAAATAAAACGCTTTTGATCGAACCGTTTGATAAACAAAAACATTCTTATAACGAATTGATTAACCTTACATTAGAAAGTGGCGTTTTTTCAAGATTTTTTGTTGATAAGAATTTTGTTAACGATGAATACTCTCGTTTATACACCAAATGGATTGAAAACTCTGTTAGCAAAGTTTCTGCACTTGAAGTATTTGTAGCGGTAGAACATAAAAAAATTCTCGGTTTTATTACACTTACAAAAAAAGCGGAAGATTTGGCGGATATTGGATTGCTTGCGGTCTCTCCAGAGGCGAGAGGAAGAAGAGTTGCTTCGACACTAATCGAGCACGCAAAAATCTCGGCTTTACACCATGGCTTTGAACAGATGCAGGTTGTTACCCAGCTAGATAATGAACCAGCAGTAAAATTATATAAGTCGACGGGATTCGAACTAAATGAATTAACTTTTATTTATCATATTTGGAATAATGATACCATTTAATAAACCCCATTTAACAGGTAAGGAAGCTCACTATATGTATGATGCTGTTTACACTGGGAAACTTTCTGGCAACGGAAAATTTACAAAAAAATGTCAGGACTTTTTAAGTTCTAAGTACGGATTTAAAAAGTGCTTGCTTACAACATCATGTACAGACGCATTGGAGATGGCGGCAATTTTGGCAAATATAGAGCCGGGAGATGAAGTTATTATGCCATCCTATACATTTGTTTCAACATCGAATGCATTTGTTCTGAGAGGAGCTAATATTGTTTTTGCAGATAGTAGAAATGATCATCCTGGACTCGATGAAGATAGTTTAGAAAGTCTTATAACTGATAAAACAAAAGCAATTGTTCCTGTTCATTATGCAGGTGTGGCTTGTGACATGGAAAAGATTATGGAGATAGCCGCTAAGTATAATTTATTAGTTATCGAGGATGCGGCTCAAGCTATTGATAGTTACTTTACATTTAGCGATGGTTCCATTAAAGCATTGGGTTCTATAGGGCATCTAGCTGCATTTTCTTTCCACGAAACGAAAAACATTATATCTGGAGAAGGAGGTCTCCTCGCAATCAATGATGATCAGTTTTCGAAAAGGGCGGAAATTATTTGGGAAAAAGGTACTAATCGTTCAGCATTTTTTAGAGGAGAGGTAGATAAATACGGTTGGGTTGATATTGGTTCTTCATTTTTACCATCAGAGATCATAGCTGCTTTTTTGTGGGCTCAACTTGAAAACTTAGATGATATTCAGAATCGACGAAAATCTCTTTGGGGTATATATTTTGAAGGTCTTAAAGAGTGGGCGGAAGAAAATAGAGTCCGTTTACCAAATATTCCACAATTCGCTACGAATAACGCTCACATGTTTTATCTTGTTTGTGAATCAATAGAACAGCGTACATCGTTAATTGAAAAGTTACAGGCAAATGGTATCTCTGCCGTGTTTCACTATTTGAGTCTTCACAAAAGCCCTTATTACAATGAGAAACATGACGGAAGGGAATTAACCGACTCTGATTACTATTCAAATTGTTTGGTAAGATTGCCAATGTATTATGAGTTGTCTGAATCTGAAATAAATAGAATCATTTCGATAATTATTAATTAGGTAATGAGTCTACAGGAAAAAGCTGTTAATGGGGTAATTTGGAATACAATATCTAGATTTTCAAGTTATGGACTAGAATTTGTAATCGGAATTTTTTTGGCAAGAATACTTGGACCAAAGGATTTCGGTGTTATTGCTTCAATAACTGTTATTATTGCATTATTGGAAGTATTTATAAATAGTGGCTATAGTCAAGCTTTAATTAGAGAGCGTCAATTTGATCAGATAGCCTTTTCAACAGTCTTTTGGTTTAATCTATTAATAGGTTTACTCGTCTATGCCATTATTTATTTTTCTTCCAATATAATTAGTGTCTTTTTTAACACAGGTAATATTGCCTATTATATCCAGGCTTTAAGCTTAACATTAATAATAAATTCGATATCTCTTATTCAGAGAACTATCCTGACTAGAGATATTAATTTTAAAAAACAAACATTTATTGCTGTAATTTCTACTATTGTTGCTGGAATTTGCGCTTTAGTTTTAGCTGTCAGAGGATATGGTGTATGGAGTTTGGTGTTTAAGATATTGGTTTTTAGGTCAGTAGAGTGTGTTCTGCTTTGGACTAGTACTCGTTGGTATCCTATTTTAAAATTTAGTTTAAATCATCTAAAGACGCTTACAAAGTTTGCTTCAAAACTTCTAATAAGTGGATTAATAGATGTATCCTTGAAAAACATCAATTATATAGTTGTATCTAAGTTTTTGTCTGTAACTACGCTAGGGTTTTATACGCGAGCAGAGATGTTTAAAAATTTGCCCAGCCAAAACTTAACATCTATTATGACAACAGTATCATACCCTGCTTTGTCGGTAGTTCAAGATGATAAGGAAAAACTTACGAAAGGATTCGAGAAGGTGTTCACATTAACATATTATATTTCTTGTTTGCTAATGTTTACATTATTAGGGGTATCATCAACCCTCGTATTAAGCATGTTGGGTGACAAATGGGAAGGGTCCATTCCGCTACTACAATTATTATGTTTGGTTGGACTATTTAATCCTATCAACTCATTATGTGGTAATCTTCTGAATGTTGTAGGAAAATCGAATATCTATCTTAATCTTCAAGTTGTCGCAAACATATTATTAATTCCTTCGATTTTTTTTGGTGTGCTTTTTGGTATTGAATATCTGATAATAGGAAATTTAGTTAGTTGTATTTTTATGTATTTACTTTTTGGCCATTACACAGCCAAATTTGTTGATTATACTTTAAACAAACAATTAATAGACGTTGGGAAGAATCTAATATTTGGGATAATATTGTGTATATCTTTGTTGCTATTTGGTCATTTTTTAAATATTCCCAATGTTTACATACTTATAATACAATTTGGATTTGCTTTATTGTTCTTTTTTATTTCTGGTGAAGTGATGAAAATCAAGGAATACATGTATATAAAGAACCTTATACTAAGAAAATATGGGAAATAATAATCTTTTACATATAGCATCCGATGAAAAATTTATTAATTTGGGTATACAACTTTTCGAGGAAGCTTTTCCTGGTAGGAATGTCTGGAGGATAGTAAGAGAGGATCCGGCAAAAGAATTAAAACATGTATCAACAGATATTAAAGATATAGATTTCTACAACTTGAATGGGTTTTCAACAAATCGATATCTCGAAGATTTGCGAGAGGTTAAATATGTAGTATTTCATAATGCTGATTCTTTTAAAACGAATTTAATTTTAAATACGCCTTCTGATGCGAAATACAAATTGCTATGGATATTTTGGGGAGCTGAGATATACAATAATGTCTATTTTAATGCTTCTGATTATATCTCCAGTGCGACTAAGAAACTTTTGGGTACGGTAGGAATATCTGAATTATTGGGCAGTTTTATTAAAAAGATTAAAAGGCAAATTTGGAAGTCCAATCATCCGCACTTCAGAACTCTCCGTGCGATAAAAAAAATTGATGCAGTTTTAGGCTTACATTCTGATTTTGATTTGTTAAAGCAGTTTAATTTTGTGAAATCGACTTGTATACATGTCGATTTCTCATACTTTGCTATTGATTATTTGTTTAAGACAGTTAATGTTGATATAAAGGAGAAAGACAATTCTTTAAATATATTAATTGGAAATTCAGCCACCCCTACTAATAATCATATAGATATTTTCAATCTCATAAATGAAATACAGGGTGATTTAAAATTTGTTGTGCCTTTAAGTTATGGGAATAATGAATATAAAAATATGATTCTTGATAAAGGGTATTCGCTTTTAAAAGGTCGTTTCCATCCGTTGGTAGACTTTATGCCAATCTCAAAATATAACCAATTGTTAGTGGATTGCGATGTAGCTATATTTAATCATTTTAGGCAACAGGGATTTGGCAATATGCTTACTCTTCTTTGGCTAGGTGTTAAAGTATTTATAAACGAAAATTCTTCGTTAAAAGAGGAATTAAAAAGGATGAGAATTATATTTTATTATGTTAATGATATTAATAATAAAACGTTAACTCCGTTAACAAAGATTGAAAAGGATCACAATAGATATTGTGTGGAACAACACTATAGTTCGGAAAAAATAGTTTCTTCGTTAATTAAATCTCTTGGAAAGAAATAATGATGAAAAAAAAAATTGCGTTGTTGAGTTACTTGTATAAACCAAACATTGGAGGTGTAGAAAACTCTATTTATGAGCTCTCAAAATCGTTTGTGAAATTTGGCTATGATGTCAATATCTATTGTACAACTGAGCCAAAAAATTTGAAATTATCAGAAAATGAGATTTTAGATAAAATACCTGTTAATCGATATCGTTGGAAGCATGGCTTGTTTTTACGGTTCCCTTTAAACATACTATATAATTTATTTAATTTAGGAAATTGGATAGGAAAGAAAGTTCCAATTAGTAAATATATTTCAAGACATCATTATATGTGCGTGGCATTGTTCTTGGCAGGAAAAAGAGATTATATCTATATCGTTCCAGAAGTTATAAAAAAAAATGAAAAATATAGACTTTCTTTGAGTTGGGATAGAAAAGCGTTGATGATGTTCAATCATCGTATCCAAAAATTTGCAATACAAAAATCAAAAAAAACTTTTGTATTCAGTCGTAACGTTCAGGAGCAACTAAAAGCCGCTGGAATAAATTATCTTACACATATTGTGAATCCAGGTTTGCAGCTAGAAAGGTTTGCTGTTGAAAAAGACATATGCAGAGAACGTCTTGGCTTTTCAGCAAACTTTAAATATCTCTTAGGACTAAGTAGGATGATAGAAGGCAAAGGTTATCAATATGCAATAGAGGCTGTTTCGATTATGCAAGATAAAGGTATAAAGGTAGTTTTAGTTGGAGATGGTCCCTATAAAATATCTTTAGTTGCTTTGGCTAAATCTTTAGGTATATCAGATCAAATTTTATTTTTCGATAAAACTGATTTACCTGAGCTTTTTTACAGAGCTTGCGATTGTTTTTTGATGACATCGTTAAATGAAGCTTTTGGACAAACAATCCTTGAAGCTGCTGCTGCAGATCTCCCTATCATAAGTTTTGAAAAGGGCGTTTTCGAAAACATTGTTGTTGAGACGGCAACAGAAGAGATTTTGGGAAATAGAGATGGGGTTTATTATTGTAAGCCTGATGTTAACTCCTTATCTTCGAGTATTGCTAAAGCAAAAGAAGACCTTGATAAAGGCACAATAAATATTTGTTATCAAGACATTAAAGATAAATATAGCTGGGATAAACTAGCATTGGAATTGATTAGATGAAAATAACAAAAAATAATTTTGAAACATCGTTTTTAATTGCCTTCATAATAATAGCATTTTTGGACGAGGTGCTGACGATTAGAGTTGGACCAATTTTCTTTACTCCACTTAAGGCATACTCTCTCTTATCCTTATTTGTATATCTAAAAGATTCAATTTTAAAAATTAGGAAATCATCTTACCAAAACAAAGTCAGATCGGGTTTTACATTGTTGTATATTTATATACTTATATCAATTATTTTTTCCGTATTGCAGGGCGGAGCTGTAGGAGGCCTCATTGAGCGATTTTTTCATTTTTTTTCTTCTCTTATTATTATAGATCTTTTTGTAAAATATATAATTAACAAAAAGGTCGATTTAGAAAAAGTTATAAATGTACTTCTTTCAATATATTTTATTGAATTGACCGTAACTTTTCTAGAGGCTGTTTTACAGAGGCCTCTTATAAACTTAGGTGTAGTAAATCTGAGCCCTCTTAAGATTAGGGGTTTTCATGGAGATAGAATTTATTTAGCAGAGTATCTTCCTTTGGGATGGTTCTTATTTTATATTAAACATGGTATTTCATATAAAAGCGTCCTCCTAGGCGGGATAACCTTTTTCGTTATAATCTTATCAGGTTCTAATACGGCAATATTACTATTTCTTCTTGTTGCAATTTATATCACTTATTCATTAAAAAATACAGTAACAAAGATTTTTATAATATTTATTAGTTTATTAGCTTCACTTTCTTTGAATTATTTGAGAAGTAAATTCTTGGATGATACTGATCAGATGGTAATTCAAAAAAGGAATGAAATGTACTATGAATCAGATGTAGATGCGAAATCAAATTGGAGATTATTTGCAATCTCAACAATTTGGGAGGATTTTGTTTCTTCGCCAACTATTTTCGGCCATGGTTATGAAGGATCCGAAAAGTTTTTGGAACGAAAGTCAGGTTATTTATATAAAATGAAGCCACATAATATCATATCAGTTTTGTATGATTACGGATTCATCGGGGGAATATTTGCCATTATTTTGCTATGGGGTTTAGTTAAAAATACAATTAAAACGTTGCGAATAAACAATAGAACGACTCTAAGTCACCTTTCATTTATTTTTAGTATCCTAATTTTGGCAAGGTTATTATTTTATTATCATACGACTGTAGTTTGGGTGTATATTTTGGGTATTGCAATTATTGTTGCGGCAGACAGAGTTGATGTAACTAAGAAAAAATTATTGTTTTGAAAATCTTAATTTTTACATTGGAATTTCCTCCTATGTTAGGGGGGGCTGGAACGTATGCATTAGAGTTGGCAAAAGGATTCTTGTCATTGGGACATGAAATTGATGTGCTTACTTCTAATAGAGGTTTAGAAGCTTCTAAGCATGTAGACAATTTTGATATTAAAGTGTACAGGAAGGATTGGTCACCAAGATTTTGGTTTCTATCTTGGCGTCGCTATCTTAAGAGTCATTTAAAGCGACATCATTATGATGGTGTCGTGTTTGCAAACCAAGGAGCAATCATCATAGGTTCAAAACTAGGAAAAATTACTACGCCATATTTGCTGACACTTCATGGGTCTGAAAGATATAGCTTTTTAGCAGATAAGTATTCTTTAAAAACTAGAATTCTAGTTAATAAGAAAAAACTAGCTTTTTTCTTGGAAAAAGCTAATGCAGTGGTATGTGTAAGCGATGATTTATTAAACGATGTTAAAAAGTTAATAAGTTCTAAAGTAGAGTTGGTGAAAATTCCACTGGGTATTAGTAATATTTTTCATGCGTCAATGACTGAAGCGAACAGGACCTCTTCATCCGTGAATATCATTTGTACTGCACGATTTGTGGTTGGTAAGGGCCAAGACAAAGTGGTACGTGCATTTAGAAGTTTCAGAGAAAATCATGAAAAAAATGCGCACTTATATTTTATCGGAAATGGTAGTGAAATGGAAAATATCAAAAACCTCTGCTCTAATCTTGGGTTAGATACTTCTGTTACATTTATGGGACTGCAATCTAGGAATGACATAGCGAAAATATATCAAAATATGGATGTCTTTATAATGCTTTCGTCTTTTAAAGAGACATTTGGGCTCGTATATCTTGAAGCAATGTTTGCTGGGCTCCCTGTTATTGGGACAAACTTGGGAGCTGTATGTGACCTTATTACCAATGACTATAATGGATATTTAATCGAAGAAAATATGCAGACAGAAGATATGATTGTTGAAGCTTTGATAAGTGCTGTTTCGAAGAGAGACATATTAGGTAATAATAGTATTAAATTTGCACAAAAATTTACAAACATAGCAATGGCTGAATCGCATTTAAAATATTTTCAATGAGACATTTAATAATTGACGGTTCAAATTTAAGATCTGGAGGTGGAGTTACCCATATCGTCGAAATCCTTAATCATGTAGATGATCCTAATTTCCCATTTGATAAGGTGACTATTTTTAGTAATAATAAGACCCTTACTAAAATCAATAATAATATTAAAATAGAAAAGAAAACTCATTTTTTGCTAAATAAAGGCCTACCTTTTATTTTGGTTTGGAAGTTTTTTTGCCTATCTCGAATCCTAAAAAAACAGCGAACTAATACAGTTTTATTGGATCCAGCTGGTACATATTCGGGGAAATTTCAACCTTTCGTTTCAATGAGTAGGAATATGTTGATTTTTGAGGAAAAGGAAAGCAATAGGTTTCAAGAATGGAAAATGAGAGAGAAGTTCCATTTATTGAGAAGACAACAGATAGATACTTTTAATAAAGCAAGTGGCATCATATTTATAAGTAACTACGCTAAAAATGTAATTTTGCCATTTTTGAAATCTAAGGATATTGATTTCAAATTAATTCATCATGGAGTTTCGAAAAGGTTTAGTAATGCGCCGATCGAGCAAAAGGATCTTCAATTCTATAGTTCCACAGCGCCATTCACATTTATTTACGTTTCTCCAATCACTGTTTATAAACACCAAACCAAAGTATTACAAGCGTTTTATGACTTGGTGCAGGAATCTCCATTGCCAATTGAGATAAAATTTATAGGAGGATATTATAAACCTGAATACAGTGAGTTTTTAGAACTTAAAGCGAGACTGGATCCTAAAGATATATTTTCAAAATATATTGGCGATGTCGACTATCAGGAACTAGACAGGTATTATAAAACTGCAGATGGTATTATTTTTGCTTCAACATGTGAAAATATGCCAAATGTGCTAATTGAATCGATGAGCTCGGGAAAACCATTAATTTGTTCTGATAAGGAACCCATGCCTGAGTTCATCGGACAAGATTACTCATTTAGCATGGATCCAAATGATGTAGAATCTATAAAACAAGCGATAAAAAATTTCCTTTACAATCCTTCTAGACGATTTGAAGTTGCCAATGAGAATTTCAAAAAAGCGAGTAATTATCACTGGAAAACTTGTGCGGAGGAGACTTTCAAGTATTTAAGTAAATTCTTAAGATCATGATAAATAAATTGCAAACACTTATTTTAGCCATACTAATTTTCGGCTATTCAGGGTTGAAATCACAAAATCTATATTTTATTGTTGAAAAGAATAATTTGGTAAAAAATAGTCCTGTCCAAAAAAAGTTTGTAAAAGATAATAACTTAAAACAGGCCGTGGTGTTATATCAAGATGATTTTGTAACACATAATTTAAATCAGGATTTTTCCCCAAAGATAATGGATGAAGTAATGGGAGACCGTTTTCCTACAAAGAGTATGTCCGGTATTGGTCTTTTGGATTGGGAAGGGAAAAAAGCTCAAATTTTATATGGCACTACGAATGCGAGTGAAAAGGAGTTTAACACAGTGTTGAAAGAGTTTATATCCGCTATACGCTATGCAAAGGAATTAAGACCAAACGTAAAATGGAGCTTTTACGGTTTTCCAGTAAGAGTTTTAAAGGATAATACCTATGTACAATGGCAAAGAAAAGTTGAAAGACTCGAGCCCCTATTTCGCGAGATGGATTACATTTGTCCTAATTTCTACCAGTTTCTTCGAAATGACAAAGACAAATATGAAGAGGATGTTCGGCAACATGTTCTTTTGTCAATTAAAATTGGACAGATGGTTAATAAACCTGTATTGGGCTTAGTTTGGCACCGTTATCAAACAAACAGTGAACTCGTACCACCAAATGAGTTTGCCTCTTATGTTGATAAAATTTCGAGTTATTCATATCAAAATAAGAAATTGGACGGGGTGATCTGGTGGAATTCCGAAGGGTTTAATTACATCCGTAAAGCTAGGTATCCTAAGATAGCAGCGGAATATAAAGCTGTTTCCAATACAGATAATTACCAGTATAACAACCTTAAATCTTATTTGGGACTTTTAAAAAGATATTATAAATAAAATGCAAATAAAAGATAGAATTCTATTAATTACAGGAGGAACCGGCTCTTTTGGGACTGCTGTATTAAACCGATTTTTAGAGACGGATCATTTTAAAGAAATCCGAATTTTTTCTCGAGATGAGAAAAAGCAAGATGATATGCGAAACCTTTATAAAAACGATAAAATTAAATATTATATAGGTGACGTCCGCGATTTTGCGTCTGTTGAACCTGCAACTCGGGGAGTTGACTATATTTTTCACGCTGCCGCTCTAAAACAAGTACCTTCTTGTGAATTTTTCCCCATGCAGGCTGTAAAAACTAATGTTGAAGGTACCCAAAATGTTATCCGTGCAGCCGCATCGAATGGTGTTAAAAAAGTTATTTGCCTGAGTACAGACAAGGCTGCTTATCCAATTAATGCGATGGGGATATCCAAAGCGATGATGGAAAAAGTGGCTGTGGCGGAGGCTCGTAATTTAACAAATACTGTTGTGTGTTTGACCCGTTATGGTAATGTAATGGCCTCTAGAGGCTCAGTAATCCCTTTATTCTTGAATCAAATTCAAAAAGGTGAGCCAATTACAATTACAGACCCAAATATGTCTCGTTTTTTCATGTCACTTGAGGATGCAGTAGATTTGGTCCTATTTGCGTTTGAACATGCTAACCCTGGGGATTTATTTGTGAATAAAGCACCGGCTGGCTCCATTGGTGATTTAGCAAAAGCATTGATTGAACTTACTGGAAAAGAAGTGCCGGTCAAGATTATCGGTACGAGACATGGTGAAAAACTTTATGAAACCTTATGTACTCGAGAGGAGATGTTGAAGGCAGAAGATATGGGTGACTTTTATCGCGTTCCTGCAGATAATCGCGATTTAAATTATGCTAAATATTTTTCTGAAGGAGAGGAAGATGTCTCTAAGATCGAAGATTATCATTCTCATAATACAGAGCAGCAAGGAGTAGAAGGTTTGAAAAGGCTTGTTTCTAAATTACCATTGATTAGGAAGGAAGTTTTTGGAGAAGATGTTATGCAATACCCATATTAAGACAAATATTGTATGATTGATTTTATTCAGGGTGGAATCGCTAAGGATCATCGTGGACAGCTCCGTTTCGTTAATGACTTTGATATGTCATTGGTAAAAAGATTTTATATCATTAAAAATGCGGATCTTAATTTGGTTCGCGGATGGAGGGCTCATCGTTTGGAACAACGTTGGTTTTATGTTCTTTCCGGTAAATTTTCGGTGGATGTTGTAAAAATTGATAATTGGGATCAAACTTCACCAAATCTTCCAATTGAAAAAGTAATTTTGGACACAGCAGAGAACAAAGTACTTCATTTGTCTGCTGGTTATGGCACAGCTTTCCAAGCTTTGAAACCAAATTCTGAACTATTGGTATTTTCAGACTTTGGTATAGAAAACGCTCAAAATGATGATTATACCTATCCATTAGAATATTTTAAAAATAGAAAAGATAAACACGTATGAAAATAGGGATAACTGGACAGAATGGATTTGTCGGAGCTCATCTATATAATTCGATAGGGCTTTATCCTACAGAGTTTGAGCGGATTGATTTCAGGAAAGAAAATTTTGATGATAACGAAAAACTAGATCAATTTGTAGCACAATGTGATGTGATTGTACATTTAGCTGCAGTCAATAGGCACGAAAGTGAGCAATTAATCTATGATACTAATGTTGGGCTGGTCAATAAATTGGTTGCTTCGTTAGAGAGAACAGGTTCCAAGGCACATGTTTTGATTTCTTCGTCCACACAGGAGGAGCGGGACAACTTATATGGCCGCTCAAAACGTGAAGGTAGGGAAGCCTTGAATAAATGGGCAAATGAAAATGGCGGCAAGTTAACTGGCTTACTTATTCCCAATGTGTTTGGTCCTTTCGGGAAACCCTTTTATAATTCGTTCGTTGCGACATTTTGTTTTCAATTAACGCATGCTGAAAGACCAACGATTGCGAATGATGGTGAAGTTAAGTTAATTTATGTGCAACAATTAGTTGACGACATTATAAAGCAAATTCGTGAAGGTGAGCACCAACCATTGTATGTCGTGAAACCGACAGCAACAAAAAAGGTTTCAGAGGTACTAGCTCTTTTGGAGCACTATAAAGATTTATATCTAGAAAAAGGAGAGATTCCGGTATTGAATGATGAATTTGAACTCAATCTATTTAATACTTATCGGTCTTTTATGGATCATAAATCTATCTATCCGCGAAAATTCCAACTTCATATAGATCCAAGAGGTAAATTTGTTGAAATTATCCGCATGGGTATAGGGGGGCAATCTTCATATTCCACAACCGTACCATCAATTACCCGGGGTAATCATTTTCATACACGAAAAATAGAACGTTTTGCCGTAATTCAAGGAAAAGCACGTATTCAATTGCGGAAGATGGATACAGATGAAATACTTGATTTTTATATAGATGGTCAGGAGCCATCTTTTGTAGATATGCCCATTTGGTACACACATAATATTACAAACATAGGTGAAAAAGAGCTGATTACGTTATTTTGGATAAATGAACCCTATGATCCATCAGATCCGGATACCTACTTTTTAGAAGTATAAAAAATTTAAAGTCAGCCTTAGAGCTAAAATAGAATATGAAAAAATTAAAAGTAATGACGGTTGTTGGTACTCGACCGGAGATTATTAGATTGTCTCGCGTACTGACTGCACTGGATGCATCGGAGGCTGTAGACCATGTAATTGTGCATACAGGACAGAATTACGATTACGAATTGAATCAGATCTTTTTTGAAGATCTGGGACTTCGTAAACCAGATTATTTTTTGGAAGCCGCTGGGAAAACAGCAACAGAAACTGTTGGAAACATTTTAATCAAAATTGATCCGCTATTGGAAGAATTGCGGCCTGATGCATTCTTAGTATTAGGGGATACCAATTCTTGTTTATGTGCGATTCCCGCCAAAAAACGTCATGTTCCTATTTTCCATATGGAGGCTGGTAATCGTTGTTTCGATCAGCGTGTTCCGGAAGAGACGAATCGTAAGATTGTTGACCACACAGCAGATGTTAACTTAACATATTCTGATATCGCGAGAGAATATTTACTACGCGAAGGCTTACCTGCTGACCGTATTATCAAAACGGGATCACCAATGTTCGAAGTGTTAAATTATTATTTGCCTGAAATCGAAGCATCGGCTGTATTGACTAAATTAAATTTAGAAGAGCGTAAATTCTTTGTCGTTTCATCGCATCGTGAAGAAAATATCAACAACGAGAAAAATTTTAGAGGTTTAATGGAATCTCTAAATATTATCGCCGAACAATATGGTTATCCTGTGATCGTGTCGACTCATCCACGTACTCGAAATATGCTCGATAAGATGCAGATAGAAATGCGTCCAGAGATTCAATTTCTTAAACCATTGGGATTTCATGATTATAATGCCTTGCAGATGCGCTCTTATGCGGTATTGTCGGATTCGGGAACAATCTCCGAAGAATCTTCGATCTTAAATTTTAGAGCTTTAAATATTCGTCAGGCGCATGAAAGACCTGAAGCTATGGAGGAAGCATCGGTTATGATGGTTGGCTTGTCTCCTGAACGTGTATTGCAAGGGCTTGTACAAGTACTAGCACAGGAGGTAGGCGAAAAACGTAATTTTCGTCAAGTGGCAGATTACTCAATGCCAAATGTTTCTGAAAAAATGGTGAGAATTATAATTTCTTATACCGATTATATTAAAAGAACAGTTTGGTCAGAGGAAATTTAGTAAAAATGAATATTGTTTTTTTAACTTTAGTAGAAATCAATTCTATACACGAACGCGGAATTTACCAGGACCTTTTGCGAAAATTTCGAGACGAAGGTCATGATGTTACTGTGGTAACTCCAGTAGAAAGAAGAAGAAAAATTGCTACTAACTTCAATAAAAGAGACGGCATTTCAATTCTTCAGGTTAAGACTTTTAATATTCAAAAAACAAACATTATTGAGAAAGGTATTGGTACCATAGCAATAGAATATCAATACCTTTCAGCTATTAAAAAATTTACGTCAGATAAAAAATTTGATTTAGTTCTTTACTCTACTCCGCCAATTACCTTTGCAAAAGCGATTGAATACGTAAAAAAAAGGGATATGGCGAAATCGTACCTCCTATTGAAAGATATTTTTCCACAAAATGCTGTGGATATGAATATGCTTAAAAAAGGAGGGATTATGCATAAAGAGTTTCTGAAAAAAGAAAAAAAACTATATCAGATATCAGATGCTATTGGTTGCATGTCCCCCGCTAATAGGAAATTTTTGTTAACTCATAATCCCGAAATTGCGGCTGACAAGGTGGAGGTAAATCCAAATACTATTGAGCCAATTACTTATGACTATACTGATGAGCAAAAGCGAAAAATCAGACATAAATATGGCATCCCAATAGATAAAACTGTTTTCGTCTATGGTGGAAACCTCGGAAAGCCTCAAGGGTTGGATTTTCTGCTGGCCACAATTAATGCAACGGAAAATAAGAATGTTTTTTTTCTTATAGTGGGTGATGGGACAGAGTTTTTTAAAATAAAAGAATGGTTTAATGGGCATCGGCCACATAATGCAGCATTACTACAAAGACTTCCAAAAGAAGATTATGATAAGTTATTAGCTGCATGCAATATTGGTCTAATATTTTTGGATAAAAGATTCTCAATTCCCAATTTCCCCTCGCGACTATTATCTTATTTAGAGATGAAAATGCCTGTTCTTGCAGCAACAGACCCAAATACGGATGTAGGAGATATCATTGAAAAAGCAGAATGCGGCTACAAAGTGAGAGCTGGTGATCAAGCGGAAATGCAGCAGAAAATTGGATGTTTAATGAATGCTGACTTGGTTAGAATGGGTGAAAATGCTGAAAAATTATTGATAAATGAATATAAAGTGGACCGGTCATACCAGTTGATCATCAATAAAATATAGAATATGTATAAGTTATATTTTAAAAGACTGATAGATTTTGTAATAGCGTTTGTAGCACTTGTGATTTTAAGCCCTGTCTTAGTCCTAGTTACAATAGGACTATATTTTGCAAATGCAGGGAAGCCGTTTTTCTTACAACCCCGTCCAGGTCTAAACGAGAAGATATTTAAAATCATCAAATTCAAAACAATGAATGACCAAAAAGACGTGCAAGGTAATCTTTTGCCTGACGCCGACCGCTTAACGTCCATTGGAGCATTTGTACGAAAAACATCGCTAGACGAGATACCTCAGTTAATTAACGTACTGAAAGGAGATATGGCTTTGATTGGCCCTAGACCGTTGCTGATTGAATATTTGGTCCTGTATAATGAGAGACAGAAACGTCGTCATGAAGTAAGACCCGGTATCACCGGTTGGGCCCAAGTTAATGGTCGGAATGCAATCTCTTGGGATAAAAAATTTGAATTAGATGTTTGGTATGTCGACCATTTATCTGCATTATTGGATTTGAAAATTTTCTTTTTAACGATTAAAAAAGTATTTGTTAGAGAAGGAATTTCTGCTAACGGACATGCAACAATGGAAGCTTTTAAGGGAAATAGCAATGAATAAATTAGTACTTTATGGTGCAGGAGGACATGCTAAAGTTTTGGCGGATATCGCGGAAGCTTGTAACTATGATGAATTGGTATTTTGTGAGGATCAGCCAACAAAGTCTAGCTTGTTAGATTATCCAGTAACAGCAACAATTAATAACACAGATAACTGCATACTGGCAATTGGAAACAATAAGGTCCGAAAAATATTATCCGACAAATTGAAAAATAAGTTTATAACGCTGGTACATCCAAAAGCCCAAATTTCGAATCGAGCTTTAATTAAAGAGGGGACAGTTGTTATGGCTGGAGTGACGGTGAATGTTGATGCTAATATAGGAAAACATTGTATTATCAATACGAATGCTTCGATAGATCATGATTGCGTAATTGAAGATTTTGTTCATCTGTCACCAAACACTGCGCTTGCAGGAAATGTTAAAATAGGAGAAGGTACACACGTCGGGATTGGGGCTTGTGTGATCCAGGGAATTAATGTTGGAAAATGGGTTACAATAGGTGCAGGAGCAGTAATTATAAAAGATATACCTGATGGTTGCACTGTGGTTGGCAATCCAGGAAGAATTATAAAGAAATAAAATTAACATTTTAAGGATATGTCAGATAAAATATGGCTTTCGTCCCCCCATATGGGAGGAAATGAATTAAAATACATTCATGAAGCATTCGAAGAGAATTGGGTCGCTCCTCTAGGACCTAACGTAAATGGATTTGAAAGAGATTTGGAGAATTTTTTGGGGAGAAGTGTGAAGGTAGCAGCTCTTTCTGCTGGTACGGCAGCTTTACATCTAGCATTAATCGAGTGCGGTGTTGGCTACGGTGATGAGGTTATTTGTCAGTCTATGACTTTTTCAGCTTCAGCTAATCCTATTGCTTATCAAGGAGCAGTCCCTGTTTTTATAGATTCCGAGCAAGAGACTTGGAATATGTGTCCGAAATCATTAAGAGAAGGAATAGAGGCCCGTATAAAAATGGGAACAAAACCAAAGGCAATTATTGTGGTTCATCTATATGGAATGCCAGCCAAGATGGATGAACTAGTTGCAATAGCTAACGAATTTGGTATTCCGATTATTGAAGATGCCGCAGAAGCATTAGGATCAAAATATAGTAATATTGCATGTGGGACATTTGGTCGATTCGGAATATTAAGTTTTAATGGGAATAAAATTATCACAACTTCGGGTGGAGGAGCTTTAGTTTGTCATACGCAAGAAGACAAGGAAAAAGCGGTGTTTTTATCTACTCAGGCACGTGATAATGCTGCACATTATCAGCATTCCCATATCGGATATAATTATCGTATGTCGAATATTTGTGCTGGAATTGGTCGAGGGCAAATGGAGGTTTTAGCAGATAGAGTTGCATCCAGACGAGCAATGGCTGCGTTCTATAAAGACTTATTCGAAAACATTGATGGGGTTGAAGTTCTGACAGAACCTAATGAAAAGTTTTACTCAAATCATTGGTTGTCGGCTATTACAATTGATCACGAAAAAACGGGTGTAACACGTGAGCAATTAAGATTAGCTTTACAAGAGGACAATATAGAATCACGTCCTTTATGGAAACCAATGCATCTTCAACCTATTTTTGAAAGCTCTCCATATTATGGACATCGTGTTGCGGAAGATTTATTTGAAAGAGGCTTATGCTTACCATCGGGTTCTAATTTAGCCGGAAATGAAAAAGAATTTATAAAATCAAAAATCTTAAAGGTGTTTTCAAAGTAAAGCACTTTTGGACTTAAAGGGGATAATGTATTGTTTTAAATGACTCCCGCAACCATAAACAACTTTGGTAATTTAATTTAAATAATGAGTCCGATATTGAATTGGGCTCATTCTATTTTCAATCATTCTTTATAGCACAATATAAAGCTGAGATTAAATCAAACATTAAATTTCAATTAGCTAAAGATAATGTTACTTAGACACTGTAAGGAGTTATTATTAAATATAAGTAAAAACCAATTTGGTCAAACAAATTATGCAGGAAATAAAAATTAGGCATAAATATTGATAACCTGTTGTAGTTCCTATTTAACAATTTATTTTATCGTTTTTAAGGAAGGGTTTTCGAGGAAAAAGTATATTTTTGTCCTTGTACTAAAGAATCAATTTTGTAATTTAAAAAGAACATGCGATTAATTTTCAAGTATGGTTTAGCGTTTTTCACGTTGCTAGTGATGCTAATAATGTTCAACTCTTGCGGCTCACGTCGAAATATGGTTTATCTCCAACCAGATTCAACCAAAATAAGTACCCTTTACGAACAATATGTTCCTAAAATTCAGATTAACGATATCTTGACAATTGTTGTTACAGCTGCAGATCCGAAGGTTACAGCTCCTTTTAATCCTGTTAGTTCTATGACTTCTGGTAGTGTAACTCAACAAATGGAAATGGCATTGAGACCTACTTATACAGTTGATGAAAAAGGGGAGATCTCATTACCAATGCTAGGAAAAGTCCATCTTTTAGGATTGACTCGGATACAAGCTATAGAGAAGATTCGCAACGAATTGAGTCAATATATTAAAGATCCCGGCGTTAATATAAACTTTAATAACTTTCGAGTTTCTGTTTTAGGAGAGGTTGCACGTCCAGGATCATTTATTATGCCAACAGAAAGAGTAACAGTTTTAGAAGCATTAGGTATGGCGGGGGATCTGACCATTAGAGGGGTGAGAGAAAATATTATGTTAATAAGAGAGGTTGACGGGCAAAAAACAATGCACAGACTAGACTTAACTCAGCAAAATACATTAAATTCTCCTTATTATTATTTGGCCCAAAATGATGTAATTTATGTTGAACCTAATAAAGCTCAAATCAACAACTCTAAGTTAGGCGCTAATACAAATATTATTATTTCAATCGCAAGCTTGCTAATCACCGTAATTTCAGTATTGACTCGTTAATAGATCTATGGAACAACCTATACAAATAAAGGAAAATCAAGAAGAAGAAATTAATCTAAGACAGGTTTTTGAACAATATGCTTATTATTGGAAATGGTTTATCTTATCAGTTGTGCTAGCTTTGGGATTAGCAGTTGTATATTTGCGCTATGCTCAAAAATCTTATAGTACTACTGCAAAAATTCTATTGAAAGATGAAAAGAGTGCTTCCGCGGGAGAACTAGCGGGAATTGCCGAATTAAGCAGTAGTATGGGCTTCGGTGGCTCAAGAGCCGCGTTTGTAACGGATCAAATAGAGGTTTTATCATCACGACGTTTGATGCGAAAAGTGGTCGATCAACACCATTTAAATATAAACTATACTGTTAAAGGTAATATCCGTTCTTCTGAGATTTTGGAAAGCGATATGCCTTTTATTATAGAACCTCAAGGTAATCAAGATAGCATAAGGACTAATATTCAAGTTACAATCAAAGATGGGGTACATCTGAGTATCACTAATTTGGTTTCTGGTGAAAAATTAATTGCAAATTTTGATAAAGGTGTAAAAATTGGAAAGTATAATTTTATTTTCCGTCGTGTTAATAATAAGAAGCTTGACTCTGATGTTGATTATGTGATATCGGTAGTTCCGAAAGATTGGGCTATTGATGCTAATCTTGGTGCAATAAGTATTTCTCCAAATAAAGAATCGCAATCATACATTGTTAGCTTCTCTATGGTTTCGGCCTTGAGTAAGAAGGCTCGTATTATTTTGAATACCTTAATTGACGTCTATAATGCAGATTTGACCAATGATAAATTGCGGATGACGCGGGCGACTTCTGATTTTATCAATAAACGCTTAATGTTGATTTCAAAGGATCTTTCAGGAGCTGATGAAGAAGCCGCAGCTTTTAAATCGGCTAATTCAATGGTGGATATGGCAACTGAAGCAGGTGTATTCTTGAATACCGCTTCTGATAATGACAAGAAGGTACTAGAATACCGTACTCAGTTACAGTTGATTGATCACATGACTGAATACCTTAAAAATCAGGCAATAGGAAAACTGATCCCTTCCAATATCGGTTTACAAGATGCATCGATAGGTACCGCAATAGGAGCCTATAATCAGTTGGTTTTGGAACGTGATGATCTATTGGAGTCCGCTTCAGATCAAAATCCCACTGTTGTTGCTTTAAATGAAAGGATATCAGAAAGTGATAAGAATATTCGTCAATCCTTAAGGAATTATCAAAAGGTAACTCAATTAGCATTAAATAGTATTCAACAAAAATCGAATGAAATTAGAGGGCGAATTAGTTCCATTCCTAGTCAAGAACAGGGTTTCAAGAAAATTTCACGTCAACAACAGATTGTTGAATCGCTCTACTTATTATTATTGCAAAAAAGAGAAGAGAGTGAAGTGAGGGCCGCCGCTACACCAGATAATTTAAAAATCATAGATGCAGCATATGGAAATGGAATTCCTGTTTCACCCAAGAGAAGTGTGATACTTCTTGGAGCACTTGTTCTTGGCTTTATTATTCCTTTGATAATATTGTATATTAAGTTTTTATTAGATAATAAGATCCATTCTCGGAAGGATATTGAAGATCTTGTTAAGATTCCAGTTCTTGGAGAGATTCCGACAGCTGAGGATACGATCGTTCACTTAAATGATAGATCGTCTCTTGCTGAGGCCTTTCGGATTCTTCGCACGAATATGAACTTTATGTTTGGCGCTGATAAAAAGAATGAATCAAAAGTAGTTTTTGTTACTTCAACGATTTCTGGTGAGGGGAAATCTTTCGTCACAACGAATTTAGCTCAGATTTTGTCAATGTCTGGTAAGAAGGTCTTATTGATTGGTGCTGATATTCGTAGTCCCAAGGTATTAGATTATTTGGGGTTGTCTCATTTGCAACATACCAATGTTGGCATAACACAGTTTTTAATCAATCCAGATATGGATGTAGACAATATCATTATTAAGAAGCCAGGGAATTATGATTTTGATGTTGTTTATTCTGGTTATATCGCACCGAACCCTGCAGAGTTATTAATGAACGGACATTTTGATGATGTAATTAAATATGCGCGTGATCATTATGACTATATTTTGGTTGATACCGCGCCAGTAAGTCTGGTAACAGATACGTTGTTGATCGCCCATAATGCAGATTTGACATTATATGTTTCACGTGTCAATTATCTGGATAAACGATTACTTCAAGTGCCTAGAGAGCTCTATGTTGATGGTAAATTAAAGAATTTAGCTGCAGTAGTAAATGATGTTGACTTCGCAAGGGGCTATGGATACGGCTATGGTTATGGCTATGGTTATGGCGATAAAGGGAAAACGAAAACAGGATTTGCTAAAGTGTGGCAGGATCTGAAGGATCGTTTAAATATAAAATAATACTGCAATTTAGGGATTTTGGCCTTATTGTTGTTTGAACCCAAGTCGAAGTAGTCGACTTGGGTTTTAATTTTATAATAATATCTAATACTAAACGTTTTGACTATAAACTTTTGGTATTGCTAATCAATCAGTATGAGAAAAAAACTATTAAGCACATTTATTGGATTGTTTTTCTTTGGAATCGCATCTGTTTACGCGCAGTTTTCACGACCTGTTAGTGTAGGGGCTGGTGGTGGTGTTGCATTCAACCTAACAGACTTGGGGAATGTCGAATCGAAGTTTGCATTCTATGGAGAGCTGGATTATTTAATTACACCCTATATATCCGTAGGTTTACACGGTGAAAAGGGTACCCTAAGCGGAAATGGCTACGAGAGTGAATTTAAGAACCGTTATTTCGCTGGAAACCTAAATGGAAAGGTTCGTTTAGGACAATTTTTGGATCATTCCAACAATTATAGCTATTACGCATTGGGAGCAAATACATTTTCAAGGATTCTTTCGAATATTTACGTTGGCGCTGGAGCAGGATTGGTGAAAAATCGTATTGTGAGAAATTTAGATCCTAAATATGTAGATGCAATTGTAAATCAAGGTGGAGAACTCGCGGAAGATTTAGGTGAAATTCATTTTGTAATCCCTCTGATTGTTGGTGTAGATATTCCCTTTGGTCGAACCTTATATGGACCACAATGGGCAATCAATGTGAATTACCAACATACATTGACTACAAATGATAACTTAGATGGAATTATCAACAGAAATAATGATCAATATGGATTTGTTTCCCTCGGCCTAAAGTATGCGCTTTTCAACAGGAAATAGATAGCTGAATGTTTCAAATACAAAATAAAAGAAATGGAAAATAAAATATGCAGACAATTTACAAGTCCAATATTTGGATGTTTAGCCCTAGCAATCTTAATTAGTTTCTCTGCCTGTAAATCAAATTCTGCAATATATAAGGCTCCTAAAGTAAATGCTTTTAAAAGTGGGAAACTCCCAGCGCCTCCAGGTATGGTTTATATTCCCTCCGGCACTATTCTTTTTAAAGGTTCTTTAGATAGCGGTAACGTAGGGAAAAATGTGAGTGTAAGCGCCTTCTTTATTGATGAAGCCGAAGTTACGAATAAACAATATCGCGAATTTGTAAACTGGGTAGCTGATTCGGTTGCTGTAACGGATTATCTAAATGACGATCAGTACTTCCTGGAGATTGCGGGCGAACAGGTAGGTCAAAAGCGTATCAATTGGACTAAGGTCAAAAAGATATCCCCAATTTGGAAAAGCAATGATCCGAGTATTCAGGAGCGCCTAGCGCCTATGCTTGAAATGCACGGCAACAGACGTGCACTAAATCCCGAAGTAATTAAATATCGGTTCTCTTATTTACAGTCTAAGGGTAACGTAAAGAAGAAATATGTTACAGATACAGTGGCTGTCATGCCGGTCGAAGATATTTGGACAAAGGATTTCCCCAATGCACAGCTTGCATCTTTAGATGCTAATTATTTTACCCATCCTTCTTTTGATTATTATCCGGTGGTAGGTGTCACTTGGAGACAAGCACGCGCTTTTACGGACTGGCGGGCAAACGAAATGGCGGCAACAGTATTAAAAAATTCTTACCTTAATGGTTATCAGCTAAGCTTGAGTTTGCCAACAGAAGCGCAGTGGCAATATGCAGCTTCTGGGAAATTGGATCCGCAGGATACCATTGCTGGCTCTAGAATGACCATCGATGGTACGGAAGGCAAAAAGAAACTGGCAGTTAACTTCAAGCAAGGAGAGGGGACCTATTCCCGTGATGGCGCTACGTTCACATTGCCAGTGAAATCATATATGCCAAATGCTTTTGGTGTCTACAATATGGCTGGAAATGTATCGGAGTGGACGCTTGATGCTTATAGTCCTTCTGCAGTCGTATTTGTCAATGACTTAAATCCTGCATTGCTTTATGATGCCGATGCCAAAGATGGTGATGCCCTGAAACGGAAGGTTGTACGCGGCGGATCCTGGAAAGATAATGGAGAACAATTGAATAGCGAGACGCGTAATTATTCGGTAGATTATGAACCGCACTCTTATATTGGTTTCCGCTGTGTCATGTCGGCTTTTGAAATGCCTACAGTACAGAGCAAAACACGTAAGTATTAACCCGTTGTTTTAAAACCCAAAAATCGATAACAATGAAAACAAAAATAGTATTGATAGCGGCGATGACTTTTGGAGCTGGGTCATTGTTTGCTCAACAAAAGACAACGATAGATACTGTCCCCAAAAATCAGAATATTTTAAATAATGTCAATTCAGCTACTCCTGTAGCATCAGGAGAAATTATTCCGGACACAATCCCATTGACCGATGGATTTTACCAGGCAAATAATATGGAAGATGCTGTACCTTTTGCTTACCCTGAAGTCAATAAGAAAAATATCCGCTTTTACAAACGTGTATGGCGAGATATTGATCTCAAAGATGAAAAAAATAATGTGCTTGCTATCCCAGGCAGTTCCCTTATCGAAGTGGTCATGAAAGCCATTGAAAAGGGGAAACTTTCGCTCTATAGTCCGGACGATGATTCTTTTAAGGGCCGACTAAGTGCCCAAGAGGGGATGGCGCGTTTCGCAGATAGCGTGCTTGTACCAATTTTTGATGGCGAAGGAAATCAAATTGATTCCAAAATGGCGCTGAATGAATTTGACCCTGCGCGCGTGACCAAATTTAGAATTAAAGAGGATATATTCTTCGATAAACAACGGAGCCGTTTGGAGACGCGAATTATCGGCGTAGCTCCACTCATGAATATCACTACTTCTGCAGAATTGGCAGAATCAGTAGGCGCAACACCTGCATTCTGGCTCTATTTCCCACAGCTAAGGTATAGCCTAATTCAGGTGGATATTTCTGATCCAGATAAGGGTCTTTATGATATGACCATGGATGATTTCTTTGTACAGAATAAATTTGCCAGTACTATCGTTCGCGAATCTTCGCAAGGTATGTTGCAAAATTTAAAGGAAACTGAAAATGGTGGACAGCAGCTGGACGGAAAAAAAGTGGAAGAGAAGTTGGATGCCTATAAGAAGAAATTATGGAGTAATCCAAAAGGAGTCAAAGCTGAGGAATTAGAAGGTAATCAAGCACAAACAGATGCTCAGCAGAAAGCTAAAAAATAAGAAAACCATTGGAGAGAAGTCGTAAATAGTCCAATTGGACTCTAGAGGAAGGGAGCTGCCTCTTCCATAGTCTCATAGTTTTTTAGGAGGATTCATAATGAAGTTTATGAGCCCTCTTTTAATTTGCTAATATTTAATCGGTGTCCTTCCCTATAAATTTAGAGTATGCTTGAACCCAATAGTAAAAGAGTGCTTCTTGGGGTGCATATTTAAAATAGCGAAGGAAATTTAAAAAAAAGCGTTTTGAAGCATGGGGTTGAACCGATATTGTCGAAATCGTTTTTCCACCTTTAAATCTTTCATCATTGTAACCAAAACTTCCAGAATACCAGACTTCTCTGAGCATCCATCTGACGTCCAATTCTTCAGGATAAGGAAACGGGATATAAGATTTTGGCAACCCAAGAGTATCTACTAAGATTTTATGTAATAGATGAATCCATTTTAATATGCCTGCTTTCCTGTAGATTCCTTCTAAAGCTATTGGATCAATTTTGTCTACAAGCGAATAATATAGACGAGCAGAATCGCAGAACTGACGCAATCCGATTCCAAACCCAAGTAAATGCTTCAAAATATGTGCATTTACTTGCAGTAACTGCATTTCGGGCGCTAGTAATCTAATTGGTGCATTATGAATAAACAAGGTGTCATACCTATTGCGATATTTACTGGAAATTTTTTTTAAAAGTCTGGATTTTAGAGGGCTGCGAATATCAAAAAGTTTTTTATGATGTTCAATATGGACATTATGCAGATCGTAGTCAAGGCTAAACCCTGCCGTGTCTTGAAAAGCAATCCCTTTTGATTTCAATTCGTTGCGGGCTCTCGCATAACCATCGTCTTCAAAATACCAATCTATATCGCCGCTTATACGGTGATTTGGAATTCTATATTGGGACGCTACCCCCTGACCCTTTTGTAATATGGGACGGATACCCTTATTGCTGAAAAAAACAAATTGCTCTGCGATGACCTGATTCATTTTCTCATTATGCCTTTCGATCTGATCCATTCGGACCGCCCATTTCAAGCGTAGCGATTGAGGTGGCAACTGATGCTCTTCTAAAAAAGCAAAGCTATCATAAATAATTCCCTCAACAGTATGATTAGCAGCATATTTTCGGATCGTATTCCAATCGTCCACAGGAATAGGAGAGATCTGCGTGAGTTTGCCTTCCCCCCACAGACCTATACGCAATAATTGAAAAAATATATCCTTGAGTTGATTGTTCATCCGATTTGCTAATGTCAATAAATTTTATGCTAAGATAAGGATTTAAGATAGAGCATGGTTTATTTTTAAAAATTTACTTTTATTAAATGATGTGGTCTCTTTGTTTACTTGGAGTAATAAGTAGTCAAGTCGTTATCGACAATTCATTACCTTTAAACCTGTCGTTTCTATCCTATTAAATTCATTATTTATTAATGTGGAAAATTGTAAAACTGGTACCAATATTGCTATTGGTTGCACACGCAAGGTAAAATCCCATTAAAATAGAAATGAAGAACAGCATTGAAGATACACAAAAACCTATTCTAGTTATTTTGGCTGCAGGTATGGCGAGTCGTTATGGATCAGCTAAGCAAGTAGAAAGCTTTGGGCCATTTGGCGAAAAAATAATAGATTACTCCGTTTATGACGCCATTCGTGCCGGATTCGGAAAAATTGTATTTGTCATTCGGGAAGAATTCTTAGAAATCATGAAAACAAATGTCGGGGCAAAGCTTCCTGCATCTGTCGAAGTCGCTTATGTCTATCAGGGTTTTGATCTAAAAAAGTATGGTATTGATCGAGTTGTAGAACGTCGAAAACCTTGGGGCACTGGTCATGCGGTGATGAGTGCCGAGAATGAAGTGGATAGACCATTTTGTGTCATCAATGCGGACGATTTCTATGGCTATGATGCTTTTCAGAAGATGGCCGATTTTCTAACGCAGCGCGCCGATGATCAACAGATGGCACTGGTAGGTTTTGAAGTCGGTAATACCCTATCTGACTTTGGTTATGTCTCGCGTGGAGTATGTGAAGTAAATGGGACAAATCATTTACAGAGTGTTACCGAAAGAACTAACATCTACCGAAAAGAACAAAATATTGTATACGCGCAGGACGAAAAAGAAACCGTTTTACCCAGCAATACAAGAGTGTCAATGAATTTCTGGGGATTTACGCCCAAGATATTTGAGATTGCACGTAGCTTGTTTCCTGATTTTGTAGAAAAGAACTATGAGAACCCAAAAGCAGAGTTCTTTATCCCTGATTTACCTGATTATATGGTAAAGAAAGAGATAGCTAATTTTTCCGTGCTCCCTACCGATGCAAAATGGTTTGGGGTAACCTATAAGGAAGACAAGGAAGAAGTACAGCAAAGTATTCATCGATTAATTGAGGAAGGATTTTATCCTAAACGGTTATGGCCAGAGAAAAAGCTCGTCGATGAAAGTATTTATCTCGATTTTTAAGAGTATCACAGATCTTATTTCTTGGAATTTTCCGTGGTTCCGAATCGCAGAAACTCGATGACTAAAAGCTTTGCCATATCGTGCTGTTTGTTTGACCTATTGGTGAATAAAAGCAGCTAAAATTAACATAAAAAGCCAGCGTACTATAACTCAGTAGGCTGGCTTTTTTATAAAACTATCTGACCGTTAATGACCGCTCACCTTACGAAGATGACCACGGACAATTTTAGTAATCCCGAATTCTTTTTTGAATTTCTATATCGCGTACACGCTTTAATGACAGGCCACTGGCTCGGGGTAATCAGCTTTAGCCATTCCCTTCACCAATTGTCCACAATGGCGCATCGACGCTGCGTAAGGATTTTCAATCGCCTTGTCGTAACTTAACCAATAACCTTTTTCCATCGGACAATATTGTAGGTAAACGGCTTCATCTGTACATTTCATCGTTTCCATAATGGTAAATAGGGATTGTGTGAGAGCAGAAAAGGATAGCTTCATCGCCTTCATATCCTGTGCAGATTTTAAGCTGGCAGCATGGGTCTTCATGGTCTGGCTCACTTTCTTTAGGCGCATCATGTCATCGAGCTGTAGACCCTTTAACCGGAAATGCTGAACTTCCTTTTCGAACTGAACCACATGTTCCTTACTGCCGACAAAGTTTTCGTCCATGATGTCTTTTTTTACTTCCATATAGGTTTTAAACAACCGGTCGCGTTGTTGTTGGGCAACATCCTGCCCATGGCTTGACTGACAGGAAATCATCATGAAACAGATTAAGCATACTGTATAAATTCCTTTTAAGTTATTTTTCATCGTTTTATTTTCCTTTTAATGGCTGATGAGCGCCGAGTAATCTCGGTTTCATCTTTTTAGTCTTTGTTTATTTGATTTTGAATACGTTTAATTTCGAGCAGCATAAGATCTAAATGCTGTTTGTTTAGGGAGTCTACCTGTTTTGTGGACAGTTGATTGATTGCCGGAACTAAAGCACGCAGGTAATTTCTGACATAGAGCTGTACATCGCTACGCTGTGCCTGTGAAGTGATATCCGATCCTTGTGCAATTTTGGGATTGATGATCTGATTTACCTTTTCCAGAAAAAAGCGTTGTTGTCCACGTTTGAAAACATTCACGCGAGGGTCACCACCTGGCAGGGTCCATATCGTTCCCCCGATATCGTTTAGATATTCATCAAGTCTGTAGGGATTTTCATTCGTCAGGGATTTCATATAGACATTATAGAGCATTCCCGGGCTCATCAACATATTTAGCATCTGTTCCTGTTGATCGGTGACTTCCTTATTTGCATCTTTTCCGATCAGCTCCTGAATGTTCTTCGGATACAACCATAAGGGCGGCGTCAATACATGATCATTTACATACTGCATCGCAGCTTTGACCTTTTCCCTCGGAATAGCCGCATAGACAGTGCCTTGTTGACCCCGTACCTTTTTTGTGATCTCCTGACTGCCGATGTTTTTCAAGACATGGTAAAGATAACGGTCGAACTGTGCGCGCACCGCTTTATGCATATCCTTTAGATTACTGTAATCATCGCCAGTTTCGGCAGTCCATGCTATCAAATTGGAAACGACTCTTTTCAGATTTTTGATACCATAGCTACTGGCCAACATCGAGTCATCACCGAGATCTTCCTTCTGACTGCGTGGATCCTCTTCGTTTCCTTCTCCGCCAAACCACAACTTGGGGTTCGCCGTCAGGCTGTCCGTCACTTGTTTCGATAGATAAACTCGTTCGTCTTCGTCATTTGAAAATTGTGGAAGATACTGATAGCCCCATTGAATGGCCCATTTATCGTAGCTGCCAATGCGCGGATATATTCCCGCTAGCCCCACTTGGTCTTCGGGCTGCGCTACATAATTGAAACGTGCATAGTCCATAATGGATACCGTATGGCCATTTTTTTCGACCCATTGTTTGTCGCGCAATTTCTCCACCGGTGTTTGGCTACTTGCTCCCATATTGTGACGAAGACCCAGGCTATGTCCCACTTCGTGCGACGAAACAAACCGTATTAATTGTCCCATCACCTCGTCATCCAATTGCATTTTTTGTGCAGCCTTGTTTAGCGGTCCCACTTGCACCATAAACCATTGCTGAACGAGTTTCATCACATTATGATACCAGCCCACATGTGCTTCGATAATCTCGCCACTTCTGGGGTCTGAAATACGGGGGCCATAGGCATTCGCTTTTTCAGACGCGAAATAACGGATCACGGAGAACCGGGCATCCTCCAGGCTCATCGTTGTATCCTGCTCGGGCCATTCCTTGCCCACAATGGCATTTTTAAATCCAGCTTGTTCAAATGCCTTATTCCAGTCATTGATGCCCGCAATCAAATAGGGACGCCATTTCTTTGGCGTTGCTGGATCGATATAGTAGACAATCTGCTTTTGAGGCTCTACCAGCTCACCCTTTAAATAGCGTTTTACATCTTTCGCTTTGGGTTCAAGGCGATAGCGCTGTATAAAATTCAGCGTTTGGGACCGTTGATCTTTATCCGTGAATAGGATGTACTTGTTCGCAAAATAACCTACTCGTTCATCGAAAATCCTTTTTTTCATCGGTACCTTTGGTAGCAGAACCATGGAGGTATTGGTGGTAAAAGTCATTGCACCAGTCAAGCTCGCTGCGGGAGTACCCGATGTTGATGAATATGTTTTTGTCGTTTTTACTTCCAGATTGATCGGAAACACCTTCATGTCCGTAATGAAAGACCTGTCGTCCGCCAACGATGAAAGCTTATTTTCGGTTTTTATCTTGCTGTCAAAAGAAATTGCGGCATTGTCCTTCCGAAAAAGATCGGTTACCTCAACCAAATAACTGTTGCCTTCGGAATGAAGCCCTTTTATATCCAAAATAGCGACAATCGGATCTTCCTGTGACTGCATTAACGCTGTACGAATGGCATCGTTTTCAGGAGCGTCCTGTTTATAAATTGCTGCCCGCAGCTGTATCCGGTCGCCAAGACCTTTTTCAAAGTAGAGTGTCTGCTCATTCAGCTTTTCTCCTCCGTACATCGGAAATCCCTGTGGGGCTGAAACCAAACGGGTTACCGTGAGGAAATAGCGGTTCAACAAGCTATCAGGGATCTCCAGGTACCATTTTTTCTCAGACTCTATGACATTGAAAACGCCTGATCTGGCAATTTTTTTCTTATTTAAAATCTTGCTGTAGGCCTCATTTAGATCATTTTTTGATTTTACGGTATCCGTCTTGCTTACGCTTTGCTGGGCATGAACCATACCGCCAGATAAAAGCATGGCAAGGGTACTATAGATAATTTTGTTTTTCATGTGTAATGTTATAGCATATATTAAAAGGGGACAGTTTCATCTGTATTTAACCGCAAGTTTGGATTTAACTTCATGGCATCCAATGGAAACGGAATGATGTACATTCTCGAGTTTGGTGCCAACGTATAGGTTTTTTGTTCCACGGTTTTATTGACGATCGGGAATACACGCACAAGCGTTTTGGCATATTCAGGTTCGAGATTCAAGCGTTTCAAATCGAAAAAGCGATGGTATCCAATGGGTAATTCCCGACGCCGTTCGTTTATTACTAGGTTCATCACTTCTTTTCGGGTCGTTGGAACCGCCAATATTGCTTTGTCGCCTTCGATCCGGGTTTTACGCAAGGCATTTAACATGTTAATCGCCTTCGCAAATTGATCCTGACGGGCATAGCATTCCGCCAACATCAGATAAATCTCCGGTGTTTTCAGTCCTACTGTGGGGAAGAAAAATGCCGTGTATTTCACGTTGTAGTAACTTGCTCCAGCGCCAATATCCAGAAAACTGGCATTTGAGGTCGTATAGAATAGACTAAAACGCTTGTCTTCCTTATCAAACATGCTTGTCAATTCTGGGCTTAAGATATAGCTGTAACCAAAGTTCATCTCTGTATAGCCGTTGACATACATGTAACTTAATACTTCTGGATTATTTTCAGCAATTATAGGCGTTTTGCTGGGCCCGCCTAACTTTTCATACTGGACAAGGTCAATTAACTGTCCATTCAGCTGCATGGCTTTTTCGGCAGCGGCTTGCGCTTCTGTAATTTCTCTTTTGAAGAGATGTACTTTTGCCTTCAGGGCATATGCAAAGGCCAAGGATGGATGATAAGGATTGGTCGGCTTTTCCTGCAAATAGGGTAAGGCATCTTCGATATCCTTTTGGATAAAATCATACACCTGCTGTACCGTTGATTTTGCTGGCTTCGCCTCCAGATCATATTTATCCATGATACAGACACCGCCGTCCTGTGCTGCTGTACTGGCATCATAAGCTTTTGCATAAACATTGATCAGATGGAAATAATCAAATGCCCGAAACATCTTGGCTTCCGCCTTGGCGAGCGTCTTTAATTCATTGTCCCCTGTACTTTCATCAACCAAGGAAATAATCATATTCCACTGTGCAATGTATTTATAGCACTGATTGTAAAAGCTTGATGCGGAGAGTTGGCTTACCCGATCTTCCTGTTCCTGAAACAGAAAGTTGATGGTATTGATATTGGGCGTCAAACCAATAACATTGGATTCTTTCAGGTACTGATCATCGACCAGATACTGAAAGTTATTGATGGGATACCCTCTATTTGGATAGGCCACCAAATCATAATAATCTTGTGCCGTACGGACCAATTGAGAGCCCTTAGGTGTGATATCAAGGTATTTATCGCAGGCGGAAAAGAACATCAAAGTCGCAAAAGCCGCTGCTAAAGTTTTCAAAGTCATCGTAGATTCCGGTTAAAATGTTAATGAAAGTCCCATAAGGAATGTTTTTGCCAAGGGTAGATTACGTGTTCCACTATTGAGCGAATAGGCTTCTGGATCGATATCGTCTCCAGCGGCGCTCCAAGTCCATAGATTGTTCATCTGTAAGGTTAATTTGACGTTCTGCATGCCCGCTTTCTGTGCTAATTGCTTTGGTAATTGATAACCTACGGCGACATTTCGTAGCTTAATATAGTCTGCTGCAACAATCTGCTGATCACTATAGCGCCATAAGGTAGATAAGGTTCCCGCATAGGTACGCAGGTTGTCTGGATAATCGACCAGCAATCTTGGATAATTGTTATCGGTACCTGCTGCCCATCGATTGACCAAACCCGCGTTAGTCAGCTCATCGCTACCCAGGTCTATGGCATCTTTACGCAATTTGTGGCCACCAGAAAAAACAAACATGGCCGAAAGATCGAATGCTTTATAGCGTAAGCGCTGATTGATAGATCCCGTATATTTTGGAAACAGTGTCCCCGTATTGACCAGTGCATCCGGAGAGGTGATATCTCTAATGGTTGTCGGCGTTCCGCTCGCATCGAAAACGATATTTGATGTACCATTTTGATCTAAGAAATAGGGGTAACCATTCTCCATGCCAGCATAGCGATAAGCCATAATCGAGTTGTAGCTGCTTCCTTCAAAAAAGTAGTTACTTGGTGATCCAACATAAGATTGTGCGGTAGCATTTAAGCCGTTCACTTTCTCCACCTTATTCTTGTTGAAGGAAAATACCAGCTGCGTACTCGCTGTAAAATCTTTCTTTTTCAGCCACACGCCGTTGATATTAAACTCAATCCCTTTATTGCGTAATGCGCCATTGTTGATCACGCGTGAACTGGCGCCCACGGTGGGGTCGAGAATAGCATTGATCAATAGATCCGAACTATACCGATTATAGGCATCGATCGTAGCCGAAAGGCGGTTGTCCAAAATCGAGAAATCTAAACCTAGGTTTGTCGTTGTTGTTTTTTCCCAGCGCAGCATAGGATTTGGTAAAGATTTTTGCTCCAGATACTGCAGGTAGGGGAAAAGTTTATCTGACTTCCAGGTGGCCGTACCATAACTGGAACTTTCTTGGTCCACATTCCCGGTAATACCGTATGTTGCCCGGAGTTTGAAGGAATTCAACCATTCTTTATTTTTCATAAAGTCTTCGTTACTGACATTCCAGCCTGCGCCTACAGACCACAAAGGACGGTATTTAAACTTCGGATCTACGCCAAAGAGATCAGCTTGATCCACGCGTATGCTCCCGGTCAGGTTAAATCTATTATTATAGGTATAGCCCGCATTGGCATAAAGGGAGGTATAGCGGTGTAACGTTTCTTTTTGTGCCCCGCCATTCAAATCACCCAATCGGGTATTGCCGCCATATATATAACTCGTTATACCTGATTTACTCAATGTCGCCCAGTCAATGGTGGTCGAGGTCAATGTTACAGGATTGTACCCTACGAGCAATTGTTGAATAGGCCTTGGTACATGCGACTGGCGCATCTCGAACCCGGCCAAAGCTGTCAGCTGATGCTCACCATATTGCCCGAAAGTATTGTCATAATTAAATTGATTTCGGAAAGTATAGCTATACCGTTTAGCCTCATATTGATAGTAACGGCCTCCATCCGGCAAATTCTTCGTATAAATTCCTGTCGCATTATTGTAACTGACCATGGCGTTTGAAGCAACACGCATCATGTAGCTATCTTCGTCGTAGAAGCTTTCACGGGCTGCTTGCCCCAATTCATAGGAAAACTGTGTTTGAAAAGAGAGTCCTTTATAGATATTTGCCCGTAGAGAGGTAAATGCGCGAAGGCTTAAACTCTTGTTGCTTTCTATTCCTTCGCCTAATGCCTCAAGCACATTAAAGGCTGTACTTTTTAAATTTCCGTTTGCAGCAATCTGTTCTGCAGTCTCGCCGTTAATGGCTGATCCCGGGCCTACCGAACTTGCCAGATCAACAAACGGTGTATAAACTAAGTTGCCATTGTCATCTTTGATCCGGGCGTCGCGCGGCTGTAAGAACAAATTATTGTAAATACCATCCGTTTGTTTATTTACGGTATAGGCACTGTTCATTCCCACCGTTGCAGACAACCATTTGGTCAAATTAAAACCCGACTTCAAATACAGGTTGAATTTCTCGTTTTCATTATTGATCACCTGTCCCTTCCCTTTATCATAATTAAAGGAAACAAAGGTGTTACCCTTGGTTGAATTCTGTGAAATGCTTGCATTATACCGTTGGCGCGTTTCATTTTGCCAGACATTGTCGGTGAACTCCTTGATGTAATCGTTGCTGCGCCATGTATTGATGGTTGCGTCACGCTCTTCCGTGCTAATTTCACCGATGGATTCTTTCCGGAATAAATTGTAAAGGGGTGAATAATATTTTAAACTGCCACTGCCCAGTTTGCCATAGTAATTAAATAGCGATGCGGTGTTAGCATAACGTGACAGCTCCTTTTTATAGACATCGATCTCATAATCTATCAGATCGGATGTACTTGCGTAATGCATTTTGGCGACATCCGGTTTTTGCGTAATGAATTGATCGACATTAAAGTTAACGGAAACACCTTGTCCCTTGCCTTTTTTTGTCGTCACTACGATAACACCATTGGCTGCGCGGGCACCGTAAATCGAGGCTGCAGTGGCGTCCTTCAGGACGGTAACGGATTCTACATCATAGGGATTAATATCATTTAATGCGAATCCAGTAGGCAAATCATCCACGACGATAAGTGGATTGGTGGTCACATCACTGGAATAGGTGCCGATTCCGCGAAGTATGGGACTGTCTGCAGCAACGCGCGCGGGGTTTTTGATATAAGTCAACCCGGCGACCTGCCCTTCGAGCGCAGAAGTTAAATCGACGTTAATCTGTTTGTTCAATTGATCATTGTTGATCATGGAATAGGCTCCGGGACTACGTTCTTTGCTGATTCGTTGATAACCGGTTATCATAATTTCGTTGAGCATAGATTCCTTTGCACTCAACATCACACGGACCGGTCTTGTTACTTGCTCAGGACTGAAACGCATGACTTTTTCATTAAAAGAGACATGCCTAAATGACAATTGGATCTCCGGGCTGGTCACGTTGAGTTCGAAGTCGCCCTCTCCGGAACTCATCGTCTGACTATTGTCCTGTATATTATGAATCGAGACACCGGGAATTGTATTGCCCAGGCTGTCGATTACTTTTCCCCGGACAAGCTGACTATTGTTCGATAGGGGTTTACGATAGAGAATAATCCGTTTATTTTCTAAACGGTAACTGAATGGCTGATCCTTAAATAGAATGGACAACGCATCTTCAACGCTTGATAGTTTGAGGTTAACGCTGATGGGGCGTGCCGCTTTTAATAGATTGCCGTCGAACACAAATTCATAGCCATAATGATCCGATATGCTCGTAATCACCTCTTTGACATCGGCATTTTTAAAATTTAACTGTACCTGCTGGGCATGTAGTTCGTAGGGGTCAATCATGCTCATCAAGGCAATTCCAGCGACTAAACTCAAGTATTTCCGCAAAAATACCGGTCGCTTTTGGGTTAGGTAGGACATGGTAGATGAAGGTTAATGTACTATTTAATTGTTATTTTTTATACGTAGTTTTTAATATGATTTTTTTATTGTTCAATTGAAAGTCCAGGCCGCTTGCTTCATTTAAGAGATGCAGCATTTCCTGTAATGGGATATTTTTTCGGACCTTCATATAGATCGATTGATCCGTAGGCAGCGCGATGGTATCGACATCGACGCCATACCATCTGGACAAATCAGACAAGATTACACGGAGCGACTGGTCCCGATAGTCAAAGTAGCCAACCGTCCAGGCGACAGCTTGCTTTGGAGCTAAATGTTCGATATGTATTCCTTTTTGATCGGTTACAGCTGTTTCCCCTGGACGAAGTATCATCCTTTCAGCTGTGCCCGATTTGCTTAAAGCGATCCGTCCGGAGAGCAGGGATGTTGTAACAAGTCCGTCGCTTGCGTAATTTCGCACATTAAAGACCGTTCCCAGCACTTCAACTTTTGTGGTACCAGCAGTTACAGTAAAAGGCCTCTGCGCATCGTGAGCAACCTCAAAGTATCCTTCTCCTTCTAAGGAAACCTCTCTTCTGGCTACATCAAAAGGAAGCTGAAACTGTAAGGTAGATGCGGCATTCATGGTAATTTTGGACCCATCTTCCAAAACAAGCCTAAAGTCCGAATTGGGCGTATAGATCGTTTGCAAGCTTGGATTTTTCCCTATCCCCATTATTTTTACAGTTTGACTGTCGATACGGGAAAATGCAATGTCTCCTATTTGCCATACAGAATCAGTCTTGGGTAAAATGGCGATTTCCTTTCCAGACTTATCTTTAACATATAACGTGGGGGCTGAAGGCGCAGTGACATCGGCAGGTTTTGAACCTTGTCCTAAATAAAACCAAGTCGCCAATCCAGCAACAAGTAGGACGGAAGCGGCGGCCCACCATTGTTGTTGTCGTCTTAAACGAATGGATTTTTTCTTCGATTCATTTAATTTATCTTCCAACCGTCCTTTAATTATTTCGATATGCGAAGCAAAGGACTGTTCGATTTGATCTTCCTCAAAATCATTCGATGCCAGCGAAGTAAGAGCTTCCAGCTCCGCGTCGCTTGCTTGATCGAAATAGTGTAGCAACCTATCGAGATCAACGCGATGGATACTTCCATTTAAATAGCTCTTGTAAATATTTTCTATTTTTTTTGCCATATCTATAAGTTAATACGCAACTTATTAGCAAAAACACTATCGTAATCTTGATTTTTTTAAAAAAAATAGAATGTAACAAGAATTAACAAAATCTCATCATAATGGTCCTGTACAAATTGGCGGATATGTTGATTGGATTTGACCATCGCATTGCTTACAGTGGATACAGAAATATTCAATTTTCGGGCCACTTCTTCGTAGCTTTTCTGCTCTAATTTACATAAGACAAATATTTCTTTTCTACGCTCGCTTAAGGTATTGAGTGCTCTTTCTAATAATTCGGCTTGTTTTTCATGCAGATCGCTTTCTGTTTCAATGAAGTAGAGCTGCTCGAAATGTTGGTATAAATTTTCCTGCATTGCAGTTTCTTTTGCTAATTTTCTATACCAAGAAATAACATCATTTTTAGCTATGGTAAAAATCCAGGACTTGAAAGCTCGATTTGGATCTATGGTGGATCTTTTTTGCCAGACTTTCAGGAATACATCTTGCACGATCTCTTCGCTGACCTGTCTATCTTTAACCATTCGAAAGATAGTGGAAAATAAGGCGTGGCTATACTGGTCATATAAAGTAAAAAAAGCGTGTTCGTCTCCATCGGAAAGCGCAATCAATAGCTTATTATTTGCAGTGGTGTCCATCGTAAACTTTTCAAAAGGGCAGATAGTATGCTGTTTAAGCACCTAGCAAGTGGACAAATCTACAAATTTTCAACTTAATATTGACGCCAATAATTTCAAGCGAACGAGTTATCTCAAGATATGAATTTATATGGATATTGAGCCGGCCGTTATATCCAGCATCTTTGCGATTTGGTTTAGCCGAGAATGATTATTCTAGGACTGTATTGCTAGTGCCCGCTGATAGGGCGTTTGCTGATATAAATGATTGCGGTATCTGTTGAAGTCGGATATGTGCGTTCGTTCCCTTTGACAGTCCATTCAAAGCGTGTTCCTTCGGCGCCAATATAAAGTCGGTTTTTCTTGTCGTGGTAAATATAATTCAGTCGTCGACGGAAAGGAAAATCAAGCAACTGTTCGCCTCTATCAGTAACCTTTGCTAGTTTGTCGGGCTGGGCTAGCGGGCGTCCATATTCTTTGTCGATGATTTCATTGGGCTGTGGGATGATTTTGTAGGATTCATTTTCACTTATCTTTGTTTCTTTACGATTGACCCATATTTTATTATAGACTTCGTAGCCATATTTACCTTTTGCGCTCCAATTTTTACCCATGTCCAACGAGAATAAAGTCGGACTTGTCGAATGGTCCTGAAAATTGCTTAAAGCCATCAGTTCTCCCTGATACATACTGAAGCTTGGTATGCCATACCCTTCATCGCGGACCATTTGCCATGAAGCCCCTTTATCCGTAGTAATATAAATTTTGTAAGTAGTGGCCACGACCAGCGTATCGTCAATATTGCCATAAATTGCTGATGTTCCTCTAAGCTGTCCAGGGATACTCAGTTTAGTCCAGGCTGTATCTGTCGTTTCAATATCGATAAGACCCTTCGGCTCAGAAGAGGCATCCTTTTGGCAAGAACTAAAAAATATCCCGAGGGAACAAACAATAAGCGATGGTTGTATAATTGTTTTAAATGGCATGGTTTTTTGCGATTTGAGTAAACAAATACGGTGATTCTTAATCTAAAAATAATTTTAAAGATAGCTATAATAACTGAAAGTTATTGTGTGGCCCCAAATTTATTTCTCTAGTAGTTGGCCCACGTTTCCGAAATTGCCAAACTACGTACCTTAAAGTTTTAAATGGTGCAGCAGATACAGCTGGGATATCAAAAACTATAAAACAATTGTTCGCTTTGTTAACGAATAGTAATTTAACGGGTGCAGCACTCAATTTGACAGAAATGCTGAATATACTAGTTCATTGTTGTACCGGCGCTTGCTCGTTTCAGCGTTTTCTTTCTCCGTGCAGCCTTGGGGCTACGCGAATCTGCTGTCATCTTTTGTTTTTGGTTTATCTGGTTTACTGTCAGAATTATAAGTTGCGCTAACAAAGCTCTAATGATTGAAAATCAATAACGAAACTACGATTATAAGGCTATTTGCTCCCGCTAAAACCTCCTTTGCCTCCCAAATCCCACGCAAAAAGGAATGTGTGGGAAGCAAGCAGCGGATGAGGGCGATGTCCTTTAACTCCTCAATTATTAGTTGAAATTTTACTGCCGATCGATCCACAGTCTTCAGCGCCTGAAGCCGTTAAGCTGTTGCGAGAACAGCCGATGGTTTTAACCGTTATGCAAATCAACGCGGAAATAACAACATTATTAGCCCAATTTGGCCTATACTATCCGCAGCCGCTCATCATCAATGACCTGATACTTGGCATGGATGAGAAGGAAAATGAATGATAAAGACTATGCTGTGACTTATCCTTAAGGCATGGCATAGTCCAACTATTAACCTTAACGTATTTTTTATGCAATTTATTTGGAAAGCCGCCAAGCAGGCTTACACCGAAAAGGACTGGCGGGACTTTGTCTTTTTCTCAGCCAATGTGCAACATCTTTTGGGTATCCATCAGCTTGGTATCCAGCAAAATCTGCACCGGGAAGTGATCAATTTCTCGGTTCGGCAGGCAGAAATGGACCCTGCTAAATTCAAGTTCGATGACAAAAGCTTTAGGCTCTCCCCGCCAGAGCGACCACAGGTTATCCTGAGCTTTCATTTTGGTTACTATCGGGCTGTTCCTGCCTTTCTGGTTCAGCGCGGTTATAAGCTCTGCATTCCCGTGACGAAAGAAGTAATGATCGGTCAGATAAAATATGATGAAGAGCTGCTCGGTGGGCAATGGGAGGAGCAAGTTTTATTTTTAGAAGCTGGAGATCCTTACCTGTTCTTTAAATTACGTCGTCAGATGGATCTAGGCTATCATATATTCTGCTACCTCGATGGCGGAGGATATGCCGTAAAAGATTTCCCGCCGCAAAAATTAAGCGAAATCCCCTTTCTAAATGGCCACATTAAGATAAATCGTGGGATTCTACATATGGCTTTTTTGCTTCAGAAAAATATAACAGTTTTAATTGCCAAAATAACAGAACAAAATAAGCCCATTGGCATAAGTACATTGAGCCATTGGTTTGCAAACTGGTTTCCGAGCGCCAGGCAGTTTACGGACTATTATAGCCGCATCATTTATGATGATTTTGAGGAAGCCGTATTAGAATCTCCTGAGGCCTGGGAGGCTTGGCTTTACCTGCACAGGATCATGTTACCAAGCTCGGATGAATCAGCCTGGCCTATAGCTAGCCGTGTGATCTCATTTAGCATTAAAGGAAAGCAGCTGCTGTTGGATAAATTTACTTATCGGAGTTATGTCTTTCCTGGAACTATTTTTTGAAAAATTCTTTCAGATATTTGTTTAAACATGATTGTGTAATTATTTTTATACTCACAATTATAAATCACTACTTAATTATATATGAATAAGTTCATTAAAAGAAAATGGATATTTCACGGATGTTTCTGGATTTTATATAGCTTTTATTTTTTTATCGTAAATACACTGGGTAATTCCAGATTGAATCTGCGGGCCTCATCGATCACCGTGCTTTATTGTGCTTTCATCTTCTATGCAGTTTATTTGATTTTTAAATATGCCTTTGATCGGGGTCATGTATTTGGAACTGTATTGTTGATGGCGGGCTTTTATTTGCTCTCTGGACTGCTGGTGTATTACATTTTGTATGGCCGGTTTGGTCTGGAAATTCTCAACAGCCGCTACGTCATCATCAAGCATGTCTTTAGTTGGAGGAAGTATTCGCAGACCTTTCTCGTCATGCATAGCAACTATACCGTGCCATCGCCGACTGGATCGATTGAGGAGGGCGCAACGATGAAAAAAATCATTATTTCAGTCTTCTGGCGTTTAACGTTTTTCCTTTTGGCGATACTTGCAGTGATCACCAGCTGTAATATCTTCCATGCGAGAAAACTGGAAGGGAAATTCAGTAAGAGCTATAGCCAATATGAGCGTGGGGATCTGGTATTTCGTCAGAAGCAGCAGGATAGTTTATCTTCTTATTGGTATTTTAGTACGGATAGTCCATTGTGGTTTCACCCGGATAGCGGACTGCGTGCAATAGGAGGAAAAATGCTCGCTCAGCAGTCCAACATAAAGCGTGCTGAAAAGGATTTACAGTGGCGAAAAGCAAAAAGTGAGAAGGCAAATGCTTCTAATTCGATAGTGAAGCGGGAGAATGACTGGTTATTCTTGATTTCGGTCCTTTCTGTACTGATGGTTATTTTGGCAGGCCTGGGCTATCTTGCCTGGAGAAGGATAAGAAAATAGGCATTAATTTAAAAAGCCCCTGTTTTTATCTGCAGGGGCTTTCTTATCTGGGTATAGGATTTTATTAATTTGCTGTTAATGCGACTGCATTAAGCTGTCTGGATGTTCCATCAGGTCCTACCGCGACAATATTGTCAAAGATCACGCGTGTACCCGGTACAATACCATTGAGGGCTGAAGACATGCTTGAGCTTAATTGGCCACCGGAAGTTGATAATACAATTGCATCTGCCCGAGGCTTGGCAATGATCATCGTAAACTTGGTGACTTTAAAAGTAGCATCAAAGTCAAAGTTATCCAGTTTTGCAAATAATGCATTCTGTGCTTTAAGTGCTACGGTGGCCATTGATCCACCTGTTTTGCCCGCAAACTTGGCAATAGGATCCGGAATGCGTTTCACACGGAACTCTGTCGAACTCAAGGTCTGCGTTTTTCCCGGTGCTACCTCAGCCGAAACAGTGATATGTGCTGTGCCCGGCGAACTTACCTTCACATTATACTTACCGCCACCGGCACTGGAAATGCTACCACCACTCATGCTAACACGGACTTTATCTGTTGGTGTACCCGGAGCGGATACCGAAATAGGATTGTTTACACCTATATAAAGCACATTCATCTTGTCTGGTGATACCACCGCCGAAGGACGGGCGACTTGGTAGGTCTGTACAGGGGTACGATATTCTTTATAAGATCCGTCTGTCTGTTTGACCTTAATAACCCCAGTCCAGGTATAGATACCTTCACGGCTGGTGTTAACGGAATAAACACCTTTTCCATCCACCACTTGAAGCGATGATCCATTAACCGAAATGGCTGGTTCAGATTTGGAATCGGATGCCGTCAGAAATACTTCCGCTTTGTAAGGTTGACCTTGTACCAAGTAAGAAGTTGGAGCTACAGCAACCGCAGCAAATTTGTCCAGGTTGACGACCGCTTGGTCCATTTTACCTAAGATAAGCTTGACCACATCAGACTCCGCGTTTTGCGCGTCAGTTTGTATTTTGGTCAAAATGGTCATGGCTGCGGTCAAAGGTGTACCACTGCCAAAATTGATTTCTTCCCAGGACTTTTTGCCATTGACAGCTTTCTCCGGATCTTTTGCTTCCAGCGAGAAAGATACCATCTTTTGTTCTTCAGGTGTGAGCAGGGCCAGCAATTTTGTGCGTGTCGAATTGATCTTGTCTTTTAAGAGAGTCCCCTTTTTCTCGTTGATCATGAGATTTGGGGAAATATCCTCGTTTTCACGCTGGGCCAGATCTCCCTTTTCCTCGTCGTATCCGCCACCTTGTTTGACAAATTCTTCTTTTAACGACCCGATGTACTGGTTGAGCTCGCCGATAATAGCCTGTGCTTTTTTAGCCTTGTCATAGATTGGCTTAGCGCGTGCCGGTTCTTCTTTTAGTTTGGTGTTTTCGAATGCGGTAAACAGCTGCTGAACGGCCGTGCTGACATTCGATTTGGATGTTTCGAGACTGTTGTTGATATTTTTGAATGCATCCAAGATGGAATCCGGTACATTGAGCGCCAATAAGGCGAGCAAGACCAGATACAGGATGCCAATCATCCTTTGCCTTGGAGTTTCTCTTCCTAATGCCATTGTTTTTGATTTAAGTAATACAAGAATTAATTACACACGCGGTTGATTCATCGCGCTCAACATATTGCCATAAATGGCATTCAAGGCATTGAGGTTTTTCGCTAGCTTGCCCACTTCATCTTTAAATGCTTTGGAATCATCCAGCGATTCATTAAAGTTTTGCATGGTAAAGCTGAGGTTCTCATAAAACTTGTTCATCGACTGTAAATGTGATGCCGAATCGCGCAATTCGCGTTCATACATGGCATTTAACTGGCTTAGATTGGTTGTCAGACTTTTTACCTGTTCGTGGTAGTTAGACGTATCGCCCGAAGTGTTCGACATGGCGACCAGATTTTGCGATGCTTTTTCAAAGGCTAGGCTCAGGTTATCAAATTTGGAAGTCGCTGTCCGGAGCTTATTTGTAAACTCCTCTGTTGCTAATGAAACATCAGAGAGCTTGTTTATAGCAGATACCTTCTCACTGAAATCGCGTAGACCACGGCCCAAATTTTCAATGCTAGCAGGCTCAATATTGGCATCGGTAAACATTTTGTCTAAAGCTGCAGTTGCCGATGGTCCTGCCGGTTGAGCGACAACTGCTTTTCCTCTTTGTGGAAGCTCGCCATTGAAATTGTCGTCCAATTCAGGATACACGCGGGTCCAGTCTGGTTCCGGTGCGGGCGGATTAAAACCCATTAAAAAGAAAAGGAAGGCTTCTACGCCTAAACCGATTCCGATCATATAGTTGGCCGTTGTACCACCAATATGGAGGATTTTAAACAGTACCCCAATGATAACGATACTCGCTCCCCAGGATATGGCCACATTCAGCCATCTAGAATTGTCTTTTTTCTTGCTCATTTTTTTTATCAGTGTTTGGTTTAATTTTCTTGGAAAGTCAGATATTCCTCATCTTTAAACTTCTTTATAAACGGTAAATGTCTTTTCTATCGTATGTTTAAGTATGATACTATATAAAGTTAGTTACCTGTCTGTAATTGGCTCTTTAGAATCAAAAAACATACCAAAAGGCTATTTAATTCGGTTTAAATCGGCGCCGATGAATGAACCGTTACGTATTAGGCTTGTGCGTTTGGTCGATCTTTCTCAAAATAAAACAAACGTTAGGCCTTTTTAGCAGTTATACTTTAAATAGAAAACAAATCTTGAACACAAAGAAAGAACAGTATGATGAATGACACATTAATTCAACTTTCACAGAAATGGCCCGCATGGCTCTGGAATATTGCATTAATTCTCTTTTCATTTCTGATCGGTTACCTGATTAAACTGATTTTTATTCCGCTTTTGCGCCGGCAGGCCATACAGCAGGAATCTTACAGCCTTTTTCGTTCCTTTGTGAGACGTTTTAACCGTGTGCTGAGTGTATTTATCCCATTGCTTGTTTTTAATAGTTTATTGCCTTTTGCCCAATTTAACGAACGGACGCTCCGCGTGGTCAGTAAAACCAATGAACTTTTGCTGGTCAGCTTTTTTGCCATTGTGCTGATACAGGGGATCAAGGTTTTTGAAGATTATCTCTACCATCGTTTTGATGTCAATAAGGAAAATAACCTGCGGGAACGGAAGATCAGGACACAAATTGTCTTTATCCGAAAAGTAGTGGTTACCCTGATCATTGTGATTTCCTTAGCAATCATCCTACTCAGTTTTGATAGCATGCAAAAGATCGGTGCGGGTCTGCTCACAGGCGTGGGCGTGGGCGGCATAATTATCGGTTTTGCGGCACAGAAATCTCTGGGGAACCTGCTCGCCGGTTTCCAGATCGCTTTTACGCAGCCCATCCGTATGGATGATGTATTGGTTGTCGAAGGGGAATGGGGGCGTGTGGAGGAAATCAATCTGACTTATGTTGTCGTCAATATCTGGGACAAACGCAGGTTGGTATTGCCCATTACGTATTTTATTGAAAAGCCTTTCCAGAATTGGACGCGCACGACATCAGAGATATTGGGGACTGTATTTATTTATACCGACTTTAGCGTACCTGTGCAGCAACTGCGCGATAAACTCACGACATTACTTGCCGGTCATCCGCTTTGGGACGGAAAAGTAAATGTACTTCAGGTCACAGACTTTAAAGAGCGTACCATGGAGATCCGATGCCTGATGAGCTGCCGCAATTCGGGACAGGCCTTTGACCTACGCTGTTACATCCGCGAACAGATGATTGCGTATATCCACACGAATTTCCCGAATGCATTAGCAAGAACACGGGTGGATTATCAAGAGGATATGCAAAAGGGCTATAATAGCTAAGTAGCTTTTGATAACTGATAATCTGTTGAAAAATAGGTGCATTTTATTTAAGTTTGTTTAAATGTTAGCTTTAGCGATATGTTGATTTTCTACGTTGTATTCTCGGGAATATTAATTCTACTGAGTATATTACCTTTCATCCAAAGCCAGCATTGGATTTTTCGGGTCGCTGAATTTGTCAAGTTGCAGCTACTGGTATTTCAGGTGCCAGCATTGGCATTGGGTTTTTATCTTGTGGGAGAAAATTCCTGGATATGGTGGTTGCAGGTGGTACAGTCGGCGCTGATTGCATACCATGTCTATATATTGATACGCTACACCAAATTTTGGCGGCGGGAAAAATATGAAAAGGGCAAGGATGCATCCGATAGCATCAAGGTAATCTCTTGTAATGTGCTGCAATTCAATACAGCGTATCATCGCTTTATTGAGCTGATTCAAAAAGAACAGCCACATATCTTTTTGACCATGGAAAGTGATGCCGCTTGGGAAAAAGCCTTACGTGTTCTGGAAAAGGATTATCCCAATTTTGAGAAGGTGACCTTGGACAATACCTACGGCATGCATTTTTATACTAACCTGAAGATCAATAAATGTCAGGTGCATTATTTTGTAGCGGATGATATTCCGAGTATTGAAGCGGAACTGGAAACCGCCGATGGACATCGTTTTATCTTTTTTGCCGTTCATCCGCCGCCACCAAGTCCGACCGAAGAAGAAAATTCCAAGGAAAGAGATGGTGACCTGCTCAGTGTGGCCAAACGGGTGCGCGATTATAAAATGCCCGTGGTTGTCACGGGTGATTTTAATAATGTGGCCTGGGCTAAATCTTCCCTCTTGTTCAAGAAGACGAGTAAGTTGATCGATGCACGTATCGGTCGGGGCATTCTTTCTACCTTTCATGCCAATTATTGGTTTTTCAGAGTACCTCTGGATCTATTGTTTCATAGCCCCACGGTATTTATCGATAAGCTGTTTATCTATCCATCGGTTGGGTCCGATCATTTTCCGATGGGCTGTACATTCTTTATCGACCGCTATTCCGAAGAACAGGCAGAGGATATCGAGCATTTGGAGGCCGGAGATATGGCCGATGTCAACGAGATGATCGCTGAAGGAAAAGAGGAAGAAAGTGAGAATCGACTTCGGGAAGGGGAATAAGGAAGTTAAATTCCGGATTGTCTTTCTTTTTAATGAAAAAAGGAAGGAAATTTGTTTAAAATGCTTAAATTAACGACACTAAGCAAGATACCCAACTCCAACCCATGGAAAGAGATCACTCTTCTTCGTTAACTTCGGCAATGCTCTTGTCGAAAACTATCGATTTTCTCCGCTTCCCCCTGATCATAGGGGTCGTATTTATTCATACCGATTTTTCGAATATCGTCATTCAAGGTTCAAAACAGGTTAACATGACCCATTTTCCTGTTTTCGCACATGTCTTTTTTCTTTTTTCGAAGCTTGTGTTTGAAATCTGTGTGCCGCTTTTCTTTTTTATTTCAGGTTTTCTTTTTTTTTATCGTACGGAGTCCTTCACATTTGAGGTCTATTTCAAAAAATTAAAGAGCAGGCTGCACAGCTTATTAATTCCTTATATTTTTTGGAACCTGGCGGTACTGTTTTTTTTCTTTCTGGCACAGACTTTTTTCGGTGGGCTTTTGTCGGGTGCCAATAAGCCAATTGTTCAGTACAGTATATCAGATTGGCTTTGGTCTTTTTGGGACACTTCACATATCCATAGCCAGGCTACAAAAAATTTACCCGTCAATTCACCTTTTTGGTTTATTCGCGATCTCATGGTGCTTGTAGTCATGTCGCCCATCGTTTATATTTTAATTAAAAAGTTACATCTATTCCCGGTGTTGGTAATAGGGGTTATCTGGGTCTGCAATCCTTATTTTTATCTGCCCGGATGGAGTACGGTTGCTTTCTTTTTCTTTTCGGCAGGGGCTTACTTCAGTTTGCATAAAAAGAATTTTGTGCTCATCATGCAATCTTTCTTGCCCTGGCCAATTCCATGTTATATGCTGCTGCTCGTATCGGCATTTTATAGTTTGGGCGAAGGCTGTTGGAGCTATATCTATTGTGCCAATGTGTTGGTAGGCTTGATCAGTGCGGTTGCAGTGGCAGGCTGCTTTATCGAAAAGGGACGCTGGCGTCCCAATTACTTTTTGGCCGGCGCCAGCTTTTTTATATTTGCTTACCACCGTTTACCGCTGGTCTTTATCATCAAGTTCTTATTTGCCCAGTTTCGCCCGCAATCGGATGCTGCACTGCTATTTTTGTATTTTCTCTGTCCAGCCATTGTGATAGCATTGGGTTTATTATTTTATTGGGTTATTAAGAAGCTGTCGCCTGGCTTTACGGCAGTTATTTGCGGAGGTAGATTATCATGAAAAAAAAGAATTGGATCATTGTGGCAATCCTGGCGGTTATTTTGGCCGTGGGAGGTATTTTTTATAGATTTTATTATCCGAAAAAATTAATGCTACTCAAGTCGGAGTTTGTCTTTACTGAATTGATCCGTTTGAAAAGTACAGCCGTGAAGAACCAGGGGGCCTCCAATACCTGCTGGGCGTATTCCGGCAATTCCTTTCTCGAAGCAGAAATGATAAGAATGGGTAAAACCCCTGTAGCGATTTCGCCCCTTTACACGGTCAGGAAGGCTTATCTTGAACGAGCGAGAAACTACCTGCGCCTGCACGGTGGTCTAAAATTAAATGAGGGTGGGCAGCTTCACGATGTCATGCAGATACTGCGCCTGCACGGGGCGATGCCTAGAGCTGCCTATACGGGAATTAAAGCAGGTAAAAGCTCGGGCAACTTCAAGCGCCTGCGCGCTGTACTGAACAGTGCACTGTCCAGTATGGTAAAAAACAGGGAGCTGAAAAGCGGCTGGGAGCAAAATATTGAAGTGCTAATGGACGACAACCTGGGCAAAATACCCGTTAATTTTGATTATCAGGGTAAATCGTATACAGCACGAAGTTTTGCTGATCAGGTGATAGGCATCGATCCAGATCAATATATCCATATCGCTTCTGTAACCACTGCGCCCCAATACAAAACCTTTGTTTTTTTGATTCCCGACAATTGGTCTTTCAGTCAGTTTTATAACTTACCAATGGAAGAACTAACAGCTGTTATTGATCGGGCTTTGATAAAAGGCTTTACGGTAGCTTGTACAATTGACATTTCGGAACCTGGTTTTTCCTGGCCTTATGGCATCGCGTATGTTCCCCAAAAGTCGGCATCAGACATGACAGGGGAAGAAAAGAGTACCCAATTCATCAGGCCACAACCTGAACGCAAAGTTGATGCTATGGAGCGCCAAAACGCATTCGATGCATGGCAAACAACAGATGATCATGCGTTACATATTATTGGCTTAGTAAAAGATCAAAACGGAAAGGAATACTATGTAGCCAAGAATTCTTGGGGCAGGGGCAATGCCTTCCAGGGCTTCATCTACCTCACGAAAGAATATGTACGCTATAAAAGTACCGCCTTGATGCTTCACAAAGATGCTCTTTCTTCTGCCTTAAAAAATAAGCTGGCGATCCACTGAATTGTAAATACCGGTTGAATCGGCAAGTACTCGATTTACCCCAGTTAAGTGTTGAACCTAACTGATTAAGTGATCTTCTTTTGTCCTGCTGCGATTTTGATACATGTTTTCCAGGTATGTACCTAGTGATCGGGTACGTTCGGTATCCACGTTGCTGATATAGCGCTGAAACATCTGTTCTGTACTGTGTCCCGTCGCGTCCATCAACAGTGCTGTAGGAATTTTACCGTAAAAATTTGTGGCAAAACTTCTTCGTCCGATATGGCTGGTAATGGCCTCACATTTTGGGATAAGCTGGTCTGAAGATCGAAACCCCTTTCGCTTTCTGACCTTCACCAGTGCGGTTATCCCAGCAAGGCGAGCGACTTCTTTAATCTGCTCATTATATTTTTGAGCAGTCATTTTATGTGGAAAGTGATGTCCATTATTCGACATAATAATTAATGCTGTAGGATGAAGCGGAAGTAAAATGTTTTTCTGTGTTTTCTTTTGGGTGAAGGATAAACAGGGCTTTCCGTCAAGAATTTCCATCATATCCAGGTTGAAATTCATAAAATCCGACACGCGTTGGCCCGTATAACAACTGATCACCAGCCAATCCTTTGCAGCCTTCAGATGGACTGGCACTTCTATATTTTTTATCGTGCTAATTTCATCTTCACTTAGACTGATTGCACGATTTATTTTTTTGACCTTGGGTAGTTCTAACTCATAAACAAAAGTTCGCACCCCTCTTTTTTCCAGGAAATTAAGTACAGTACGCACAAAATGTATTGTGCGGTGAATGGTGCTTATACTGTAGTTTTCGGTTTCACCATAAGCAATAAATTGCTGTACAAAGATACCGTTTACCTGATCTAACATCAGATGTTTTTGCTGATAGCCCTCAAAGCGTTTTAATAAACGGAAGAAGACGAGGTAGCGTTTGTGTGTAGTCGAGGTAATGAGGTGACTTCGGCTTTTGATAAAGTTGTCGATGCTTTGTAGCAGTCCACCTGCTGCAAGTGAGGGGGTTGACTCTGTACAGCATTTTTTGACTAAGCGGTTGACTGCCCTTAATGAAAATTCTTTTTTATTCGATTTCAATTCATGGAGATATGTTCCCATTGAAATCTTAAGCGCATCCAATTTAGCATTTAGCTTTTTGAAATTTTTCAGATAAATATTACAAGGACGCTGCTTTTCCTGGTCCCATTGTGCAGGGACAATTTTTAAAGGAGTTTTAATAAGAAGCTGCTGTTGCTGATCGTCAACAAATGCAAGGTAGATGAAAGATATTGAAGCAGGATTCAATAAGGTAAAATTAAAAATCATGAGGTAAACTTTTTGCTATTGTCTGAGCATAAAGATACTAGATTATATAGATTAGTCTAATTCAGACTACAATCCTACCTATTCAAATATAACTATTTTTTTTTAATTACTTACAAGATATACCTTTAAAATAACCGTTCGATGAATAAATGTTTTTATTTGTACAAAATAGAAGTTGGAAATCAAAAACTTTTACACATAACTTATTTGTAATCAGATTGTAATGTTTTTTTTCTAGTCTGAATTAGACTAATAATTTACAATTAAAATAGCTAGTACGAGCTTGTTGAAAAAATATAATAGACCGAAATATGAACAGGAAACAGAAATATGTCGCGCCAAAAATTGAAATGCTTCTAATTGTACTGGAGAAATGCTTTAACAACTTCATGAACACTTATTCCAGCAATAAAGCTAACGATAACCAGTCCAAAAAATCCAAGCTATTACATTTATAATTTAACAATTACCTCAATGGACAAGAAATTAAAACTTGCATTTGCGGATGATAATGTATTGCACCTGAAAATAATTGAGCATTTGGCCAGGGAAATGGGGGACTATGAGATGCTGTATTCCTGTCACAATGGAAAAGAGCTTTTGCATCTGCTTGAAACCAATATGGAACAACCGGATGTTTGCATTCTGGATTTGCATATGCCGGAAATGGACGGCATGGAAACAGCCAGGGTACTAAGACGGCGCTATCCCATGATTCGATTATTTGGTTATTCGGCCAGCGAAAGTGCAGATGAAAAAAAGAAGTTTCTTGATAGCGGTGTTAAGCTCGTTTTCTCAAAACAATCTCCCCGAAAGATGTTGGTATCTATCTATCACTACACAAGGCTCTGTGAAAATCTGGATATCATTGATTTTGAAAAGAAATTATTTAAGAAATGGAATTTTGTAAATCAACTATAGGAAAAGAAAAGGCGCAATTCGGTGCGTTAAAATTAGCAGAGTATGATGGTCAGCTGGGTAAAGGGCTACACAATAACTCGGTTTTCTCCATCATTCGAACCGGCTCTCCTCTACGCATAAAAATTGGTCCGACGGTATATGATTTTGCTGCTAATGAACTCCTATTTATTGGACCACATTATGAAATTGGGGTGGCCGAGCCTATTACTGCTGATGGATTTTTATTGTGGTTTACAGCTGATTTTTACGAAAGATCAAAAGCTGATACCGAAATACTCAATTCGGCATTGTTTTTCGGAAGTAACCCCTTCCTTTCTATGCGGGACTGTAGAACGGATCTGATTTTCAAGAAGCTAATCGTAGAGCGTTTGACAGGCTGCGCTGAATACCTTGCGATCGATATGATGATTGCGCATCACTGCTTTGAATCCCTATTATTAGAAGGGTATCAAACTATGCTATCGCAAGAGATATCGTGTGGATCAGCAGATACCGCTGCCGTTCAGTTATTCAATAGGTTTACAGTCTTATTGCATAAACACTACCGCGAACATACGAGTGTGCAATATTATGCGGACCGTATGAACATTTCTCCACGAAAGTTGACCGAACTGTGTTTCGCTGTCACCGGCAAATCGGCAAAATGTGTGATATCTAATATCGTGGCCCAGCAGGCTTTGCGCTATATTCAGCATACTGATCTTTCCATTTCCCAGATTTCCTATGAGCTGGGCTTCTCGGATGAATCTAATTTTCGCAATTTTTTTAAAAAGCAAACAGGTAGCAATCCGCTCGCCTATCGTCAGATTTAATCTCGGAAACTTCGTTTATGCTGTCACAGATTCTTTTTTAAAGTACAGATAAGGACGCTTACTGGCTGGCATCCGGCGCGATGTTCTCGGTAATATTTTTTTTTCCAGTATTCCTCTTCCCAGATATTTTAATAGCAAAGCGTATAGTCGCTCGGGAGTGAACTTCGTCTGGTAATCGTTACTGAAATCGGTTACCATTGATTCAATTGTCTTTGGGGTATCGAAGTAATCCGACCGATAAACAATATAGGCAATGAGTTCGCGTTGCTGGCGATGATATTCACTTTGGCTAATCTTATCATCGATCGGAAATGTCGGACTCCTCAATTCCTGGTTTCCGAAAAAATGTTTTTTGAAGTCTGTTAAATGTGGGAGTTGCGCTTCATCGATTTTTAATGATGAAGTTGGATGAAAGAAATCAGCTAGCTCAATAGCAAAGGGCACACAGATCTTAGATAGGCTATCTACAGATATGGAAGCGGTTTTGCGATAAATACTTCGGACAGTTGATACGGAAACTCCTACAAAACCCGCTAGACTCTCGATCGTTAATCCTGTTAAATCAATGATTTCCAGTATTCTTCTTGAAATTAATTCTGCTAATTGCTGATCTGATATTTTTCCCATACTTAATCTTTTCTTTGGTGCAATTTTACCGTGCGCGCATATTACAACAATATTTAATCAATAAGTTTCAAATAGGTACACGAGGATCTAATGAGGTCTGTTTAAGAAACTGATCTTCAAAACTAGTTCAATAAAATGAATACTGGCGTGTGAAAAATGTGAATTATCGTGTATAAATTCCCATTTCTTTCCATATTTCAGGTACAGTTTTGCCTTATGGAAACAAAAATAAAATGATGGTATGTTGTGAATTTTTTCTGCTGTCCTGTAACCTGGTCTGTTCTTGTGCTATCTTCGCTCAGGAGACTAGAAACTTACCGGATAAGGTACATCATGCTGAACCCCTGTGCCGAATACTGATCATTTTTTCGGTGTTGAGATCAACCATGAAATTTCATCTGAAGGCATACATTCAGTTTTGCATCCACAAATCAAACTTGACATCAGCAATAAGTTGGCCATCGGTATGGCAGTCGGCTTACCGATAGGGGGGGCGGAAAATGGGCTAAACTCCTTTTTGCGCATTATTTATCAGTTTTAGTGGAGCAGGTTTTTCTGATAGCAAATTGTTGCCTGCTGCGAACAGTATTTAACTTAAAGCTGTTATTTCTCCGGGTTTCAAAATCTCTTTGGAGGAAAATTTTATATCGATTATTAATATATAATTATTTTCAAATAGCTATATTTGATCTGTCCATATTATTGAACTTAGTCGATTGTGTTTGAAAAAGCGCTAAAAATTCTATTGCTATTAAGCACCTGTTTTGCTATGCCTGTTTTTAACAGGGTAATGGCTTCAGGCTATTTTGAAATCGAAATTCTTTCGGGAATCGATCCCTTTCACCGTAATATAGAATCCGCGGCCCGCGATAAGCAAGGGTTTATCTGGTTTGTTGCTGGAAGCCTTCTTTACCGGTATGATGGCGTTGCAATAAAAGCATTTAATGAGCTTTATACAGAACCTTTGGGGTTTACGGAAGTGAATAAACTGACCACCGATGATTTGGGGCGGCTATGGTTGGAGACAAGAAATGGGCTATTCATCTTTGATACCCAGGTATGGCGATTTATTGAAAAAGATACGTTTTCAAAAGGGCTCTCCGGCGAGGATGTCATTGCACTATTTAATCAAGGAAAAAATCTTTTTGTGGCAACCAGATCGGGTATGCTATGGCAGATCAGCGGTTTTCGGAAGAAAAAGCTGATGGAGTTTCAGCCCACTTTATCCGAAATGCGGCGTCCGTTAGGTAAAAGTCTTGTTGCGGATGAAAGCAGGCTTTGGTTTGCTTACAATAGCTTACTCTTTTTTGTAGATTTAAAATCGGGGAAAACGCAGCAGGTTCAGATGCCGAAAAGGGTTTATCAGGAGTTAGATGATTTATTTTTGTTGGAAAATGGTCTGCTGCTCCGAAATTACGGCTTAGGTTACATGACCTTTGACGGAAGGGAATTTCACCAATTACATCTGCAGGGTCTCCATACAGGCGATATGCGCGATTGGGCGCATTGGTCCTTTGCGGAAGCGGAAAAGATCATTTTCCTTTTCGGTGATGGCCGCTATTTTGAATTTAGAAATAACCTTGAAATGGCGCTCTTACGTCAGGACAAACATGATATCCGAAGAAGTCTGTTCAAATCAAGGCTCAACCAGCTTGATTTTAATGGACGCGAGGGGCTCTGTGCAACAGAGAATGGCTTGTATAGCCTCGTGAGAAGAGCTTTCGAGCTGAATTACTGGCATACGGGTACGGCCAGGGCAATCGTAAAGCAGCAGAATAAATACTATGTGGGCGGCTATGCCCCGTTAAAATATTTTACGTCAAATAACCTTGTCATAAAAGAATCGGCCCCGCTCAATAATTATTATGCTTTTCTGCCAATTGACAAAGATACTGCGCTTGTCGGGTTGGAGGGTAATTTTTTGGGTTTATTGGTCAATGGAAAATTTAGATCTTTATCTTATAAAAAGGCTAAGGGAACATTAGAGGATTTGTCCACCATGGTGTACAGCCTCTGTCACTATCGTAAAAACACTTATCTGATTGGCACGTCCTGTGGACTGTGGCTCTATAATCGCGATACGGGATTAGTTAGTCCATTAAGGGATAATATGGGAAGGCTCGTTGGGATGGGCGAACGAGTCAATTCCATTCAAGTACGACAACAGGTCGTCTCCTACACCACCGAAAATGGCTATTTTGAATACTTGGCGGGCCAGCTACGGAAAATTTATCCTCAACAGAGCGAGAAACTTCAAGTGTACAGCCATTCATTTCGGCATAATAAGGTTTTTCTGGCAACAAAAGGAAAGGGGCTGATAGCCATCGACGCCAGTACAGGACATGTTGACACTTATAACACGAATAGCGGGTTAGCGCATAACGTGGTTTTTAATATGGCGTGGGTAGATAATCTGCTGTTTTTGGGAACATTCCGGGGACTGTCGGTCTGGGACGGTAAAAATTTTTATAACGCTTATGCGATGCATGGGCTGCCATTTGAAGAATTTAATCAGGCTTCTGTACTCGAAGATAAGCTTCAAGGGCAATTGCTTATCGGTGGTGTACTCGGCTGTATTGCCATCCAGCCGCAGCAGTTTTTGTATAATCTGATGCAGGAAACGGTGCCGCCGCCGGTATTGGCCACAATTTCTATGGGCGAGGGCTCCGGGAATATCATAACTTCCTTCACACCAAAGGATGGTCAAGATACGCTAATTTTCGACAAAAAAATTGAATTTGCAAATCTTAGAATAGCAAAAATAGATGCCTATAAGCAAAATTACAAAATCTACTATCGTCTCCGGCCCCTCATAAAATCATTTCAGGAAGTGCCAGCATCGGGAGAAATAAGCCTCTCAGATCTGAAAACAGGCGAGTACGAGCTTGAAGTGAAGACAATAAGCGACAATGGTCTAAGTATGAAAACCAAGCGGTGGCTGTTTTATAAAAAGCCCAAATTTTATGAGACACAGCTTTTTTATGTGCTGGTTACGCTAGGACTTGGCATTATTCTTTATATTATCGCTATTATGCGATCTTCACAGCTCAAGCGGGATAAAAAGCTCCGGCTGGAACTCGCGCGCGATCTGCATGACGAAGTTGGTGGTCTGCTTACGGGAATTGCTATGCACACTGACCTTATGGCTATCGGTCAGCAGGCTGCAGGTCGGCATCAGTCGCTAGAAAAAATTGCAGCCTATAGCCGAGAGGCGGTACAAACGATGGATGATGTTATCTGGGCAATTGACTCGCGCAATAATAGCCAGGGAAGCTTAGAAGACCGGATGAGATTTTTGGTTTCGCAGATCCTGCCGATGCAGGATGTCGATGTCAAATTTGATATAAATCTACATAGCGCTGCCCAGCTGCCTCAATATGTACGTCAGAATGTATACCTCATTTTTAAAGAAGCATTGCATAATATCTGTAAACACAGCCCAAATGCGAAAGTTGATATATTTTTAAAAATAGATCATCATCGGCTTATTTTAAGGCTGTCAAATTCCTTAAAGCAAATTGAAGGAGCGGCTTTACATCCAACCTATCCAAGACGTCGCGGTCAGGGTACAATAAATATGAAACGCAGGGCAGAGGCTATTGGGGCTAAATTCGAAGCAACAAGATCCGAAGACCGTTATTGCATTCAATTGGTAACGAAGTTTAAAGTGAATAAGCTTTTTCTTGACTTTTTTAATTGATATGATGCAGCATAACCCCCAATTTTGGATAAGTTTAAGCTTCGCTATGCTGGGGGGAGTTTTTTGCACATCAGGTCTTTTATTCCGTTTTTATCGTTTTTTAAAATACAAAGATATAGGGCAGCTACTGATCAGTCTGGGGGTGATGGCCTTGATCTGGCATGTCCTGATCTATTGCATGATCTACACGGGAGAAATTCAATATTATCCACGTATTTATAACAAAGGAATACCTTTTTATTATCTGGTGGGCCCCTGTTTTTATTATTATGTATGGCTCAAATTTAATCCCAATGTGACACTTCCAAAATATTGGCTACTACATTTATTACCCTTTTGCTTTGGATTGATTGATGTCATTCCGTATGCGATAGCCCCTGTAGAGGAACAGAAAAAACTGCTTAGGATGCTGGTGGAAGACATCCCGCTAGGGTTTAAGCACCATTATGGTTTTGTGGATCAGCAATTGCATTATATGCTGCGGTTTGGACTCGCCATTGCTTATGTCATTGGGCAATGGCGCATATACTATAATGCAGATGGAGATGCGAAAGTCACGAAAAGGGAAGTGCTGATTTTCAACAGTGTTTACAGTACCTATCTTCTGTTGCAATGTAGTATCGTGTTAGCCATTATCCTTAACAGCAGTCAGGAGGCCTATATTCTTAAAAGTCTGGATAAGCTGGTCTGGGTAAGCTTTTGCTTTCTTTTGTTTAGCCTGTGGTTTATGCTGGATGGAAATAAAAAATCGAAAATATACAACTTAGAATAACACACACTTATCTTATATTTTTTATGCCAAACACAAAATTTAGACTTGCAATTATAGAAGACCGTATGCCTGTTCTCGAATCATTAAAGTCTTACTTCGATGATAACGCTCGGTTTGATCTGGTCATTGCCGCACGTGAACTTGATGAGCTGCTGGACGCTACCTGGAGCCCTGAATGTTTAGATCTATTACTCTGCGATATTGGACTGCCAAATAAAAATGGCATTGAAATAACTTGGTTTATCAAACGTAAATTCCCCCATATTCAGGTTGTTATGTTTACGGTTTTTGATGATAAAGAACATATATTTCAGGCACTTTGCGCGGGTGCCGCCGGTTATCTGCTTAAAAGTACACCGTTACCGGAGATGGAGCAGTTGCTCTTGGAGGTCATGAAGGGAGGTTCGGTGATGAGTCCTCAGGTAGCTCGTCTGGTCATATCTCACTTTAACCCTGCACTCGATCATAAAGTCGATTATAGGCATCGCGAACAGCTTACCCCCCGCGAGATTGAAATTGTTTCCCTTTTGCAACAGGGGTATACCTATAAAAAAGTTGCTGAAACCGCATTTATTAGTGTCGATACCGTGAAATTTCACATTAGGAATATCTACGGAAAATTACAGGTTAACAGCCGTTCGGAGCTTATGCTGAAATATAATAAACCAATTTGATAGCACTTCTTTTAGCGAAAAACAATACCTAAAGAAAACATGCGACTCGTTTCAATAAATGGGTTAAATATGCGATGCATACACTATCTGTTTTGAGATCTTCTTAAGAAGATTCTATCTTACCGACAAATTCCTATTTTAAGTTAATTTTTTTTGTGAAAACCACCCTTATGGGCAGGTAATCACTTTGCCTGTATTTTTAAATTTGTGATGCCATTTTAAAGTAACTTAATCTATTTAATTAAAAGTATGCAAAGTTATGATCTCCCACCTAAGCAATTTAGGGTGTTTTCGGTATTGCATGCAGACAGCGATCTGCTCATGCGAAAAATAATTTCGAATGTTTTCTCCAATGAAGCATTTCAGCTGGATTCCGCTGCCAATGGAAAAGAAGCCTTCGCCCTTTTGGAATCACGGGGCTATCAGTATGATATTGTCATTACCGAAATGCATATGCAATATGCAAACGGGTATGAAATTATTAATAAGGTGATGAAGGAATCGCCGCGTACAAGGACGCTTATCACATCCAACATGAGTTATCTCCATATTCGTGAGGGACTGGAAATTGTCCGTGAAGACTGTTTTAAAAAACCGTTGGTCGTGGGAAAATTATTGGATAGGGTGAAGCTCATCATGGAAGGTGATATGCATGTTGCCGGACAATTACTTCCCGAAGTTGGGTCTAAGGTCATAAATATACCTGAGAGCGAGTGGAACGAAGCTAAGCCGCATCAAATGCAGTCGAATTCTTTCCTGCAAAACCGAAAAATAGCACATTCCGAACAACCTCAGGAAATAGTCCGCGTACAAGATCTAGTAGGTGTGGAGGAGCTGGTAGGTGTGCATGAGATAGAAGAGGTAGAGGAAATGATAGATAGGCAGGCTATAGTACATGCGCAAGAAGATGTGATAAATGAGCTTTTTGTGGCAGAATATGTGGCAAGGGAAGAAATTTTGGCAATGGATATCGTACCTGAACCAACCAGTTTAGTAACGGCTACGCAGAAATCGCTGGTCATGTCAGGTAAACGATGGTGGTAAAATAATTAGTACACACGAAAATTTTATGTATACAATACAGTCATTCTCAAGCCTGATGCAGGCAACAAATTCCCCGCTGGTAAATACCGCCAACTCACTATTGACAGGCTTGAAAATACAAATGGGGCAACAGTGGTATATCTGTGGAAAATTAGCGCTCAATGAAGGGAATAGTCCGAGAAGACCGCTGAATGCATCTCCAGAATCATTGGAATGCCAATTGCTATTTAAAGCAGCGATTTTAACGAGTGGTGTCAGCGCGGACACCCCACTGATGGTCACCATCGGCTTGCCCAATAGCACCTATCGCTTATACCGGCAAACGGCTGAGCAAACGCTCTTAGGAAAACATATCATCCAGTCTGATCCCGCTGTTTATGGTGAGGATGGGTCAGGTATTTTGCCCATAGAGGTTGCGCAGGTGGACGTGTTGCCGGAGGTGGTGAGCTGCATGGTGGCGTTGCGTAGGGGGGAAAGTTGTGAAAAGGGGGCTTTCTTTGTTTTTAGTTTTGGCTTCGGCACACTAGAAACCGGGCTGAGTACCGATGAGGGTGTAGTGGAAAATGCCATGGGGAGCGCTCCAGGTATGCATTATGCGGTCAATATCCTCCGCGAACAGCTGCAACAGACGTACGACCTATCATTTCAGAGCATGCAGCAGCTCGATGAGGCATTTCGAAACGGTTACCTCTATATCAACCGTAAAAAAATTGACCTTCAGGGACTGCGCAAGAAAGCGATACAGACCTATTATGCCGAAATTGTCTCGCCAGCATTGGGCGATGTGGTCAATGATAGAAATCTGGCTAAATCAAACCGGATATTTTTGTGTGGCGGCGGGGCGCATTATGGCGATCTCATTGACTGTATTCTCGAAGAGTTTGGAGATATCGCCGGTGTTAAAATTGTCGATCAGCCTGAATCCCTCGCTGTAAAAGGGTATTTACTAAATTCCATGCGTTACATTCAGGATCAGTCCAAATTACCGGTCGGAATCGATCTTGGAAATATACAAACGCGTGTAGCCCTTGCTGAAAACTAAGGTATGACGGTAGATCAAACTTTTATTGCGGTAATTCAGGGGATTGTGGCAACATCCTTTGTTGGAACTTTTGTCGCTTATGCTGTGATCATGGTGCTCCGTTTCCGAACGGCAAAAGCACAGCGTCGGCAAGATAAGCTTGACCAGCTGATAGAAGATCGTATACTGCCGCAGTTTATTCAGGAAATGGGTACTGAAAGTGCGCATGTGTCCATCGATCAGGCTGTGCTAGACGAGTTGGCGCTTATGGACAAAAGAAACCGCCAGACCTTAATTGATACTTTAATCCGTCTCCGATGGCATGTGGCCGGAACAAACGCGCTAATTCTTCATCGAATTTATGTGCTGCTTGGGCTAAATCTGGATTCGCTGCAAAAAATGAAATCGCGCACATGGTATCGCAATGTTCAGGGATTGCATGAACTGACGCTAATGGACTACGCGATTTCCGATATTGATATTCTCCGATTCAATCTCAGTGAAGAATCTGAACTGCGCTCTGCAGCCCGAAGCGCTTTCATGCGCTTCAGCAAGAACGAGCCTTTTCGCTTTTTTGATGAGGTGCGCGATCCCTTGAGTATATGGGAACTGATCGGTTTTTTTCGAATTCTCGAACAATCCCGCGATACAGTAAAATCAAACTTTGCAAACTGGATCCGTTATTCCCGCAACAAAACAGTTGTTATTTGCTGCATGAAGCTTGCCGCACACGAGCAGAGTCTGGAGGCTATAGACAGTATCGAAGGATTGCTCAATGTGAACGACCATAGTTTACGTTCGCACGCCATCAATGCGCTGGGGCATTTAAGGGCTATCCATACACAGGAAACATTGATCAAAATGTATCCAAACCAACCTGTCGACTGCCAGTGCGAAATCCTGTTTTCGCTCGGTATGTTCCGAACAGCAAGAGCTATGGAATTTCTGACGGAACAATTTCAATCAGCTTTTGATTTTGAAATCGAAAATCATGTTGCGGCAATACTCGCCCGCTTGGTACGAAACAAACAATTGGCGTGGAATCCTTTACATCTGCCTTCACGAAAACAACGCATTCTCAACTATTATCTGCACGAACAATAACGCATACAATATGATCCAAGATATAATTGACGTTTTCCAACTTTTTATATTTTCTTACAGTAGCCTGACCATGGTGATCTACGTCATCATGGCGGTGCTATCGTATAAGGGAATAATGTTATATAGACGGAAAAATAGAGAGCACTATACACAAAATGTAATTTCGAGCCCCCTTTCGCCAGGCATTTCTGTCATTGCTCCGGCTTACAACGAAGGCCTGACCATCATTGATAATGTGTATGCATTAATGCATCTGAATTATCCGTTGTATGAAGTGATTATTGTCAATGACGGTAGTACGGATGATACATTGGAAAAATTGGTGGAGCATTTCGAACTTAAGGAAGTAGATCTCCCTTATAATGAAAAGATCAAAACGAAGGCTGTAAAGCGCTTTTTTCGATCTATTAATCGCGCTTATGAAAAGCTGTTGGTCATTGATAAAGAGAACGGAAAAGGCAAAGCGGACGCTTCGAATGCCGGTATTAATGCCTCAAAATTTGATTATTTTCTCTGTACAGATGTGGACTGCATCCTACATGAAGATACCCTTTCCAGGCTTATGCGCCCTATTTTAGACGAAAAGAGCCGGAGCCGCTTAAAAGACATTCAGGTGATTCCCGATACCGGTTATATCCACGTGGAGAATAATCAACGTCGGGTCATAGCGGTAGGGGCGCCCCTGCGGATGATCAATTCTTCTGAAGTGGATAATGGTGTAATAACACGCTTCAAACCACCACATAAAGTACTCCCACGTTTTCAGGAACTGGAGTATATTCGCGCATACTTGCTTTCAAAAATGGCTTGGAGCTCAATTAATTGTGTCCCAAATGTGTCTGGAGGACTTGGCCTTTTTGATAAACATATTGCGGTGAAAGTAGGGGGCTATGATCCACGCTCATTTGCTGAAGATATTGATATGGTGACACGTATGAGTGTTTACATGATCCAGAATAATCACAAATATGCGATACGGTATATTCCTGTTTCGTTGTGCTGGACGGAAGGACCACAAACCTTGCCGGTATTCAGTAGACAGCGTGTACGCTGGGCTAGGGGATTGATCCAGATCATGCTGTTACACCGTCATGTTTTATTTAATTTTAAGTTTAAAAGGCTCGGTCTTATTGTCTTTCCTTATAACTTCTTATTTGAGTTTTTGGCGCCTATTTTCGAAGTATTGGGGCTGTTGTTTTACATCTATCTTATTGTAATAGGCGCCATCAATTGGGAAAATACATTTACATTACTCGCTTTTCTTTATATGTTTTCTGTCCTGGTGAGCTCCATAGCTGTGCTATGGGATCAATTAATTGAAAGACATTACCGCAAAACGAGTGAGGTGATAGGCCTGTGCCTCACGGCCTTTGCTGAACCCTTTATTTATCATCCGCTCATTGTTTTTTTTAGTATCAAAGGCTACATACAGTCCATGTTCAGGCAAAAGCTGGTATGGGGGAATATGCAGCGTAAAGGTTTTGCAAGCCAAAAATCTACTGTCAAAAATCAAGCTTAAGCTATTATGAATTTCCGTTATACTATTTTTATTTTCTTCCTACTTTCTATACAGGTGTTGCGAGCGCAGACCTGGAGTTCCGTGCGTGCCGAAAAATTGTACCAACAGGCTGTGGTAGAAATTAAATCTGCTCAGCAGCAGAAAGCTTTGAAGTCATTGGAGGAGGCCATAAAACTGAATCCAGCCCATATCGATGCGCAGGTGCAACTTGCCCGAATCTATATGGCGCAAAAACACTATGATCAGTCGATCCGTACCGCACAACTGGTACTGCGTGCTTCGCCCGAATATGAAGATGTATATTATTATATTATAGGTTCTTATTTATCAAAAAATCGTCCTGCTGAAGCCTTGCGGTACGTCGAAATGGCATTGGCGCGTTTTGCTGCTAACAAGGATTTCGGAATCAAAAAGCTCAATATACTGGATATGCTCAAACGCTATCAGGATGGAGATTCTTGGGCACAGGTTCTGATCCGGCGCTTTCCGACCGATGGGAGTGTACGACTCGCTATGGCCGGTCATTATGAAGCAAAAGCCGATTGGTATAAAGGGAATAAAATGGATAATCTGGCCAATTCTTATTATGAAAAGGCGCTCGAACTCGCACCTAAAAATACAGATCTCATCGAAAAAATGAACAATCTCGTGTCGCAAGGCGGTGATTATGACGCCCGAATTGCCAAGGCAAATGCGCTATTGAACAACGATAGTAAATCTTATAATGCGTTATTCCAAAAGCTCAGCCTGCTACAGGAATCACATCGTTATGCAGAGGCTTTAGAAGTGTTACGTGTGATCTTACGCTATTATCCGAAAGATAAGAAAGCCCTTGACCTAAACAATAGTTTACGGAAAGAAGCAGCCGGATATTATCAGAACACGGATACTTATGCACTTTATCAGTCGATTTTGGATCAGAATCCAGGTGATCGGGAAGCCTTGGAAAAGGTGGTAGGCATAGCCGCGTCCCGGGGGGAGACGACACAGGCACTGTATTGGGTAGACCGTGCCTTACAGCGAAATGCAGCCGATCGTGTATTACTGCGCAGAAAAATGGATTTTGAATATCAGCTACATCGCTATCAGACAGCGGCAGATATCGCTGTTAAGCTCTATGGGAGCAATGGTGATAAAGCGTTCAGATCAGAAGCGTTACAAATGATCAATGCCTGTGGCAGCTATTATCTGCAACAACAACAAGCCGATAGCGCCATCGTTTACTATGATCGTACTCTTCACTTAGATCGCAGCAATATGCCAGCCCTGCAAGGGCGTATTTCCGCTCTTGTACTGCAAAATAATTTATCCTCGGCCCTTCGGGAGCTGGATCAGGCCATTGGTTATTATCCAAATGATATCGATTTACAGTTAAAAAAGGCGGGATTCCTGGCACAATCGGGAAAAATACAACAAGCTGTAGCTTTAAGCGAAAAACTTTACGCCAGTAATCCGGGAAATCCGAAGCTTAAATCACTTTACTTGGAGCAGAAACTTGCGGCAGCCAATGCTTGCATGCTAGTCGAAGAGTACGGTGAAGCGGAAACGCATCTTCGCCAATTACTCGTCGAAGACAACGATAATAAAGAAGCCCTACACTACCTTTCTAATATCCTTGACCTTAGAAGACACTATCCGGAAGCTTTGCTCGTTGTTCAGCAGGCCCTGCAAAGTTATCCGGGGGATCGCGAATTTCTTCAGAAGAAAGCTGCAATCCTTCACAATAGTACGCAGTATATGGCGGCTGCTCAGGTTGCCACCATGCTGCGGAAAGAATATCCGTATAATCAAAAGTACCGTACTATGGTACAGGATGCCTGGATGTCGGCTGGATTGGCTTTTCAAAAAAAGGGGGTAGCCGATAGCGCAATCTTTTGTTTTGATCGCGTGCTCGAGGGCAATCGGACAGATTCGCTCGCCTATAGTAATAAAATAAACCTTCTGATGGGAAAAGGAGACTTTGCTTATGCCTTGCAGAGTGTGGATACGGCATTGCAGTATTTTGAGTATGCCGAGCCTTTTCTTCTAAAAAAAGTAATTGTACTAGACAGTTTGGGGCAATTTGTTGAAGCGGCCCATTATGCCGATACGCTATCCAAGCGCTTCGATCTGCGGAAACACAGGGAATATGCGGCTCTTCTGCGAAGTAAAACCATGCAGCACGCCTTTGGGCTTTCTTTGCTGAATAGCTCCTTTTCAGGTGTCGATGATAATCCGGCTCCACCTGCCTACCGTATTGCGACACTGTATTACACCCGGCGTTTGTCACCAAAAATAAGTTATGGTGCACAGCTGTTATTCACAGGAAGACAATCGGGTACCGGCATTATGGGAGAAGGCGACCTGACGTATACGGCGAATAAATTGCTTTACTGGAATGCTTCGATAGGTATATCGAATAATGTGTTGCTTCCCAAATATAGGTTGGCCTATTCGCTTTATCGGCAGCTCGGAAAAGGTTTCGAAGGGGAGATAGGGGCACGTTTTCTGGAAGTTGTAGCGATTAAAGCGGTATCAGTGCTTGCAGGGGCCAGCAAAAGTTTTGACCCTTTTCTGCTGAATGCACGAGTTTTTGCCATCAAAGAGGAAAAGGATTTTTACTTCGCTTTTCAGGCAGGTGCAAAATATGAGCTTACTGAAGCTGATTTATTGCAGGCAAATTTTGGACTCGGAACTTCACCAGATGACAGAAGCAGGCTTATTTTACTGCCTGAATTGGGAGGTGTTATGAGTCGAAGTGTGGGGGCGGGATACAGACGTACAATAAATTATCGTACATCGTTAGGTCTAAATGGTACCTACACGAGTCAAAAAATTGGTATTGCAACATTTCGTAATCAATATGATCTACTGCTCGCCTTACAGGTGAAATTTTAACTCTAGCCAATAATTGAACAATGAATCGTACAATTTTAATTTTAGGTGCCGAAGGGTACTTGGGCTGGCCGCTAGCCATGAAGTTAGCACTGCACCATCCAGACCAAAAAATTATATTGCTGGATAATGGCTGGCGCAAAAGCACGGTTGCAAATCTCGGATTTGGCCCCTGGCTACAGATTCCGGATCTCTCAAGTCGTATCGAAGCATTTGGCCGAAAATATGGTTTAGCTAATATGTGTGGTGTACACGCTGAGGTTTGTTCGGACGAATTGGCGGAACTGATACGTCGGGAACGGCCGCATACAATTTATCATCTCGCACAGCAGTGTTCGGCGAGTTATTCGATGTTGGGATTACAACAGGCTCTTTACACCATCCGTAACAATGAAGAAGGTAATATGCGTCTTCTCTGGGCGGTACGCGAATTTGTACCGAAAGCCCATATTATTAAGCTTGGATCTTTTGGTGAATATGCCAAGGGCGGATTGCCGGTAGCAGAAGGCTATTTTAAGCCTGGTTATAAAGGACAGTTGGCGTCAACGCCTTTACCTTACCCTAGGGCGGCAAACGATATTTATCATGTTTCCAAAATAAATGACTCGAATTATGTAGCGATGGCGACGCGTACCTGGGGGCTTCGCATCACGGAAGTGATGCAGGCAACGGTCTTTGGTCTACTAACACCGGAAATGGATGCCTCGCCTGATCTTTTTACCCGTTTTGATTACGATCCGATATTTGGAACGGTAACCAATCGTTTTATAGCGCAGATAGTTTCTGGTTCTCCGATGACAGTATACGGTAGCGGAAACCAGCGTACCGGGCTTATGGCGTTGAACGATGCGGTCAATTCGCTGGCCCGATTTGTTGAAGATATACCACCAGCGGGTGAACATCGTGTGGTGAACCATGTTACAGAAACACACTATTCAATCAATGAATTAGCCGAGGATATTGCTGACATTGCCAGAGGTGAGGGGTTGGATCCCAAGATTTCTTTTACCTCCGATCTTAGAGGGGAAAGTGCTACCAAGAAACCTATGTACACTATTGAGACAAGTCTGCAGGGAAGTAATTTATACCATACCGATTTCCATACCGTGATAAAAGAATCCATCAGTCTTTTACAAAAACAATATAGTACACTTCTATCGCATCATTTTTCACCGCATAGCGCCTGGAACGAAGGTTCTCATGGGAGAAATCTTGATCTTAAAAGAGTAGATGCCGCGCGAAAAATAGAAGATGAATCGTATTGGGATCAGATCAGGATCAATACATTTCCCTCGACCGGAGTGAATCTGAATCCGGGCTGCCTGGCTACGTTGCCACAGGATCGACTCGAAACCATCAAAAATCAGATAAATGGCAATCCGCTTTCACTGTATGCTTTGGGAAGGGAAGCTTTTACTTCCATACAAGAGGAATGTGCTAACTTGTGGCCATCTATCGGTTATCGATGTAATGTGACTTCCAGTACATCTCAGGCCATGAATTTATTGGCATTGGTGCTCTTGCGGAGATTACAGGAGGATGGGAAGAGGTGTTTTCAGGTCCTGACTAGTGAACATGAACATCCAGGTGGAATTGGTCCCTTTGAACAATTACCAGAATATCAAGTCACTTATCTCCCTGATGTTGTCCTTAATGACGCGGAGGAATTTAACAGATGCTTGCACGAAATGCAACCAGACATCGTCTTCTTATCCCATGTCTATTATCCTACGGGAAAGCTGATGCAAGACAAGTGGCGCCTGAGCAAAATAAAAAAGACTGTTCCAAATGCAATTCTGATTCTTGACGTAGCACAGTCACTGGGGATTCAGCAACTTTCTTTTGGGGATGCCGATGTATTGATCGGGAGTACGCACAAATGGTTGCATGGACCGTTGGGTGGTGGCTTAGCTTGGCTTAAAGAAGATTTTGCAAGCTGGATCGGGGCCTTATATTGGAATAAGCAGCATCTTTTTGACGATCCGCAGACTCATGGATTCAGCATTCCCGGGGGGCAAGATTTCTTATTGTATGAAAGGTTGAGGCAAAGCCTAAAACGCTATCGAGAAATTGGGCCGAAAGCGATCCTTGATCGCAGTACCTATCTGGCAGCTTATCTGAAAAGGGAGCTTCATGGGATCTTGGACCACGCAGGTATTGCGCACTGTTTTATGGGGGATGATGTATCTCCGGTCGTCAGTCTACTGGTGTCAGATTATGATCCTTATCCGCTGTACGAGTTTTTGCGAAAGAAAGACATCCATGTTAAATGTATTAAGCACTGTAGGGTAGAAGCGAAGGTTGGACATGTACTGCGTTTTGGCATCCCTTATTATGAAAACATGCGCCGTTTGCGCATGGTGCTCGATATAATAGCTTCTTTTGTGGGCTGTGCTGTCGTGGATAAGCAAGAAGTAGACTTGGTGGTATAGTTTAATGTGGGATGATGACGAATGGAAATTATAAACTGAACCTGTTCGTTCTTGTTGGATTGCTGTTCATTAGCAGCTGTATGGCGCAGCAAGTGGACATCGTACGCGATAAGAAAGCCGAAACTGAAATCGTTATTTCCTCGCATCCATCAAATTTGGAGCGCAGGGCTGCACTGGTATTACAAGATTATATCAAACGTATTACTGGCGCACAGCTAGCAATATTGTCGAGCCCTTCTGGGACGAAAAAACACGTAGTATTTATAGGAAATAATTTTTATCAGCAGCAGATTGGAAAGAAGGTGGAGCTTGGGAGCGAAGGTTTTGAAATTATTGTTCGGGACGAACAAGTTTATCTGACTGGAGGTTCAGGAAAAGGACTACTGTATGGAGTATATGAACTTATCGAGAAGCAATTTGGCGCACGTAAATATGACCAGGGGCCTGCGTGGGTTCCTAAGCGGGCTAATATTTCCCTTCCCCAAGATTTTAATTTGCGCTATGAACCCCCTTTACGGTATCGGGAGTCATACTATCCCGCTTCTGCTGACAGCGAGTACCTAGATTGGCATCATTTACATCGTTTTGAAGATCTGTGGGGCTTATGGGGGCATTCATTTTTTAAAATTATTCCCCCAGAGGACTATTTTGGTGCGCATCCTGAATATTTCGCTTTAACAAACGGAAAGCGCAGCGCAACACAACTCTGTCTGACAAATCCTGAGGTACAGAAAATTGCGATCAATTATTTTCGTCAGGCCATTGCCGATAATCCTGATGCGGTCTATTGGTCTATAGCGCCAATGGATGGAAAGGGGTACTGTACCTGTGATCGCTGTACAAAGGTTGATCAGGAGGAGGGAGGGCCTCAGGGTACGCTAATCCAATTTGTGAATCGTATTGCGACTCAATTTCCAGAACAGAATTTTACGACCTTAGCCTATGGTTACACGGCAGAAGCTCCCAAAATAACTCGGCCATCGGCCAATGTACATGTGTTGCTAAGCACGATAGATGCAACGCGGGAGCAGGGCCTAGCGGTTAATCCATCAGCTGCTCCTTTTCGACGTCAGCTCAAAGACTGGTCGAAGATCTCATCGCATATTTTTGTGTGGGATTACACCACGCAATTTACAGCCTATTTAAATCCTTTTCCGATGTATGATCATTACCAGAGTAATATCGCCTATATGTATCAAAATGGTGTTAAAGGTATATTTGAACATGGACCTGGATCTACTTTGGCCGATATGTCTGCCTATGCCAGTTATATGCAGGCCAAGAGCCTATGGAATCCTGAGCTGGATCGAGCTGAGGTGGAAGAGGATTTTTTGGACGGTTATTATGGTGCAGCATCAAAGGATATTAAAAAGTATCTAAAAGAACTTATTGATGCTCGAAAAACAAGTCGCTCAACTCTTGATATATATGGTAATCCCATTCTTTCGCGACATGGCTATCTGAGTTTTGAAAAGATGAGACTTTTTAAGGAACTTTTGAATAACGCGCAAAAAGCTGTAGCTGGAGATCCTAAATTTTTAAGTCGTGTCAAATTGATTGCTCTAAGTCTTGAGTATGCAGCTTTGGAGCAGGCAAAGGCTTATGGTGATCATCCGCTCGGCTTTTTAGATAGGAAAGCTGATGGTCAGTGGATGGTCAATCCCCATTGGATGAAGCGGATTGATGCATTTTTGGACCATGCACTTCGAGGCGGGGCCCTCGAAGTGGCTGAAACTGCTGGTAGTCTTGAGCAATACCGGCAGCAATGGCTAACACTATTAAATAAACCCTATTTGCCTTCATTGCTCCAGGGAATACATCCTCAGTTTAAACCTTCGTTTTTGGAAGATTTTCCCGCAAACGGAAAAACAACACTGAATGATGGGTTATCGGGAACAACAGATTATAGTTACAATTGGCTATTATTTGATAGTAAGGATGTGGAGATTACTTTTCCTTTTCCCAATGAAGCAATGGCCTCGCAAATTCAGCTTAATTTTCTGCTGGATCCTGCACATTATCTTTTTCTTCCGGATAACATACAGGTGGAGAGCTCAAACGATAATGTTTCGTACGTGAACATCGGGAGATACAACATCAATACTGGTCTTATTCCCCAAGGCCCGGTTTGTTATCCAGTTTCATTTGAATTAAGGCAACAGCAAGGACGCTTTTTAAAAGTGAAAATCTTTTTTTCGCAAGAATTTCCATATTGGTTTGACGGATCAAGACATCGCAAACCGCTTTTTGCTATAGATGAAATTGACGTGAGAAAATAGATACGGTTCGAATTTTTTCTCCTTTTTGCGCTATTTTCGCTGTTAGATTTATCGAAAAGCTGCGGTCTTTAGTGCCATGTGGTTGTTTTGTTTTTTAGTATAAGTTATCGTGTATACATCATGCTGATCAAGCAGATTAGCTGGGTGGGATGGGGTAATCGGGCTTAATATAAGGCAATTAGGTGTAAATCTTGAATGAGAGAAAAGCTGTTTTTAATAAGGCTCTATAAGGACTTAAAAATAAATGGGGCGAACGCCTTCGCCCCATTATATCCATTAATATTATCAAGTCGAACGCAAAAAAAATGACTTGATGGCCCAAATGTAAAAAAATATTATTGAAATTCTCCGGTAAAAATTTACCATAATCGTGTAAAAATCTACATAGTAGTTGAAGGGCTACATCATTCATAAAAAAAGACGGCTAGAATTTCTAGCCGTCTTCGTTTGGTTTGCCGAAGCTACAATTGTCACTATTTTTAGTTTGCACGTACGCAGCGAACGTTTTTAAATGATGTACTTAGCACATTTGCACCTAATGCGCTAACTCCATTCAAAAGTTCACCAGTATTGTTTGCCATATGGAATCTAGCACCCAACGAAAGTGGAATTAAAGTTAGACCACGACCAGCGTTACCATAATAACCCCATGTACCTGCGCCAACTAAGCCAACAATATTAGCTCCTTGTTCATTTGTCCAAAGCGTTGTGGCTCTGCCGTAACTATCCAATAGTGGAATATTTAAATTTGCAACTTGGAAGTTTGCGATATCTACGCTAATATCATTCAAGCCAATATTTGCTAAACCACCATTTCCAAGTAGTGGTAAGATATTTACGTTTGAAATTTCACCATTATAGTAAAAGCGAAGTCTGTTGGATGCACTGTTTACGTCACCAAAAGCATTCGAACCTGAAGTAGGGGCACCGTTTGCACCAGAAGCTAACGTGTACTGACCATAATTAAATGGACTAGATGGTGCTAGTGACGAGTTCGGAGCAGCAGTATTGACAAGCAAGGAAACTGTATTTGTCAATAGATTCGTAATTATATTTGCAAGTCCTGTTACCCCTGTTGCATCGACTACCTGGCCCAAGCCACCTAGCGCTCCAGTAAGTTGATTTACTTCGATATCTCCTCGAACCATGTTAGCGAAGTCTGCCTTAGCAGGTTGTTTCCAAAGGCCTGCTGGATATACCAACGCACATGGATCTCCATTATTAGTTGTAGTTGTCGCAAATTGTCCTGGAACAATGCTTCCGAAAGCAAAATAGCCATTTGCTCTAGCGGTCAGCTGATTGTTTGCATAGAATGCGTAGTTTCGGCCGTTTCCATTGTTACCTCTGTAAAACAGATTGGAGCGTGCCCATCTTACCGTGCGGCCAGCATAACTTGTCACTAATGGAGATTCTACCACGTTTAACAACAAGCGATGACTATTGCCCAATTGTGGTGTAACAGAAAATCCGAAATTAGATGCAGTTGTAAAATAAGTACGCGCTAGGCTACCATCTACGTGACTAATGTTTAAGTTTTGAACTTGAACATTAATGGCGCTCTGCGCTGCCGTAGATGCTGTATAAACATATGCGATTTTAGCATCGTTAAATGCAGCGTCAATATTTGTAAAGTTGGCATACGTTAAAGTTGGCGTAAAACTTGCACCGGCAGTAACAGTTCCACCCAGCAATGCGATACTACCTGTCGCTAAATTTAGACCGGTTACATTCACTGTAGGATTACCTGTGATATTTCCGAAAACGCCTTTTGTATTCAATTCAATTCCTATACGTGAAAACTTATGACTGAATTGGATGCTGATGTTTGAATTGGTCGCGAGGTTGACAGTTCCACTAGCATACAAAACATCTTTATTTTGCGCAAGGGCAATCGATCCATTTGTTGGTGTAAGTGCAGGTTGATTGGCATCTGATGTATTGTAAGATAACGCGACCCATGTATACGTAGTCGCGGGATTGAGTCCTTCAATAGTACCTGCTGTTCCGGCGGTAAATTCCTTTGATGTAACTAAAGTTGTTCCTGAATATATGTAAACGACATACTTTGTGCCTGCTACCATATTTTCAGTGACGCCAGGGGCAACATCAGCAGCTAAGCCGCCGCCGCGTTTTACGCCTATCGCATCGCTAGTAATGGTTGGTAAATTATTGTCCGTAGAAACAACCATATCTACGTCCGCAAATGAATGTACTTTGCTGGTCGTTGCGCTCGATTTTGTCGAGCCGACCTTCACTGCGTCACCAGTATCGTTTGTCTTAATTCCGCCTACAGCGAAAGTAAGTACATTGCTTTTGTTTTCGACATTTTCAGTCTTGTTGTCCTTGGAACAACTTGTGATTAATGTCCCGGGGATTGCTAGCATTGCCATCGCAACAACCCAGTTCGCTCTTTTAGTCAGATTAAATCTCATTTTAGTGCTTTTTCGTGTTGTTAGTAATTTGATGATAATGCGTTAAGCACCTTCGCCGTTAGTAGTACCGTCTGGACCTGCTCCCCAACCGTCGGTTTGTGGTGTTACACCGGGTTGTGCCTGAGAACCTGCAGCAATGCCTTGCTCAAGTTCTACTACGTGCTCCTTGATGGACGGAGCTACGTACATTTTTTTTGCGTTCTTATTCATGATAATATTATTTGGATAATCCATGCTGTTACCAGCATGGGGTTTAAATTTAATGGACAATTTAACCCTCATCTATTTGTTAGAAATATTTAAGCAAATTACGGCCTGCCTTTGCGTATAGGCAGTTGTAGCTGTAATCACCTAAGAATTTCTAGATTTTTTTTCTGTTTGCTAATTTCTAATTTAATTGTTAATACTTTACTGCTATCGGCTAGTTATACTTTTCCCGAATTGAATTGTAATATTACGACTTAATATCAACTTGTGCAAAAAAAAATTTTAAACTTTTTTTCTGTCATTATTTTTTTATTGATAAAACAAGTTGCTTCAGCGCTATTGGCATATAACTATAATGGCTAAAAAACGGCTTTCATTTTCTTTATAGCTATTATTAGACCATCTTATCTTACATTTATTCTTGCTAACTTTTGATTGAACAATGCATTTGTTGTTTTGTTTTATATTTCGTTGAAAAAATTTTAGGGATATTTATTGTTCTATAATTAATATGTTTAAACAGTTTTCTTTATTTGGTTTTTTTTGTGAATATTTTGTGTATTTGTTAATTTGTGTTTCTTAGTGTGACAATAGTTGGTTGTCTATTGGTGGTATTTTGTTTTATTTTATTTTTAATACTTTAAATTTATAGGTTAAATATCATTCTTTTTTGTCTTGTATTTCGCTTTTGTATTGATGTAAAATTAAATTGGTTAGTTGTAATTAATTTAGTTTTATTGGGTTGTTGTTTCATCTTAGGAAATATTGCAAATGCAACTAATGTAGTTGTCCATCGTTTACAGTGGGCCAATAATTGCCAATAAAAGCAAGTTTTTTGAATGTTTAGAGGATGTGATGTCGACGGTGTTTTTTATAACTAAATTATGTTTTAATAGTAAATTATCCTTTATTTATAAACTGTAGAGAAGGTGTTTGATGGGAATAATGGAGCTGTGAAGCGTCAGATTTGCTGTTATAAATAATTTAGTGGGATTTAAATCAGATTAGGAACGGATTAGTTGGTTATCAAACAATTTTAGGCAAAATATAATTTTCAATTCTTTTGTTTGTCCTTCTTTTGGAAATCTTGTACATGGTCGCTCCAAGGAAACGTGCGTCCGATGACCTGAGCTTTTTTTATGTTATAGATTTATTTGCTAAATTGGTCCTTACTTCAGCATAATGAAAGTGTTGGCAGACATTATGCAGTAAATGATAATTATGGAATTTGGAGTTCATCGGGTTATTGGTGTAGAGCGGGAGTCTTCGCAAATTACGGATGCAACAGTAAAAGAAAATTATGTGGTTCTTTTTGTATCTAAAGGCGGCTGTAGCATGCAAATCAATAAACAGATTACGGAAATTGAAGAATACTGTTTGGTGTTGATTCCCCAAGGTATAAAAATTGAGGCTAACCCAGAGGAAAAGCGTGCTTTCCTGATTATTTATTTTTCTGAAAGTTTCTTTGCTCGTACTGAAGTAGATACCGCATTCTTGCGTAACTTCAAATCATTCAATAAAAACGAATATACCTATCGCGTGTTAAGTGTGCCGGCGGAATACGCAAACTACTACGAATTCGTGAGTATGCAACTTAAACTGTCTAAGCAGAATTATAATCTTGCAATTTATCGTGATTTGGCTCATAATATAGTAAAACAGATTGTCCTTCTCGCTGCCATCTCTGCTGAAGACAGGCAATCAAGTGAATTAGTGGGGCAAAACGCCGACGTGAAGTTGGTAACATATTTTCAGGAGCTGGTCAGAAAACATGTAAAAGAAGAAAAACAGGTAGCCTTCTATGCCGAACAGCTCAATGTAGGAAGTAAAAAGTTGACCAACTTGACCAAAGAGGTTTTAGGGGAAACGCCAAAGGAGCTTATCATTAAAGAATTGCTGCGTGTCAGTAAAAAGCTTATCGTTGAATCTTCCTTGAGTATCAAACAGATTGCTTGGGAACTTGGTTATGCTGATGTCAATAACTTCAGTACTTTCTTCTTAAAGGAAACTACCCTGACGCCGACAGAGTATCGAAAACGTTGGCAACAATAGCCCTTGTAGTTAAATATCTTTTTGTTAGTTATAATCTAATTTTGTAGTTTATAAGGTGTAATTGTAGTTGAACCGCTACAAGATTTGCAATTTATACTGTAGTTGAGGATTTAGTCGTATTCTCGACTGAATTAGTTATATCTTTGCTTTAAACAGTTCGTATTTAATACTATTTGTAAAGCCAAGTATTAATATTGTGTTTCAATCGACGATAGGGCTGTTTGATATTGATCTATTATTATTTAATTATGTATAACAGAAAAAGCTTAAATCTCTTCTTGGTGGGTCTTGCAGGGATTACGCTCTTCGGGGCTAGTTGTTCAAAGGTGAAAGATTTGTACAACGAAACCGAAAAGGGATCTGATTCATCTACCCTTCTTCCTGGGGGTGGTAATATTTCAGCCGATTTTATGTGGAATTCAACACGCACTGTGGATGTGAAAGTTGTAGTCGATGATAAATTTAGTGGGCAGTATTTTTATCGGGTAGAGATTTTTGATAATGATCCGACGCTGGCTAGTGGAGCTAATTTACTGGCTGCCGGTCAGGCAAAAGCAGGACAGGATTTCGTCGGCAAGATGATGATTCCTACAATTGCAAAATATGTCTATTTGAGAGAAACCAGTCCTCTGGGTGTCGCTGCTATTAGCATGATTGAAGTTGGACAACAAAATACAGTCACTGTCGACGGTGCCAAAGTTGGTTCGACGAGTAAAGCGAGTGTTTTGCGTGGCGCGAATTCGACAAGTGTGCTTGCCAGCAATGGTTTAAAAGCTGCAACGGTTGAAGCTACACCAGTTGTGGTCCCTTCGGACGCAATCGCGCTATCGGGTAACTCGACAATTTCAGTCGAGTCCAATAAATCTTATGTCGTCAAAGCTGGCGTCACCTTTACAGGTAAGATCGATGCCAACAACGGTACGAGTAATGTCAAAATTTACGTTCAGGGATCTTGGAAAAATACAAGCTTTGAGCTAAATCTTGGAAGTAACAATGGATTGTATGTTACACAGGCGGGTTCTATTGACCTAGTGAATGTAACGCAGAATACAGTTGGCGGTTTTGTCAATTATGGCTCAGCCTCACTTTCCAAAATGGAAACAAAGAATAATACTTTATACGTTAACTATGGAACGTTAACTGCTGACAAAGCGGATATCACTAATGGTAACTTTACCAACTATGGTGTGGCGACTATCCAAAATTTGAACAGTACGACAAATGGTACAGTAATACGTAATGAGGGAACGCTTACCGTACAAAATGCAAGCTTGACAAATGCTACTCTGGAAGCTGTTTGTCATACGGTAATAAATTCATTAACGACAAATGGAGCTACAATCTCAGTATCTCAAGGTGCTTTATTAAGCTTAGATAAACTAGATGCTGGTGGCACAAAAATTAATTTGGCTAATGCATCTATTTTAGATGTAAAAACTTTGGCTAAATTTAACAGTCAAGCAAGTACTATGAATGGCCCAACTTCAGGTCAGGCTTTGGCCCGTCTGAAAAAGGTTGACGTAAATAATCAGTGGATGGCTATTACCTATGGTGGTAATCTGGAAATAGCCTGCTCGGATCATACAGCTAATCCACAATGGAGCACATATTACGTGATCAATAGTCCGGCAAAAATAGTTCCTTACGATAAATCGACAGTGGTGATTGCAGGGACTTCTTGTAACGCTGGCGGAAATAACTCTTCGGGTGGCAATCCAACAGACCAACCTGTAACTGAAGTTAATTTGGGAACTTATTCTTATATCTTTGAGGATAAATGGCCGTCTAAAGGTGATTATGATATGAATGATTGTGTGCTGGATATGAATATCACCAAATATCAAAATACCGCAAATAAAGTGACAAAAGTAGCTCTGAAAGCGAAATTGCGTTCGATTGGTGCTTCTATTCGTTTTTCAACTGCAGTGCAGTTTGATGGTATTGCAACAGGAAATGTCAAAAATGTGACCTATTCACGAAAGGATTTAGTAGGTTCTGCCCTCCCTCTCGGTGCAAATGGGACAGAGACTGGACAGACGTATGCTGTTCTTCCACTATGGGATGATGCACACAAGGCTTTCGGTGTCGCTGATACGCGTTTTATATCGACTCAAACTGGTCAATATGCACCAGTGGAAGTGATTGTGACAGTGGAGTTCAATACACCGATAGATAACTTTACGTATGGTACATTAAATGCCTTTATTGTCAACTTCAATCAAAACCTTGCGGGTCGAAACGAGGTGCACCTGGTGGGATATAAAGCGACAGATAAAATCAATAAAAGTTTGGTGTTGAAAGAAACAGGTAACCTGTTGTCAGCTACGGATCCATTTAAGACGAAAGCGAATGAGCCATTTGGATTGTTAGTTCCAGTTTCCTTTATATATCCGTTGGAAGGACAAGCGATTACCACTGCTTACCCGCTCTTCGAGTCTTGGGCGACAAGTGGAGGTAGCCAAAATACAGATTGGTATCTACATAAGAAATAATATAACAGAAGCATCAGCATATACCAGAGTTATCCTATAGAATGGAGTGCTCTGGTATTTGCAGATATGCTTACGCTGTACATCCCTTACTGCTAATGCTATTAAATTCTAAAGATTGATGAAAAAGAAAATTCTAATAATTGATGACAAACCGGCAATTGGCCAATTGATTACACTTTATTTGAATGCAGATTACGACTTTCGTTTCTTTAGCAATGCAATGGATGCTTACAATTGGCTAAAGGAAGGGAACAGCGTTGATTTAATTTTATCGGACTATACGATGCCAGAGATGAATGGGTACGATTTGTTGCTTATGATCAAGCAAAACGAGTTTCTAAAGGATATTCCGGTTATCTTTTTGTCTGGCGAGGATAATTCCAATACGCGAATCAGCCTACTCGAAGCTGGAGCTGATGATTTCATTTTAAAACCATTTAATCCACTTGAATTGAAACTACGGATTAAAAAAGCATTAAAATAATGCCTCAATATAGCGATTATATATACTTTGGTGATAATCTCGAAACTTTTGATTATTTTCATCAACAAGTTCAAGACGTCTTGGGTGTTGATTTGAAGTTTTTTGATTCATTCGAAGCCATGGATATGTATTTTCAAGAGCAAAAAGGACAATTTTTTTCTGTGGTATTCTATGAAAAAAGCAAAAGCTTAAATAGGGATCTGTCACGGTTGAGAAAGCTTGTGGAGCATGGAAAAGATACATTACTGATTTTGATTGGAAATGATCTTTCACGTTTTGAAAAACAATCTTATTTTGAGGCAGGTATCACAAATACGATTGGTCCGCGTGCCTATACGGGGGTTTTTGAATCGGTTAGAAAATACATTAAGTTATATTTTGAAGCGACAGCCCAGACTGAAAAATTTGATACGGCGAACACATCTTTTCCTCAAATAGGAATTCCTCTTGGAAAAAGATTGTTTGATATAGCAGTTTCTTCGATTTTAATTCTCCTACTTTCCCCGATCCTGGCAATTGCTTATCTCGCCATCAAGCTAGAAAGTAAAGGTTCGGCAGTATATAAGTCGAAACGGATAGGATCTGGCTATTATATGTTTGACTTTTATAAATTCAGATCGATGTACCCGGATGCTGACAAGCGTCTAAAAGAGTATATGGCGCTTAATCAGTATGCAGATGCAGCATTAAGTGTCAATCATCGTGCTGTGGCCTCTGTGATAAGCGATACCGATGCACAACTTTTTACAACAGATGAGCTACGTGATGTGCTTATTGATGATGAAAGTATTGTAAAAAGTTCTGATAGCGCTGGTAGACAAAAAAAAGCAGCTTTCTTTAAACTTGAGAAAGATCCACGTGTAACCAAGGTAGGTCGCATTCTCCGTAAATATAGCATTGACGAACTGCCCCAGTTGTTTAATGTACTCAAAGGCGATATGTCCATTGTAGGAAATAGACCGCTACCACTTTATGAGGCCGAGATGCTGACGACAGACGACAGCGTCGAGCGATTTATGGCGCCAGCAGGTATAACCGGCCTATGGCAGGTAGAAAAACGGGGCGATAATGGAAGTATGTCTGATCAGGAAAGAATAAAACTGGATATTGACTATGCACAGCATTATTCGGTCTGGATGGATTTAAAAATATTGTATAAGACGTTTTCCGCATTCATCCAAAAGGCGGATGTTTAATAACATAAATATTTATTTCGATGAATTTATTGCTTAAAAGGGCTTTCTTGCTATTAAATTTAGTTACAGCAAGCCTATTGCTAAAAGCACAATCTGTAATGGACCCAACGGATATGGTTGATTTTACAAAGCTGAAATTGCCGCCTTTGGAAACCCTCTATCAAAATGCCAAGCAAAGTCCCGGAGTGGAAATGTATGAGGCAAAAATGGAAGCGCAGGCTAATCAATTGATAACCGAAAAGAGAAGTTGGTTAAAATATTTCAGAGTAGGTGGATCTTGGCAGTACGGCAATATCGCGATCAATTCAGCTTTTACGAATGAATATACTCCTCTTTTCTATCAGTCTTCCGGCGTAACCCAAAGCTCCTATTACGGAACTGCCGGCGTCAATATTCCTTTGGATGATCTCTTCGATCGAGGCAATAAAATCAAACGTCAGAAGATGGAACAGCGGTTTACGCAGCTGGAATTGGATAAGTGGCTCGATGAGCAACGGATACGTATCGTCAACTCCTATACGAAAGTAAAAACTGCTCTTTCTACACTCAAGAAAAAAATTGAAGATTACAATATCGCCTTAGCTAATTACAAAATGACTGAAAATGAGTTTAAGTCAGGCAATGCAAATATTAGCGATCTTAATACAGCAAAGAAGTTGGAGACAGAGGCTTATGAAATTCTTAAAACCAACGAATCTATTATTACCAATGAAATCCTTACCTTAGAAATCCTAAGTAAGACAAAAATTATAAGCCAATAGCATCATGAATATTTTCCATTATATCTTTCGGGCCATTTTCAGAATTAAGTGGTGGCTGTTGATTTTGCCGCTAGGTTTTGCCTTGTTGGCGATTTACCTGACTCGTCAAATGGACAGGCAGTATAAGACTGATATTACGATCTATACAGGTGTTATTTCAAGTTATGGAAGTGATCCGGGCGAATCCAATGCCTCGCAGGACTGGAACGTATTGAACAATTCGATTCAGAATATTATCAATACCATCAACTCGAAGGAAACGATCAAAAGGCTTTCCATGCAGTTATATGCACGTCTGATGATCCATGGTGATGCCACTAAAGATAATGTATATATTACTGCAAAACATTATAAAGAACTTGTGGCAATTACACCGAAAGATGTACAGAAGTTGATTGACAAAAGTTCGGAAGAGAATACGGTTGAAAATCTGGAAAAATATGAGAAAGCAGACCGCAACAATTTTGTCTATGGTCTTTTCAACTGGAACCACCCTTATTTCAGCTACAATGCCCTTCGCGAAAATATTAAAATCAACAGGGTAGACAATAGCGATATTTTACAGATCAACTATCAGGCAAATGATCCGGGAGTTGCTTTTCAGACACTGGACATTTTGAGCAAAGTCTTCGCGATCGAATATACCAATTTGCAATTCGGCAGTACAAATAATGTCATCCGGTATTTCGAGGCGGAGCTTGAACGTATAGGCCGAGAACTTCGCGGACAGGAAGATTCTTTGACAATGTATAACGTTGAAAACCGGGTGATCAATTACGATAAACAGACGGAAGCAATTGCTTTATTGGATAAAGAGTATGAACTACGACATCAGGATGTCTTATTTGTTTATAACAGTTCACAGGCAGCTATAAAACAACTTGAATCGGGGATGGATGCCAATATGCGGGCGATCAAAAATAATACAGAGTTTTTGGCACGTATGAATCAGATTGCAGACATCAACTATAGCATTTCAAAGATAAGGACTTTGAGTGTAGATTCTCTTAAGCAAAAACAGGGCGGAGCGGATTTAGATGTGCTGTCGCATGAGCTGGATCAAAAGGAAAAGGGCTTCCGTTCATTCATGGATCAATATACATCGGAAAAATACACTAAAAACGGCTATCCAAATGCAAATTATGTGAAACAATGGGTAGAAGAACTTCTACGTTTTAAACGCTCGGAAGCAGAACTTAATGTCGCCCGTGATTTTAAGCAGGAACTGGATCACAAATACACACAATATTCACCTATCGGCTCTGTCTTAAAACGTAAGGAACGCGGCATATCGTTTACAGAACAATCTTATTTGTCGATCTTGTCCAGTCTAAATGCAGCACGTTTGCGATTGAAGAGCTTAGAGATGAATTCGGCGACGCTGAAAGTGATCAATCCGGCAAGTTTTCCTTTAAATGCACTTCCACATAGCAGGAAATTGATTGTTTTTGCAGTATTTTTTGGAACGGTCGCATTTATACTTGGTATATTGCTTATTATCGAACTTTTTGATCGTACGCTGAGGGATAAAACTCGAACTGAACGGATTACAAAAGGAAAAGTGATTGCAGCGTTACCTAAACTTGGTAAAAGTGGAGCCAAGCAGCATAAAATTGAAGAAAGGGCAGTCCATGTTTTGGCCAATAGATTATATGGTTTTTACAATAACTCAAATCCTATAAATTTTATTAATATCGTCAAGTTCTCATCCACACTGGATTTAGGTGGGCTGACGGATATTTTAAAATCTTACTGGCAGGGATTGGGCATTAATGTACTGGCATATAAAGAGGGAACTGATTTTAGTGCCGAATCGAGGGAATATTTAGTGGATGATGCGTGGACGGAAAAACTGGCCAATTATGATATTTCATTAGTCAAGCATGGCTCTATGGCATTACGTCCGATCCCTTCTATATTTCTAGAGCGAGGGATGGCTACATTATTGGTTTTAAGGGCAGACTCGGTATGGAAAACAGAAGATGAACTGATGTTTGCAGATCTAATCCAACGTTCTTCCGGTAAACCAATCGTAATCTGTCTCATGAATGCCGAAAAATATGTTGTAGAAGAATTTACAGGTATGTTACCTCCGTTTACTTTCTTGCGGCGTCTGGAATATCAATTGGGTAATTTTGGTCTGACATCGTTGGGAAAATAGTTGGATATGATGCAGTATGATCATACGAAATGGATGATATCTGGTCGGTATTTGCTCCTGCTGCTCCTTATATTAGGAGGATTGGCAGGAACTTATATTTTCATTTATGCAGGATTGCCATTGGCTATGTTGTTCTATATGCTGCCTGTATTTATACTGGTCATTATGGTCCTGCTGTCCTCGCCGATAAGTTGTTTCTTTCTATTGTATATAGTGTCCTATCTTGTGATGGGGGTTGGGCGATATATTACATTCCCGCTACCCGTCGGTGTGATACTCGATATACTGATCTTATTCAATTTTCTTGCTCTGGCCCTGCACTTTATCCGTGGAAATCCTTTAGGCAAGGTTCATTTTAACTCTTTTCTTTTTATTTCTATCCTCTGGATGCTTTATTGCATGCTGGAAATTGTAAATCCAATGTCAACCTTTGCCAATTGGATTACGACTGTCCGTAGCATTGGGATGCATATTGTCTTATTTCAATTATTGGTATTTGTCAGCCTGGACAATTTATCCAAATTGCGCTTATTTTTTAAAATTTGGGGTATACTCGTTCTGTTAGGTGCTTTAAAGGCTATTGGCCAGAAATACATCGGTTTGGACCGATTCGAGTCGGTTTGGTTATATACATTTGGTGCTCATACACACGTCATTTATAGTGGGATACGTTACTTTTCATTTTTCAGTGATGCGGCAAACTTTGGCTGTCATATGGGCTTGGCAGTGGTTGTTTTTACCATTCTTGCTATTTATGAAAATCAGGCAAAACGGCGTTTTGTTTATATGATTGTTGTAGTTTTTGCCGCTTATGGCCTAATGATATCTGGTACCAGGGCAGCTATCGCTGTGCCTTTTGCAGGATTTGCTTTCTTCATTATCCTTGTAAAAGAGTGGAAGTGGGTAATCTTTGGCATTTCATTATTAATAATGGCTTTTGCCTTCTTTAATTTAACGAGTATCGGCAATAGTAATTCAGATATCCGTCGTATGCGGACGGCTTTCTCTTTTTCAAAGGATGCTTCGTTCAATGTTCGCTTGGAGAACCAAAAAAAAATGCGAACTTTTATGGGAGATCATCCTTTTGGTATAGGATTGGGTGGATCTAAACATGCCAATGAAGGTGATGAAATACATGGTATTGCAACTGATTCTTCCTTCGTTTTTATATGGGTGGAAACGGGAATTGTCGGCCTGATATGTTATATTCTTTTATGCCTCACCATATTGGGATATGGTACTTATTACGTGCTATTTCGGCTGAAAGACAGGCGGATAAAGTCTATTGTGATGGCGGCCACAGCTGGCCTTGCTGGAATTATGGTTGCAGGATATGCGAATGAAGTCCTCCATCAAATGCCTACCGGGCAGACCGTATATATTTTGATGGGCGTTATTATGCTTTCGCCTTATTTAGAAAAAAAAATGAGCGATGAAATCGGAATTGTATAAAATATCGTTTATAACGGTCAATTTTAATGGGTTGGCTGATACGATTTCCCTGCTGGAGAGTATTCTAGATGCGAGACTATCTTTTACATATGAAGTTATTGTCATCGATAATGGATCATTAAAAAATGAATATAGTTTGCTCAAGCATCAATTTCCTTTTATTAAGGGCTATTATAATGAAGTAAATCTGGGATTTGCTGGAGGAAATAATCTCGGTCTGGAAATAGCTAAAGGCGAATTTATATATTTCCTAAATAATGATACGCTGCTCCCAAAGAATGCCGATAGTGAAATTTTGAGCATGTTAGAAGTCTTTGCGCGGCATTCACTGGTAGGTGGAGTTTCACCTAAAATAATGTATTATCAACCCGAGGGAATGATCCAATTTGCAGGGTGCACGCCGCTTACATCAATTACCCTTCGTAATAAGCAGATCGGTTATCGGGAACTGGACAGCGGTCAATATAATAACTGTGCTGAGATTCCATATTTACACGGTGCAGCTATGTTGGTGCCTAATCGGATTATCAAAGAAATCGGTATGATGTCGGAGCTTTTTTTTCTATACTATGAGGAGTTGGACTGGAGCTGTAGGATTAATAAAAAGTATCAATTAGTGTATTTTGCAGATGCCCATATTTATCATAAAGAAAGTGCCTCCACGGGTAGAGAATCCCCGTTAAAAACATTTTATCTGACACGTAACCGCTTGTTATTTGCTTATCGAAATAGGTCGGGGCTACAACGGATTTTGGCTATTCTTTATCTTATTGGGATAGCAAATAGTACAAGATTGATTAAATTTGTTTTTTTGGGTATGTGGAGGCATGTTAGGGCAGTAGGTTTAGGCACATGGTCTGGGATTAAATTATTTTCTAAAAAGAATCTAAGCTGATGGGAACGGTTTTGTTAATTATGGAAACATTGATTTTTATCCCTTTCTTGGTTTGGGTCATGTATTTCTTTGTTTTTTCAGTCGGTTATCGCGTTCCGAAGAAATTATTGTTTGCAAGATCACCTATTCAACACCGATTTCTGATTATTTTTCCAGCTTATAAAGAGGATGCGGTTATCGTTGATAGCATACAATCATTTTTGAGGCAAGATTATCCAAAGGATTTGTATGAAATAGTTGTTGTATCAGACAGCATGAGCGGAGAAACGAATGAGGAGCTTCAACGTTTGGGGGTACGGGTACTCATTCCTGAATATAAAAAAAGATCTAAAGCTGCTGCTCTAAATTTAACAATGTCCGTGATCCGGGAAGAAGACTTTGATGGTGTGGTTATATTGGATGCGGATAATTTGGTATTTCCAAATTATCTAACGCTCGTCAACGATTGTTTTGCAGCTGGTGCTATTGCTGTCCAAACCCACCGTATAGCAAAAAATAGCAATACCGATACCGCCTATCTCGATGGGATCAGCGAGGAAATAAATAATTCAATTTTTAGGAAAGGCCATGTAAATCTGGGTTTACCTGCAGCGCTAACGGGGTCAGGCATGTTGTTTGAAATTAAGTGGTTCAAAAAGACAATGGCTAAGATAAGCTCCATGGGCGAAGATAAGGAGCTCGAGTATTATTTGCTTTTGGATAAAATATTTACAGTGTATTTGGAAAATGTATATGTACTGGATGAAAAGGTGCAGACCCGTCGCGATCTTTCCAATCAGCGAAAAAGATGGATTGCTGCTCAAATTGACACCTTTTTAATCACTTTGAAGCGATTTCGTACAATAATCCGTACGCATAACTGGCCAATGCTGGATAAGCTTATCCAATGGTCGATTCCGCCGCGTATCATTTTGCTCGGAATGGTTCCTATATTAGGTTGTATAGTCTATTTTGTGGCTCCAGCATTGGCCTATAAATGGCTTATACTCTATGTGTTTTTTCTCCTATCTCTCGGGCTGGCCGTACCCAACAGATTTTACAACCGCAGGACCTTAATCTGCTTTTTAAAATTACCATTTATTTTTATAGCAATCTTGCGTAGCTTTATGGGAATCAAATCGGGACGTAATACTTTTGTGCATACACCGCATGGCGAAAAAAAAGAAGATTATAATCATTGAGGCGCAACGAATCTTCCGCCTCAATAAACACGGAATGGATTTTGTGGCTTTGGAAGTTATCCGTGCTCTTCAAAAACTGGATACCTTTAATCATTATATTATCGCCGTCGGACCTGGTGAAGATCACTGTTTGGAGGGGTCGGCAAATTTTGAGATTAGAGTTTTGGAAAGCTCCAACTATTTTATTTGGGAGCAGATCCTTTTACCCAAGCTTATTAAAAACAGTAATGCTGATCTCTTGCATTGTACCTCCAATACGGCCCCTTTACGGCTGTCTGTTCCGCTGGTACTTACTTTGCATGATATCATCTTTATGGAGAAAAAGATTGGCAGCAATTCGTCCATGTACCAAAATTTGGGTCGCCTATATAGACGTTGGGTGGTACCTCGTGTATTGAAAAGTGTGCATACAGTGATAACTGTATCCAAGTTTGAACAAAAAAATATTGAAACTGCCTTTCCCAAATTGCAAAACAATATCACCACGGTTTATAATGGTGTAAGTTCAAGATTTAGGCCTTTGGATTTAGAATTGGCCAGTCAATTTTCGAAGCTTGAAAAGGGAACTTTTTGGCTTCTTTTGGGCAATACAGATCCTAAAAAGAATCTAAGGAACACCTTGATGGCTTATGCTTTTTATTTGGATAGAAGCACCCACAGGAAAAAGTTACTCCTGGCCGATTTAGATCATACATATTTAGCAAAACTATTAAAAGAACTCGATCTGTTGGCGATCAAAGATTTTATTTTAGTCGAAGAATATATTGCCCATGATCAATTGGTCGAAGTTTACAATGGTGCTTTTGCTTTTTTGTATCCTTCTATCCGGGAAAGTTTTGGACTTCCCTTGCTTGAAGCCATGGCCTGTGGTACGCCTGTGGTGACTTCCAATACCTCCGCTATTCCTGAGGTTGCTGACGACAGTGTCGTGTACATCGATCCAACTGATATTAAATCTATTTCTGAAGGTATGTTGAAACTGGAGAATGATCCGCATTTATATAACGAGATTTCCATCAAGGGGCTCGCACGGAGCAAAGCTTTCAATTGGGAACATACAGGAAAACAGACATTAGCTATTTATGAAGGCGTATATTTATAATCATAGCACACTTAAGCGTTTATTGCACTGGCTTATTATGAGCCCTGTGCGTACACGTCCGCGATGGTATATCCGTCTGCTGCAATGTTTTTATGTAAAGCGTGGTCGAGGTTCTGTGATTTATGGAAGTGTTCGTCGGGATTTGGTTCCCTTTCGTAAGTGTACAATAGGATCCCGATCCGTGGTCGAGTCATTCACTGTGCTCAATAATGCTGTCGGCGATTTATTTATCGGCGATAATAGCCGAATAGGAATTTCGAATACAATCATAGGGCCAGTGACGATCGGTAATAAAGTGAATATCGGTCAAAATGTACTTATTTCGGGATTAAACCACACATACGAAGATGTTACCAAAGCTATTGCAGATCAAGGAATCACCACCGCACCAGTGACGATTGCTGACGATGTCTGGATTGGTGGAAATGTAGTTATTTTAGCGGGTATTACTATTGGCGAGCATGCGGTAATCGGTGCCGGCTCGGTGGTTACAAAAGATGTCCCACCATATAGTGTAGTGGTTGGCAACCCAGCTAAAATGGTTAAAAAGTATGATTTTAATCTTAAAGTTTGGATCAAACCATGAATGAAGGCCCCTTGATTAGTATTGTAATGCCAGTCTATAATACTGCAATGTATGTTGATGTGGCTATTCAGAGTATCATTAATCAGACATATTGTTATTTCGAACTTATATTAATCAATGATGGCTCAACCGATCAAAGCCTGTCCATACTGGAAAAATGGGTCATGAGCGATAAGCGTGTTAAATTATTTTCCCAGGAAAATCAAGGCCTATCAGCTGCAAGAAACAAAGGGCTTTCTCTTGCGAAGGGTCAATATATTTATTTTATGGATAGCGATGACATCCTGCGCGCAGATGCACTATCTATATGTTTAGCTTATTGTGAGAAGCAAGATCTTGATTTTGTTTATTTTGATGCATCGGTTTTTGCCGATAATTCTAATGAATCAATCTTAAAAGATTTTCATTATTCGCGGTTAAAAACATCGGCATATACTGTTTTTAGTGGACCTGACGCATTGCAACAGCAACTGAAAGCAGACGACTTTTTCTCTTCAGCTTGTATGTATTTAATTCGTAAAGACATACTTGATCGTCACGGATTTGAATTTGAACGAGGTATTGTGCATGAGGATGAGTTATTTACAGTCTTATTGTATCTAGCGGCTGATCGAGTTGCTTACATACCGCAGCAATTTTTTCAGAGGCGGGTACGGCCGGATTCCATTATGACGAGTCGATTAAAGCTTTTTAATGTAAAATGTTATTTTATAGTTGCCCAGCGTTTAAAGGAGTATGGAAAAAATTACCCTGATAGCAAGCGAATTATTGAACTTTATCTATATCGTATGTTGGACGCAGCCGTATGGAAGGCACATGTATTATCGATCGCCGACCGCTTGAAAATCTTGCTCTCGGTTTTAACACATTGGAGAAAATACGTTTCATTTAAAACGATGGGAGTTTTGTTGTTTAAGAAAGGCTTTTCGAATGGATAACATAAAAAAGGAAATTGTTTCCGGCGTATTTTTCACTGCATTGGCCAAATACGCGAATTTGGCGATTTCACTGGTTGTTACGGCGGTTTTAGCCCGATTGCTTGCACCAGACCAGTTTGGTGTAGTGGCTATAGCGACAGTGGCGATTACTTTCCTAAATTTGATAGCCGATTTTGGACTGTCCCCAGCAGTTATACAGCATAAGGAGCTGGATAGAAGGGCACTTGGCTATTTATTTTCCCTTTCCGTCTACATTGCTATCACGCTGTCAGTTTTATTTTTTTTCTCGGCTGGAATTATTGGAAAATGGTATGTTCAGCCCGAATTGAAACCTATCTGCCAATTATTGACAGTTAGCCTCTTTTTTTCGGGAATTACCGTGGTTCCGAATGCCTTGTTTTTTCGTGATCGATTATTTAAATCGATCGCTTTACGAAGTCTGACTGTTCAAATTGTCGGTGGAGGTTTATCTATTATCGCTGCTTTTAAGGGAATGGGTGTGTATGCGCTTATTTTAAATCCGATATTCTCATCGCTGCTTATTTTTGTTATTTCATACCTGAAGTATCCATTGAAATTTAGTATACGTTTTCCGTTTCAGCCACTCAGGCCTTTATTTTCTTATTCGATCTTCCAGTTTTTATTTAACATTATCAATTATTTTAGCCGAAATTCCGATACCTTATTAATAGGCAAATATTTGGGTATGGTTCCGCTTGGGTTTTATGATAAATCTTACCGATTAATGTCGTTACCACTCCAGAATATTACGCAGGTGATTACGCCGGTTATCCATCCCATATTAAGTCAAAAGGGAAAAGATAAGGATTATCTCTGTGAGGCAAATCTGAAATTAACCAACTTATTGGCGCTGATCGGATTCCCCCTTTCTATTTTTTTGTTTTTTTCAGCCGAAGAGCTCATTTTAATGTTTTTTGGCCCCCAGTGGGAATTAGCAATTCCTTCCTTTAAAATATTGAGTCTGACGGTAGGTATTCAGTTGGTCTTATCCTCGTCAGGCTCCATTTTCCAAACTGCGGGAGATACTAAAAGTTTATTTATATGCGGCTTATTTTCGGCAATACTAAATGTTGGCGGAATCATTTTCGGTGTATTTTACTTTAAAAGTATTGAAGCCGTGTCAATATGTTTATTGATCACATTTGCAATCAATTTTATACAGACCTACTGGTTAATGTATAAAATCATATTTATGCAGAGCATTCTAGGTTTTATAAAAATATTAGGGAAGCCTATCTTATTTACGCTGCTACTAGCCGTCATATTTTACTTATTTACTTCTTATTATTCGCTTTCCAGCTTACCGATAAGATTGACCCTCAAAATCTGTATTTATTTGTTTTTTATGGGATTCATGATTTGGTTTGGGGGATACCGAAATCTACTTTTGGTGTTTCTGCGCAAGTCGCCTGTTCAATAAGATAAAACTCACATAATAGCGATTTATAACGAAAGCTTTTTGATTATTTTTTCGCGTATTCATATTCTTTTTGTATTTTCCATTCGAGCAGCAATATTATTTAACAGCAATCAGAAGTGAAGGGACCTGTAAAAGATAGATCGTATAAGGTACTTTTTTTAGTATTCCATGGTTTTAGCGAACATAATGGTATTAGTAAAAAAATACGGGGACAAATTAACGGTTTGAAATCTGCCGGTGTGGATGTTCGGCTATGTTATTACAGTGTAGAAAGGGATGGTTCACGTGTATGGAGGGTCGAAGATGATATTCTTGTGGATTTCGGTAAAGGTCTAATCGCCAAAATACGTAAACGTATAGATTATAAGGCGATTTCCGAATATGTGCAACAAAATAAATTTTCATTGGTCTACATTCGATCTGATCATAACGCTAACCCCTTTACTCTACATATGGTGAAGAAAATGCGGCTTTCTGGAGCAAAGGTTTTAATGGAGATTCCGACTTTTCCCTATGACCAAGAATATGTAAGCTTACGTATGCGTCTCGAATTATTAATCGATCGTTTATTTCGTAAAAATGTGGCAAAGCAATTGAATGCTTTTGTTACCTTTTCCGACGCCCAAACCATTTTTGGACAGCAAGCAATATGTATCTCTAATGGGATAGACTTCAGTACCATCCCAGTTCGTAGGCCAACAGAGAGAGCAGGAACGCGAACTGTCCATTTGCTCGGGGTTGCGGAAATACATTATTGGCATGGATTTGACCGGCTGATTCATGGACTTGGCATTTTTAAACAAGCGCATCCAGATTGTCAAATTATTTTCCACCTCGTTGGACAATTTAGTGGTGAACGTGAACGGATAGCTATAACAGAACCGATTGAATTCTACGGCCTCCAGCCGAATGTGATTTTGCATGGTCCGCTTTGGGGAGAAGATTTGGATGCAATTTTTGATCTCGCGGATTTTGCAATCGGTAGTCTAGGCCGGCATCGTAGTGGTATTCAGGTCATAAAAACCTTAAAGAACAGGGAGTATGCGGCTCGGGGAATTCCATTTATATATTCGGAATCTGATGCTGATTTTGATATCCAGCCTTATATTGTTAAAGCTAGTCCAGATGAATCACCGATTGATATTGCTCAAATCCTGGATTTTTTAGAAAATGAAAAATTTGATCCATTACGTATCCGCACAAGTATCCTGTACTTATCGTGGGCGGAACAGATGAAAAGACTGCTACAGGAAATATAATTCATTTTAACAAATTAATCCGAGAAACAATGGCTAAATGGTATACACAGTACACTAAAGTTTATGATCAATGCATAAGTTCTGTTGATGATAATATAATAGAAAAGGTTCGGTCAAAAATCCAGCGATTTTCAAGATCTGAATCTGTTGTAAGTATTGTGGTAATCGCTTATAACGAAGAAAAAAAGCTTTTGGCCTGTCTCTGGTCTTTAGCCGAACAACATTGCCATGAACCAACTGAATTAATTGTCATCAACAATAATTCAACAGACCAAACCGAAACACTTTTAAAGCGACTTAATGTTACTTATTACAACGAAATAAAGCAGGGGCCGGGGTTTGCGCGACAATGTGGCCTTGATAGAGCAAGCGGTAAATTTGTGCTCTGCGTGGATGGTGATACGATGTATCCCCCAACTTATGCTGATACGCATTTGAAAGTATTGGCCAAACCAGAAGTGGTTTCCACTTTCAGTTTGTGGAGCTTTTTGCCATTAGAAGGACAATCGAAAACTTTTCTTTGGTTTTATGAGGGCCTTCGGGACATTTACCTAAACCTTCAATACATAAAAAGACCTGAATTGTGCGTGCGAGGGATGGTTTTTTCTTTTAAGACTGAGCCGGCCCGTAAGGTTGGATTTAGAACGGATATAAGACGTGGCGAAGACGGATCAATGGCTTTAGGGCTTAAGATGTATGGAAAGGTTCAATTTATTCGAAGTAAAAAAGCACGTGCTATGACAGGACAGAATACGCTTGGTGCCGACGGTTCTCTTGCGAACAGTTTTTATGTCAGGCTACGCAAAGCGATACGATCTATGGGCGGACTATTCTTTCGCAAAAAGCGCTATCAAGATGAAGACTCTAATCTGATTCGATAAAAATAATTCCATATTTTTGTTTAAAATCTATCTGACCTATGCTTCAATTTGTCTTCTGGACTTGTATGATCTTAGTAATTTATACCTATTTAGGTTATGCTTTCGTGATTTTCATGTTGGCCAAGCTATTTCCGTATCCGAGTAAGAAGAAACTGGATTACTTAAATAGCCATCAAAATCAGTTTCCACCATTGACTCTGTTTATTACCGCCTATAATGAAGCTGAGATAATTTCAAAAAAAATGTCAAATTGCCTCGATCTCCAATATCCTTCGGATAAATTACACATTCTTTGGGTCATTGATGGAAGTACTGATAATAGCCGTTCGCTACTCGAACAGTATCCAATGGTTGAGATTGTTAGTTCTCCCTTAAGAAAAGGAAAAACAGCAGCAGTTAATCATGGGATGAAGTATGTTAAAACACCCATTGTCATTTTTAGTGATGCAAATTGTCTACTAAATACAGATGCTTTAAAAATCATTGCCAGCCAATTTGGTGACCCATCCGTAGGATGTGTATCCGGAGAGAAAAGAGTGGCCTTTAGCGATAATGATGCTGTTTCTTCAAAAGGTGAGGGGGCCTATTGGAAGTATGAATCCTTGTTGAAAAGGCTGGACTTTGAATTTTACTCCGCTGTTGGGGCGGCAGGAGAATTGTTCGCATTGCGAACCGAATTATTTGCAACCATGGAAGAAGATACGCTATTGGATGATTTTATGCTATCCATGCGTATTGCGCAAAAAGGTTTTCGCATAGCATATACTCCAGATGCTTTTGCTGTTGAATATGGTTCCTTGAATATGGAAGAAGAAGGAAAGCGAAAAAGGCGTATTGCTGCAGGAGGATGGCAATCAATAGGGAGATTATTGCCATTATTAAATGTATTTAAATTTGGTAAATTAAGTTTTCAATATATTTCACATCGTGTCCTGCGCTGGTCTGTCACACCTTTTGCACTTTTTGCACTCTTCCCACTGACGGCCATTCTTGGATATTGGAGTTCATCATTGATTAATGTGTTTAATATCATTTTTGTGGGGCAGTGTCTATTCTATATTTGTGCCGCATTGGGTTATTTGATGCGAAATAGTTCGAAAAGTTCCAAACTATTTTATATTCCCTATTATTTTCTATTTATGAACATAAATGTGATACGAGGAATTTACTACTTATTTAATAGAAGCTTTATCGGAGGATGGGAAAAATCTCAAAGAAAATAGTTTTAAAAGTATGACGGATAAGAAAATATTACATGATTTAGGATACTTGGAAAAAGTATTGAATATGACCTGCGATACACTGTTGTTAATCAACCGTGATAATATCTGTGTAGATGCCATTATGAAAACAAATAACCCAGTTTTAAATCCTGATACTGATGTAATTGGCCAGAATATTTTATCACTGTTGCCTCAGCCAACGTCGACGCTTATCCAGCGAGAATTCGAATTTTGCCGTCAGACAGGGGAAACATCAAATTTAAACTATGATCTGCCTACGGATGAACAGATGTATTATTTTAAGTTTGTTATTCACAAATTTGACGCTGAACATCTGCTTTGTCAATATCGGGATATTACCCAGCGAAGTAATATGAAAAATAGGCTCAAATCTGCCCTGAAAGCACAACTTGAGGTTGGAAAAGTGGCTATGATCGGGCATTGGACTTATGATCTACAACAACGGGAATTTACGCACAATGGCTATTCGAACCTACGAAAAAGAAATCTGGAAAATCCTGAGAAGATATTGTTGCAAGAGTTGCTCGCACACGTTCACCCAGATGACCGAAACAAGATGTATGCTTTTTTGCACAATGAAACCAGTGAATATAGCACGCTCGAATACCGTATAAAGCAGGCCGATGCTCCCATTACCTATGTCCGGGCAACAAAATATGCCAAGCGAACTGAAAATAATGGATGTATAATAGACGGTTTTTCCCAAAATGTAAGCGATTTTATTAAAAACAGAAACGAACTTGAAATGGTGCTTGCTGTTGTTGATAATGCACCCTACAGTATTTTTGCATGTCATAAAAATGGGGCAATGGCTTTTGCGAATAAAGCATGCAGGCTGCAAAATGGTTTGAAAGAAGAAGAAGACATATCTGCTTTAAAAGTTTTTGAATGTCTGCGGGAGTTTACAACAAAAGAGGCTTGGGATTTATCGGTGCAAAAAATTATTTCGGCTTCCGGTTATTATCAGTACCGCTGCGATACGCTATATCCAGAAATGGATATCATAGGCTCAGAATGCAGTTCACTGATGATCAAAAATGGAAATGGAGAGGATATCGTATGGACCATTAAACGCGATATCTCTGACCAGTTGCGGTACGAAGAACAGCTATTGCGTTCAAAAGAAGCGGCTGAGGAATCTGAGCGTTTAAAATCTGCCTTTATTTCTAACATGAATCATGAGATTCGGACGCCTCTTAGTGCAATCATGGGTTTTGGTAGTATCATTGCAGAAACACCAGATCCTGAATTGAGAAAAGAGTATGGTGAACTCCTTAGCGCAAATAGCAATCAGTTACTACGGTTGATAACTGACGTATTGGAAATGTCGCAGATGGATGCTGGTAAGGTAAGGTTAAAAACTGCTGATGTTTCACTTAAAGGGATATTAAATGAATTGTCGCTGAGTTTCGGTTCGAATGAAGAGCTGCCTTCTATTATTTTTGATATTCCTGACAAGGAATTTGTCGCTCAACTGGATCGCGGACGTGTCATGCAGGTATTGGTTAACCTCATTAACAACAGCTTAAAATTTACACCACCAGATGGTGTTATACATGTTGGCTACAGGTTAAAAGAAGATTATATAGAATTTTATGTGAAAGATAATGGAGTAGGTATAGCAAAGGAAAACCAGGAGTTAATCTTTAAAAGATTCTTTAAGATCAATTCAATGGATAAGGGTACTGGTTTGGGGCTGGCGATCTGTAAAGGAATTGTCGAGCAGATGAATGGACAGTTACGGGTAGAATCCGAGCTAGGACAGGGCGCTACTTTTCGTATAATTCTGCCTATTGGCAATCAAATTTAAATTTTGCTCCATGGCTAGAGAGGTTGAATTTAGACCGATAAAATTATCGATATTTTTTTTTAGATGTATTCTTGTATTTGTTGCGACACTTACTTCATTTTCGTTCCTGGCGTTATATATTCCGCCTCAGACCACTGTTTTCTTCCAATGGATTGGCGTTTTATTGCCAGCACTTTTAGGCTGTAATCTAATATTTCTGATAATTGAACTATTCAGACGTAGTTGGTATAGTATTTGCCCGCTATTAGCTATATTGGCCAACTTTCATTATTTAACAAAAGTCGTTCAGCTAAATGCTGATCGGTTGGACGAGACGATTGATTTACGTTTCGCAACCTATAATGTTCGAGAGTTCAAAATGGTTTATAATCTCTCATCAATGCAGCAGATCGCAAGTTATTTTGATTCACAGAATGTGAATACGATCTGTTTGCAAGAGATTCCCGCTGACTGTTCAGTGTCGGAGCTTAAGGATGCATTTCGCCAGTTTCAATATTTGATAACGACAGGAAGTAATTCGGGTCAAAATCAGCTCGCCATATTAAGTAAATATCCACTTGACTCGGTTCAGACGGTTTCATTTGTTGAACGGCCAAACTGCGCGATTTTCGCAGATCTATCTTATAAAAAACGGAAAGTTAGGATTGGCAATTGCCACTTGCAAACAACAAATTGGAATCAAGTAAAAGGTGATCTAATTCCTGCGGAAAACAAGGGTGTCAATTGGCTTGGTAGCTTGAGGGTTATATCAGAAAATTTTAGATTGAGAGGTGGACAAGCCGATTATTTAAGAGGTTTAATCGATAATTCACCTTTTCCCATCCTTATGTGTGGAGATTTCAACAATAGCCCCAATTCATATAGTTATCATAAAATGAAAGGAAATTTAAAAGATGCGTTTTGTCAAGCTGGTAATGGTTATGGATATTCTTATACCAACTTAATGAAATTATTTCGCATTGATTTTGTATTCTTCTCTGAGGCTAACTTGAGGGCAATTAAGTACAGAACAGGAAATGTTAATTTTAGTGATCATCTACCTGTATTGGTTGATTTTAAAATAAATTGATATTTATAACATTTTTGCTACACAAAATATCGAAGCAATTAATCCTGTAATATTGATTTATAAATTTTATAATAAGGATACTATCCTTTTAGACATTGTCTATACAAGCTAATAATGATCTATGGAAATCGATTTTTCAATTTATAATATTCTCATAGTAGAGGATTCTGAGCTTAATCTTTTTGTATTAAAAGAGATTTTAGAGCGAGAGCGTTTCAACGTATTCTCTGCTTCTGGCGCTAAAGGGGCTTTTGAAAATTTGCAGCAGCAAAGAATAGATCTTATTTTAATGGACGTCATGATGGGAGTGACGAACGGTTTTGATTTAACCCGGGAATTAAAAAGCATGGAATCTTATAAGCATATTCCTGTCCTTTTTATTACCAACCTAAAATCTCCAGATGATGTCGTGCGTGGATTTGATAGTGGTGGCGTAGATTATGTTTCGAAGCCTTTCAATAAAAAAGAATTGCTTCAACGTATCAAACATCAGATCAAGCTTATTGAATCGAGTAATACAATTGCCAAGCAGACAGCGCAACTGCAGGAAGCCATATTAAACCGAGATAGAATGTACGCTATTCTGGCACACGATCTTCGAAGCCCGATTTCTTCACTAAAAATGATCTTGAATATATTGACCATGAGTCCTGAAGGAAATCATACTGGATATGCTGATATGGTCAATACAGGGAATGACATCGCCGAACAGCTATTTAGTGTTTTGGACAATTTGCTCAAATGGACCAAAAATAGCTTGGGTGTGCTAAGTTATATGCCACAGGAAATTGAGTTCGATGAAATGATAAAAGGAGTGGTAGAGACGCTTCAACCCACAGCTAAATTGAAAAATATCGAAATACAATTAACATTACAGCCCGGAGTACAAATCTTTTTTGATGCAGATATCATGAAAAGTATGTTAAGAAATCTTTTGATCAATGCTGTGAAGTTTAGTCATGACGATGCCGTGATCAAACTCAATCTATATTGTGATCGAGATGTTGCTGTTGTCGAATTTATCGATACAGGAGTGGGGATGAGTTGGGATGCGCAGCGACAGTTACAAGACCAGATAATGGAAGAGGGTAAGATTACCCCTATGCGGGAGAAAGGTAAAGGTTTAGGCCTATGGGTAGTTTACCATTTTATTCAGAAAAATGGTGGTACATTCTTTTTTGAATCGGAAGAACATGTGGGCTCCCGTTTTGGCTTCCGTGTACCGCTGTTGGATACCACAGATAATCACTAAAATTCGATATTATAAATTGTTAATTTATGTATAACCTAAAAAAAAGAATATTAGTCTCAGGAGGCGCTGGATTTATAGGTTCCCATCTGTGTGAACGTTTACTTAAAGATGGGCATGAAGTCATTTGTATGGATAATTTTTTTACAGGCGATAAATCGAATATTGTTCACCTGTTACAGAATCCATATTTCGAGCTTGTAAGGCATGACGTAACAGAACCTTTTTTGGCGGAGGTTGACGAAATATATAATCTTGCCTGTCCAGCAAGTCCAGTCCATTATCAATATAATCCGATTAAAACCATCAAAACATCGGTTATGGGGGCCATCAATATGCTTGGACTTGCGAAGCGGGTGAATGCTCGTATTTTACAAGCTTCTACCAGTGAAGTATATGGCGATCCGCAGGTCCATCCGCAACGTGAGAGCTATTGGGGAAATGTTAACCCTGTCGGTATTCGATCCTGCTATGATGAAGGAAAGCGATGCGCAGAAACTCTTTTTATGGATTATCATCGACAGCATCATATTGCAATAAAAATCGTACGGATATTTAATACCTATGGCCCACGCATGCACCCTCAGGATGGACGTGTAGTTTCTAATTTTATTATGCAAGCTCTGCAAAATAAAGACATTACCATTTATGGAGAAGGCAATCAGACTCGTAGTTTTCAATATGTAGATGATTTGGTGGAAGGAATGATCCGCATGATGGCTACAGAGACGTCTTTTATCGGCCCGCTCAATATCGGTAACCCAAATGAATTTACTATTCTGCAATTGGCAGAACAGGTTATCTTGCAGACCGGATCACAGTCAAAGATTAAATTTTTGCCTTTACCACAAGACGATCCGCAGCAAAGAAAACCAGATATCGAGTTTGCAAAGAAAAATCTGGGCTGGAATCCTACCGTTCAACTGGAAGAAGGACTGTCCAAGACAATAGCGTATTTTAAAACATGTTTATAAGATAGGGTATCAGCGAAGATAGTTTATATTTTCGCTTCATCCAGCAATGACTTGTGCTTTATATTGATTTATATGATCAAGAAGTGTTTCGTTCAAAATCGGAGAAGTTTTCAACATCTCGCGGATCGGGTATTTTTCGACGATATTTTTTAGAGCATCAAGATGGCGCTGATGGTGGAGATCAGTTCCCACAAAATCGTACATGCCTGATTTCAATAAGGTCATGGCAATAGCTTTTACATCTACCCCGTAATATCGACTCAATGAAAGTAGATTCAGCTGAAGTAAACAGCCTGCATCTTTGATCTGCTTATAAATAGTGAAATTGCTATGGTAATAATTATATCGCTCCGGATGGGCTAAAATCGGCTTATAACCTAATTTTTGAATATCTCTAATCGTGTGAAATAAAGTCTTCGATTCGGATAGGTAAGACATCTCAATCAATACATAACCGCCGGGCATCACACATAGCTCATTCTCTTTGATCAATAATGGAAGATTTTCGTCAATCATATGTTCAGCGGCCCCGAAAATATCAACATCATTTCCAGATTTTTTTAGGCCTTCGGTAAGAGAAGCTCTTGCATGCTCAATACTAAACTTGGTGTTTTGGTGCACACCAGCCATAATGTGTGGTGTACATATAAATTTTTTAAGGCCCAAGCGTTGAAGTTCCTGAATGTAAAGCAATGATTGCTGTACTGAATCGCTCCCATCGTCAATGCCTGGCAACAGATGGTTGTGCATGTCTACTTCTAGAAATTCCAACTGTGCCAAAGAGCGGATAGATGAAGTCTTTTTCCCAAACAGGTTGCTAAAAAATCCCATATTGTAAATTTATTATGTTGTGCAAATAGTTCAGTTAAGGAGCGGCGTTTCAGTCTATCATAAATTGAAGGTGTAAATTCTAAATTCCTTTCACGACTATATATCTTCTAATACAAACAATATGCCAATAATTATGTTAGTAACTGAAAAGCTATATAGGTCACCGATTTGTTTCGATAGCTGATGTGACCAAAATCTTCTTTCTCAGTCTGTATCATTAATTATATTATTTTAATGCTATTATTTTCTCAATGTAACAGTTTCGGTATAATAGTTGCTTAATCCACGATGATAAACTGATCGAATAAATAGGGTTCTTTTTTAATGATATTTTATCAAAGGAGCATTTTGGGTGTGAAAATTTAACTATCTTGCAACTCCTTTATAAAAATTTATAATAAAGCCATATAAGATAGTGTTCGTTTGTCGCGGATAAGATCAGTAACATTGTAATTAAAATAGAAAAAAGCTATGATGGGTTCTCTAGGAGATTTAAGAAGGCGCCTGAGAAAGGACAATCCAAGATGGGTCATTTTAATGATTGATATGTGGTTTGTATTTGCGAGCTATGTATTTTCAAATTATGTGGTCAACAACTTCAAAGGTGTATTTGACATCGCTTTGATGTTGAAGAAACTGGTTGTAGTATTGCCCGTATTTTTTATCACCTTTCTGTGTTATAATACTTACAGAGGTATTGTCAGGCAAACGGGAATCCGTGATACGATCAAGATATTTAAAACAGTGGCTTCAGCTTATCTTGCGCTTATGTTCCTGACATTTTTGATTAAGGCTGTTTTTGAGAAAGGTACCATGGCGGGAGACTATCTACGTCTATCCTATGGCGTTTTGACCATGCAGGCCTGTATTTTACTGGTTATTATGGTGGGAGCAAGAGTCGTTTATCGTACAATTTATGAGTATCTTTTTTTGCCTGCTAGAAAAGGTGAAAATGTGCTGATTTTCGGTGCCTCAAGACCAGGTCTCGTATCTTTTTCCCTATTGAAAGAGGATCCGAGGACGAAATATCAAGTAGTCGCTTTTGTGGAAGATAAAATATCGCGGATAGGTAAACGATTGGCTGGGTTAAAGATTAAAGATATTACCGAAATAACGAAGGAGTATGTCGAAAAATGCCAGATTACTCAGGTCATTATCGCCGTTGAAAATAATGATCCCGAGCGTTTAGAATATGTGTCAGATTGGTTTCAAAGCATTGGACTTGAGTTGAAAATTATGCCTCCAGCACGGATTATACTTAATTCGGGAGCTAAACGTGAGATCAGGCCATTAAAAATCGAAGATTTATTGGGGCGTAAGCCCATTAAACTGGACCACCCCGAAATCGAACAGGAGATGCATGGTAAAGTGATCCTGGTGACCGGTGCTGCCGGATCAATCGGTTCGGAGTTGGCCCGCCAGATCGCAAGGCGTCACTACAAGACCTTAATTCTGCTCGATCAGGCCGAGTCCGCATTGTACGATATACAGCAATCGATCAAGACTACGCAGCCTGAGCACATGCATTGCGTGGTAGGTGATGTACGTAACTATGCATTTATGCAGAAGATATTTGCGCAATACAAACCTGACCTGGTTTTCCATGCGGCAGCTTATAAACATGTCCCTTTAATGGAGGCCAATCCCTACGAGTCTATTCAGACCAACGTATTGGGTAGTAAAAATGTGGCAGACCTCTGCATGCAATATGGTACAAAAAAGATGGTCATGGTATCGACGGATAAGGCTGTCAATCCAACCAATGTCATGGGGGCAACCAAACGGATGGCTGAAATCTATGTAAGCAGCTGTAGTGGCAAATCTAACACGAGTTTTATTATTACCCGATTTGGAAATGTACTTGGTTCAAACGGTTCGGTTATTCCGCTCTTTGAGAAGCAAATGGCAGAGGGGGGACCGCTGACATTGACCCATCCCGAAATCACCCGTTTCTTTATGACGATACCCGAAGCGTGTCAGCTGGTACAGGAGGCCGGTGTGATGGGTAAAGGCGGTGAGATCTTTGTATTCGATATGGGTAAATCTGTTAAGATTATTGATCTAGCAAAACGGATGATCAAATTAAAAGGCTATCGTTATCCTGAAGACATTGATATCAAAATTGTTGGATTACGTCCGGGTGAAAAGATTTATGAAGAACTGTTGGCGAATAATGAGAATACGGTGAAGACACACCACCCAAAGATCATGATTGCAAAAGTAAATCATGATGAATTGTCGCTTAAAGCAGAGCGTATTAATGCAATCTGCCAGCAGATTTTGGATGCGGACGTCCAATTGCCGGATTTTATGGAGCTCGTCGCCGGGATGAAGCAGATTGTCCCTGAGTTTAAATCCCAAAATTCGGAATACGAAGTGCTGGATACAGTGACGCAGGAAAAGGAAATCGAATTAGTGAATGAGGCGCCGGTAGAGGTGCCGGTATATTCGCTAGTAAAGAATGTGCTGTAAACCTGTTATAAAATAGATAATTAACACGATAAAATAAGTGAAAAGCCTTCTTCATTGAAGGCTTTTTTGGTTTATTCCCTCTACTCATGGATTAAAACTTGTCAATGAACAAAAATCATCCTAATTTTAGCGAACTATTTGCTGAATGCATCATTCGAAGACCAATGGTCTACACATTCGAGAATCATTATATGAATAAAACAATTTTAATTACTGGAGGAGCTGGCTTTATAGGCTCACATGTTGTACGTGAGTTTGTGTTAAAATATCCTGAATATCAAATTATTAATCTGGATGCTTTGACCTATGCGGGTAATCTGGAGAATTTAAAGGATATTGAACATCGCCCTAATTATACCTTTGTTAAGGCTGATATTACCGATCAGCAGGCTGTTTCGGCTATTTTCCAAGCGTATCATCCAGATGGTATTATCCATTTGGCGGCGGAGTCCCATGTCGATCGTTCAATTGTAGATCCAATGGCTTTTGTCATGACTAACGTGATTGGAACGGTCAATTTATTGAACGCGGCCCGGGAAATCTGGAAGGATAATTTTGAAGGAAAACGTTTTCATCATGTATCAACGGATGAGGTGTTCGGCGCATTGGGGGCGACGGGGTTTTTTACCGAGGAAACAAAATATGACCCGCATTCGCCCTATTCGGCGTCCAAAGCAAGTTCCGATCATTTTGTGCGGGCTTACCACGATACCTACGGCTTACCGATTGTTCTGACAAACTGTTCCAACAATTATGGGCCCAACCATTTCCCCGAGAAATTGATTCCGTTGTGCATTCATAATATTTTAAATCATAAACCGCTGCCTGTCTATGGTGATGGAAAATATACCCGCGATTGGTTATTTGTCATTGATCATGCAAAAGCGATCGATCTCGTTTTTCATGAAGGGAAAAACGGTGATTCCTATAATGTCGGAGGATTCAATGAGTGGCAAAATATTGATCTGATCAAAGAACTGTGCAAACAGATGGATGAGAAATTGGGTCGTTCCCAAGGCTCTTCGGCGCAATTGATTACCTTTGTTAAGGACCGGCCTGGGCATGATTTACGTTATGCAATTGATGCGACGAAAATCAATAAAGAGTTGGGATGGAAGCCATCAGTAACCTTTGAAGAAGGTTTGTCCCGGACGATAGACTGGTTCTTAGCTAATCAGGAATGGTTAGAACATGTGACATCTGGCGATTATCAAAACTATTACAACAAGCAATACAAAGACGCATAAGAATGACGTATACGGAAACAAAACTCAAAGGTTGTTTTATACTCGAACCGACTGTATTTGAAGATGAAAGAGGTTATTTTTTTGAATCATTTAATGAGGCCAAACTAACCGCCATATTAGGTTATACACCTCATTTTGTACAGGACAATCAATCCAAATCACAGTTTGGTGTGGTGCGTGGGCTTCATTTGCAGGCAGGTGAATATGCACAGGCAAAATTGGTGCGTGTTGTTGAAGGAAAAGTGCTGGATGTCGTTGTTGATGTTCGTCCCGGGTCACCCACCTTTGGACAGCATATCAGCGTGGAACTTTCAGCTGAAAATAGAAAGCAAATGTACATTCCTCGAGGCTTTTTACATGGTTTTTCGGTGTTGTCGGAAAATGCGGTTTTCTTTTATAAATGTGATAATAACTATCATAAAGAAGCTGAAGATGGTGTAAATCCATTGGATCCGGAACTGGCGGTCGACTGGCAGATTCCTGCAGAACAAATAATTCTCTCCCAAAAGGACCAAGAGGCACAATCCTTTGGGGGATTACGTAAGAAGTTAATTTAAGATGCGATGCGGATTGTAATAACAGGAGCTTCAGGACAACTTGGCTCAGAACTAAAAGATCTTTTGCTGGATAATACCGAAAAGGAGTGTTATTTTTTGGATCGGAAACAATTACCATTGGATCAAATCCAGATTATCCAGGATATCTTAGGGATGTATCAACCAGATCTTATTATTCACGCAGGAGCCTATACGGCTGTTGACAAGGCTGAGGAGGATCAATTAAATGCTGATTTGGTCAATCATTTGGCTTGTGAGGAGATCGCACAATACTGTCATCTTCATGGTACACGCCTAATTGCTATTTCAACAGATTATGTTTTTGATGGATCTTCTGCTTCTCCTTTAACAGAAAATGCAACTACAGATCCGATCAACGTGTACGGACAGACAAAGTTAGCTGGAGAACAGGCTATTCAGAAGTGGTATCCCGAAGCAATCATCATACGTACTTCCTGGGTATATTCCGCCTACGGCAAAAACTTTGTGAAAACGATGTGTCGTTTAATGACCGAGCGTGATGAAGTTGGTGTGATCAACGATCAAATTGGCAGCCCTACCTATGCGAAAGATCTTGCCGCAGTCCTATTGAAGATTGTAGATTCTTCCAAATGGGAAGCGGGTATCTATCATTATAGCAACGAAGGAGAGATTTCCTGGTATGACTTTGCTGTAGCGATACGTGATTTCCGTTCGTTCAATTGTCGGGTAAAACCGATTTCCACGAGTGCATATCCTACACCTGCACGTAGGCCGAAGTATTCTCTGCTCGATAAATCAAAGATCAAGGCTACTTTTGGTATTGAGGTGCCTCATTGGGAGATAAGCTTGGCTAAAATGCTGGCCGCAGAATTTGAAAATTAAGAAATAGCAAGGATTAAAGATTCTTGTTTATCATCTAAATATAATGATATGAAAGGAATTATATTGGCCGGAGGCTCAGGGACACGATTACATCCACTAACATTGGCTGTAAGCAAACAGTTGATGCCTGTATATGATAAGCCAATGATATATTACCCCCTGTCAACGTTGATGCTGGCTGGGATACGTGAAATTTTGATTATATCGACACCGCAGGATCTACCTCATTTCGAAAAGCTATTGGGTGATGGTTCGCAATTAGGTTGTCGGTTTGAATATAAAGAACAGCCGAGTCCCGACGGATTGGCGCAAGCATTCTTATTAGGGGAAGAATTTATTGGCGATGATAAAGTTGCACTTATTTTAGGTGACAATATTTTTTATGGCTCAGGTTTGTCCAAGCTTTTACAGTCTTGTGCTGATCCTGATGGCGGGGTAGTCTTTGCCTATCCGGTGCAAGATCCGGAGCGTTATGGGGTGGTTGAATTTGATGAAGCAAATAATGTTATTTCAATTGAAGAAAAACCGCAATCGCCGAAGTCGAATTATGCTGTTCCAGGGGTTTATTTTTACGACAACGAGGTGGTTAAAATCGCTAAGAATATCGAGCCCTCTCCCCGTGGTGAGCTTGAAATCACCGATATCAATAAAGAGTATCTTCGCCGAGGCAAATTAAAGGTCGGTATTTTTGATCGTGGTACAGCCTGGTTGGATACCGGGACTATACAGTCGCTTATGCAGGCAGGTCAATTTGTACAAGTAATTGAGGAGCGGCAAGGAATGAAAATAGGAGCAATTGAAGAAGTCGCTTACAGAATGGGCTATATTGATGGACGACAGTTGCTAAAACTTTCGCTACCGCTCTGCAAGTCGGGGTATGGAGAGTATTTAAAGCGAATTGTAAAAAGCTTTTAGTCATTTATTAGCATTCTGTTTTCTGGAGCAGAATGCTATTTTGGGATATGAACAATAAACGTACTTCCAAAACCTTCGCTACTTTCAACCGTAATCGAATAACCCATACGGTTTGCAAATTCATGACAAAGCATTAAGCCTATACCTGCTCCCTTTTCTTCAAAAGTACCTTCTAGACTGTGTTGCTGTTGCTGCATATTTTTAAGTGCAGCAATTTTTCGCTCGTCCATTCCAATTCCCTGATCTGTAATTGAAATAAGTACTTCACTGTCGGTTTCCCGCTGGTCAAAAATAATAGTCTTACCGCTAAAGGAAAACTTAATAGCGTTGTTAAAGATATTGCGAATAATAAATTCAAATCGTTTAAGATCACTTTGGATGGTCAACTGAGGGGAAATACGGAGGGCTATCGATAAATTTTTTAGATTAATCCGATCGATAAATAATGCCTCACATTCCCTAACAATTTGATAAGGTGAAATTTCCTGTATTTCAAGCTTTTCATTTGCCATTTGTTGTGAAGACCATACGAGTAGGCTGTCGAGCATTTTGGAGGCTGTTGTAACCTGATTGCCTATATTGATTAGCATACTTTTAATTTCGTCTGCTGGCAGGTCGACAATTTTGTGTACGGCAAGCAGCGCTTGAAAAGTTGACAAGGGACTGCGCAAGTCGTGCGAAACAACGGAAAAGATGCTCGACCGAAAGCGATCTGCCTGAACAAGTTCGGTATGTTGCTGTTTAATTTCCTGCGCTTGTCGGTCTACTTTCCGTTTTTCTTTGCGTAATAGTCTGTTCTTTTTGATCAGTAACAGTACCATAACGGAGATAATTAAAAGGACAAAAAAGGTGACTAGCCATATCATTTTTATCCAATAGGCTTCGCGTTCTACATTCGCGTTTTTCAGTAATAAATTTTTATTTTCAAGCTCTTTCTTGTCGCTTTCATATTTCTCTCTTAGTTCTTCCCGGATACGGACGCGCAGGATTTTGGCATCTTCGTGAAACTTACGATCCGAACTATCCTGATCGCTCAGTATGATATGGGCATCCTGCTCTTTAATTGCTTTTGCTATTTTGTCAAAATCCCCTTGAAGATCTTCTGTTAGATTGGTGAAACCACTTTTGGCAATGATACTCTTGATGAGTGCGACTTCTTGTTCGGCCAGATTAAACCGCTTTTCTTTAACGTAGATATTCGCCCGGTTGATTCGGGCATAACTTTCACCAACAGGGTCTTTTTTCTTGCTGGTGATGTCGATTGCAAGATCCGTATAATAAGTGCTCCATTCGATCTTATCTGCCTTGAGATAGAGATAGCTTAATAAGATGTACGTATTGTAAAGATCGACTTCGGGGGCATTGGCTTTGCAGAATTCCACGGTTTTTACCAAATAATCGATGGCATGCGCTATATCCTGCTTCTTCTCTCCATTCAAAGCATTTTGGGCATATATATTGCCAATATTGGTGGAAATGTTAGCTCGATTCCTTGTGTCGTGCAATTCCTTTGCTAGATCTAGCGCACGTTGGTAATATTTTATGGCCTGATCGGGATCGTAACTCTTATTGAAAACATTTCCGATATTTAGAAAAGAGAGCATCATCCCTTTCTTGTCGTTTCGTTCTTCTCGTTTTTTCAGGACCTTGAAATGGGTTTTTACACTTTCATCAAATTTATTTAGCTTCAGATAAATAACACCTTGTAGATTAAGCAGATCAATTTCCAGCGCTGGAAAATTATTTTCTGATGCCATATTAAGACCTTTTGAAACTATTTCCTGGGCTTCATGGGGATTGCTGCGGTAAATTTCTGACGCGGTTTTATAATAAGCTAATACTCTGGTAGAATCGCTGCTTGCTTCTGAGAGCTGTTTGTCTAACTTGTCCCAGCCACTGCTTTGTCCATGTGCAGGAAAGGTAAATAACAAAATTAGGGTAACAATAAATAAAATAGATAGACGGCCCATTGGGATTTTTTTACCAAATATAAATAAGTTTCTGATAATGTGAAGATCGCGGCTTCTATAACCAGTTACAGGCGATGGTGTTGTAACACTTAATTTTCTGACAAAGAAATCATGATTTCTAAATAATAGAAAATATATTTATATAAATCTTTTTTAGCCTACTTATTGGTGTTTATATAAATTATTGTGAAATTCATTTCTAAAGCGGTTAAAATGGTGCACTGTTGAATTTTATTTTGATTATTTTTTTCTTTAAAAACAATTTTATACCTATGCTTGTCTTTAATACAATCGATTTTTGTAATAAGGATAGAAATCTTTCAAAATCGCTTGTACACAATTTTCAGTTTAATAAAATGCAAAATATCATGATTACAGTTGGGATAATTGACATGGATGAGCAGGAACGGACGGAAACAAAAAAAATCATCCTAGAAAAAAGTAACGCTGAATCAACCATACCGATCCATGTACTGTTTGATCAGGATACACTTGCTTCTTCGGGCCGCAATCAAGTCCCTGATGTGATGATTGTCGATATTGATCATCAGGATAGTTTGCTCGTAGAACGCGTGAAAAGTGTTTTCCCGCGTACTGAAATCTTGGTGCTGACCAATAATTGTGACGTGAAAACTGTCAGAAGCTGTTTTAGACAAGGCGCTGTCGGCTATATACTGAAAGAAACCTGCTTGCAATCTTTGAAAATTGCCATAACCATGACATTGGGAAATGGTTCTTTTATAAGCCCTTTTGTCAATCGTGCTTTAATTGAACAGGCTTTCAGTGCCAAGCAATCCGAAAATTTATTGACCGCCCGTGAGTTACAGATCGCCAATGGTATTATTGAAGGTCTTAGTTATAAGATGATTGCCCAGAAATACGCAATCTCATTGGACACCGTCCGTATTTATATCAAGCGAATCTATAGAAAGTTTCAGATCAATAGCAAAGGTGAATTGATTGCGCAATTGACCGCTTAATAATTCGTTACATGAACATGTGACTGCCCAAATTTCGATCTCTTTAAATTTAGCCTGATTTTTATGGATACTTGAATGATATGCTATGCCAATAAGAAGCCGTTTATTTTTGGTGTTTCTTTTCAATTGCGCTGCTCTTTTCTTATCCCTAGCGAAAGGCCAGCAAAGATATGATATTGCCTATCATTTCGAATATGATTCCATCCCGATCTCGGCATCGCAGACCTTCTCCAACAAATTAACGATCATTAATAACACCGCTGGAGCAATCGAACTAAGCCCCCAAGCGAATGAGACGAAGGCCTTGCAGGGATTGATCAAATTGCCATCAACGATACAACTTAAACCACATGAAACGAAAACCTTTCCTTTGAAGTACATGACTGATCGACGGACGATCTCGGATGCAACACAAAAATTCAGTATTGGGCTTAATTCAAAAGACCCAACAGTAAATATACAACCGCCCCAAGTTTTTTGGACAACACTGGAGGTTCAGGCATCGCTATTGATTCAGTCAGAACAACCAGAATATTTTATTGATCAGTCAACTGGACTGACGCAGTTTTTAGTCCGTATCGTCAATACGGGTTTGATACCGCTTGCTTTTCAGCTGCAGTTTGCGAACCTGCCTTCTGAACTGGAGGTCGTAGGTGAAACTTTACCAACAACACTGGCTGCAGGTGGACAGTCTTTATTGCGGTTTACAGCCCGTATGCGAACAAAAAAGGTAGCCACGGATGTAGAACTCACGATGACTGCTATTGAAGCGGGGGGCAAACAGCTCGCGATAAGCCGGGTTCGCATCATGACGGTAGGGAGCGTTAAGCGGTTCGGGTCGGCGATGAACCTGCAGGACCAGCCCTACAACAATACGATTGCCTTGCGCTATCTGGATATGGGACAGGATATAGCCGTCTATCAGCTTCAGGGATATGGAAATCTAGCGTTAGGCAAAGAGAAATCCTTGAGTTATCGTATGAACATGGATTATTTTCAAAGCCAGCGCACGTTTAATATGTATGATAGTTATTTGAATTATCAAACGGAAAAATGGGGGCTGAAAGCTGGTAATATTTATGAAAATCTGGACCAATATGTTAACGGCCGTGGAGTGAGGGCAAACTATAAGTTTGACAAGTCACGTTCGATCAGTGCGTATGCGGTCCAAAACCATTACTTCCTTTGGAATCAGATGAATACTTTTTCGTCCGGAGGTGGAGTTCTAGGACTTAAGTATGCTTTTACGTCAGAGAAAAATCAAGAAAGTAGCGTGGCTTATTTGCATAGCAAAGACAATTACAGAAATGTCCGGAGCCATCTGCTCAGTGGAAAGGGCTATAAAGACTGGAACGAAAAACAAAACCTCACTTGGGAAGGTGGAACAAGTATCGAACAGCTGGATGCTGGTGGTCATCAGGCTGCTTTGGCAGCTGGCTTAAGTTATGATGGAATTTTCGAAGGCTTTCAGGTGTCAAGCATCAATTACTACAGTTCTCCCTACTATGTGGGCCTCAGAAGGGGGCTTTTGCAGTCGGACTCACGTGTTGTCATTCCGCTCGAGGAAACGAAGAGTATCTCGGTCAGAATGAGTTTTATGGATAACCGGCCTAAATATCAGGTCGGTGACAGAAACTACTTTTTTAGCAACAGCAATCGGATTGAAATTTATGAGCTGGGATATCGTACAGCATTTGGGCGATTGAATGTTGATTTAAGACCCTACTGGATGAAGCAGCGTGCTGATTACCACAGCTGGCTGGGGGTAGGAACTAACGCTGTAAATTGGAAGTCCAGTTCAATAAGAACTGTTGCAGATCTTAATTTTTTTACATCGAAACACCGCTTTTCGCTACAGACGGATTATGGTTATACTTATAAAAATACCGCTGAAAAGCCCATAGCTCCTTTTCATTCATTACGTGTATCGGGTAATTATGATCAGGCACTTTTTGGGTTTAATGCATTGGTACAGATCAACCCTTATTATTTAAGTGATCTTTTGGCGACTTATGCAGGTTCTAACTATCGCATGTATTCGCTGGGGCCTAATACGCATTTTGAAGCATTTGCACACAGCTTACAGGTGCAACTTGCAACGATGTATAGTTATTATGGCTTTTCAAGAAGTAATAATCTGTCCATAAATGGGAATGCCCGTTGGCGGATGAAGAATAACTGGAACTTAACTGCAGATATCTTTTATACCTTTATTAAAGGTAAACTGCTGTTTATGGCAGATCCAATAAATGTGCCCCAACCGCAGCCATTGGAGCGGTATTCGTTTAATAATCGGCAGATCAGAATTGGGATTGAAAAGAATTTTGGTCACAGAGGGCATGATAAAGGTTATCGTTTGCAGCTGACCTGTTTTGAGGATCGCAACAACAATGGCATCCGGGAGGCCGGGGAACCAACCGTGGAATCGGTGCTGATTCGGATCGGAAAGGAAGCGGCCATAACAGATGCGAAGGGACGCGTTAAGTTTGTTGACATGGAGGCCGGTTCGTATTCCATACAAATAGAAAACCATCAAGGCTGGGTTTCTCAGGGACCATCGACAATTGTAATGACCAAAAACCAATCCATGGATATCCCGCTGATCAAAACAAAACCTGCGAAAGGCAAAATCCAATTAATTGCCAGTAAATATCTGGAGTCTAAGCCTGATTTGAGCGGTATCAGAATTACCGCTAATGATAGACAGGGTAAGAGATATCATACGTTGACCAACGAAGCAGGAGAATATGTTTTCTATCTGCCGGTCGGTTTTTATAAGTTGACGGTGGAGACCGAAGGAATGCCTTTTGTTATTGAAAATTCGAATTGCGAAGCAGAAGTAAAGGTTGAAGGACAGGCGCAGCTTCCATCCTTGCGCTACCGGGATCAAAGACGCAAAGTCGGTATCAAAAGATTTTAGGGAGCGACAAAACTATAGATGATATTCGCGGTATACGTGCCGGCTGGTTTGCCCAGAAGATTGCTGGTTTGTGCTGCCGGGATGCTGTACTGCATATCGAGTGTTCGATCGATAATGGGATCGGCATTTTGGATGAGCTGCTGGGCTGTTGTGGACAATGTAACTGTATTTACGCCAGTCTGTCCAGCCATTGGACCGATCCGTAAAACACTTAATGGAATACTATTGACCCCTGAAGTAAAACTAGAAGAAGTGGCCCGTACATACAAATTGTAGGGCGTAGTCTTGCTCAGTTTTAAATGAGAGGGCATATTTGTACTGACTCCATTCACATAATTACTGGTCGTCGTAAAAGGAAGATTCACGGACTGCTGATTTGCGATGATTTCTCCCAGATCGCTGACCGCAATCGTCAAACTTCCACTAGCCTGCGCCTGCACCGGTGTTGTAGGGTAGGTGGCGGAGGATGACTTGTTCCAGGTATAAGTGAGAGGAACAGTATAAGTCCCGGCTTGTATAAAGTTGCTTTTTAGGAATGCGGTGCTAACGCTGTATGTATGTGTAATCGAACTGCTGTTATTGGTGGGGACAGCTATTCCCCCTGCGGCAGTTAGCGCCTGATCACTGGTCGACAGATTGGTCGCGGTTGCCGTTGCAACTCCGCTCAGTGAAGCACTCACTGCGGAGACAGGCGAAACAGGCAACGTATTGTAGGGAAAGGTTGTGCTAAAACTAAATTGGGCATTCCCGGTACGTATACTGGGGATATAAGGTACGGTACTTGAGACTGGTATAATCTGACTGGCACTGATCCCATTTGCAGATCGATAAAAACTAAGATCGTTTACCGCTATGCTCGTTGTTCCGATGCTGGCAGGTGGACTGATAAACCCGGGGATGGTGATGGACAGCGTGTAGCTCGCTGGAGAGATGGATCCCGCCAATACACCTTGCGTATAGAAGCTGACAACATTGCTAAATACGCCCGCGGTCCAGGTCTGGCTTGCTGTTGCAATGCGCGCATTGGCGGCTATCGCACCCGACGCAACACTTGCCACAGCTGCATAAAGCAAACCGCCTCCAGTTGAGAGGACGACTTCATTATTCGTGCCCAACCCAAGTAATACCAGGCTGCCAATACTCGAAAGTTTCATATACACTGCGCTGGCCGGAAAACTTCCACTGGTTGTGCTGGTGAAAGTTGCTGAACCGGATTTTACCGAAAAAGATGGAAGTACGGTAATTACACTGGAATAGGTACCTGCATTGATTGCTGTATTGTAGTCGGTTCGAGCCTGTATATTGGCTTGGGGCAGTGTAATAGCAGTCGTCTGTGCATAAGTGTGATGCCCATAGAAGCTGAATAAGCTTAGGAAACAAACAGCAAAATTCTGCTTAATATATAATTTCTTTCTCTGCAATTTTTAAATCATATTGGCTGCCCGCATCTAATATTGCCACGGCAAGATAATGTCCTGTAGCCAGTTTCTCTGGAAGGTCGATTTGCACCCATTGATCCGAGTTGGGGAGCATCGCGATAGCGACGGCTTTAATAGGGATTTCTTCGCCTGTCTCTGTATTGGTCAGTTCAAACCGTACATAGGCATCCTTGTTAATCTGTCCTGTGTTTTTAACGTGTACATCCATCCGGCGCACAGATTGGCCTGTCTGACTGAGAATGATATGCCTGTCCTCAAAAGCGAGGAATTCCAGATCCCCGGGATTTAATCCTGAAGGAGTATGATAGATTTGAATGCCTACTTCGATGAGCACGTTCATATGAAGACCATGTTGAATTGCGGCCTGCTGTTCCTTCACCTGTGTAAAGAAAAGCATCGTGTTACTTAGCTGCTGCGGTACTGGATTTTTGGGGACCGTCATCGAAAGGTTGACCGATTTGGTCTCTCCCGGTGCCAAACGTACCGTGTTTTCCGATAGCGTCAGCCAAGCCGCATTTGATTGCGGTTTTTGGCCCGGAGAATAATATTTTTTTACGCCAATTGAATCCCGGTCCCAATCTTTCAGATTGGCAACAAAAGAGAGCTCCGTGTTTGAGGTGTTGCTAAATGTAATGACCTGAGAAACTGTCTGCCCCGGCTCGCCGGTAAAAAAGATGCGGGATGGAGAAATTGAAATACCCTGTCCATAGATCAGGGTATTACAGATATAAAGGACGAATAGTGTCAAATAATATCTCACGGATCAAATTATCTTTCCAGTTAGAGTTGTGTCGCTGTATAAGTGACTGTTGTACTATAGGCCGATGCGCCAAGATTCAAAAGTGATGCAGGATTGGCAATAGTGTAATCCACCGTATAACTTGCCCCGGTAGAGGCTGTTGAGCCCGTAACCAGCGATGCCGCAGTTGTGCTCAGCGGTACATTGGCCACTGGAGTCCCTCCATTGGCACTGGCTGCGGGTACTGTAACTGTTACAATATTTAGCGCCGGTCCTCCTGCAGGCGTAAACGCACCTGCCGCAGCAACTGTAAGGTTATACGGTTTGTTGCTCACAACCGTAAAATGACCTGCTTTCTCCACGGTTTTTGATGCGGTATAATCTGCCGCAGTTGTATAGGTAAAGTTAACGGTTGGAGTTGCGCCCAATGTTATCGAAATAGCATCCGTTAAGTTGATATTTACAGTAACAGGTTGGGAGGTCGCGGTCACTTGTGCTTTGGCTTGATGTCCAAAACAGATGGCTGCAAATGCAATGAGGGGTATAAATAGGTTCTTTTTCATAATTTCCTCTATTTTATGGGATTAAACTCTAGTAAAGTTACTCAGCAACTGCACTAAATGCAATGTCCTGAAGTCACATGATGATGTTATAAAGTTGAGTAATTGCTCGTGCTTTTGGTCGTTGACCTTTCATCATATCTTTTGTGAGGTCATGTATATTGCTTCTGAAAATTTTCTTGAAACGGCGTATATTTGCAGCCAAATGTCTAGGTCCAAAAGAATTTATCAAATTGATCTATTTCGCTTTATCGCGGCAACTGCAGTGGTTTTATATCATTATCTGTACCGAGGATATGCTGCTGGGAATATGTCCCTTTTACGGTTTGATGAAGTCGGTGAATATGTTAAATATGGCTATCTCGGTGTTGATCTATTTTTTATCATCAGTGGTTTTGTAATCGCTTTTTCCATAAAGCATCTTTCGCTGCGTAAGTTCTGCTACTCCCGCTTTAAGCGTCTATATCCGATGTATTGGATCTGCCTGATGATGACTTTTGTGGTGACCTATTTTTGGGGAGCCCCACGTTACCATGTTACATTTGTACAACTATTAGCCAATTTGACCATGGTGCAAAAACTGTTGGGGCAAGGAGATGTTGATGGCGCCTATTGGTCGCTCTATGTGGAATTGAAGTTCTACCTGATTATAACTTTGTTCTTGATCCTGAACCGCTTTAAAAAAATCAGCTTGGATTACCTGGTTTATTTTTGGTTGCTATTGTCCAGTCTACGTTTTTTTGTCGGGCCATCGGAAATTTATGATACACTCCATGAGTTCTTTTTATTGGATTGGAGTACCTACTTTATTGCGGGAATTATATTTTGCCAGATTTTTTTGCAGGGGCCAAAACTGCAGCATATTGTCGCCTTGCCTTGGTGCTTGTACATTTCCATCGATGCTGCCGTCGGCCGTATTCACTGGCTGGAGCGTACTTTTCACAGTGACTTTTCTCCTTATATCATTGGAACTGCCATCTTTGTATTTTACCTGCTTATGTTGCTGGTTTCCTGTAAAAAACTCCAGGCGATCAATTCGCCCAGATTTGTTAAAATTGGCATGCTGACCTACCCGCTATATTTAGTCCATCAGCATATAGGTTTTATTATTTTTAATCATCTGTACCCATATTTAAACAAATACATGTTGCTTTCGGCTGTTGTAGGTCTTATGCTCGCGATAGCTTATATCCTGAGCGATCGGATTGAACCACGGATCATGAAGTTGTTTAAATCATAAAAGGCCCGAAGGTAGTTATTACCCCGAACCTTTTCGTTTTTCATAGGAGATGTTTTTTGCTTAACTGCGGTGTTTTTGACAACCGGGCTGAAATCCTGAATCGTTTACTGCTTTGTCTTATGGTTAGAAAACGAGATTCCCTTGATAGATCAGTGATTTTATGGGCGATATTCTTGAAATAGCTTCGGCTGAACAGCTCGCGTCAATAAATGCAATATCTGCACTATCTCCAATTTTAGGCCATTGCATATTTCCTTTGTCATCCAATGGGATGGGACCAGCAGTGGCAAGTTTGAGCATGCGGGATAGCGCATATTCGGTAGCCTGCCCGTATACCTGAGCCGCAAGATTGGCCTTTTGCAACACACTCCCCGTTCCAAATGTATTCCAATGGTCCACAATACTGTCATTGCCCGTCATGACTTTAACATTGTTTTCCATCAAGGTCGGAATCGGCATAATCAAACCACCAAATGGGATCGTCGAAACAATGCCGATCTGCGCTGCGCCCAGTTTCTCGGCCATTTCCTGTTGTTTGGCTTTTTCCAGTCGGCCCAATACAAAACAATGGCTGAGGTAAGTCTTGCCTTTGAGAACAGGGTTCTCGTTTACTTTATTAATGAGGTATTCTACGGTTTTTAAACCTGATTCACCCGATTCATGTAAGTGAATATCTATTCCCTTGTGATGATCTAGTGCCAGCTGAACCGTAAAATCCATTGTTTTTTCAATTGCTCCATCAATGGAATAGGGATCGACTCCACCAATAAAATCGATATCGGTTTTAGCCGCTTCTTTGAGATAAGGTACGGTGTCGGTATAGTAGACACCATGCTGCGGGAAAGCCACCAGTTCAGCTCCGAATCCATTTTTCTTGTTTTCCAGCGCCAGTTGCAGATGGCGTAAGGAGTCGAGTTTGGATGTGGGTTCAATATTGACATGGCTGCGTGCAAAAGCAGTTCCTTTGGATTGTAAAAGTTCGATGAGTTTTTCTGCCTTATAAGTCGAGTTTTTTAGCAGCCCCGGCAGAATTTTCTGTTCAAGGGCGATCATCCCTTTTACACCTCCGGGGCCGCGTCTAACAGCCTGCCATTTGTCGCCATAGTAGGTCTTATCCAAATGGATATGCATATCTTTAAAAGAAGGCAACATCAAAAGTCCTTTTGCATCGATCGCATCTACACTATTGGTATTGGCACTGATATTTTTGATTTTTCCGTTTGCGATCTGAATGGAAAACAGACCTGTTTTTGTTGCCGTTACATTGCCATCTCCATCGTACTCAAAACCCGTTTCCAGTAGTACATTTTTAAGCGTATAGCTTTTCTTTCCTTGGTAGCCGCTCAAAAGCTCTTGATGAACTGCTTCAGGATCGGTTTTTGCAAATAGCATTTCTGGGAGGAATGTTGCTCCGGCAAGTGCTAAAGCAGAGTTCCTGATAAATTCCTTGCGGGAAAGGGCCATTGATTTCATTTGATTTCCTATTATGTTATTTTGTGACCGGAATAAAAAGCCTGCCAGTCTTTTACAAAGTTACATAGCTAGTGCTCTATTCCTGCTGGGAGATTTCTGCCATTCTTTGTGTGATTTATCTTTTTTTTCAGTCTTTCAGCGGACTTGATGTCTCGCCCACCTGAAGGTCTTCCCTAAAGTCACTTGGACTAGTACCGGTTTGCAGTTTAAAGAAATTCGAAAAATAAGCCTGATCTGTGAAGCCCAGCTCAAAGGCTATTTCTTTGATGGATCGCTCGGTACTCTGTAAAAGGCGCTTGGCTTCCGTGCTGATCCGTTGGTGAATAAGTTGTGTAGCCGATATTTTTAGGTGCTTTTTACACAAAATATTGAGGTAGTTGGGCGAAATATGTAGCTTTTCAGCATAAAAGGCCACAAGTTTTTGCGTTCTAAAAAATTCATCAATGAGCATATTGAATTTCGCAAGCCGCGGAACCGATTGATAGACTTTGAATTCGGTGAATGCAGACTCCGCTTCCCGGCTTACGATGGCAGCGATGACACCCGCCCGGGCGGTTATCAATGGAATCAGTGAACTTTCTCTTTTTAACTCTTGTCTGACAGATTCAAATTCATAATGCAATTGTACGAAAGCATCCGTGGTAAGATCAATGACCGGATGGTTTTGATAATTGGTAAAGGAAAAACGGAAAAAGGGCGCAAAGTGTTCAAAGAAAGACCGTTCGATCATCAGCTGGTAGCCTATTGTACCCGCGTAAACATGCCATTTGTGCATCTGGCCCGGAAAGAGGACATGAACCTGATGGTCTTTGATGATATGATCAATCGAGTCAATGGTATGTATACCAGATGCTTTATCAAAGAGGTTAATAATAAAAAAATCATGCTTATGTGGTTTTTTTATGAGCCGTTCGCCATGCAGTTCATTAAATAGGAGTTCTTCGCGTCCTGCCGTCTGTTCTTTGCGGAATCCATCCAGACCAATAACTGGCGCCCAAATTTTTGAATTTCTTTTATCCATAGTAGATCATGTCAAATCTAAAATACAAAATACCCCCGAGTATTCGGTTATAAGCAACCAGGTTCACCGGTATCCCCAAAGGTTTATCAACACGAAGGATTAAATCTCCTGAGATTGTAGCAAAAAGGGGCCTTAGTTAAAATCTGGAGAATATTGGCTAAAATAAACCTATATATAATGAGTTAATGTCATTAATTTTATAAATGTCAGTTTAACAAGAATAAGAAAGCGCTAGCCATTTTTGAATGTGGGTTAGAGATGGATAAACCCTGGTGGAGAGATGATCCGGACACAACATTTTGGCGGATAAAAGATAGTTATATGAAAAGATACAAAATATATGTTGCAGCACTTTTTACACTCTTTATCAAAACGATAGATGTAGCTGTGGCCCAGGGGGGCGACCAAATATTGGATGGTATTGGTGAAACGGGTATGGTGGCACGGTATATCTTTGATGGTGATTTAAAGGACTGGTCGCGGAATGGACTACATGGCAAGTTCCAGGGCGAAAAAGCTTCATTTGTCGCAGATAAGCAATTCACCAAAGTACTGTCTCTTGCTGGTGGAAAGGATGATTTTATCGTATTGCCACCGCAGGCGCTCTCCGATTTAGAATCCATCAGCATAACGGGCTGGCTATACTTACGTGCAGCTCAGCCGGAGCAATATTTCTTCGATTTCGGACAGGATATAGCCCGTCATTTTGCTGCAGCAGCAACAGGAACGGACCTGAAAAAGGGATACCAAGGGATCATCATCCAGAAGAAGGGCGAATTGAAAACTGCAGTTTCGCCAGCGGTCCCTTTAAACAGGTGGGTGCATCTGGCTATTGTGGTCAATATAGCTGCGGGCTCTATGCAAACGTATTTAGATGCTGTGCCAGTTGGAGAAGCGAAGGGTATTCCGCAGGAACTGAGCGCGGTTTTCGGACAGACAGGGAGCAAAAGGACCTTGTATATCGGAAAATCTTTGGTAGGCGGCAATTCGAGTTTAAATGCCTTGCTCCACGATTTTCGGATCTATCGTGTGCCGCTGAACCGGAGCCAGATCAGCACGGTATACGGAAATGCGCTGAAAGGTGTGCATGAAGACCGTAGTGCCAAAGGTAAAGCCGAGGACGATCTGCCTAGCTTTCCAATGAGTAAAGCGCAGCTTTATAATGCCTATCTGACCAGTGTCGGTGATGTCAACGTAGAAACTGAAGTGGGAGAATTGCCCCGATTGCCTAGCTATGTCGTAGGGACTTATAAAGATGGCATGGTAGGCCCCAAAGTACGTGTGCTATGGCCCGCACCTACAGACAATAGTACTGTCTTGCAGCAAACAGCCTACACCATCACCGGACGAGTTCCAGGGACTGATCTGAAACCCAAAGCAATCATCACCGTAAAAGGAAAGACCAAAGCTAACCTGCCTAGCCTGCAGCTGGAACCCTTTCATCTGGATCAGGTTTCTCTGAATACGGACGTAAAACATCAGCAGACCAAATTTATTGAAAACCGCAATAAATTCATCGATACATTGGCCAAATCGGATCCCAATTCTTTTCTCTATATGTTTCGCCACGCCTTTGGACAGCCGCAACCACAAGGAGCGCAGCCTCTGGCAGTGTGGGATAGCCAGGATATCAAGCTGAGAGGTCATGCGACGGGACATTATTTGACCGCCATCGCCCAAGCTTATGCCAGCACAGGATACGACAAAGTTCTCCAGGCAAAATTTTTGGGAAAAATGGACACCATGGTCAACGTTCTTTATACCTTGTCGAAGTTATCAGGCAGTCCGAGACATACAGGGGAAGCTTTTATTGCTGATCCTGCAGCCGTGCCCTTTGGGCCCGGAAAATCAGCGTACGATTCTGACCTGAGCGATGAAGGAATCCGTACAGACTACTGGAACTGGGGGGGCGGATTTATCAGTGCTTACCCGCCGGATCAATTTATCATGCTTGAAAATGGGGCAAAATATGGCGGCCAGAAGAATCAGATCTGGGCTCCTTATTATACCCTGCACAAGATCTTGGCTGGCCTTATGGATGTTTATGAAGTCAGCGGAAATAAAAAGGCATTGGAGATCGCGCAAGGAATGGGCAACTGGGTGTATGCACGTTTAGATAAAGTCCCTACGGAGACACTGATTAAAATGTGGAATACGTATATTGCGGGTGAATTTGGGGGGATGAACGAAGTGATGGCGAGGTTATATCGGGTGACCGGTAACCAGAACTATTTAAAAACTGCTCGTTTATTTGACAATATCGATATGTTCTACGGTAATGCTGCGCATGCACATGGGCTGGCCAAAAATGTGGACACTTTTAGAGGACTGCATGCCAATCAGCATATCCCTCAAATTGTGGGGAGCATGGAGATGTATCGCGTATCCAATGAACCGCAATATTATAAAGTAGCGGACAACTTTTGGTATAAGGCTACCAACGACTACATGTATAGCATTGGTGGTGTGGCTGGAGCAAGAAATCCGGCCAATGCCGAGTGTTTTATCAGTCAGCCGGCGACCTTATATGAAAATGGATTTTCTGCAGGTGGGCAGAATGAAACCTGTGCGACTTATAACATGCTGAAGTTGACGAGTGACTTATTTATGTTCGATCAGCGTGCTGAGCTGATGGATTACTATGAACGTGGATTATACAATCATATCTTAGCTTCAGTTGCAGAAAATAGTCCAGCAAACACGTATCATGTGCCTTTGCGCGCTGGATCCCTGAAGCAGTTTGGAAATGCGGATATGAAAGGTTTTACCTGCTGTAACGGTACGGCGATTGAAAGCAGTACGAAATTGCAGAATACTATCTACTTTAAAAGTAGGGACAATCAGTCGCTGTATGTCAATTTGTATATTCCTTCGACCTTGCATTGGACAGAGCGGGGAATCAGCGTCGAGCAAAAAACAAGTTTTCCCAAAGCGGATCATACATCGCTCACTATACAGGGGAATGGCAAATTTGATCTCCATGTTCGGGTACCGAGCTGGGCAACAAAAGGTTTTTTTGTGACGATAAATGGGACAGCGCAAAAAATTACAGCTAAGCCGGGAACTTACCTGACTTTAAGCCGCGACTGGAAAAATGGGGACGTGATCAACCTTAAAATGCCCTTCCAGTTTCACCTTGATCCGGTCATGGACCAGCCTAATATTGCAAGTCTATTTTACGGGCCGATTTTATTGGCTGCCCAGGAGCCTGCAGCAAGAAAAGACTGGCGTAAAGTTACTTTAGATGCAAAGGATCTTGGTAAGTCGATCAAGGGGAATCCTCAAACGCTGGAATTTTATATCGATGATGTGCTTTTTAAACCCTTTTATGATACCTATGGACGGCATTCGGTCTACCTGGATGTCAGCTTAAAATAGGATGCCGGCGTGCATTCCCAATTCTTTCCTAAATTCAGATTACCTTTGTCATAAACAATTGTATGTATGGATTGTCTACATTTAAAATTGATCGCAAAGGATGTAGACGAATTATGATGAATAGGAAATTAAATGAAAGTACTGGTAATTGAAGACGCAAAAAGGATTGGCGCGGAGCAAAAAGTGAGTTATGCGTTTGAAGTGAAAAGCCAAAAAGAGGAATGGAAGCTGGTAATTGATCCACAGGGAAATGTGCTGTCGAAAATAAGAGATTAAGCTGAATTGCCTGAATATTGATAAACCTTCATGATTTCATCGCTACTGGAGCCTGTGAAATCATGAAGGTTTTTTTTGTCAATAGAATTAGCACAGCACGCTAATTAGTCTTCGCCCACTTCGGCGTGGAGTTCGAAAGATAGCTTAATCTGATCCTGACCAGCAAACTTAGTTGCATAATCCGACAGATTCCAGTCTGCACGCGTAACTTTAGCTTTAGTTGTGGCATCATTAAATTTACGAAGGATATAGCTGACATTCTTTTCCCCCTCGTTGTCTTTTCCAGCGATAAAATAAGTGATGATTCCTGTGGTCTCTATTGCTCCATTGACAGCAGAACCATCCCCGTAGGTAGTTTCTTTCGTTTGAAAGATGGCGCCAGTTCCTGTACTGCTATTGGGATTTAAAACAAACGAACCGCCTGTAAGGAATGCTTTGTAATGATCCGCGGTTGCTTTATTGCTGATGTACTGGCCCTGTATTTCTTTCGAAGAAGCATCAAATTGTTTGAATTCAATTTTATAGATACTTTCTGGGTTGATATGGGCATGGCCGCCGGCCAAAGCTGTTCCCTTTTCGTCAAAGCTGATCGAGATGGGCTCGACCTTGTCTTTATCAGCCAGATCATGGAAATGGTCTCCATGGGCTTCTCCGGCCACTTCCGTAAACACAAGTTTGTAAGCAACTTTGGCATCTGAACCTTCTATGGTCAATGGTGATTCAACGGTCGTTGCATTTCCAGCTTTGTCGGTGACCGTAAAATGAAAATGATATGCTCCAGCTGGTGCGTCTGCAGGAACATCAACGTGTTCATGGAATGTTGCATTTTTTACACCGATATATTTCCCCTCTGTATAGGCTTTTGTCAACTTGTACTGGCCGCCACCTTCTTGATGAATCTCAATTTCAATTTTAGCAATCAGTGCTTCGGCTACAAGGTCACCTTCGAGATGAAGATCTGATCCCGCTTTCACCGTTTTGTTGTTGCCGCTGCCGATTTCAAGTGTGCCTATCTGGGGTTTTGCAAGTGCTGGAACTTCTTCGTTATCTTTCTTACAGGAGGATAGAAATCCTAAAAGAATAGTAGTGAACAGGAAGAGGAAGCGAATGTTTCTAGTTTTCATGTAAAATGGATTTAAAAATTTAGTTGATAAATATGTACGGTATTACTCGAGTATACGGATGCTGATTCCTTTTTGAGTGCTCCAGCCAGCTAGATCGGTGACCTGAATCATAAAATGATAATTGCCGGGATCGATATCCGCCGGTACATCGATCTTTAATTCGGCATTATACTGCTGTGGCTGACCGGGAATATTGACTGTTTTAACCAAAACAAATGGTTTGACGGGCTTTTTAATCGGCTCGATTGTGCACTCGCCAATTTCCGTGCTATGCGAGTGGTGGTCAAAATTGTGGTGTACATCAACGCTATAGCTCCCTAGGGCTACATTGTCGGCCAGTGTACTGCGGAAAGTAAAGCTTGTGCCGCGTTTAATCGTGCTGCATTGTTTGGGGAAAGCAGTGTCGGAATCGATGGCAATGGTCGGTTTTTCAGTATCAATGCTTTCCTTATCTTTTTTACAGGCGGCAGTCATGACAAATAACGCCACAATCAGTGTATATTTTTGAAGTGCTTTCATGTTAAATAGTTTCATTTTTAGATAGTTATTCATTTGTGTATGTATTAATCGGTATTCATGAGCTTGCCCTATTTATTTGTCCGTGCTGTTCATTGGGATCAAAAGGGTAATTTTGGAGCGATTGATTCTTTTTGCCATTGTTATTTTATATTTCATTATTTGTAGATAATCTTACGATCTTGGTTGATAGCCAAAAGGTACGCCGATCGATAGGATAAAATTGCGGCCTTGTTCTGGCAATGCGATCAGCCGATAAAAGCTGGTATGATCCATATATTTCCTATCCAAGAGATTCTGAACCTGCAAGCGTAGCTGAAGGACAGATTTTGCAAAGCTCACCTGTGTTCCGGTTCGAAAGTTAAAGACTTGATAAGCAGGCGTGAATTCTTCTGGAGGAACCACATGACGCTGAGCTGCCGTCCATTTGCAGTCGATGGAGAGATAGGTATCCTTAAAGTGTCTGCTATTTTTTGCCGTCCAGCTGAGATCCATTAAAACGGAGGGCGCGGGAGAAAAAGGAAGCGTGTAGCCTTTCTTGGCACCGGAGAGCTGCTCCGAACGGACATATTCACCCAATAATTCCACTTTCCATCGTTTCAAAGGCTGGTAGCTGACTTTCAGTTCCGCCCCATAACGACGTACCCTGCTCTCTGTATATTCAAAGATTTGATTGCCGGCCCCGTAGTACTGATCGTAGTGAGATGTGGGATTGAGATAGATATAGTTGGAAAAATAATTAAAAAATGGCGTGAACGCTGCAGAAGCTTTTTTAGCACTCCATGTCAATGATAAATCCAGCTGATAGGACTGTTCGGGTGATAATGATCCATTCCCTTTTTCATAACTGAAATAATGATAATTGACACCGTTGGCGCCAAGCTCCTGTGCGATAGGAGCGCGGAAGCTCTTGCCTAGATTGATTTTTGTCTCCAGAGAACCAAATTGACGCCCCGCCCCGACAGACCAGACCAGGCTATTGAAGCTGCGGCTGAGTTCGGATGCCCTGACGACTCTTGCCGTCTGGTTGCCCTCCAGTTGCGACTCGAACCAATCTTTATACGATGAAGTATGAATATGGCTGTAATCGTAGCGGAGTGCACCATAGAGCGTTGTATGATCATCTAGTAAATACTGATCATAAGCGAATAAGCCCATTGCTTTTTGTCTATAGGATGGGATGAGGAAGCTCCATCCATCAATCCGGTTGTCCTGATAATCCCCATTTGTACCAATGGTCAGGCGGTGTTTCGCTAATGAAAACTGGTCTTTAACGGTTATACTGTAGATCTGTTTGTCGTACAGTCGCTCCAGATAGATCGGCACGGTCATATCTTGCGGATAGACGGGCGGCATATAACCATGTGCAGTGTAATTGTTGTATTCCTGCCGGTAATTTTTTTGGTATCCGAGGTCAATCCATAGCTTATGTTTATCCCAGTCAATAAAGCTGCGGTTAATCAGCTTCAGATGATTGACGGTCTGACTCGGAAAACCGATATCGCGGCTGGATTTGTCATATAAAGCGGTGTCTACACCCCGTGGTTCCAAACCATGTGCATTGGCAAAAAAACCAAGTTTTGTATGATAATTACTCAGGTATAGAATGGAAGAAAAGCGATCAGACATATAGCCGCCCCGCAGTTGAAAATGCGTTTCCCGTCCCGCGGTATTCCGTACATGACGGTCTTTCAGACGTACGGCATAATTGTAAACATACACCGTGTCTGTGGGTACTTTGTAATCTGCGTAATCCAAATGTGTAAAGCCTCCGCCAAAGACCCAGTGTCCTTTTCTACCCTGTGCCTGAAAAGATGCACCATAGGAAACATTGTTGGATTTTGTCAATACATTAAAATTGCCTTTAAAACCATCTTCCTGGAGTTCAGTAGGAGGCAATAAACGGATGACGCCACCTATTGCATCTGATCCATACAGGAATGAACTTGCCCCCTTGAGTACCTCGGCACTGCCTACACTGAATTGATCGATTTCCAATCCATGATCCAATCCCCATTGTTGGCCTTCGTGTTTAATCCCATTTTCTACCGTAGCTACACGATTAAAGCCAAGTCCTCTGATCTGCGGTTTGGACTGATTGGGACCGATGCCGATGGCGTTTACACCCGGAAGTCGACTCAAGGTCTGCATTAAACTACCGGCCTGATATTTTTGTATGGAATCGGCATTTAAGATATCAATGGATAAGATTCCTTCTGCCGCGCGCTGATAACGTTTTCCGCCGACTTTTACTTCCTCGAGCTGGATGCTTTTCTCCTGGCCGTAACAAGGAGAAAATAGGTGTTGTGCTACGATAAGTGAAAATATGATATACCTATTCATCTGCTGCGGATTCGATTCGTTTTATGTTATTGTTGCAATTAAGTTGCAACAAATATAGATAAAAAGATTATAAAAGCAATAAAGTTGCGTTATTATAAATGAAATCAAATTCCACCACCTGACACAGTGGCAAAGTTTTTGTGGTTTTTTTGCGCCTTAGAAGGTATACCAAGTAGGTTTTTCTAAATAGTACAAACGATTATATATGAAGTTAAGTGAAGAATATTCTAATAAAATTGCTGGATTGCAATCCGCTGAATCTCAATTAACAATTGATCTTTCTCAACGCCTTACACCCGAAGTATGGTTTGATGTTCTGGCTTATTTTGAATGCAATATGCACCGGCCGAATGCCGTCGAGCTTTATGATGCATTGTTTGAAAAAGGAACTGATTTTGCCGCAAATGTATACTTGAACGATGATGATTACACTTTTTTTATTGCTAAAGTCCGGACGATACTGGAGCGCTATGCGACTATAAATTCTGATGCGTGGGTGGAGTTGGGGTTACAGCATATTTTATGTCGTCGACATGTGGTAGATAAAGAAAAGACTTCCTTCTACTTAACAAAAGGCAGGGATGCGGGAGTTCAATTGGCGAGACCTCTTTATTTATATTACAACTATCTAGGTGCATTGGCTGATATCGACCGCGATACGGCGAAAGCTGAATTGGATGCGCTCGCGCAAAACGGAGATCTCTGGGCAATCGCTTATACTGCCCATCTGGATGTCTGGACGGATAAGTTTGAAGAAGTCTTCGACCGTATTCAGGTACTTAAGCAGTCGCCGGATAGAAAATTAGTACGCCATTATTACGAGGCATTGCAATTTTACTATTCACGTAAAGATAATAAAGGCAAGCGTCTGGAAGTGCTGGAAGAGGGAATTGCTGTAACAGACTCCCGCTATTGCAGATTTGTACTAAATGAAATAAAACGTGCGGAGGCATCTTCCCTGGGTGAGCTGGAACTCCTTATACCGGAATATCAAGAATTATTCGAATATGGAATGATGGATGCTGGAGTGCAGATCGCACTGATCAAACTTCAAGCGTTGGGCAACGATAAACTGGCAAAACAGGACTATGAGGAATCCCTGCAGTATTTCCAGAAAGCCTATGATTATAATAACAATTATGCGGGCTATCGTCTTGCCTGTCTGTATCTCTATAATGATACGCTACAGGATATCGAACGGGGACTCTCTTTGTTGTACCTGCTTGACGAAAAAGATGATTATGTGGAAGCACAGGTCGAACTTGCTGAAATCCTGCTCGAAGGTCGATTTGTGCCAAGAGATGAAAAATTGGCCTTCCGGAGATTCAACGTGATGGCAGAAAAAAACATAGCTTACGCCAAATTGCGCTTAGGTAATATGATTGAATCTGGCTACGATGGAATAGCTCCTGACTATAAAACTGCATTTGCCTATTATCAGGATGCTGCAAAGGATAAATTGCCACAAGCTTTATATCAAATTGGTCGATACCTAAAATATGGAATTCACGGTGAAGCACCTGATCTGGCAGCTGCATTGCCTTATTTTGAAGAAGCGGCAGCGTATAACAATGCTACTGCGCTAACGGAAATGGGTTTCGCCAGTGAATTAAAAGCGGAACCTGATTATAAATTGGCGTTTGATTATTTCTCGCGTGCGGCAGATCTTGGCTATCCTTATGCCTATTATCTGAAAGGGATTTATCTCGCAAATGATTATCATCAGTCTGGTACTCCAGAACCATTGGCCGCTTTTACGGCGTTTGAAACCGGGGCGGGAATGCAGGAGGTCAATTGTATGTATGAACTGGCGCGATGTTATCGTGGCGGAATCGGCACGGACATAAATCTAGACAAAATGGTGGTTTTATATCAACAGGCTGCCGATCGAAACCATGTGCAGGCTTTGACTGACCTTGGTCTCTGTTATGAATATGGTTATGGACTGAATATCGATACTTTTAAGGCACAGGAATATGTCAAAAAAGCTGCTGACCTCGGTTTTCCTTATGCGATTTGCGTATTAGGGAGATATTATGTGAACGGGCTGGTGCAAAAGGATGTGCCCTTGGGGCTCCAGTTGTTGGAGCAAGCGGCGGAAAAAAACATTGGGGAAGCGCTGTTGTTGCTTGGAGACTATTTTTTCTTCGACTATGATCAGCGGGAAGAATATGATAGAGGTTTTGATTACTATATGCGTGCCGAAAAACTAGGATCTCTGTCAGAGGGTCTGGGCATGTGTTATGAGTTTGGTATCGGAGTGGAGGTACAGCCTGCCAAAGCATTCGGGTATTATCAACAAGCGGCAGCGCAAGGACATCAGCAAGCAATCTACCGATTGGGCAGATGTTATTATTTTGGAATAGGAACAGAGATTGATAAATCAGCTGCTTACGAGCATTTTATTGAAATCGCACAACAAGGGAATCCTTATGCCTGTTACTTTGTTGGTGTGCAATTGCTGGAGGGAGACGGTATACCAATGGATCTTCAGGACGGTTTTGAATGGATGATGAAGGCCGCTGATACTGATCATGCTGAAGCACAATTTAAGCTGGCCAACTGTTATCTCATGGGAGACGGAGTAGAGGAAAATGAAGATCTAGCCCTGGAATGGTTTGAAAGAGCGGCCGACAATGGACATGAAGAAGCTATTCGATTGACAAAGAAAACGAGAACGTAAGAATAACATGCAAGAAGAAAAATCTTATTCTTTTCAGGTAAATCTGAAAGGAATGATCGCACTGCTCTCGGAGCACCTTTATAGCGATCCCAATACATTTGTGCGCGAGCTGCTTCAGAATGGTGTGGATGCAATTACAGCTTTAAAACATTTGGATGAACAGCATCAAGGCAAAATAACGATAGAGCTACCCAGTGCTGAGCAGTCGAAGTTTATATTCAAAGATAACGGGATAGGACTTAAAGAGGCCGATATTCATCAATTTTTGTCCGTTATTGGCGAGAGCTCAAAAAGCAAGGATATTGAGGATGCGAAAGATTTTATCGGTAAGTTCGGCATTGGGCTGCTCTCTTGTTTTGTGGTTAGCGATGAGATTATCGTGGAAACAAAATCAGCACTTGAACAGCTGCCCTTGCGCTGGACGGCAAGAGCTGAAGGGGACTACAAAATTGAGCGCATGAACGAAGATACTCCCGTCGGAACACGGGTTATCCTCACGCCCAAAAAACAATATAACTATATTTTTGAAGCGGACTATTTTGAGAAAAAAATCAAATTTTATGGAGATGCGCTGAGGGAGTCCATTGCAATAGTGGTAGGAGATACCGAAAAGATCGTCCATAAAGAAGAGCCCAAGTGGCTTTCGTCATCAGTTTCAAAAACAGATTTGCTAGCCATTGGAAAAGAACTTTTCCATGTCAGCTTTTTGGATGCAATTCCATTTGAGACTACTGCGGGTAAGGCAAAAGGTGTGTTGTATATTTTACCCTTTCGCACGCAATTTAGTAATAAACAGCGTCACCGCATTTACCTGAAACGGATGTTTCTTGCCGAAGAAGATCAGTCTATTTTACCCAATTGGGCGTTTTTTGTGCGGATGCTTGTTAATACGGAGGAGCTTAGTGCCACAGCATCACGTGAGTCTCTCATGAGAAATGATGTCCTGCGACTGGCGCGAAAAGAAATTGCAGCTGTTCTGAAAACGTACCTGCAACAAGTGAAGAAGATTGATTTTGATATTTATTTGCGCATTATCCAGACACATTATCTGCATCTAAAAGCTTTCGCGCTTGAAGATCCGGACTTCCTGGACATCTTTTTGGCAGATATCCCTTTTGAAACCAACCGTGGACAACGCAGTTTTCAAAATATCATCGATCATCAACAACAGCTCTATTATTGTGCGGATTTTGAGGACTTCAAACAGATTGACCGCATGGCTGATACGCAGGGAATGCTTCTTGTTAATGCTTCTTATACTTTTGATACGGAATTGCTCCGTAAGATCAAACAGCGGTATTCCGAATATAACATTGCAGAGATGTCACCAAATCAGCTTCTGGGAACATTTCAACCTGTACATGAAAACGAGCATGATCAGTTTGTTTCTTTTAAGAAAGATGTGCAGCACATTTTGGACGACTACAACTGCCAGTTGGAAATCAGACGGTTTAAACCAGTCGATACGCCGGCTATTTTTACTAAAATGGACCAAAATAATGTGGAGCATACAATTAGCCAATTGAAGGAAAATGCAAATCCTTTTGCACAGGTACTCAAGACAGCTAGACCGAATAAGATCCAGAATACTTTATGCTTAAATGCAGACAATGCACTTATCATCACGCTAATAGATATTAAAGATACTTATATGCTTCGTTCAGTCGTGGAAGTGCTTTATGTGCAAGCGCTAATTTTGGGCAAATACCCTATACAGGAGCGGGAAATGAAGGTCATGAACGATGCCCTGAAAAACCTTATTGTAATGGGACTGGATAATTTTGTGAATCTTTAATATAGTTGAAGATTTCTCCTCCGTTCACGGAGGAGCTTATTTATAAAGGAAATATAATTCATTAAAAGCAGAGAATAAGTAGATGTATACACTTAAAATTCAGAAACTTCGCAATCAGGTCGCGCGAGTGGACAATACGTTGGAGAAAGTCAATCTATTGACACAGGCTATTCGGATTGCAGATGAAAATCAAGATATTGAATGGGGATATGACCTTCGTTTAGATTTAATCAGCGAAGAGATTGATCTCGCTTTTTCAACGGAATCTTTACCCGCTTTTGCCTGGATATTGCAGGCTTATGACGAAAACCCGGAGCTCTTTAAAGAAGAAGATTTCTTGTGGCAATACAAATGGATGATGTCCGAATTATATGATAATCCTGATGTCAGCCGTGAACAGATCCAAGCCGCTTTACGCGATTTTGAACAGCGATTGATCCGTAATGGTTACGGTAAGCGTGCCATATACAATGAGGAGTTAAGCGATGCCCTGGCACAAAAAGATCTTGCGGCTATCGAGCTGGCACTGAAAAATGTGAATGCTTTGCAAAGAGATGACATGAGCGACTGTGAAGCCTGTGAGATGGACGCAGAAGTAGCTGCAATTTTATTGCAGCAAGGGTATGCCCCTGCAGTTGAGAAAGCATTGCCGCTAATTGAAAGGCAATTCACCTGTGCACATGTGCCTTTGCGTACGGCCGTAAACCTTGCTTATGAAGGCTACAAGCATGGCGATATTGAACGGGCAAATAGCATGGCGGAGCTGGCAGAAAAGGAAGTTTTTAAGAAAGAAAAGGATTCTGCGATCCTACTATCGGTTATTAAATTGGCGACTTATTTCTCCTACACCGATCTGGGTAAGGCCAAAGAATGGATCGAACGGTTTTTACCTTGGGCCGATGGTCCCGAAAATAGGTCCATGTTTCAGTTGGCGTGCTACATCTCTGAAGCGATGAAAAACTTTGGGCCGCATGAATCTTTTGTGCTTGAGCTCGGTAATCAGCATAACCTTTTTCAAGGAAAAAATACCTTTACCGCAAGTGAATTGGCTATACATTATGGGAAATTAGCGGATCAACTCGCAGATCGTTTTGATCTACGCAATGGCAACAGTAACTTCCGTAAACAAGTAACCTTCGCATAGGTTACATAACCTGCGGAAATCCCTGATTTCCGTGATGAAATCTCGTTGTTTGGTAGGCTATCTTTGTGTAAATGAGTGTCAAACAATAATACATAACGATAAAATAGATCAACGATGATTAAACAAATGATTACGGGCATGTTGACCGCAGCGGTTCTGACTATGTCAAGTTGTGGTTCGGGAGAAAAAGATCCGGCAACTTACAACAACTCGATTATTACAGTTATTAATGGGAGTGAGCAACATATTACGGATATGAATGCGGCAATGAGTAGCTCCGATTATGCGAAAGCGGAAGAGGTTCGGACAGCTTGGGAGAAATCCTTAGACGGGGATATTAAAAAAGTAGAAGATCTGGGTGATTTTAAAGGCGATGCGACTTTCCAAAAAGCAGTGCTCGATGGTCTGAAAGGATATAAAAAGATTGTTACGGAAGACTATCCGAAACTGATTGAGATCCGTAAAAATAAAACACCCGATGCGGCGGCAGAATCGACTTTGCTTGATAATATCAATAAAGCATTTGAGAATATGAGCAATGGTGTCAATAAAGCATCGTCAGAATTTGAAAGTAAATATAAAAGTTAAAATTAGTGCATGAGCAATCTGCTAAGCCACATCATCTAAAAATGATGTGGCTTTTAATTTTTTCAATGCTAACAAATGTTAAAACGCGATGGTTGCGGTTTGAATTTCATATTTTTATGTAGCTTTACCTAACGCGTGGACAACAGGTTCCGTTGCTGAAATGATATAGTTCATCGAGCGATATTACCTTGTGTTAGAAAGCGTATTAATTTCATTTAAAAGTTATTGATAGCATAGTTGCCTCCAATGAAAGTCATATCGATCTTACGTAATGTGATCTTATTTTTTAGCCTGTTGCCAGTCGCAAGAGGTCACGCACAAGAATCTGTAAGAGATCAAGCCTCCCCTATGTCCCTGAAAAAAGATATTCGTGGCAAAATCCCCACCTTAGATTTAGATTATTTGGTGCTTATGAATGCAGATACGATTTATGGAAAGATCTCTTCTGTCAAGGATCATAAATTGAAATTTGAAAATCAAGATAAGGAAAAGCTGACTTTTGCTCCAGATCAGGTGTTTCGCGCATATTGGCAATCCAAAAAGAAGGTGTATGCACCCTCTTATGTAGAAAATGGCCTAGAACCTGTCCCAGGGACTTCTCCGCAGGTATTTCAGATCGGAAAATATTATACTGAGGAACCTACCTTTGCTGAAGTATTGGTGGATGGAGAAATTATGGTGTATTATATTTCCAATTTGAACGTCGGCGGTGGCGGTGGGATGATGTTTGGTACCGGCGGGGGTGGTACGATGCTGTCAGTTGGTATCAGTAAGTCTAAATATGCGTATGCTTTAAAAAAATCAACCGGCGAAGTGATCGAAATAAATAGCAATACAAACGGATTGTTTAGCAACAGTAAAAAGAAGCGAACAATTGCTCTGGGGCGTTTGATCAATGACGAACCGGAATTATTTGCTGAGTTTGAAAATGAAAAGAAGTATGACTACGATCTTTTCATTAAATACATCATGCGATATAACGAATTACAAAAGGCAAAGAGCGCTCCGGAATCAACAGAGCGATTGTTTATTTATTAAGGATTTAACCACCGAACCACACATAAAACGAATTTATGATACTTATCATCTTTATTGTATTGACCATTATCGCCGCCTACGGTTTCTGGATGCTATTTGAAAAAGCAGGGCGTAAAGGCTGGGAGGGAGTTGTCCCTATTTATAGTCAATGGGTTCAATCGAAAATATTGGGCAAGAAGACCTGGCATCTCATTCTATTGATCGTGCCGATTGTCAATGTTTTTGTGTTTTATAACCTTTATCTTGATTTTATTCATTGTTTTGGAAAAAGAAGATTTTGGGAAAACTGTGCCGCTGTATTGGTCCCATTTATTGTTTTGCCACTTTGGGGTAAAGATAAAAACGTTAAATTTTTGAATGGACTGTATGCGAAAAATTTAAAAACAGCCATGGCAGGGGAAACTCAGCTGAACGAAGATACGAAATTGACGGTTTTGAGAGAGTCTTACACCGAATATAAAATTAAATACCCCTATAAAAAATCGATGGTACGTGAATGGGCCGATGCAATCGTTTTTGCAACTGTCGCTGCAACACTGATTCGCGGTTTTTTATTGGAAGCATTTATGATTCCTTCAGGGTCTATGCAACAGTCGCTCCTCATTGGGGATTATCTTTTTGTCAGTAAACTCAATTATGGCCCACGTATCCCCAATACACCCATTGCATTCCCTTTTGCGCACCATACGATGCCATTGATAGGAGGAAAGGCATTTTCTGAACTGATTAAAATCCCCTATAAACGATTGCCCGGTTTTCAAGAGATAAAAAGAAACGATGTAGTTGTCTTCAATGCACCCGCAGGCGATACTGTCGCTGTGGAGAATCAAGATATACCCTATTATGATCTGGTCCGAATGATGGGGCGCGAAGCGGTCCATCAACAGTTTACCATCCAGACACGCCCAGTAGACAAGAGGGAACATTTAATTAAGCGTTGTGTGGGCATGCCCGGAGATAAACTCAGTATGAATGCGGGAGTATTGTTTGTGAACGATCAACCGGGGTTTGTTGCTCCGGAAAGCCAGATGGATTATACTGTAATAACAGATGAAACTGGTCTTGACGAACGTCGACTGAAAGATATGGGAATAGAAGTCTCCCCAATTCAGCCTGGTGTGTATAGTATCTTTCTGACGGAAAAACAGTTTGAAATGGTGAAATCCTGGTCCAATGTTAAATCCATACAAATGAACCTGGAAAAACCTGGAGTGGCCCAACCGAATACTTTTCCAAATGATCCCCAATACAAATGGAATTATGATAATTTTGGTCCCTTTGTTATTCCAAGAAAGGGGATGACTGTGCCATTAAATGCACAGACTTTACCACTTTATAGCCGTGCGATTCAGGTCTATGAGCATAACAGCCTCGAGAAAAAAGGCGACGGATTATATCTAAATGGCAGCAAAGCGGATTCTTACACCTTTAAAATGGATTATTATTGGATGATGGGAGATAATAGACACAATTCGCTCGATGCCCGGGACTGGGGATTCGTCCCTGAGGACCACATCGTCGGAAAAGCATTATTTACCTGGATGAGCTGGAATGCGGATGGCAATGGACTTTCTAAAATACGTTGGAATAGGATTTTCAAAGGGATCCATTAACAGCTACAGGATGCTAAAACAAAAAAGGGGAAATGATTATTCTCATCATTTCCCCTTTTTTGTTTTTTTAACTCGCCTTAGTAATGCAGGGAAGCTTAAAAATGCAGGGAAAATCCTATCCGTGCACTAAAAGCATTGATGCCATCTGCATTGTCATTCAAGCCATGATCATAACGTACTGCTGGTTCTATGGCAATATTTTCTTTAACAAATAGTGCATACCCCAATTGTCCGCCAAAAATAAAAGCATTCTCGCCGCCACTATTAATCCCGCCCAGATCTACCTGTACCGGCAACTGATTGATGATATAATATTTCAACCCACCTTTATAAATAAACGAATGTGTAGCATTTAATTCGATATTTTGGCCATCGATATCGAATGTATACTTTTGGCCAGAAAAACCTAGTCCTACTTTTATTGCAAGTCTATCTTGTACAAAATAGCCGGCTTCACCTCCTGCAGACCACACCTTAGCGCCGTTGTTGGAGTAAAAACTAAAGCCAGAGGTAGAGAGGCCTGTCAGTGGAGAAAGGTTTGTTTCAATCATCCATTTCCCTTTTGAGACTGCTGAGGGAGTTTCTTGCGCAAATAACGCTTGCATACCTAAGCAGGTAAGTGCCATTAAAAATATTCTTTTCATTGGTTAATTATTTTAAATGGCGAATATAGTATTTCATACGTTAACTTAAAAGTCGAATATAGTATTTCATACGTTAACTTAAAATTCGAATATATTTTTCCATATATAAGACTAAGCAATAAGAAATCACTTTCAAGACTGCTCTACGGCTTGCTGTTTTGGAAACTTAAATAATGGAGATCAGGCAGGCTCCTTTGCACGAAGGAGCTTTTCCAATAGAAAAAATCTGTAAAAAAAATCTTGCTTATTAACCGTATTACTACCTCAGACACTTATACAGGATAGCGTTTGTGATTCAGTCAGTTACTTCTTGAAGTACTTGAGATTTAAGTGTATTAGGTATTTTTACAACTAATTAATTTACAGTTGATTATGGTTAATTTTAGTTGTTTTTTTGATTTGATCGAATTAATTTAGCCTCCATAATAAACCAATTAACAATTATTTCAACGCTAAATTCCCATAAATTATGGCCAAAAAATTAACGCTCTTGATTTCAAGTGTCATTGCATGCACTTATATGGCAAATGCACAAAATCGAACGGTCAGCGGTACTGTAGTGGATAGCCAAGGGAAGCCAATTCCACAAGTGTCCATCAAATTAAAAAATCGTTCCGGCGGAACGACAACAGATGATCAGGGAAAGTTTACGTTGCCTGTTTATCCCAAGTCAACTATCGTACTTTCTAGCGTGGGCTTTCTGAACAAAGAGCAGGATGTCGATGGACAGACAACATTAACTATAACGATGGAGTCGGGAAGTACCGAGTTGACGGAAGTGGTGGTTATCGGTTATGGAACAGCCTCCCGAAAGGATGTCACTGGATCGATTGCCAGCGTAAAAGCCGAGCAGCTAGAAAATGAAAATCCGCAGAGCGTTTCCGACTTATTAAAAGGTAATATTGCGGGTTTAAGCGTCTCGCAAAATACTTCAGCAAAGGGGGGCGGTGACCTCTTGGTACGTGGTAAAACGACACTGAGTGCTTCTACTTCTCCTTTGATTGTATTGGATGGGATTATTTATAATGGTCAGCTTTCCGATATTAACCCCAACGATATACAGACGATAGATGTATTGAAGGATGCGAGTTCATTGGCCGTTTACGGAGCGAAAGCTGCTACCGGTGTCGTTGCTATCACGACAAAAAAAGGAACGAGCGATAAACCTGTGCTAACTGCCAATACCAATTGGGGGTTAGCGACCCTTGCCCAGAATCAGCGGGTATATAATGGCCCTGATTTCCTGAAATGGCGGGCGGATGTAGGCCGTGCCGGTGGAACCCGACCATCTTATTTTTATGACGATCCACGCAACCTTCCAGCAGATGTAACTTTTGATCAATGGCTCTCGGGTGGAAACAAAGACCTGGATCCTGTAGATATCTGGCTGGACAGACTTGGTCTTGTGGCAAATGAAAAAGCCAATTACATGGCCGGTAAGACTGTCGATTGGTATGATGAGATCTTTAGAACCGGGATTCGTCAGGACCATACTGTTAGCATGAGCGGAAGGAAAGAGGATGTCAATTATTACATGTCCGTCGGCTATAACAAGAATCAAAACGTGATCGAGGGAGGTGAGTTCAGTACCTTCCGGGCGAGATTAAACCTGGAGGGCAAAGTGACGAACTTCTTGCGCATGGGCGCCAATGTACAATATGCTGATCGTGATGAAGGAGCAATTGAAGCCGATTGGGCGCAGTTGACGAACCTGTCTCCTTATGGTGACAAATACAACGGCGATGGTACATTAAGAAGGATACCTACCGATGACAGTGGCTTAAATGCACGCAATCCCTTCCTGAATATGACCTACAATGACCGGATGAATAAACAGAATACTCTTTTTGCAAGTCTCTTTGCAAAAGTGAATCTGCCCTTTGGGATTAGCTATCAATTTAATTTTAGTCCCGGAGTCGATATGTATCGTACCTTCATCCATAACTCTTCGGCCAATCCCAATGTGACCATTGTGGGCGGTTCGGCAAGCCGTGATCAGGAAACACGCTATAACTGGCAGATCGATAACCTCCTGAAATGGAACCGTAAGTTTGCTGAGATCCACAACGTAGATGTGACGCTTTTGGCAAATTCCGAAAAATACCAGACTTGGTGGACACAGGCCGCTAATCAGGGATTTGTACCAGGGGACTACTTAGGCTACCATAATCTCGCCAGTGGAAATCTGCCTACTGTCAATAGTGAAGACAAGGTCTATACGGGCGACGCCCTGATGGCCCGTATTAATTATAGCCTTATGGATCGCTACAATTTAACGCTATCCGTGCGCAGAGATGGATACTCGGTATTTGGTGTGAACAGCAAAAGGGCAACTTTCCCAGCTGTGGCCGGTGCATGGACCTTCACTGAAGAATCTTTCATGAAAAATATGTCATGGCTCAACTACGGTAAATTGCGTCTCTCTTACGGGATCAATGGCAATAGAGATTTACGTAATCCAGATAATGGAACTGTAGATCCCTATGCCGCATTATCGCAACTGACGGTCAACAAGTATCAGACTGTGGATGCCAATGGTACTCCGGCCGAAGTCAATACCGTTGTGATCGGGTCACGAATGGGCAATGAAAACCTCAAATGGGAGCAAACCACCTCACTCAATGCCGGTTTAGATTTCTCGATCCTGAAAGATCGGATCAGTGGATCGGTCGATGTGTATAGCAAAAAGACAAACGACCTTTTGGTCAAACAATCGCTTTCCAGTGTATCAGGGTACCAATTTGTTTATTCCAATTTGGCAGAGGTGAAAAATAAGGGACTCGAACTCAGTTTGAGCAGTCGCAATATCGTGGATGGGAACGTCAAATGGAACTCTAATTTTATTCTTTCCCTGAACCGGAATAAAATTTCACGACTGGCAACGCCGAATGATGATCCGGGAAATGGCTGGTTTATCGGACAGGATATTGATGTGATATGGGATTATAAAGTATTGGGTGTATGGCAGGAAAATGAGGTTGAAGAGGCTAAAAAGTATACCAAGGCGAGCATTCGTCCGGGAGATTTTAAGCTGGAGGATGTCAATGGTGACTATGTGTACAATGACGATGATAAACAATTTATAGGTTATCGTTCACCCCGCTTTACCTGGTCGCTTCGCAATGAGTTCAATATATTCAAAAATATAGACTTCTCCTTTCAGTTGATTTCCAATTGGGGACAGGAAAAACAATTTAACCAGGCAAAGAACAACCCCGGAAGTGTCGGCTTTATGCGTTCCACATCCTACATACAGCCGTACTGGACACCGGAAAATCCGACAAATGACTATGCACGACTGGGAAGCGGTGCCAACGGGACCAGCTTCAACGTCTATTGGAAAAACAGTTTTATTCGTTTGAATAATGTGTCTTTAGCCTATTCCCTGCCAAAGACCTTATCTGAACGCATGAAGGTGAGAAACCTTAAGGTTTATGTCAATGTGAACAATGCAGCGGTGTACGCGCCAGTTTGGAATTATTGGGATCCGCAGAATGATGGACCTACACCTAGATATTATACCCTAGGCTTAAATGTATCTCTCTAAACGAATCAAGAACATGAAGAAAATAACTATAAAAATAGCGGCCGTTGTAGCATCAATAGCATTGTTGGCGGTAAATGGATGTAAGAAGAGCTTTCTGGACTCCGATCAGCTATCACAATATTCTCCAGATAACCTCAATAATGTAGATGCGCTTAAAGGTGTATTGAATGCCTTGGGGAAAGCTGCGCGGGGTGAATTCTTTGGCGATTCCGCACCATTGCTGTCTGAGTCCATTTTTTCGGACGTTGCCGTGGAAGGAACTACCGACAAGGCAACGCCAGCACAGAATCTTGTCTCGCTGATTACTCCGGATGCGAATCTCAACAGCGATGATTTCAACAAAATAGGCTGGTATTGGACCAACTTTTTCGCTGCGGTCCGTTCGGCAAATACCATTATTAGCAATATCGACCGCCCAACATATAGTTCAGAGGCACAGAAAAATGAAATCCTCGGAGCGGCCTATTTTTATCGCGCTTATTTCTATTATAGATTAGTGCACGAATTTGGTGATGTACCCCTGCAGCTGAAAGATCTTTCGGCACCGAAATATGATTTCTATTCGACCAAAAGAGAAGTCATCCTGAAAAAGATGAAAGAAGATCTTGAGTTTGCGCAGCTGTGGGTGAAAGATGGCGTCAATAAAGGCGATGTGACCAATGGAGCCGTCAACCATTTGCTGACAAAGATAGACCTGGCATTGGGTGACTTTGATGGTGCTATCGCCGCAGCCAGTAAAGTAATCGATGGCGGTAAATATGCCCTGATGAAAAGCCGTTTTGGTAGCACCGCCGCGGATCTGTCAAAAAATGTCGTCTGGGACCTTCACCGAATGGACAATAAAGCCATTCCGGCCAATAAAGAAGCGCTCTTTTTGGTGATCGACCGCCAGACGTTACAGGGACGTACCGACCTTGGCTCTCAGCTGATGCGAAATACAGTTCCAGCTTGGCATTTCGCCAATTTAAAAATCCCGCAGGGAGGGCTTCAGGCGATTGTGGATGCGGTGAATGCAGAGATACCCCTTACACGGATGTACGGCCGTGGTATTGGCCGTTATCGTGGTACTTATTACAGCACCAAAGAAATATGGACAGATGATACGGACTATCGTCACGCGAAGGGAATGTGGATGGATATGACGGATCTCGTATATAACAATCCGGCGATCAAATCTTCAAAAGATCCTGCAATCAGCAGTCTTTATGGCAAACCGATCCAACAATTTACAAACGACAATATCAATAAGGTATTTACCAATGGCTCCCTGGACACCATCCGTCACTGGTTTGGCTGGCCACATTATAAGGTCTTCATCAACTCGACCAATCAATTTGCCGAAGATCCAAATTGGAATCCGCCGCGTGGAACCAATACAGACTGGTATGTATTCCGGCTGGCAGAAACCTATCTGTTGCGGGCAGAGGCTTACTTGTGGAAGGGGCAACAGGCACAGGCCATGGCAGATATCAATGCCGTTCGTGGACGGGCAAACGCCGCATTGCTGCAGAATGCAGCAAAAGTCAATATCGGTACCGTACTCGATGAAAGGGCACGTGAATTATTTTGGGAGGAAGCCCGTAAATCTGAGCTGACGCGTATAGCCTATATTTTTGCGCAGACAGGCATTCCCGCCTATAACGGCAAAACTTATAGTATGGCCAATTTCTCGCAGAACAACTTCTTCTACGACCGCATAATGGAAAAAAATTCATTCTATCGTAATAAGGTTCCGACAGTACAAGGCGTGCATTATGAGATTGCACCATACCATGTACTATGGCCTGTTCCCGCGTCGGCACAGCGATTTAATACCAATGGGATGATCAATCAGAACCTAGGCTATGCAGGAGCAGAAAACAATGTGCCACCACTCGATAAGATTGTCGAATAAGTACGATTGACAGGCTTGCGAGGAAACTAGGTGCTTTCTGATAATTTTGTTATTTTGATCTGCTAAAACCGGATAGGCTGCGTAACCGAATACTGTTGCCTATCCGGTCATCAATAACCAAAAGAAAGGGGTGAGACGAGTTATGTGTACCGAAAAAAGGATGAAAATACGCGGAATTGTGATTTTGCTATTGTTATTTCAAATGGGATTGCTATCTGCCCAAAAGCCTATAGCCTTATCGACGGGTACTGCCGAACATATTTTTAAAACTGCAGAGGTATACTATCTCGAAGACAGCAGCAATGTGCTCTCATTTGAAGAAATACGATCGCCAGAACGTGCCCGGCAATTTAAACCTAACGAGCGGTATTATCCCAAGAATTTCAATCGATCCTCCACTTATTGGTTTAGGGTGAAAATGCATTTTGACCAACAGATATCCCGCGATCGGGTGATGGAACTGTTCGATCAGACGGCCGACATGGTGGAGGCATATATTCCCAATGGAGCGGGGGGATTTGCACATTATCAGACCGGAGCCTCGATTGATTTCGAGAACAGGCAATTTATGCATAAGAATTTTGAATTTTTAATTCCTGCACTGGAGAAAGGAACCTACGAAGCCTATTTTAAAGTACGTTCAAGACAGATGGTCAACGTAATTTTAGTCTATCGTACACTAGATCGTTTTGTTCAGTATACCCTAACCGAATACTTTACTTTCGGTCTGTTTTATGGAATGATTATTCTGTTTAGTTTCAATAACCTACTGATGTATTTTGCCGTGAGAGGACACCAATACTTGTATTACGTGCTCTATATCGTGTGTGTAGGATTGTATGAGATGTCTTCCGATGGCGTTGCTTTTCAGTATCTATGGCCGGGAAATCCCTGGTTCAATCAATACGCAACGGCCGTTTTTGTCTGCTGTGTCAGTGTTTTTGCCTTATTGTTTACGAAATCCCTGCTGCATGTAAAACAAAGAGAACCTCGACTGAACAAGTTGCTGAACTGCATCATTATCCTGAGGATTCTGTTTTTTGTGTATTGTTTGGGTTTTAACCAGAATTGGTTTATCTACAAATTTGTTGAGATAGTTCCGTTGTCAGTTGCCTTTTTCTCGGGGATATGGCTTTGGAAAAAAAATTATCGTCCAGCCCGGTATTTCGTGCTTGCCTATGCCTTTCTTTTCCTGGGTTTTGTGTTAAAAGTAACCTATGTATTGGGCTATGCACGCTTTCTGCCCAGCTCTATCGGACATTATAGCATTACATTTGGTTTTGTGCTGGAGATGACTTTCCTCTCATTTGCTATTCACGATAAGGTACGGCTATTGAAAAATAAAAAGGAACGGGCGCAAAAAAGAGTTATTGAACAGATGCAGATCAATGAAAAACTTCAGGAGATGCATAACAGGGATCTGGAAAGGAAAGTGCAGGAACGTACATTGGAAGTGATGCAGAAATCGAAAGAGCTTGTTGAAAAATCTGAAATCATTAACGACCAAAATCGCGAGCTGAAAGAAATGAATAGCCTTCTATGGGCAAAAACGGAAGAGATTAACCGTATGAACCAGTTGCTGGCAAAGGATAACAAAAACCTACAGCATAACATTGAACGGATAACTGATGACCGCGTGCTCTCTAAAGAAATGAATTTTGAGGAGTTCGGGGTCAAATACCCAGATAAGGAGACTTGTTATAAGGTATTGTCCGAATTGAAATGGAAAAAAGAATACCGTTGTCTAAAATGTGGGTATGATAATTATTGTGCCGGTAAGACACCCTATAGCCGCAGGTGCACAAAATGTACCTATGAAGAATCTGTATTGAATAATACAATTTTTGAAAACGTACGTATTCCGATTAACAAAGCTTTTTACCTGGTTTATCTGGTGCATTTTCATCAGGGTGAGATTTCTTCCTATAAGCTTTCGCAGAAATTGGGTATAAGGCAGAGCACCTGTTGGAATTATGCGAGCAAGGTGAAAGATATATTGACAACAAGTCGCACAAAACATAAAAAAAATGAAAAATCAGGTTGGACAAAATTAGTGCTGCATACGCTGGATCGACCAACATAAATGCTATACATGAATATTATAATTAAACAAATCATTGCCTTATACTTCCTAGGTTATCTATTGTTCTCGGGAACTGTTCACGCACAAACACTGCGGGACGGGAGAACCTCGGTCGATTTTTCGTCAAACTGGAAATTTAGGAAAGAAGCAGATTCCGCGGGTCGCCTAGCTAATCAGAAACAAAATTGGCAAACCGTGAGTTTTCCGCATAGCTGGAATGTAGATGATGTGATGGACGATACGCCGGGCTATTATCGTGGTGCTACGCAGTATCAAAATACCATTTACTGGAAGACTGCCTGGAAAAATAAACGGATAGTGCTGCATGTCGGTGCAGCTAATCAGGAAGCAGCAATTATTGTCAATGGAAAAGAGATCAAAGCACACCGAGGCGGTTATACTGCTTTTAATGTAGATATTACGGATTATCTTGTCCGGAAGGAAAATGTAAAAAATACCGTAGTTATCCAAGTAACCAATCGCTATAACCCCGATATTGCACCATTAAGCGGCGATTTTACTTTTTTTGGCGGCATCTATAGGAAAGTATTTTTGCTGCTGCTGGATCAGATTCATTTTGCAGATGCCAGGTATGGAAGCAGTGGCTTGCGGGTAAGCGCAATGGTGGATAGACAGCAAAATGCAAAGATCAATCTTGATGGAGATATCCGGAATGCTTCAGTAGAGCAACAAGCCATTGTCATTGAAACTACGCTCGTTGACGCCGAGGGGGTGACAATAAAAACGGTACGGCAAAAAGAAAACCTGAAGCCCCATGCTGGTTTCAATTTCCGTATGGACATGCCCCAGATTGAGCTGCCAAGATTGTGGTCGCCAGACCTGCCTTATCTGTACCATCTAATTACATGCATTTATGATTCAAAGGGGCATCTGCTGGACCGGCTGGACAACCCTGTTGGTTTTCGCTGGTTTTCATTTGATGCCGAAAAAGGCTTTTTCTTAAACGGCAAAGCACTGAAATTAATCGGTGCAAGCCGACATCAGGATTTTCTGGGGATGGGTAATGCTGTGCCCAAAGAGCTGCAGGTGCAGGATCTTGTGAAGTTGAAGGCGATGGGGGGCAATTTCTTGCGTGTAGCCCATTATCCACAGGATCCCGCGATACTGAAAGCTTGTGATAGCCTCGGGATCCTGGCATCGGTAGAAATTCCGCTGGTGAATGAGATTACAGAAAGTCCTGCTTTTGCCGATCATAGTTTTCAGATGCAGAAAGAAATGATCCGGCAATATTTTAACCATCCAAGCATCATTATCTGGGGGTATATGAACGAAATCTTTCTGCGTCCCCATTTTCCGAAAGATAAAGACCGTCAGGAAAAATATTTTAAATCGGTGGTATCCTTGGCGCAGCAATTGGAAAAGCTCACACGTAACGAAGATTCAACCCGTTATACCATGATTGCTAACCATGGCAATTTTGATCTATATCATCGGACAGGTCTGACCAAAATTCCCATGCTTGTAGGCTGGAACCTGTATCCAGGCTGGTATGGTGGTAAGATTGCTGATTTTGGCAAACAGCTAGAGCATATTCATCAGCAGTTGCCCGACAAGCCCCTCTTGGTAACCGAATATGGGGCAGATGCCGATTATAGGATACAGTCCACTAAACCGATCCGTTTCGATAAAAGTGTCGAGTATGCCGTTCTATATCACCAGGGATATCTCAACGAGATCTTACAGAAGCCCTTTGTTTCCGGTGGTGCGGCATGGAATCTCTCAGATTTCAATTCGGAAACAAGGGAAGAAAGTATGCCGCATATCAATACCAAAGGTCTATTGACCTGGGATAGAAAAGCAAAAAACACCTATTTTCTCTATCAGGCTTATTTAAAAACTGAGCCTTTTATTAAGATCGGTGTCACGCATGGGAAAAAATGGGGTGTACGGATTGATGCTGACTCCGCACAGATAGGTTCCGGATGGCTGCAGTTGCCTATATTCAGTAATGCAGATACTGTGGAGCTCCTGCTGGATGGTGTGTCTTTGGGCGCAAGGAAACCCGTGGATAAGACGATGATGTGGGCTGTAAACTTGAGCCGCGGATCGCACCGTATAAAAGCGGTGGCTTTCCAAAATGGGAAATTGAGCGGTGTTGATGAAGCGATATTGGACTGTGAGGTGTTGCCTTATGATCTCAGGAAGGACAAAGATTGGCAGGAACTCCGCATTAACACCGGCGATAACCGGGAGTATATCGACTCTATGGGAAATCGATGGTTCCCAGACCAATCCTATGAAAAGGGGAGCTGGGGATATATAAAGGGCGAGAAATATCGTCTGAAAAATACCGGTCGGGAAAATCTAGGGACCGATGTCAATATTCGTGGTACAGGAGATGATCCGCTCTTCCAGACGCAGCTGCATGGATTGGAATCCTACCGATTTGATCTGCCGAATGGCAATTACGAGATCGAATTGTTTTTTGCCGAATTGGAAGCGCCGAATTACAAGGAAAATCTCCTATATGATCTCGAACAGCAAGGGGAAAAAAAGGAACAGCAGGTCATCGATCGAATTTTTGATATCCGGATCGGGGAGCATATTCTTGCTGCGGATATAAATGTACTGGGCGAAGTAGGGGAATTTAAGGTGCTCCACCGAAAATTCCCGCTGCAAGTGCAGGGTGACGGCAATCTGACGATCTCCTTTATCGCTAAGAAAGGAGAGCCTATACTGAATGCCATCCGACTGAAAAAAATCAAAATTAATCAGCCTTAAAAAAGTAAACTTATGCAGCCATTGAGAAACTATATTATGCCTGTTTTATCCATATTGATGATGCAGGCTGCTTCTGCAAAAACAAACGCTAATCTAAGCAAGGTAGCCTATGCCAGGGCGCATGGAACTACAGTAACTGCCGTTGTGGAACATCAATCTGATCCACGTGAGCTTGTGGAAAGTCCAAATGACCTAGGTGAAATAGCTGTAACAAAAGCCAGGCAGCAAGCCGCTGCGGCGAAAGATAAGTCCCAAATCGAACATCCGGAAGTCTTCGTCCGGCAAGGAAAGATATGTCTCGACTTCAGTAAGCGGCTGATCGATAAAAAGGCGAAAGGCCCCTTTCTTATCCGGCGGAGCAAGGGCCGGCTGGGCGACTACCAGACCATTGCTAAAGTCACGCAACCTCAATTTATCGATCGGGTTTTAACAGGAAGCCCTTATGACTACTACTATGAGATCCAGACCATCAACGGAGAGTTTGTTGCACGTATGGGGATGGAACTTGAACTCTTTGGTGAATACACCTTTATCTACAGCCCGGCCGACAATAAATTGCGTGTAGGCACGGAGGTCAATCAGCTCCACGAGCAAATGTTCGGCAAAGAATTTAGCCCCAACCGCTATGCCTTGCTTTTTAAGTCGGGCGACTATAGGGATGCCGGACTATTGAAGATCCCCTTTTATGTACAGATCGCAGGATTGGGTAAGGTACCTTATGATGTTGCCATTTCCAATATCCATACGCCGCCCCATCTTGCCGAAGGAAATGGAACCTGTACATTCTGGCGGTCTGCCGAGAACCTGTCTGTGATTGGACCTGAAAGTTATGAGGAAGAAAAAACCTTCAAATGGGCGGTTTCCCAAGCGGCACCCCTGCGACGTATTTATTCCACACGTGTTGTCCGCAATCAATGGTCAAATGGTTGGGTGAGTGGTGGCTATACGGCAGATTGTTATTTTGAAGCGGCCGCAGGTTCCAAAAATCAGCAACAATGGTATACACGTAACTCATTTTTGAATAAAGGAAGAGGGAAGTTTGAAGAAATTAAATACAACTACTGTTTTCAGGGGGTAGACTTTGGCCCCACTGTCGATAAAAGTACCTATCAAAATAATTGGGCAAAAGGGGGGAATGTAACTATCATTCCGGCGACACCGGTTATCCGGGAGAAGCCCTTTGTGTTTTTTGATAAAGATGGGCGTTATAAAGTATTTCGGCCAGCGCTAAAGCATAATCATACAGGCGTATCGTATACACGGGATAAGATGGGGGCGGGAGACATTATTGATGTAGAGAAGGATTTTTATGTTGTCAAGCCCGGAGATACAGCGGCGGAAATGAACCGGCAGTTGCTGCGCGGCAAGCATCTGCTGATTACGCCCGGGATGTATGAGTTGTCCGAACCTCTTCATGTCAGCAAGGCCAATACCATCATACTCGGACTCGGACTGGCGACCTTGATCCCCGGTTCTGCCAATCCGTATACTGCAATAGCTGTAGATGATGTCCCGGGTGTTACGGTTGCTTCATTGATGTTTGATGCACATTATAGTTCGCATAGTTTAATTCAGGTCGGTCAGGAGAAGAGCGGGATAAGACATGACAGTAACCCAACCCTGCTGGCGGATCTATTTTTACGTATTGGCGGATTCCGGGCCGACAAAGTCCATGTAGACCAATCGGTTATTATCAATAGCAATGATGTGATCGGCGACCACTTTTGGATATGGCGTGCCGATCACGGGGTGAGGGGGAGTGTTGGCTGGGATATTAATACGACACGCAATGGTTTGGTGGTCAATGGAGACTATATGACCATGTATGCCCTGTTCAATGAACATTTTCAGGAGTATCAGACCTATTGGACAGGTAATTATGGCCGGACTTATTTCTTTCAATGTGAAAGCCCTTACGATGCGCCGAATCAGGCTGTATACCGAAGCGAGAATGGGACACGGGATGGATTTGCGGCTTACAAGGTCGCTGATACAGTACAGGAGCATGAGGCTTATGCATTTGGAATATATGATGTGCTGGTTAATCCGATCCGGATCGAAAGTTCCGTGGAAGTGCCGGTAAAACCTGGTGTAAGGCTCAAACATATTTGCAACAACAGTTTATCAAATGGCCCCAATCGTGGCTACGGCTATATTATCAATCAAGTTGGAAAAAGTACATACAATACCTGGCGCGATAACCGGACGTATGTGGTGGAGTTTCCTGAAGGGAATTTATGACGATCGACTTGTTCCCACCTTAAATAAAACCAATAAACAGTTTCCTCATCAACTTATTGTTTTAGAAATAGCGCTCATGATCTCGTAGCGCTATTTTTAGTTTGAAATGCTTAATCTACTTAATATTCCTATTACATTTTATTTGAAACCAAATTTTCGAGGGAAATAAGTTAAAGACACCGATGCTGAACCTCCCGACTTCTTTTGATGTCTTTATTGCGTGTTATACCGAGTTGCCCGCGTGCTTCGGATGTTTCTGCGGAGGTTATCGGCTGCGGTTCGGATCAGCGTTGGACCCTGGTCGGGGCATGCAGGGGGCATTTTCGCCCTCGGAACGCCATCTGTCCGTGATGGTAGCGGGGTGGGTACAGGGTAATAGTCGGATGCAACACGGAAGGAGCACGGACACAGCACGCTAGCAGACCGAACCTGTCCACAGGCTGTCCCGAACGTGCCCCGAAGCTGTTCCGGTCCCGCCCGGACCATAGCAAGGGGCAGGCGGGAAGGGGAGGGTAAGGTAAGAAAGTGCAGCTATGAAACGGGTTATTCGGCAGTCCTATATGTCACCCTTTTATGTGCTGCGCTGCGATATCCTTCCCTTGCCATCTTTCCGTATCCTGGGTTCCTTCAATCCG
>JAIRVH010000142.1 GCA_031253985.1 Sphingobacterium sp.
TTCTAAAATTAAGATTATCTTTGTTATACGATGAATAAGAAAAAAGTTGCACTCATGATCCTAGATGGACTAGGATATGGAAAACATGATAAATCAAATGCAGTTGAAGCTGCAAACACTCCATTTTTAGATCATTTATTAGAAGCATACCCCAATTCAAGCTTAGAGGCTTCTGGTGAAGCTGTCGGCCTACCTGCTGGACAAATGGGTAACTCCGAAGTCGGCCACATGAACCTTGGTGCTGGGCGGATTGTCTACCAAGAGCTAGGACGTATTCACAAAGCGGTAAATGATGGTGTATTCAACACAGATCCGATTATTCAAGATGCATTTAAATATGCCTTAGAAAATAACAAGAAGGTACATTTTATCGGATTACTTTCTGATGGTGGTGTACACGCACATACCAAGCACTTAAAGGGTTTATGCGATGCAGCAAAACATGCTGGACTGGCCAGTAACCAAGTATTTGTACATGCATTCTTAGATGGCCGCGATACAGATCCTAACTCCGGTATTGGTTATGTGAGGGATTTACAAGCTTATTTAGAAACGACAACAGGTACTTTCGCTTCCGCGATAGGCCGATACTATGCTATGGATCGCGACAACAGATGGGAACGCGTAAAATTAGCATACGACCTTTTGGTAAAAGCGGAAGGTGAAAAATCAAATGACCTTGTTGCCGCTATCCAAAAATCATACGACGAAGGCGTAACTGATGAGTTTGTGAAACCAATTGCATTGGTAGATGCCAGCGGTGCTCCTGTAGCAACCATCCAGGAAGGCGATGTGGTATTCTGTTACAACTTCAGAACGGACCGTGGCCGCGAGATCACCATCGCTTTAACACAAAAGGCATTCCCAGAATATGATCTAAAACCATTAGATCTCTATTATGTGACCATGACTTCTTACGATGAAACATTCCAAAATGTCAGGGTTGTTTTCCAAAAAGACAACTTAACAAACACTTTGGGTGAAGTGCTCGAGGCTAATCATAAAACGCAAACGCGTATTGCCGAGACAGAAAAATATCCACATGTCACTTTTTTCTTCTCGGGGGGCCGTGAACAACAGTTTGAAGGTGAAAACCGTTTGTTGGTTCCTTCACCAAAAGTAGCAACTTACGATCTTCAGCCTGAGATGTCTGCCCAAGGGATTACAGACGCTATCGTCAACGACATGGAAACACTTCAACCAGATTTTATCTGCCTGAATTTTGCAAATCCAGACATGGTAGGTCACACAGGTGTTTTTGAAGCGGTGATAAAAGCCGTAGAAACGGTTGATCAATGTACAAAAACAGTGGTTGAGACAGGTCTTAAAAATGGCTACTCCTTTATTATTCTGGCCGATCATGGTAACTCTGAGTTTATGGTCAATGAAGATGGATCGCCAAATACGGCACACACAACCAATTTGGTTCCATGTATCTTGATTGACGATCATTATAAAAAAATAGCAGATGGTAAATTAGGTGATATTGCCCCAACCGTCTTACAACTTTTAGGCGTCAATATCCCCGTTGAAATGACAGGAAATGTATTGGTATCAGAATAATAATTTACTCAAAAATAGCAGCAGAGCACTTTCCCTTCTTGTCGGCAGTGCTCTGCTTTTTTGGAGCTGCGGGTCACCCTCTGCTACAAAAAGCCCTCACAAAACTTCAGACATATTTTCTGTTGATTCGTTCTTTACCGCCGAAGTCAGCCGCCTTCAGCAGCTCAATCCCGCCGTACTGAAATCAGTCAAGAAAGATGGCGAAAAAGAAGAACGCGAGTTAAAAATTGGAAACTGGAAAAATGAACTATCGGCTTTTCAATCGGCCGACATTAGTAAAAACTTTGACCCATCACTATATGAAGTCAAAGCGATCGACTGCGTGACAGAGTTTACAGCTAAAAAGAAAGATCTGCAAATACAAAAACTACGTATCGAATTTGACAGAAACGAAAAGGTGAAGCACATCCATATCGACAAAAAAATTGCAAACACCTTGTACGATAGTCAAGAAAAATTAGATTACTACAGCGACTCGCTCTATCGGATTGTCAAATTGCAAGACGTCCAAGGCTTAGATGCCAACCAATATGAAATTGTAGGGAAGTTTATTTCTTCAAAAAAATAAACACCCTGATCAAGCCCCATACACAAAGCCCTCAAGAATATCATTCATTTTGAGGGCTTTTTTGTAAATTCACTTTATATTTTAAGCGAACATTAGTGAAATGTCACAACAATAATAAATGCAACACAATTGCTTTATATTTTATTTTGCTTATATTTGCCCAATTAATAAAATACCGCAAACAATAAATGGGTTTAAACGTAGTGATTTCGGCGTGAAAGGTATCTCATTGAACAAACTGGCAGCTTTAGTGCTTTTAATGACCTTCCTAATAGGTCAGTTCATTGTGTATACCCATGCGCATCCGCAAACCGCTCTTAGCATCGTAGACAGTCCTGCAAAAAAACAGCACGCAGATCATCCTAAGTGTTCTATTTGTGATCAAAACTCGCACCCGCAGATTGTTTTTCATTTTACACTAGATGAACTCATTCTCCCAGCACGCCAAATTGAATTTGGCTTATTTATTACGGGAGACCAGACCATCAGAGCGCTGCTTTCAGGCAATCGTGGTCCCCCCATCGGTTAATTTTTACGCCAATTCCAATAGCGCTGCTGCTATCCGCACAACGCTATTGCCATAAAACGACTTCCATAAGAGTTTTTAGCATTCAACAATCAAACGATTCCTACGATGGATACCGAGCCCAACCAAAGCCCAACAGCACTTGGTTTAGTTTGACACAACAATTCATCGATGTTATCCTTGATATTACATACGTAAAAATTATCCGTACAGATGAAAATTAAAATTATAGGCTGCATTTTTATGCTTGTCTCCTATTTCTCCATACTTCCGGCCTTTGCTGCAACGATCAGCGGCAAAGTAATGGATGCCAAAACAAATCTTCCGATTGCTGGCGCAACAATTTCATTGCAGCAGCTTCGTTCAAGCACATCATCCGATCAACAGGGCCATTATACCTTTAAATCGCTTCCGTCAAGCGGACGTTACCTGGTTGAAGTTCGCTTTTTAGGCTATCAGTCCATTGTAAAAGCCGTCGATTTAACTTCAGAAAATCTAACCGTTGACTTTTCACTGACAGAGAGTATTATTGAAACCAATGAGGTTGTCGTTACGGGTACACTGGTCACTTCACAGAGCCGCCGCAACAGCACTTCCGTTGCAGTAATATCCAAAGATGAACTACAGGGCAATGCAACAAACCTGATCGATGCACTCGCTAAACAAGTCCCAGGACTGAGCCAGATCACCACAGGACAAGGTATCTCAAAACCGGTGATACGGGGCCTTGGCTATAACCGTGTCGTAACGGTGAGTGATGGAGTCAAACAAATGGGTCAGCAATGGGGCGATGAACATGGTATTGAGATCGATCAAAATCAACCGGAGCGTGTGGAGATCCTTCGCGGTGCTGCATCACTGATGTACGGATCTGATGCTATTGGTGGTGTGATCAATGTTCTTGAACCAAACGTTCCCACTGCAGGCCAGATTAAAGGTGAAATATTGAGCAGCTACTCAACAAACAACGGGTTGACCAATAGCTCTGTCATGCTGACGGGTAATGAAAATGGATTTGTATGGCGTGGCCGCGGTTCTTACCAGAATGCCTATTCTTACAAGACTCCAGCAGGCCGATATGGCAATAGTGGCTTTAACAACAGCAATTTCAGTGGTATGCTGGGACTAAACAAACAATGGGGCTATTCACATCTTAATTTTTCGTATCTAAAAAATAATATCGGTTTTTACGATGCCGAACCGGGGGATCCGCTTTATATCAATTCGAAAAGCCGTACGCTTGATTTTCCAAAACAGGATATCCGCCATTATAAATTGGCTCTTAACAATAACTTTGTCGTTGGGTCGGGCAATTTAAAACTCGATCTTGGCTATCAAAAAAATCAACGTCGGGAGCTTGAAGAAGCGACACCTTCCTTATTCTTCGATCTGAATACCTATTCACTTGATGCAAAATATTCGTTAAGTGAAAAAAATGGCTGGCAACATGTATTTGGCATGAGCGCAAGCCAAGAACACAGCGTAAATAAGGGTGTAGAATTCCTGATTCCTGCCTATGACCAGCTGGAGCTGGGTGCTTTCGGATATGCAAAGAAAAGCTGGGGTGAAAATACGTTTAACGTTGGGCTGCGCTATGACTACGTCAACAACAAGGGCAAGCAGCTCTTCGTTGAAGACGAGGAGAAGTTTGCTGGTTTCAAAAATAGTTTCAGCAATGTCAGCGGTGCACTTGGATACACGCATATCTTCAGCGAAGATCTCAATTTCAAAGCAAATGCCGGTTCGGCCTTTAGAGCACCTAATCCTGCCGAACTTGGTTCGAACGGTGTGCATGAAGGAACCTATCGCTATGAAATCGGCAATGAAAACCTCAAACCCGAGAGAAGTTACCAAGCGGATGCTACCCTGGAGTTTGGACATAGTATCGTTACAGGAAGTATCGGAATCTATGAAAACTATATCCACAACTTTATCTATGCCTCAACCACAAAAGGCGATACGAAAACTGTCGTTAGTGACAATGGCGATTCACATACCTACGACGTATACCGTTACGGTCAGGTCAATGCCAATCTATATGGTGTCGAAGGAAGCCTGAATTTTCATTTGTTAAACTGGATCCACCTCGACAATACATTCAGTTATACCCATGCACAGAACAATACATTTGACAGACCGCTGGCATTAATTCCTGCCGGAGTCGTGCACAACACTTTACGTCTTGAACCTAAGATTACGGGATTAAATGCGTTCTACGTTTCTGTCGGTCTCGACAATTATTTCAAACAGAACCGCATCGACGAAACCTTTGAAACTCCTGCAGATTCCTATACCTTATTGAATGCTGGAATCGGCACAACGTTGCGTCTCGGATCGCAGCAATTAAAAGTGTTTGCAGCAGCGTCCAATTTGACCAACAAACGTTATTATGATGCCCTGAGCAGATTACGCCCTGGGCGTCTATCACAGGAAGATCCCAATTTTGGTGTCTACAACATGGGAAGAAATATTACTTTCGGTGTTTACCTCCCACTGAGCATCAAGTAAATTAAAAAAGGCGGGATCGTTTAAGATCTCGCCTTTTTTAGCTATTATTTGGGGTCATCTGCTGTTGCCTCTCTTGCCAATGGCACATCATCAGGCATTGCTTCCAAAGAGGAGTCCAAGGCAAACAAGGATTCATCCGAAGCACGATCACCACCGGCGATTTTCAACTTATCAATCAATTCCAACGCTAATTTCTCTTCTTCGATCTGTTCTTTGACAAACCACTGTGCAAAGTTCCAGGTTGCCCAGTCCTTCTCCGCCATGGCCAAATTGACAATATTATAGATTGCTTCTGTATTATCCACTTCGTGTTTAAAAACGCGGTTGAAACACTCTGTCAAAGATTGTGGATCTGCCGGAGGCTGTGCAATGGCCTCTATTCTCGGCCGGCCGCCCCGCTCCAGAATATAACCCATAATCTTCGTCATGTGGTTACGCTCTTCCTGCGCATGCCGATATAGAAAATTGGCAATTCCACCATAACCCTGATCGTCTGCCCATATGCCCAATGCCAAATATATCTGAGCTGCCTCAGCTTCTTTCGTCATTTGCTTGATTAGAGTTTCTTGCATGTCTTTTGACAATCGATTCGTTTCCATATGTCATTTATTTGATTTAGTAAAGAACATAATTATCGGGCATTTCGTTTTGAAATTTATCGAACTAAAAATGGGCAAATCGCTGGAGGTAATGTGGCAGTCGCTCGTTTATCGGGCAAGTCCTTATGTTTCATCAGGCAACCCTTTGTTTTATATCGCACAAAAAAAGGGAAAACCACCTGGAATTCCCTTTTCTATGTTTAATAGTGATACTATTTTAAGTTATCTCTATATACTTTTGCTTTTTTGATTTCCGTTTGGATATCTTTCTTCGATGCATCAAAACTTAACACTTTTTCATAATCCTTGATCGCATTATTGTAAGCGTCGGTTGCCATCGCCTTATTGTAATTAGGCGTACCTTCTGTTCCGATTAAAATACCTAAATCACGACTAGCAATCGCTCTATTTTGATAAAATTTAGCGTCACTTGGGTTGATAGTGATTGCTTTTGAATAATCCTCAATCGCTACTTTCAACAATTGTTCTTTGTTGGCAACAGATGTTTTGTTTGTTGCCTGAACAGCAAGATTGTTTGTTGCTTTCGCTTTAAAGTATAAAGCATTGGCATTTTTACCGTTTAATGCAACTACTTTTCCAAATGTTTCAGCTGATTTTTTATAATCACCGTTTTGAAACTGAGAATATCCCAACATATATAATACATCCGGATCTTTCCCTTCCTGAGGTAAGGCTTTGGTCAAGTATGACTCTGCATTCTTGAAGTCACCATCCAAAAGAGCTTTTTGCCCCATTCTCACATTAGCGTTGCTATGCTCAGCCTGTTTTGGTTGTTGTGCATTTGCGCTAAAAGCAACTAAAGCAAAAACCCCTGTAAACAAACCCAATTTAAATGATTTTAAATTCATATCTAAATAGTTACGTTTTTATATTCTCTCTTTAATGATCACAACCGATCAATTTCATATCTGCGAAAAAGCTTCTGACATTATATCTTGTCTATTATTAAGATGCCATCAGCGTTGTTTCACAATCCAATATTACAATTATTATGCCTATTTCTCTAACAAATGGCAGATAAATTTTATTTAACCTGCCTTTTTTTCCTATTCTAGGAAATAGATTTGTAATTTTGCTCACTTTTAGCAATTGGCACTTCCCTTGCAATATAGGGGAAACAATAATAGAAGCTTAAAATTTGAGCATCAGCCGTCAACATGTCAGCGACTGCCAAATACACAAAATAAATACTATGAGCAAATTCGAAACTTTTGATTTCAGTCAAGCAATTCCAATCGTTGCAGAGGATACCGAATTCTTCCCCTTACTTAC
>JAIRVH010000202.1 GCA_031253985.1 Sphingobacterium sp.
AAAGGCTTTTTCTGCGGAGAGTGAGGGATTCGAACCCCCGAACCTGTGACAGTTAACGGTTTTCAAGACCGCCGCATTCGACCACTCTGCCAACTCTCCGCGACAAAAGTAGAAATTCTGAATAGATTTACAAAACTTATTTCCTTAAGCTAACCTTAGCGTTTGAAAATGAGCTACATTATTTTTAAAACATCCTATGCTTGGATAATTTCATGGCAGTGTTTTCTGATGTTAGCGGCTATCTTGTCTATAGGTAAATCATCTTGATCGATACCGAAAGGTTCTTCAATGGATTCGCCAATCAATTCAAGGGAGGCTAAAACATATAAAATGAAAGGTACAGCAATCACCACAAAATATCCTATAGAAAAAACATATCCTACGGGAAGTGTCATGGTATAAAAGATGATGAACTTTTTGATAAATGCACTATAGGCTAGGGGTATAGGCGTGTTTTTAATACGTTCACATGCCCCGCAGAGGTGGGTCATGGCAATAATTTCTTCATTCAATATAATAAGTTGGTCGCCGCTGATATTGCCCTCTTTATATAGTTCATTAATCTTTTGAAAGATCATGGTAGATACCTGGTTTGGTCCGTGTCTTTTATTATCCAGTGCTTTTAGCTCAGGATGTTCATTTTCGTCGAGCATAAATTTGGTGTAATCTGATCTTAAAAAGTCGTATAAGGTTTCAGCGAATAGCGGGATTGCTTTTCTGAAAAAACTGCGGTTCACTTTATCATCTCCCTCCAGCATTGCATTTAGTTTGTATGATAAAGATCTACTGACGTTGGTTAACGTTCCCCATTGTTTCCGAGCTTCCCACCAACGATCATAGGCTGTATTAGTTCTGAAGACCAGTAGTAGTGAGATCACAAAGCCAAGTAGGTTGTGAACAATGGTGATATTTTTGATCCAGCTTTTTTCGTTTAATTTGAGGTATTCCAATTCGAGAAAGGCAATCGCCCATGAGTAAATGGCTATTAAAATAAGAAATGGCAGTAACTTTTTGAAAGTATCTGATTTGTGCAACTTGAAAGTTGCCGAAAGCCAGTCTTTGGGGTTGTACACGATCATACACAAAAATATAAATTGTTGCGAAAATTTTGCGAGTTAATTGCTATTGCCGTAACTTCATCGTGCTATGGCGCAACAGCGATCAAAAAGAAAAAAAACAAATACAAAAGGAGGTCCAGTTAGGGAGACCAAGTGGATCTGGATGATAGCGGGGATGCTGGTGTTTTTCCTGGGCCTTGTTGTATGGCACTATCGGGCCGGAATTATCTATTATTTTCGGGTAGCTACTTCCAAAGATAAGTCACTAACTAAGGAAGCAAAATACGATATTCGAAATATTGAGATTATGAGCAAACACGATGATAAAGTGTTTGGTATTGATGTGTCTACCTATCAGGAAGAAATAGATTGGCAAAAGGTAAATACAATAAATGATCATTTTCCGATAGATTTTGTATTTATTCGGGCAACAATGGGCGAGAAGGGGATTGATGATAAGTTTAGCCGAAATTGGAATAAAACTGAAAATAAAGCGATTTTGAGGGGGGCTTACCATTATTTTAGACCGAATGAAAATTCGGTAAAGCAGGCGAAGAATTTTATTCGTAAGGTCAAACTGCAATCTGGCGATCTTCCTCCGGTCTTGGATATTGAAGAACATCCCAACCAACAGTCTATGGATAGTTTGAAAGTTGGATTGAAACGTTGGCTTGAGGAGGTCGAAGCACATTATAAAGTAAAACCCATTCTTTACTCTGGAGATAAGTTTTACAGTGATTTTCTGGAAAAGGAATTTGCGGCTTATACGTTGTGGATTGCAAATTATAACTTTTGGGTTGAGAACCCCAAAGAGCATTGGGCTTTCTGGCAATTTTCTGAAAAAGGCACTGTCAGAGGGATTCAGGGTAATGTGGACTTAAATATATACAATGGTAAAATAGAGGAATTGGAGAAGTTGCTTATTCCTTTTAAATAGTAAAATAATATGCATAGAGTTTTTATTACGCTCCTTGGAGGATGTTTTGTGCTATTCAATAGTCAAACGCGATTACATGCAGAATCGAAAACTTTTCATGTAGAGACCTTGCAAATTGCTTCGGATTTACCACATTTGACATTGAAGAAGTTTAAGAAGCTGCGTAAGCAAGCTGATGTTCAAGTTCTCGATACCCGATCTGGCGATATATTCCTAAAAGGGTTTGTACCTAAATCAATAAATATCGGCTTTAAAGGTCCTTTTGATCATTTTATAACACAGGTTTTCCCCAGCAAAGACCAAAAGTTTTTGTTAATCACTGATTTGGAAGATAAGCAGGCCGTCACTGATCATTTATTAAAGTTAGGGTATACCCATATTGTCGGGGCTTTGGAAGGCGGTATTGCAACCTGGAAAAATAGCGAAATTGTAGACTCGCTCAGGAATATTAACGCAAGTGAATTGAAGAAAAGATCAGATCAAGGTCATATTGTAGATGTAAGGACGGATAAAGAATTTGCTAATGGACATATTGACAATGCAATGAATATTCCATTAACAGATTTCGCTAATTTTGGTTCTATACTTAAGAAAGATGATGCGCAGCTGTATGTTCACTGTCAGTCGGGGTACAGAAGTGCCGTAGCTGTTTCTATTTTGAGTGCTAAAGGATTTAAACATATATGCAATATCCAAGGCGGGTATAAGGCATTGCAAGAAGAAGTAAAGGAGAATCAATAATGGCTACTTTTGACCAGATTATTCAATCAAATTCGCTGGTTTTGGTGGATTTTTTTGCGACGTGGTGCGGTCCCTGCCAGACTATGGCGCCAATTTTACAGGATGTAAAGGAATTTTATCAGGAGGATCTGTCCATCATTAAAATAGATGTGGATAAGAATCCTAAAATTGCTTCAATTTATAAGGTTAGTGGCGTGCCTACTTTTGTGTTGTTCAAAAATGGGCAACAAATATGGCGACAAAGCGGAATGATTCCTAAGATGGAATTACATAAATTGATCGATCAGGCAAAGTAAAAAATAAGGCGTTCAATCGAATTGAACGCCTTATTTTTTTAATGATTCTCTGGTGTTTTAATAGGTAGTGTTATATGCACTAAAATATTAAAATTCATCGTCATCATCGAAGTCATCTAATCCTCCAATCGAGTCGATTTCAGGTAAATCGAAATCATCATCGAAATCATCATCATCGTCATCAGGACCGTTGAAAGATGCGAATTTTACTTCTTCAAGATCTTCGTTAGCTAAAGTTGCCGTGTTCATAAAATAATACTTTATTGTTTCTTATTCAATGTTGTAAAATTAGAGAAGAAAACTATTTTTTAAAACTTTTTTTAAAAAAAATATCAAGCTTTATTTTTCTGTTAATCAATGTGTTGAATTGTATTTTAAAAATAAAAATTTATTTTATTTTATTTATTCATTTGTTTCGCCAATCGCATTGTCCTCGGTAACGATATCTTTCAATTGTGGGAGATCCCTCACACCATTGATTCCAAAATGATCCATGAACTGCTGGCTTGTCGCGTATAGTAATGGTTTCCCAATACTATCTGCTTTTCCAGCAATTTTGATCAATTTCTTTTCCAATAACCGTTGAATAGAATAATCACAGCTGACACCCCTGATCTGCTCCACTTCCAATTTTGTAATCGGTTGCCTATACGCAATGATAGCTAGTGTCTCTAATGCCGATTGACTTAATTTTCGTTTATTGTTATGATTTTGGAGCTGCTGTATTGATTCATGATAAACAGCTTTAGTCAAAAACTGATAAGCGTTGTTGATATAACGTAATTCGAGTACATAATCTTCGTCCTGGTACTTTGTTTCGATTTTTTTAATCAAGTCACGTAATTCATCTCTTGACACTTCGATAGCCATAGCTTCTTGTAATATCTGTTTGATATCGGCAAGATCGATTCCCTCTGCAGAAGCAAATATGATTGCTTCAATATTTCTTATGACGTCTTTCAATGTATCGTATTAATAGTTAATGACCTGTTCGACCATATGGGCTGGGAGCTCACGGAACTCGTATTTTTGGGTCCGTAATTGCGGGCTGAATCCAGCTTCTAAAATAGCTTCCTGTATTGATTTAGATGTAAATCTATGCGGTGCACCTGCTGCAGAAACGACATTTTCTTCGATCATGATGGAGCCAAAATCATTTGCTCCGGCATGCAGACACAATTGTGCCGTACGTTTTCCGACGGTAAGCCAGGAAGCTTGTATGTTTTTGATATTAGGGAGCATAATACGGCTTAAGGCAATCATGCGGATATATTCTTCACTCGTTACGTTATTGGTAATGCCACGAAGCCTCTTTAATAGCGTACCGTCGTCTTGGAAAGGCCATGGGATGAACGCTATAAATCCATGCGATTCCTGCGGCTTTTCGTCCTGTACTTCACGAATCCATACTAAATGTTCAAAACGTTCTTCTATTGTTTCGATGTGGCCAAACATCATAGTAGCAGAGCTTGGTAAATTAATTTTATGGGCAGCGCGCATCACGTCTAACCATTCTTTACCACCGCATTTTCCCTTTGATATTAGGCGTCTTACACGATCATTGAGAATCTCGGCTCCAGCTCCAGGCAAGGAGTCGAGCCCTGCTTCTTTCAATTGAGTCAACACTTCAATATGGCTCATGTTTTCCAATTTCGCTATATGCGCAATTTCGGGTGGACCAAGAGAATGTAATTTTAGGGTAGGATAAAGCTCCTTTAATTGCCGGTAAAGGTTTTTGTAAAACTCAATACCTAAATCCGGATGATGGCCACCTTGCAGCAGCAATTGGTCACCACCGTATTTGAAAGTCTCCTCGATCTTTTGCTTGTAGCTTTCAATATCAGTAATGTAGCTATCTTCATGACCAGGGCGGCGGAAAAAGTTGCAAAATTTGCAATTTGCAATACACACATTCGTGGTATTGACATTTCTGTCGATCTGCCAGGTTACCTTACCATGAGGCACTTGTATCTTACGCAATTCATTGGCTACGAAAGTCAAATCAGCTGTAGGTGCGTTTTGATATAAAAAAACACCTTCTTCCTTTGATAGGAACTCAAATCGGAGCGCCCGTTCTAATAAATTACTTACATTCATCAACAACAAATATAAGGAGCTTTTAACTTATTTGGGCCTATTTGTGGAATATTTGACAATGATAGTTGATTTTGGATACAGGTTCCAAAGACAGAAAACAAAAAGATATACTTATGTAACAATAGTACTGCTATTTGGCTTAGTGTATAAAATACAATAACTTGATTTATAGCACTTTGTAAATTAATTAAGATTTTTCCTTTTTTTTTACATTTATTATTCTTTACATTTATTTAACAGATTTTAACATTTCTGGGAAATAACCAAATAAAGAAAAAAATGAATAACCATGGGTTCTGAATATGATGACGATATCGCATTGTTGTCGTCAGACCTAAAAAAATGACCAAAAAATTAAACAGACCAATATCAACTAAAACAACTAAAGAATAAACATAAATTTTTTAAACCACCTATTTAGTAAAATTATGATGAAAAAAACGGACAAAAATTGCTGTTTTGATCTCATATTGGGCCAAAAGTTCAATAAGAGATTTCTGCTTATGAGTTCTCTTCTCATCGGGGGAGGAATCATTACCCATGCATTTGCCAGTGGATTAACTAGCTATGGCAGAGTTGAAGTCGTTTCATTAATGAAAACCAAGAGCGTACAACAGACGCCTATTAAGGGGGTCGTAAAGGACGCGGCTACAGGTCAGGGTATTACTGGAGTTTCTGTCAAAGTCAAAGGGAGTAGCACCGGAACATCCACAGATGAAAATGGTGCATTTACGATCCAGGGTAAAGTCGGTGATGTACTTGTTGTGAGTTACATTGGTTACAAAAGCACTGAGGTAACTGTCTCCTCAAAAGCTGATCTCGCAATTTCATTGAGTGCTTCTGAAGATGCATTAGAGGAAGTCGTTGTTACAGGTTATTCAACACAACGTAAGAAGGATCTGACAGGATCCGTTGCTGTAGTTAATACAGACCAATTGAAAACCACGCCGGCAGCGAGTGCGGTAGAATCATTGCAAGGACGTGCTGCAGGTGTTCAGGTTGTTACAGACGGCGCGCCAGGAGCTACGCCAGCCATTAAAATTCGTGGTTATAGTACAATTAATAATAATGAACCGCTTTATGTCATCGATGGGGTACCCTATGAAGGAAAGCTGAGCTGGTTGAATCAAAATGATATTGAATCCATGCAAGTATTAAAAGATGCATCTGCGGCTTCAATATATGGATCGCGCGCGAATAATGGTGTCATAATTGTAACTACGAAAAGCGGTCGTTCAGGAAGTAAACCACAAATTAATTTTGACGCTTATTATGGGGTGCAAGTGCCAAATAGCGGTCGTTTCCCTAAGATGTTGAGTCCTCAACAAATATTAGCTTTAAATAACAAACTAAATGGAGAGAATAATGTACTTCCAGACTATTTAATAGCAGGAAGTAAAATTGGAGCTGATGTCACCGCAAGTGACGCAGATATGTCAAAATATAAATACGCAGATAATAAAGAAGAATTTTACCAAATTACAAAAGCAAATAAAGCAGGTACAGATTGGTTTAAAGAATTAAGCCAGAACGCACCGACACAGTCGTACCAATTAAGTACCGTTGGTGGAGGAGAAAATGCCTCTTATGCCGTATCCGGTGGGTATTTGGGGCAGAAAGGAACTGTAATTCATACTGGTTTTGAGCGTTTCAATGTCCGTTCAAATACTAATTTTTCTACTTTTAACAAGAAACTACGTTTCGGAGAGAATATGCAGTATAGTTTTACTAAAGGACATGGAATAGGTGTAAATACAAATACGGCAGGCGATTATATCGGAGAAGGTAGTGCTATAGGTTTTGCTTATCGTATCAAAAATATTATCCCTGTGTACGATGAAGGAGGACATTTTGCGGGATCAAGAGGTGGATGGGGAAATGGGGAAAACCCTGTTGCGATAGCCTACCGGGCAAAAGATGATGTCAGTAAAAGTAATTTGTTTTTTGGTAATGCCTTTGGTGAATATGACATTTTAAAAGGATTGACATTTAGGACAAGTTTTGGTATTAAATACGAAAATTATTATTCGTTGGACTACACTTATCCAAATCTGGAATTTACCGAAGGTAGTGCTAACAACGGTATAACAGAAACTTCGGGTTATAATACAGAGTGGACTTGGACTAATACATTGAATTACAAGGCTAATTTCAATGATGTGCATAATTTAAATGTTTTGTTAGGCTCCGAGGCTATTGATAATTCTTATCGCCAAGTTCAAGGAAAAGGCAATGATTATTTCATCACAGATAACTTAGATTATTTTTATGTCAGCTCAGGAAGTAAGAAATCGGGGGAAAGTGAAGGTAATTTTGGTTCCTTATATTCTCTTTTTGGAAAGGTAGACTATTCATATAAAGATCGTTACTTATTAAGTGCAACAGTCAGAAGAGATGGTTCTTCCAATTTTGGGCCGAAAAATAAATATGGTACATTTCCTGGAGCAAGTGCTGCCTGGCGTTTATCTCAGGAAGAATTTATGAAAAATGTATCTTGGTTGAATGACTTAAAATTTAGGGTAGGTTACGGTATTACCGGAAACCAAAGGATTCCGTCCTTTCAATATTTAAAACGTTATCAGCTTTCTCAGAATTCTTCTTCTTATCCAATTGGAGGCAGTCTTGTTAGTGGTATGTGGGTAAGTGACTACAATAATGAAAACGTTAAATGGGAACAAGTGAAATCCTTGAATTTAGGTTTAGATTTTTCTTTATTCGAAGGTAAGATAGATGGTACATTTGATTGGTATAATAAGAAAACTTCTGATATGCTTTTCGCGTTACCGCTTACAGCAACAGCTGCGGGTAGAGGAAATTCACCATATATAAATATTGGTGATATGCGGAACAAGGGGATTGAATTCTCCCTTAATTATCACCATCAGCAAAAGGATCCAGATAAGTTTAACTTTGATTTAGGTGTTAATTTCTCGAAAAATAAGAATGAAATTATTTCCTTGGCACCAGGAGTTGATGAGGTTGTATATGGGGCATTCCGAAGCATGGAGACTTCAATCATGAGAAAAGGCCAGCCATTTGGTGCCTTCTACGGCTTTAAAGTAGCCGGCATTTACCAGAATGCGGATGAGCTAACTAAATATCCTGGGTATACAGATGCTCGGGTAGGTGGTTTTCGGTTTGAGGATGTAAATAATGATGGCGTTATTGATGCTAACGATAGAACAATCATTGGCTCTCCACATCCTGACTTTACATATTCGTTGAATTTTAACGCGACATATAAAAATTTCGATCTAATGATGTATTTCTATGGTTCTCAAGGCAATCAAAATTATGAAGCAACCCGTTATTTCACGGATTTCGGCGTATTTGATGGGCAGAAGAGTGTTCGTATTTTGGATGCATGGAGTACAGAAAATAAAGGAAGTATGATTCCTTCTCAAACGAAAGAAAAGGTTTCAGCAAATGAATATGCTTCATCGACCTATTATATCCAAGATGCTAGCTTTTTAAAAATGAAGAATTTACAGATAGGATATAACTTTAAAACTGATAAGTTGTTTGGGGCAGATAGTAGTGTTAAAAAGTTGCGTGCTTATTTTGGAGTAACCAATTTGTTTACGATTACAAAATATGAAGGTTTGGATCCTGAAGTTACTGCTACACCATCGAAATATCCTGCTTTAGGAGTGGATTTTGGTGTATACCCGCAATCTAGACAATACATGTTAGGCATTAGTATGGGCTTTTAATTTAAAAAAATTAGGGAAATGAAAAATATAAAAATATTTATAGGAATAATGGGTTTGGGAATAGCGGGGCTGGCTGGTTGCGGTAAAAGCTTTCTAGAGAAAACACCGCAAGGGCAGTTAATTGAAGAACAGGTAGGCAATAAAAAGGGAGTGGAAGCTGCACTAATCGGAGCGTATTCCATATTGAATGGCAATGTCAATGGAACTTGGGGTAATTATGCTTCGGCTCCTAGTCAATGGGTATTTGGTGAAATTACTTCCGATAATGCACATAAAGGATCTACTCCTACTGACCAACCAAACATGAATATGTTGGTCAATTTTTCTCCTTTATCCTCCAATGATAATCTGAGTACGATGTGGCAAGTTTATTATGAAGGAGTACTACGTACAAATAGCACCCTAACATTGTTAAAGCAAGATCAGGCTGGAAATAAGAGCATTTCAACTGATCGGGCAAAGCAAATCGAAGGTGAAGCGAAACTGCTTCGTGCTCATTATTATTTCTTGCTTTGGCGAGTTTTCAAAAATATTCCCGTCATAGACGAAAATATAACGACTGAAGACGCTAAGGTGGTGAAAAATGATCAAGATATCCTTCCTTTGATTGAAAGTGATTTAAAAACTGCAGTAGCAAATTTACCTACATCAAAAATTAATAATGAAGCTGGTCGTATGGATCAGTATGCAGCTAAAGCTTATTTAGGAAAATTATATCTCTACCAAAAAAAATACCAACAAGCACTGGATTTATTTAAAGCTGTTATTGCTGGACGGGATATCACTACTATGCCTTATCAAAATAACTATGATGTGCTGAAAGAAGATGGTCCCGAGGCAATTATGGTTTCAAAACATATTATCAATCCTGATGGATCAGGTGACAATGCAAATGTGGGTGATATGTTGAGTGGTTTGAATGGTGATAATCCAGTGGGATGCTGTGGATTTTACCAGCCTACTATCGATTTGGTAAACGCGTATAAGGTAGATGCAAATGGCCTTCCATATTTGGATGGATCATATCGAAATAATCCATATACTTCGGATATTAAATTAACGGGTGATGCTTTGAAAAATTATAAACTTGATACAAAATTAAGTTTTGATCCACGTTTGGATTATAATGCTGGCCGTAGGGGGGTTGCGTTTTTGGACTATGGTATTTTTCCTGGAGATCCATGGTTAAGAACAGAAGGAAATGATAGACCGCATGGCGGACCGTTTTCTGGTATTAAGACAATGATTCCTAAGGCTTTATTTTCGGGTCATACAGCTAACGATGGAAAATATGTAACAGATCTAGACGTAAATATTATCCGATTAGCAGATGTAATATTAATGGCAGCGGAATGCGATGTTGAATTGAATAATCTGGGCGAAGCATTGAATTTTGTTAATTCGATCAGAAATCGGGCAGCCAAATTACCAGCAAAGGTAACTTCTGATGGAACACCAGCTGCAAATTATATTGTTAAACCTTATCCTTCTTTTCCAAGTCAAGACTATGCTCGAAATGCAGTACGCTTTGAACGGAGATTAGAATTGGCAATGGAGGGACACCGTTTTTATGATTTGGTTCGTTGGGGGGTCGCAAAACAGGTAATAGAGTCTTATTCAGCATTTGAGGGAGCAATTCTTCCTACATTTAAGGGAATTACATTCACAATAAATAAGAATGAGATTTTTCCAATTCCTCAGGATGAAATTAATAGAAGCATGGGGAATTTGAAGCAAAATACGGGGTATTAATGCCTGATATCCTATAAAAAGGAAACGGAGAGACATTGTCTCTCCGTTTCCTTTTTATAGGATTTGTATCTGAATTTTGGCAATGGACGAAAGAGAGTTCCTACAGTTTTTTGTATGTTTGAACTGATGAAAAAAAAAATAAGTGCATTGTTGCTGCTTTGGTTTGCTCTAGCGACTACTTTCGTTGCGAAGGCTCAGAGCTTTGAAGATGTTTATCAGTTATTTCAAGAATCTAAAGTATTAAATGATCATTTTGTTGGATTTTCTTTGTATGACCTAAATGCCAATAAATACGTCATGGATATTAACGGCAATAAGCATTTTACACCGGCTTCCAATACGAAAATTTATACCACCTATGCTGCTTTGGCACTCTTGGGTGATTCGATACCGGGATTGGAGTATGTGGAACGCGGAGACTCGCTGCTTATCTGGGGGACAGGTGATCCAACATTTTTACATAATAGATTGGATACCCGGGTGGTATATAACTTTTTGAAAAATACAAACAAACGCATTTTTGTTGTACCGGGGACAATGCGGAATAAGTTCTTTGCACGTGGTTGGGCGATGGAAGATTTTGAAGCTTATTACCAGCCTGAAATAAGTACATTTCCTGTTTATGGCAATGTGGTCACTTTTCGGCAAAAAGGTTACAATTATCTGGCGACCTCTCCAGCGAGCTTCCAAAATGCATTGGACTTTTTGCCGGAACCCAAGTCTGGCGATTTCGAACTTTCCCGTTCATTTCGTGCCAACTCCTTTTGGATGTCCAAACGACCCGTTCCGAGCGGCTATGTCAATGAAGTTCCCTTTATCTATTCCGACAGCTTATTTATTAAATTATTGTCGGATAGTCTAGGTAAATCTGTGACCTTACTGTCTTACCCAAAACCAAACAATACCAAGATACTCTATTCAGGCGGCACAAAAAATTTAATCCGTGAAATGATGCTACCCAGTGATAATTTTATTGCTGAACAGTTTTTGATGATGTGTTCATGGAAACAATTCGGCCAATTTGATACTTACTTGGTGCGGGACTGGATGAAGAATAACGTTTATAAATACTTTTCAGCTGAGGTCGCTATTTTTGATGGTTCGGGTCTGTCGTCTTACAATAAAGTGACTCCACAGAATAATGTGGATCTGTTGGTCCTCTTGAAAAATAAGCTGCCTGATGAAAAGGAACGCTTTCGTCTTTTCCCCGCTGGCGGTGTCGATGGTACCCTGAAACGAACTTATAGTAAAGATCTTGGTGAACCGTTTGTTTTTGCTAAAACAGGCACTATCACTTCTGTCTATAATCAAAGTGGTTATCTGATCACACGGACAGGACGACGCTTGGCATTCTCTTTTATGAATAATAATTATATCGATGATCGAGCAAGTACAATTCGTCGAGAAATGGCTAAAATAATTACTTATATTCGTCAAACTTATTAAGCCAATTTAAATGGAAGCAATTGTAAAAAACAATAAAAAATTGATTCGTTCTTGGGCCATGTTCGATTGGGCCAATTCTGCTTACAACCTTGTTATTACTTCCACGATATTCCCTGTTTATTATACTGCAATTACGACCACAAAAGAACATGGTGATGTGGTCAGTTTCTTTGGGATAGAGGTTGTCAATACTGCTCTTTCCAACTTTTCTTTGGCCTTTGCCTATCTGTTGATGTCTTTTTCCTTACCCTTTATTTCTTCTTACGCCGATGCAAAGGGAAAAAAGAAACAGATAATGAAATTCTTTACCTATATGGGAGCAATTGCTTGTATGTGCTTATTTTTCTTCAAGCTTGAGACATTGGAAATTGGTATTATATGTTTTGTTATAGCGGCAATGGGCTATATCGGCGGTGTTTTGTTTAATAATTCTTATTTACCGCTCTTAGCTACTGTTGATCAGCAGGATAAGGTGAGTGCGCAGGGGTTTGCTTATGGTTATATCGGCTGTGTTACTTTACAGATTCTCTGTTTTATTGTGGTACTTAAACCTGAATGGTTTGGTATTACAGATGCTTCGTTACCAGCTCGTATATCGTTTCTAATGGTTGGATTATGGTGGCTTGGCTTTTCGATGATTCCTTTTAAATATTTGCCTAAAATCGACGCGACAGAGAATAACACGGGTAAGAGTTTTGTACAGAATGTACGGGATGAGTTTGGACATGTGATTCTAAAGATCAAAGGGATTCCTGAAATCAAACAGTTTCTGCCGGCCTTTTTCTTTTATGCAATTGGCGTTCAAACTTTGATGATTGTGGCCTCTTCGTTTGGGGAGAAAATCCTACATCTGGGTGCGGAAAGGTTGATCGCAACAATACTTCTCATTCAGCTTGTAGCCATCTTAGGTGCATTTTTAATGTCATATTTATCCACGCTTTTTGGAAATATTAAGGTTTTGATTGTTGTGGTAATCATCTGGATCGGAATCTGTATCTCGGCCTTCTATTTATCCACGCCACTTCAGTTTTATATTATTGCTGCATTGGTCGGTTTAGTCATGGGTGGAATTCAGTCGCTATCGCGTTCGACCTATTCTAAACTAATCCCGACAGATATCAAAGACACGACTGCTTTTTTCTCCTTTTATGACGTTACAGAAAAGGTTGCCATTGTAATCGGATTATTCTCATTCGGGTTTATAGAGCAGGTGACACATAATATTCGGTATTCAGCACTGGTTCTTTCTTTATTTTTTGTAATTGGATTGTTACTTTTGGTGCGAATATTAGTGTCCAATAAATCTTAATTTTATTGATTAAATTAAATATGAAAGTAGAACTTTTTGTTCCTTGTTTTATAGATCAGCTTTATCCTGAGACCGCATTTAATACGGTTCGTTTATTAGAAAAAGTCGGTTGTGAGGTCGTTTACAATCCTGAGCAGACATGCTGTGGCCAGCCCGCATATAATGCCGGATTCTGGGATGATGCAAAACAGGTTGGACGGAAGTTTTTAGGTGATTTCTCGGGCGACCATGTGATTATTTCTCCGTCAGCCTCTTGTACCGGTATGGTGAGGCATGGTTATAATGATTTATTCGCAAATTCGGCGGATTCCCATCAATGCCATAAAATACAGCAACAAGTGATGGAAATCTCTGATTTTTTGGTAAACGTGCTGAAAAAAGAGTATTTTGGAGCTGAATTGGAGGGTGTTGCGGTATACCACGATTCTTGTTCGGCTCTACGTGAGTGCAAAATTAAAGATGAACCACGGAAATTATTGAGTAAAGTCTTGGGACTGGAGATGGTGGAAGTGAAAGATAGTGAAACATGCTGTGGATTTGGTGGAAGCTTTGCCGTTAAATTCGAAGGAATATCCGCAGCAATGGCTGAGCAAAAAGTGCGTAATGCACTTGATTTGAATGCAGATTATATCATTTCAACTGATTCATCTTGTTTGCTGCAGCTGCAATCCTATATCGATAAACATAAATTACCCATTCAGACAATGCACCTTGTTGATGTGTTGACCACTGGTTGGGGAAATATATAAATAACACATTAAATCTAAACACATGAATTCAAGAAGAGATTTTCTTAAAAGCCTTGCATTAGCATCTGCTGGTATAGCGTTAGCTCCCTCAATGGAGAGTTTTGCAGCCGCAAAGAAAGATTGGTTTGACATTTCCCTAGCTGAATGGTCATTGCATAAATCCTTATTCAAAGGAGATTTGAACAATTTGGATTTCCCTGTATTAGCGGCCAAAAAATATGGCATCTATGGTGTGGAATATGTGAATCAGTTTTTTAAAGACAAGGCTAATGATAATAATTACCTTACTGAGCTAAATATGCGTGCAAAAGATAATGGTGTTCGTAATGTGCTCATTATGATTGATGGTGAGGGAAATCTCGGCGATGAAGATGAGGCGAAAAGAAAACAGGCTGTGCAAAACCATTATAAATGGATCTCTGCTGCTAATTTCTTGGGTTGTCATGCCATTCGTGTCAACGCGGCTGGAAAAGGTACGCCTGAGGAAGTGAGCAAACGTGTTGTTGAAAGCTTAACGGCATTATCTGATATTGGTAAAAAAGCTGGAATCAGTATTATTGTAGAAAATCATGGCGGTATATCTTCACATGGTGACTGGTTAGCCAATACATTAAAAGCTGTTGGAAGCAAGTATTGTGGCAGTCTACCGGATCTTGGTAATTTTTATGAATATGACCGTTATCAAGGAGTAACAGATCTGATGCCTTATGCGCATGGTGTAAGTGCTAAAACGCACGATTTTGATGCCAATGGTAATGAAACGCAAATTGATTATGAGCGCATGTTGAAGATTGTTAAAAAAGCAAAATTCAAGGGCTATGTGGGAATAGAATACGAAGGAAGTAAGCTGAGTGAAGAAGAGGGTATTTTTGCTACTAAAAAATTATTGGAACGTTTGCGTCCATTGATTTAATATAACACGGAATGGTAGGGTTCTTTTCAGTCGATGAAAAGAACTTTACTATTTGTATGAAATGCTGGTTTATATATTTCTGTGTACGGAGGCGGTATTAAATGAGCAGTTCACTTCTTGGAAACCTATTTTTAGTCTTCATTATTTGGTTGATATGGGTGAAGATAATTGAATAGCCTCTCTATGTAATGAAGAGGAGACATCAGATTTTTCCATTTGCTGATGAACGAATAATAAATGGAAATCGCGCTACCTTATTTTGAAAAATAACTATTAAAAAAAACATGAATTTTGAAAAAAATGCTGTTCTTAAAACCCATTTGCAAAAAGTAGGGGCTGAGCATGTATTGGTACAAGGGCATCCTGCCGGCTTGTTCGTATTATTCTTTACAGAGATGTGGGAGCGTTTCAGTTATTATGGTATGCGGGCGCTATTAGTGAATTTTCTGGTTTCTACCCTAGCACAGCACGGCTGGGGCTGGACGAATTCGGAGGCAATGAAGCTCTATGGCTTGTATACCGGGATGGTATTTTTAACACCGCTGTTCGGTGGAATTATTGCTGATCGACTCACCGGTTACAAGAAATCCATTATGGTTGGCGCGATAATTATGACCCTAGGGCATATTTCTATGGCTTTAGAAGGGCTTAATAAAAGTTTTTTTTTGGCGGGTCTGGTGCTGATTGTTTTGGGAAATGGTTTGTTTAAACCAAATATTTCTTCCATGGTTGGAAAATTATATCCTGATAAAGGAGGTAAAAAGGATGCGGGATATACGATCTTTTATATGGGTATCAATGGTGGCGCATTTTTGGGTATGATGTTGTGCGGATATATAGGAGAAAAGATCGGCTGGCATTACGGTTTTGGACTTGCAGGCATATTTATGTTTTTGGGTATGTTGCAGTTCTATTTCGCTCAACCGATCTTTGGAAAAATTGGAAATACACCAGAAAAGCAGGAGGAAACGAATGAGATTACAGCAGGCCAAGAAGAAAATCCAAAGCATATTGTTCGTGACCGGTTGCTGGTCATTGCCATTTTTATGTTGTCGAGTGTCGTTTTCCATTTAGCTTTTGAACAGGCGGGCGGCTCTATGACGATCTTTGCAAAAAATTATACACAGCGGGTTTTAAGTGGAGAAATGGCGGTTTTATTTAAGTGGTTTGATGCTGCACTGACCGTGTTGCCAATTGTGGTAATTACTGGTGTATTGTTTGTTTTAGCGAAGAAAATTATTCGTAAATATCCAATGATTATAATTTTTTCGAGCATTTCTTTTGTGATCATCTGGTCATTGTGTCTTTGGAAAGTTTATCGGGAATATTATGGCATGAATTCGGAAGTGACGGTATCTTGGTTTCCCATGTTGAATTCGTTCTTTATCATTACGCTGGCAACATCATTTAGTAAAATATGGGAGAAAGTATGGAATCCTTCTGGTCCGATTAAATTTGCCATGGGACTGACATTGGTCGGGATTGGTTTTGCGGCCTTATCTATTGGGAGCTCAGAGATTCCTGCCGGCGCAAAAACGGCTTCGGTGAGTATGATCTGGCTGGTGCTGGCTTACTTCTTCCATACGGTGGGCGAATTATGCATAGGTCCGGTTGGGCTATCTTATGTGAGTAAGCTATCGCCGAAAAAATTCCTGGGGCTACTATTCGGATTTTGGTTTTGTGCCAATGCCATAGCTAACTTTATAGGAGGTTTTATTGGATCGTATATTGATAAGATTACCGAATCGCATTCAATGTCTTATTTCTTTGCTGTGTTTACAGTGATTCCGATGATAGCGGCGGTATTTCTTATTCTAGGTAATAAAAAAATAAAAAAGATGATGCATGGAATTGATTAATTCATAGAAAAATAGTGTATCTTCAAGCGATTTTTATCAAAATAAAAACAAAACCTGAGTTATAAAACAATTATTGAAATTAT
>JAIRVH010000207.1 GCA_031253985.1 Sphingobacterium sp.
CTTGAAATAGTAGCTAAGGAGCTACAAATCAAAAATTTGATCATGGTAATGTATTTTGTTTGAGTTAAACAAATCATAGCAAGGGGTTACTATGACCGCACTATTTAACTAACCTCTCCCTACGCCAGCATTATCTGGATCAGGTGTACAGAATTTAATCTGTTGGGTATAATCTCAGCCTTTATTTGTGTTCCTGACAAAACAAGGCACCCCTATTCGATGCTGCGAATATATAAATTTAAAATTGAAATGCTGTATAAAGAAGTAATTTATGACAAATGAAAAATGGGCATATTTGCTGTGTTATTTCGTTTTGGTTTAAATTTTTATGCAAATTGTTGTTTTTGGTATTTATTGTTCTTTTTAGGTACCTTGGCATGAATTTTTCTACTAGAGGTATGTATTCATACAGGTCAAAATTTTTTAGTTACTAAATTGATAGTGAGGAGATAAAATGTTAAAATATTTAAGCGCTAATTATATTCTACCGATTACTTCAATGCCGATAAAAGACGGTATTGTTTCGGTGGATGAGGAGGGGGTAATTCAAGGTATCTATGACCCGACTTCATTTACACCTACAGATAAAGCTAAGGTTGAGAAATATGAGGGAGTGATAATTCCAGGTTTTATCAATGCACATTGTCATATTGAATTGTCGCACATGAAAGGTATCGTTCCTAAAGGTACGGGGCTTCCGAACTTTTTGAGTAAGGTGATGACAACGCGATCGGCATCGATGAAGAAAATAGATGATGCTATGGCAAAAGCTGACAGGGAGATGTACGAAAATGGTATTGTCGCTGTTGGGGATCATGCTAATACTGACAATTCCTCGAAATTGAAAGAAGACTCACAGATCCTCTACCACACATTTGTGGAAGTGTTGGGAGTTGAACCTGAGGAAGCTGACTTTAAATTAAAAGAGGCCAAATCATTAACTCAAGAGTTTAGGAATGGTCACGTATCCATTACACCCCATGCGCCTTATTCTTGTTCGAAAGTACTTTTCAAAAAATTCAAGAAAATGGTTCCGGAAACAAATATTATCAGTATTCACAATCAAGAAAGTGAAGAAGAGAATAAGCTGTTCCGTTATAAAACGGGTGAATTCTTAGACTTTTATAAGCTTATTGGAAAAAATGCTGATTCAATTAAGGCGCAGGCGAGAAATTCCATTCAGTCTTATCTTCCTTATTTACCTTACCCGAATAGATTGCTATTGGTTCATAATACCTATACTTCGTTGAAAGATTTAGATTTTGTAGAACGTATGGACCGTGATGTGGTGTGGTGTTTATGTCCAAAAGCAAATCTTTATATTGAGGGAACATTGCCAAAAGTTCAGAATTTTATGAATGCTGGACAGCGTCTGGTGATCGGAACGGACAGTTTAGCTTCAAACGATACCTTATCTATCCTCGAGGAGCTGAAAGTATTGCATGCGCATTTTGAGGAACTTGATTTCTTACAGACTATTCAATGGGCTACTATTAATGGCGCTATTGCATTAAATATTCAGGACGAGTTTGGTTCGTTGGAGGTCGGTAAAAAACCGGGTATCGTGTTGTTGCAAGGGATGGAACATATGCGTCTGAGTGACGATGTTAAAGTTAAACGCCTAGCTTAGTATTTAATTCTACAAAAACTTCTGTACTTTTGCCCTTATGAAACGTCCATAATTATAATCGTAAAAATTATAGTTATGGTGCGCTCCATCTGACCGATGGAATAAAAATAATTTACAGATGAAACATTTGAATATTTCAATAAGGGGTAAAGTTCAGGGAGTCTTTTTTAGATTGACAACGAAAGCAGTAGCAGATCAGGTAGGTGTTAGAGGCTTTGTTGTCAATTTAAAAGATGGTTCTGTTTATATTGAAGCCGAGGGCGATGATTTTGCATTGGATTCATTGTTGGAGTTCTGCCAAGAGGGCCCCGAAGGTGCAATTGTTGAAAGTGTAGAAGTCAAGGAAGGCGAACTTAAAAGCTTTTCTAATTTTGAAGTAGTTAAAAGAGTTCAATCCTAAGCCTAGTGTCTACAATCAAAAAATTTCTCAGCGATACCTTTATCTACGGTATAACCACTATCGTTTCTAGAATGATAGGGTTTTTGATGACTCCACTTTATCTCCGTAAGTTTAAAGATGCAGCAGTCTATGGTATCTACTCTAATTTTTATGCGTGGATGTCTATGTTGAATGCTGTATTGGCATTTGGTATGGAAACGACTTATTTCCGTTATTTACAGAAGGTCGAACCGCAAGATAAAAATAAAGTCTACAATAATAGTTTCTTCGTTACCTTAGCTACTTCGGGCATTCTCCTGCTGTCAGTTTTTGTATTCACGCGACCAATTGCCGCTTGGTTTGCTGATGGTGGCGATGTAAGCCTCTATGAGCAATATATTAAATACTTTGCATTCATTCTTGTTGCCGACGCACTTGCTGTTGTTCCATTTACAAAATTGCGTGCTGAAGGTAGGCCGTATAAATATAGTGCCTTGAAGTTCGTTAATATTGGTATTACTGTTCTTTCAAATTTGTTCTTTATCATTTTCTTACCTGACTGGGTACATAAATATACTTTTTGGGCTGAATTTGCCGGAACGTGGTTTAAGGAGGGCTGGATTGGCTATGTGTTTATATCAAACCTTTTTGCTAGTGTCGTTACGTTGATTTTGCTCCTGCCAGAGTTGCTTACGTTCCGACTTACCTTGGATAAAAAGTTAATGGATCAAATGCTGAAATATAGCTTTCCAATATTGATCGCAAATATTTCATTTATTATAAATGAAAATTTGGATAAAATGTTTTTCCCAAAACTACTGCCTGGTGAAGTAGGAATTAGGGACCTTGGTATATATGGAGCAGTGGCTAAATTAGCTGTATTTTTAAGTTTATTTGTAACTGCCTTTAGGTTAGGTGCTGAACCGTTCTTTTTTTCCTATTCTAAAAATCAAAATGCCTCCAAAACCTATGCTTTAATTATGGAGTATTTTGTCATATTGATGGTTGTCGCTATGGTTGGATTGACAGTCAATCTGGATTGGCTGAAATACTTTATCAAAGGGAACGAATCAGAAGTCGCTATTTATTGGACTGGGCTCAAAATTGTTCCAATCCTACTGTTTAATTATGTCCTTCTGGGGATATATATGAACCTGTCAATTTGGTACAAGTTGACGGACCAGACACGATATGCACTCTATATATCTGGTATCGGAGCCTTAATGACGATTGTGCTTAATGTTTGGCTTATCCCAACTTATTCCTATGTTGGAGCTGTTTTGTCTACGACAGTGGTCTATTTGGTCATGATCGGTTTTTCGCTTTATTGGGGACAGAAATATTATCCTATACCCTACAAGATGATCAAGATTACTGTTTACCTTGGCTTGGGACTTGTAATTTCCTGGTTGAGTTTTCAGGTTTTCCATAGCAATATCTGGATCGGTAATGCCATGCTTTTGATACTACTTGTGGTTACCTTTTTTCTGGAAAAAAATGGGTTAATGAAATTATTGCGACGAAATTAATTTATTCGATATAGGCTAAAATGGCGACACCTGTTTAGGTGTCGCCATTTTTATTTTTAGATAAGTTCTGCTATGAACGAGTGTTCAATCTCATGCAGTACCTCAAGGATCTCTGCCTGACTTTGCAAGCTAACCAGTTTCATTCGGTACTCTTTAAAATTAGGAATTCCTTTGAAGTAATTCGCATAGTGTCTACGCATTTCGAAGATGCCTAGCTTATTACCTTTCCATTCGATTGATTTGTTCAAGTGCGTTCTACAGACCTCGACACGTTCTGCAATTGTCGGACCTTCCAAGCGCTCACCTGTATTGAAAAAATGCTTTATTTCTCTAAAAATCCAAGGGTAGCCAATAGCTGCACGACCAATCATAATGCCATCTACTTCAAATTCTTGGCGCCATGCTGCCGCTTTTTCGACAGAGTCTACATCACCGTTTCCAAAAATTGGGATCTTGATGCGCGGATTACGTTTGATATCGCGAATCATGGACCAGTCCGCCTGACCTTTGTACAGCTGTGCACGTGTACGTCCATGAATTGCAAGTGCTTTGATGCCTACATCTTGTAATCTTTCAGCGACTTCGTACACATTTTTTGTATTGTCATCCCAGCCAAGGCGCGTTTTCACAGTCACTGGCAGGTCTGTCGCTTCAACGACTGCTTTTGTCATGGCAACCATTTTATCAATATCCTGTAAAAGAGATGAACCAGCCCCTTTGCAGACTACTTTTTTAACGGGACATCCGTAATTGATATCGATTAAATTTGGGCCCGCTTTTGTACAGATTTCTGCCGATTGACGCATACTTTCAATGTCTCCGCCGAAGATCTGGATACCAATAGGTCGTTCATATTCAAAAATATCTAGCTTTTGAACAGATTTGGCAGCATCACGGATTAGTCCTTCTGAAGAAATAAATTCAGTATACATTAAATCAACACCATTCTGTTTGCACACATAGCGAAACGGAGGATCACTTACATCCTCCATCGGAGCTAATAACAAAGGGAATTTACCCAAATCAATATTTTCACCAATCTTGACCGACATCTTCGATAATTTTTTACAAAGGTACAAAATTTGGCATTAGTATAAAGTTAGCTAACTGTCACGAGTTTAGAGTCGATTTTTGATCTCCTCGGATCCGGTTGAACGCTGGCTGTTCGAATCGCTAACCCCGCCAAATCGATAATTAAATGAGAGGATAGCCGTCCTACTGTCAGGGTTCGATTTCCCTACGAGCCTTATTGTTGACGAAACGGTCTCATAGCGACGATTGTTGGTCCTCAAAATATCATTCACCACTAGTTTTACAGATGCTCTTTTATTGAGTATATTTTTTTGGATGCCAGTATATATTTGGCCGTAACTCTTGATCTGACTTAACCCTATTGTCAGTCCGGATACGTAGTTCCCACCTAGTTCTAAAGACCAATCTTTAGTCAATTTGAATGTGTTCTGGCTATTTAGCGTAAGCGTATTGCCTTTTCGGCTAATCAAACCATTCTCTTGTGGAATATCATATTCATTACGGTAATAATTTGCGAAGTGCGTAGCTGACCACCAAGCTGTCAATTGGGTAGGGGCGATAATGGACAAGCCGTAATTTCTAAACGAACCAATATTCTCGGGTCGTTCGTAGGTAATGTATGGATTGGCTGGATCCGTACCAATGATCTCGTTAACAACATTTGTTCTCTTCGCATAGTTTAAGGTAAAAATATATTTGTTGACAAATGTATAGCCAAGTTCAAGAGAATGCTCGTAAGCAGGATTCAGACGGGCATTGCCTTCCGAATAGGAAAAAGGATCGGTATATACACGAAATGGATTGAGATCCCAAAATGATGGTCTTTGCACACGGTAACTGTAGCTTGTCTGTAATTTGTTTTTTTCATTGACGGTATAAGTTAGAAATGCTGATGGAAATAGCTTGAAATAGGATTTTTCAAATTGTTCATTCAGCGTGATTTGATTGCCTGATGTACGTGTGTGTTCTCCTCGCAGACCAACCTGTGCCGAAATTTTAGTCCAGCTTTTGGATAAATTGATATAACCCGCTTGTATCGTTTCTTTGTAAATGAAATGGTTGCTAGTTGTCAGGTCAGGAACGTATTGACCATTTTGTAAGGTGTCATAATGCAGGTCATTTTCTGTACGTACATGACTGGCTTTCCAGCCTGTCTCCAGTTTATACCCTTCGGCCAGGGGCAGTGTATAATCCAACTTGGCGACGTACACTTTATTATCTGAGGGAATGTCTCCTCGACGTGACGACGGTTGGTTGAGCGGGGTGCCATCTGCTTTCGTATAATTCGTGTTTAGCTGCTGATCCATTTTGGAATAATGGTCGACAAGATCGAGGTCGATTTTTAGTTCGTGCCCTTTCTCATTAAATTTGACCGTGTAGTTGATATTGTAGAGCATATCCCGCCAACGTTCTTTCCCTTCCGTTATTGTAGATGAAGACCATACTAATTGATTATCGTCAAAGTTTCTGAAGTTATTTGTCGTCGGTTCATACTTCGGATATTTGCCAAATCCGCCATTGATAAGTACACCAAGTGTCTGTTTGGAATCTATGTTATAATCTATACCAGCTCTAAAATTGTTCGACCGCAGCTTTGGCTGTATTTTATTTTCCTGCTGTGTATAAGATTCGGGGAGGTTACCTTGATCCGAATAGAAGTAGCGTGTGAGGGAGTTAAAATACTCAAGGTTCTGATGATACTGATTATAGATCGCGAATACATTTAGTTTCTCCGTGCGGTAATTTAAATTGAGACTACCGCCAAGGTGTATGCCCCTACCTGCGCCACCGTTGAGGGAAATTGAACCATTCCATCCTTGTTTTATTCCTTTTTTTAAAACGATATTGATAATTCCTGCTGACCCGGCCGCATCTTGTTTTGCACTAGGGTTGGACATAAGCTCAATTTTGCTGATATCAATGGAAGATGTGCTGCGCAATAGGTTGGCCAGTTGGTCACCGGAAAGATAAGTCAGTTTTCCATTGATCATTACCGAAGCACCTGATTTCCCTTTAATGCTTAAGCTTCCGTTGTCATCTGCGGTTACACCTGGTAGCTTGTTGAGTAGTTCAAGTCCATTATTGCCATCAGCAAGCATGGAGTTTTCAACATTGAATACCAGTTTATCCCTTTGCTGTTCAATAAATTGTTTTTTGCGTTGAACCAACACTTCTGCTAAATAAGCATTATTCATTAATAGCACAATCTGGCCGAGATCGTATCCGCCAAGTTGTTCATCTAAACTGAAATGCGGACTAAAGGTCTCTTGATGCGTGATGCTTTTTACTTTTATATAATAACGGCCTGCCTTTGTGTCTCCGAAAATAAAATGCCCTGTACTATCTGCGACGATAGTTTTCGTTAATGTGCCATCTTTTGCTTGATGAAGGCTGATATTGACGTAAGGAATGGCATGCTTATCTTCGCCGATAATTTGACCTTTGATGTGGCTGGTTTTTTGGGCAAAGCTACTGGATACGGTACAAATGAATAGAAGACTCAAGATATGACGATTGAAGTAGAGCATAATGGTATGGTTACGGTATTGCTAAAATCTAAGTAGTTGCTAATTGTGTGCGTTTCGGTTTTTTTATAGCTTTTCTTTTCTTTCCCCACCAGATATAGAATCCTGTTATTGGTAAGGTTGCACATACAAGTGAGGCGATGAAATAGATGATTTTTGTTGTCATTCCACCAATAAAGCCAGTGTGGAGTGCATAATTGGAGCGCATCAGCCATTCGGTGGTATTCGCTTCATCAATGGGACCTTGCTTTCTGCCTGTCAATTCAAGTGTATATCGATCGAAATTGAGATCTCTCCAAGTTCCACCCTCCATGTCGGTACATGCATAGACTGTTTTGTCTTCACGCTCGGGATAATGGACAATAACGGCTTCTTTGTTGTACTTGGCATACTCATAGCGTACCTTATACCAAATTTGGTCGGCTACTCGTAGCGCGTCATTTAAAGGCCTGTCAATTTGCTCTTCTTCATTCGTTTTCTCTATTTTAGGTCTATTTGGATAACCGCCTGTCAGCCAAACTACAGAACTTCTTATCCAAGGAAAGCTCATAATGAGTCCTGTTAAGCACATTACTAAGGCTATTGTCAGTGAATAGAAGCCGAGCACATTGTGTAGATCATAATTGATTCTTTTGAATTTCGCTTTCCATTTGATTGTAAAACTTTGTTCTCTCGATCTTTTGTTCCATTTTTTTGGCCACCAAAGAATTAGTCCTGTGATCAGCAGGATAAAGAAAATGAAGGTGCTCCATCCAACAACCTGTCGGCCTATTTTAACAGGCATCCATAGATGGCGATGTCCTTCATCCATGAAATGAAAGAAATCTTCATGATCTACAATGGCCAATACTTCCGCTGTATAGGGATTTACATAGACCAGACTATCGGAATGATCCAAACTGACCTTGACGGACTTATCAAGTCCGTTATACCACGAGCTTGCTATATCCTTATCCGGCAGAACGCTTTTTACGGATTTGTAAATTGCAGAAGGGGGAAGCTGTTCTTCTGTTGTTCGAGATTCGATGTGGATATAGTTTGTTGTTAATTCTTTGATATCATGTTCAAAGACAAGTACACAGCCTGTAATTCCCAATATAATAACGGGAATACCGGCAGCAAGCCCTAGCCAAAGATGGAGCCAGGCATTAATTTTACTTAGCATATTTTATTTTTAGAGATGGATAGCTTGTAGATCAATAGCTTATTTAATAGGGCAAAACATTGTTTGCCCTATTAAATAAGCTATTGATCCAAATTATATAGCATCGGTGTGTCAGCATTACCACCAAGAATTTTAGCGCCCTTTGTTAACTTGTCTGTGGTTGGGTTGTATTCCCAGATATAAATCGCATCTGCCTTTGGATCATTGACAGCGATATATGCATTTCCGTTAAGTACAACGGCTGAACGGGAATTGCTGACTAAAGGAAAATCTAGTTTTTTGATAACTTTTTGTGTATTTACATCTACAATTAAGTATTCCCACATGGCAGCATACCACCAGTCGTTCCATTCTTTAACGTTATTTTGTGTGTCGTGTGCGCTGATGAGTAAGGCTTTTCCATTTCCTAGGTAAGTAACACCTAATTGGTTATCGCCTCCTTGTTGCTGACTAATATTAAAGAAGTAGTTCGCATCGAGTTTGTCTTCTCCATCTTTGATTCTATAGAATCCTGTTGGCAGATTTTTACCTCCGCCTAATGCAGGCATGGTATAGGTTTGCAAATATGTGTAGCCATTTTCCTTAAATTTGTGGAAGTAACCATTTCTAACTGGACCTACTGGCGCTGAACGATTGTCTTCCCCTGTTTTTTTGAAGTTCTTAAATGATGGGTAATCAACTGAGCCGGTGTAGGTAATATCATAACTCACTTTAGTTATATTATTGTACAGACAATATCCTAATACGATTTTATTTCCTTGTGGTAGAAACGCGTAAATTCGCATGTTGTGATCCTTAGGAATGTCTGTATCTGAAGTTATTGTACCATTTGCCTCTACGACCATTGTATTTGTATTGATTACAGCATACTCATTGCTGTTACGGGGGCCCACAGCCACACGGTCGTCATCAAGCCAGCTATGCCAACCAATATATAACGTGGTAAGTTTCGTAAAAGGGATGACCTTAATCGCTTTTAATACACCATTTTCAAAGCTATATTTCCCAAATTGTGCGGCGTTAGGGTCAATGGAATAGAAATATTTGCCTTTTTGAATAACATTTTCTTCCCATGGAAACATACTTGTAACATCTGTACCGGCTCCCACTGGCGAGATCTTACCTGCCATTAGGTCCTTTACTGGAAGCATAAAAGAGCCATTGTCTGTACTGAATTTAATCGCAAAATTTCCTTCGACTTCTTCCGTTGGGTCTGTTGGGGTGCTGTTGTCTGGCGTGGATTTGCTGCAACCTATGAGCGAGATACTTGCCAAAGCGATTAAACTAACGTTTTTTGTAATTGATTTTAACATGATATATAGTTTTAATGATGTTTTTAATGTGTTGAGCGAATGAGATAGCGGAGTTTTAGGTATACCGAACGGCCTGGGCGCTGCTGTTTAAAGACGTCGTATGCAATCTGATTGGTCAGATTCTTTCCTTCAAGCGTAATATTGTATTTATTGTTATTGAAAGAATAGGTTGCGGCAATATTGTGCAGCCATTGAGCAGGGATATAATCTTTGGTTGATTTTTCAGCTAATTTGGACCAGCTTAAAGAATAGTTATTTACAAACTGTAAATAATAGTTCAGCTGTAAACGATTGTCTTTTAACCCTACAATATTATTGCGACCGTAGCTGATGTCTAAGTTTCCGAATAGCCAGGGCTCATTTGGCGTACGCGCCTTATAGGTTATTTTTTCTCTATTAAATTTATCAAAACGTTCCCGGTCAACAGCGTTATAATAACTCAAATTCAGCACCGCCATAAAATCGGATTTGTAACCATATTTAATTTCAAAGTCTGCTCCATTGACTTTTACACCGCCTTCATTGTCTGCTAACTGCTTTTGTCCCTGTGGTGTGTCGTAAGATTTCTGGATGATATAGTCTTTTACATTGCGGTAATAGGTGGAAGCGTCAATAGTTAAATTATGATTTCCAAATGTAGCACCATAGTAGAGGTTCAAATTGTAATTATCGCTATTTGCCGGCTTAAGTCCTTCATTCGCCATAACGTTTAAACCATCACCAAAGAGTTCTGTAAAAGTTGGTAATTGATAGGCATGTTCATACGATAATTTTACCCCATATGTTGAGCCTAACTTAATGTTTGTCACGGCTCCATAGCCGAAGTAATTTTTTGAAGTTTTTTCAGCAGTATTTGTCTTGCCAGATAAGCCATAATCTTTGATAAAAAACGAATTGTTTAAGCGGCCTGTCCATAGGATCTGCTGGTAATTAAGTCCAATGTTCGTCCGATAGATTTGATTTGTTATGTTGTAAAAGTCATTGTATGGGTCGATCTCATTATAATTCTCGCGTTTATTGGTGTTTAAATTATAGTTGAAATTGAAAAGGTGCTTTGCTGACAGTTGGTAATTCAAATTCACTTGCGAAAAACTGTTGTTAATCTTTTGATGTGTGATAGATTTGTTGCTGCCAAGTTCACCTGCTTTGGGACTGTATTCTGTTGCTAAGCCATTCCAGTAATAAAATGTTCTCGAACTGGTGTCTGTGATTACATTTTCGCCACGTGAATAATTAGCATATACTGTTGCTGATAGCTTTTCAAAAATAAATTTATCCTTTCTATAGCGCAGGCTAGGTATAAGGGTATGGCTCTTGCTAAATACCTGTCCTAATACGCGTTCTTGTGTTGCTGCGGTTTGCTGCTGATCGTATACGTCGATGTATGTCAATCCTAAAACTGCAATATCGGCCCATTTTTTATTGCTTATGCCAACTTCAACCTGTGTCATAAATGAACGGTAGTCATCATGGAACCGTCTTGCAGATTTTAACGTGTCAAATAGTGCATTTTCAGGGGGGATAGGGACTTTTAAGTACACCCCCGCATCGGGGTTTGTTCGCATGAGATAGTCATTATTCGAGAAATTGTAATAACTATTGAGATTAATCATCACACCATTTTTAGGGTGTTTATATCCTGCGCTCACAGCGGCGCGGTGTGTGTTAAAAGAGCCTATACTATAGCTGACGTCAAGTGATTTCTTATAGTCGCGATTGGTGACGATGTTGATTGCACCGCCCAAAGCATCCGAACCCAGTTGAGCCGGCACGACTCCTTTATAAACCTCAATTCTCTCTGCAATGTTGACTGGCATATTATTTAGGCTCATTCCGCTCCCAAACGACTCTATTGGAATGCCATCTATGAAAAATTTGATGTTATTTCCCGATAGACCATTCAGTGAAAAGGAATACCTTGAACCGAGGCCTCCCTGCTCTCTAATCTTTACACCAGTACTTCTGTTGAGTATTTGATTGATATCGGAGTTGGTGTTGGCATATTGCTTGGTTTCGATCACATTAACATTGAAACCTGATTCTTTGATCTTTTTGCTGACGGTTTTTCCTTCAACCTGTACTTCGTCCAATGAATTGCTTTCGGTACTTAATGTGATCTCTTTTAGAATTTCGGTTGATTTATTGACTTCGAGTTTCAGCGTTAAAGTTTTATAGCCGAGTGCTGAAATAGTAAATTCATGATTCCCAAAGGGTACATGTTTTAATATAAAGGTACCGGTTCTATTTGCTTTTGCGCCTTTGTTGGTGCCTTTCTGCAGAATTGTAGCGCCTTCAATCGGTTCCTTCGCACTATTTTTGATGCTACCTTCGATTTGTGCCTGTTGCTGAGAAAACGAGGAAAAAGATAGGGTTAAAAATAACAGTAACCATATCACTTTAAATTTGGACATTGTTTTATTTAGATTAATTACACATAAAGTAGTTGCGTAATTCTAAATTTACCGAAGGTCCTAAGGTGAAAAAAAAAGGATAATTTTTGTAATGATCTGTTTTACAGGTGGAATTAATTTAGTCGATCGATTCTTACGATAAAGTCCGTAGCCTGATCCAGTTGAATGCCTACCTTTATTTCTCCTGATTTGATATCATAAACCCAAACCTGGTGCTTGTCTGAGCTGTCATCAATGGTGATATATGCTTTACCATTTTCAACGAGTACAGATTCTTTACGGGTGCCTTTGTCAAATGGTAGGTTGAGTTTGCGTGTGCTTTTGGTACTGAGGTCAACAAGAAAATATTCAAATTGATAAGTAGAGTGGTGGTCGCTAAAATCGGTATAGCGATCTTTACGTTCGCTTCGTACAATCGCTTGATGGTTTCCCAGGTACCACATTCCATAAGCGTGGTTATGGGTCTGTGCTGTTAAATCAAAGAAATAATTCGGGTCAATTTGAGTTGACTTCTGATCAATTTTAAAGATTGCAGTTGGCTTTGAGGGAATATTTCCTAAATCTATACCTGGGCAAGCCATAAAATAATAGTTTCCCTCTTCATCATTGAAACTATAGGATTGTACCGTATTGATCCCTCCGGGATAAGTGGATCGGGTATCTTTTTGGATTCCCTTTAACTCTAGTGTTGTTTTATCTAGGGTAGCCACATATAGGGTATCTATTGTGGTGAAGTCTGTTTCATTGATTATTTTATTAAACGTGTAACCAATTAGCAGTTTTTGCTGGTGTATGGTACTAAAGCCAATGGAGATAATATTGAAGTCGGGGGCTGAGGAAGGTATCTTTAACTCGTGCTGCTGAACGATTTTAAAAGATTTGATAGCGATCTTTGTGTACCATAAACGCCGATTGGTTTTGTTGTCTGATGTGAAAAGGAGTAAGGTGTCGTTGTTGAGCCAATTGATATTTTCAATATGTTGGTCAGGCATAGACAGCTGAGCAATTTCTTTTAGGCCTGTTTTTTCTAGTGTATATTTTCTAAATTTCCCTTCTCTGAGGAAATAAAATCTGCCATTTTTAACAATGATGCTGCGATCGAACTCTTGTGTTGGAATTTCGACCCCATTTTGTTGAATATCCAACGTTCCACTGTCGATTTGGTTAGATGTTACAATTGTATTCCCTAGATCTTTATCCATCGTGTACAAGCTGTATTTGCCGGATAAGCTTTTCTCTTCATGTTCAGATTGACAGCTTATCATTAAGCTAAGTAGCAAAAGCGGTAAGAATAAGATAAGACGGCTTGGTCGCATGTGAATATGGGTAATGGAATTAAGATCGATTAAATGATGTTAAATTGTAACTTGAGCTCATGCTGTAATGTTGGTGCAAGAAAAGTGAGTTCAGATTTAGCGATGATCACTTGTTTTCCATTTTTTTGTGGCTGCAATACAAAATAGATTTCGCCCGTCTTTAATTCTTTCTTTTTATCAGCCCCCGGCATGCTGAAGGCAAAGTTCCTTTTGGGTATAAAGAGCATATTGCCTGTCGTTTTGATTTCCCCGGTATCGGTATTGATCTGAGCAGTCGCATTCTTGCCCAAAACTATTTTATAGTTTTGTTGATTGATATATTTCAAGTTCGCATTCCTCGCGTTGTCGAATGTCGCATCAGTCTTCTCCTGCATGTTATTGAACTGATAGAGGCCAAAGCTAAGCAGGATTAAGAGGGAGGCTGCAATGCCAACATATTTAAACGGGTATTTTTTGCTCCTAATTTCTATTGGGGCTTCTGTTGTCTCGATATAGTTGTTGATATCTGCCCAGATATCGTTTTCCAATTTATTTTTTTTAGCTGTTGAAATAGGTATTGGGTTAGCTTCGAAAGTATCATCCATCAGCCATTCTTCTACCAGCAGTTTTTCTGTTGGAGAGCATTGGCCTAGATGGTATTTCTCTATTAACTTATGGTCTATTTTCATCCGTATATTCAACTCAATAACAAAAGTACGAGATTTCTCTTTTCTGCATCAACAACTTACGATATATATTCTATTAATTCTGTCTTTAATGTTTTTAAAGCTCTAGAAATATGATATTCAACTGCTCTTTCAGAGATCACCAATTCCTGTGCTATTTCTTTGTTTGTAAGCCCTTGTTCCCTGCTCATCTGAAATACTTTGCGGCATTGGTTCGGTAAGGTATTGACTAACTTGGCAATCTTGTTTGCGAGTTCTTCTGCAATCAGTGTATTGTCTGAATAATGAGATTCCGTTATGTTCGAAATATTGTTCAAATGTTGTTGGCGGGATACTTTATTACGTATATATTCAAAAGTCTTGAGTTTGACCGATCGGATCAAATAGCGCTCGACCTCCTTCAGACGAAGTTCTTCCCTGCGCTCCCAAACTGATTTAAAAACGTCCTGTACAATCTCTTTTGAATGCTCTTCATCTTGGATATTGCTGAGACAAAAAGCAAACATATCTTCCCAATGACGAAGATATATTTGCTCAAAACTCTTTCTATCTATAATAAAAAAATCCGTTTCCAAAATATAAAAGCCCTAACTTATACTTGGGCAAATATAATTTTATTTAGATTGATTTTAAATAAGTTTCTATATTTCTTTTACAAAGTCTTTGATTGCTTGTCCCGGATCTGCTGTTTTCATAAAATTCTCACCAATTAAGAAGCCCTGAAAACCAGCTTTTTTTAAGGCTTTAATTGTTGAAGGGGCGGATATGCCACTTTCGGAGACTTTAATGTATTCCGTTGGAATTTTGTCCAAAAGATCATAAGAATGTTGAAGATCGACCGAGAAGTCTTTGAGGTTTCTATTGTTGACACCAATAGCATCAATATCATCGAAGAGATTATCCATTAGTTCCTGTTCATTGTGTACTTCGAGCAAGACATTTAAGCCGATTTGCTTTGCATATGCTGCGAATTCCTGTACTTCCTCTTTTTTCAGACATGCTGCAATTAAGAGGATGATATCTGCTCCATAGGCCTTGGCTTCTGTGATCTGATATTTATCTACGATGAATTCTTTTCTTAAGATAGGAATACTGATAGCCTCACGTGCTTTCGAAAGATCTTTCAAATGGCCTTTGAAAAATTCTCCGTCTGTCAGGACAGAAACGGCTGAGGCGCCAGCCTCTTCATAGGCCTTCACAACATCTTCTACAGCGGAAGTACTATTGATATTTCCTTTCGATGGCGATGCTCTTTTATACTCGGCTATAATTCCCGTCTTTTCAGGATCAAGAATAGATTCTCTCAACGATAGACAGGCAACACTGAAATAGGGATAGTTCAATAACTCCTCGACAGGAACTGAAGCTTTTGCTTTTTCTACTTCTATTTTTTTTCGTTCAATGATTTTATCAAGTATAGTCATTTTTTTAAGTTTTAAATTCCCAACCAGTTTTCAATTAATTTCTTACCATTTGTGGTCAATACCGATTCGGGGTGGAACTGCATCCCCCTTACATCGTATTCGGTATGGGTTAAGGCCATAATGATGCCATTCTCGTCGATCGCTGTTACCTTGAGACTAGCTGGTAGGGTGTCTTTGTTTACGGCCCAAGAATGGTAGCGTCCTATTTTGGAATCTTTTGGAAAGTCTTGAAATAATTTCTCCGATTCGTCAACAACAGTGATATTTGTTGCTACGCCGTGCAAAGGTTTTTCCATATTGAATAGCGTGCCGCCAAAGACCTCAGCAATAGCTTGCTGACCTAAACAAATGCCCAATATGCTTTTATGTGGAGCATAGGTACGGATAACATCTAGCAGAAGTCCCGCCTCTTCGGGGATACCGGGGCCGGGCGAAAGAAGTATTTTGTCGAAATCTTCGATATCTTCCAGCTTAAATTTATCATTTCTCCACACAACATACTCTTGTCCCAGTTCTTGTAATAGATGGACTAAATTATAGGTGAATGAGTCGTAGTTATCTATAACGACTATTTTATTGTTGCTCATAACCTTTTACTATAAAATCTTGATTAATATAATTTTCAATCTCCTGGAATATGGATTGAATAAATTCAGTAGGCAAATTAAATCTTTCCGCCAATATTTTATAATTGGGATTTAAATTCCGAATAAGATTTTGTTCCTCCTCCTGCACATCATTTAAAGACTTACCTTTTTCAACATAAGTTTTGCGTAATGCCAATAATTCTACGATGCGGCTGTCAATGGTGTCTACTGAAACATGAATGTGTTGCTGATTGACACAGTATTCCAATGGTCTGATCATAATGTTTCTGCTAATTGTAATGCTTTTCGTAAAGCGGCAATTTTGTTATTTACTTCTTGAAGTTCCATTTCAGGGTCTGAATCCAACACAATGCCGCCACCAGCTTGATAATGCAAGGTGTTTTGCTTGCTTAGGAACGAACGAATCATAATGGCATGGTTGAAATCGCCATTGAAACCCATAAAGCCAATCGCTCCGGAGTAGAAAGAACGTTGTAAGCCTTCATAACGATCGATTAACGTCAATGCCATATGTTTCGGTGCGCCTGAGAGGGTACCTGCAGGGTACGTATCACCGACAATGTCAAATGGATTGATATTGTCTTTTAATGTACCGGTAACTTTGGATACCAAATGGATGATATGGGAGTAGTATTGTGGTTCCATGTAGGATTCAACTTTGACTTGGGTACAGTGCCGGCTTAAGTCATTGCGTGCAAGATCCACGAGCATCACATGTTCTGAAGTTTCTTTGGGATCTTGTTTGAGTCTGGAGGCGATCTTCTGATCTTCGTCCATGTCACCTGTCCGTTTGAATGTTCCGGCAATTGGAAAGATCGTTGCCTGTTTTCCATGTATCCGCAATTGCGCTTCCGGTGATGAACCGAACAGCTTAAAATCACCGTAATCGAAGTAGAAAAGGTAAGGTGATGGATTAATCGAGCGTAGTGCACGATAAACATTAAATTCATCACCAGAGAAAGGTGTTTTAAAACCTCTTGATGGCACAATCTGGAAAACATCGCCGCGCTGGATATGTTCTTTCATCTTTTTAACAAGCTGGCGGTGCTCTTCATCGGTACGGTTGGAACTCTCTTCTCCGGCCAATTTGAATGTGTACTCTGGAAAATTCTTGTTCTGGATAAGGAACTGGATTCTTTCAAGCTCTGATTCTTCGTCTTCCAAAAGATGTTCGAAGATGTAAAGCTGGTTGCGGAAGTGGTCTATGGCAATGACATATTTGTAAATATGATATTGCATGAATGGTATTTTCCGAGCCGGATCTACTGCTGTTGTTAATTTGATGTCTTCAAAATGTTCGATACAATCGAAGGTAAAATAACCAAAAAGGCCATTGGAGATTAAATTGAGTTCAGCAACTGTGGAGTCTTCAAAGGAATTTCTAAAATCGGATACCTCCTGACGTAACTCAATTTCCTGCGCATTTTTTATGATACGTTCCCTTCCTGGGTAGGTTAAAGTCAGCTCCTTCTCATCGAGCTGAATGCCTGCAATAGGCTGACAGCAGATATAGCTGATGTTGTTGTCGCGACTATGGTAGTCGGAGCTTTCCAATAACAATGAGTTTGGGAAAATGTCTCTTAGGCGAAGATAGATGCTCACCGGCGTAGTTGTATCCGCGAGCAATTTTCTGCTGTGTGTTTTGAATGTATACTTCATTTTGTTTCTTATCTTCTTATTGTAAATTTTAATAATAAAAAAACCCGATACTGGTTAGCATCGGGTTTGGAATTTCCATAAATGGTTTTGGTTGATTATGAAATATTATGACAATACCAATTAGTTCCCGATGCTTATTGCTTCAGGCCACCACCAATTTGTATTTGTATATCTTCGTGTCATTATTACACAAATTTATAAAAAAAAATAAATAAGCAAACTTTTTGTGACAAAAAAACAAAAATTCCCCTTATTTCTTAATCATTTAATAAATCAGGACGTCTTTCTTGCGTTCTTTTTAACTGCTGTTCATCCTTCCAGGCGGCGATTTTTGCCTCATGTCCACTTAGTAGAATATCGGGTACTTTGTGGCCTTTCCAGTCTGCAGGGCGTGTATAGATCGGAGCGTCGAGCAAACCATCCTGAAAAGAATCTGAAAGTGCAGATGTCTCGTCCGACAAAACTCCGGGAATCAAGCGAATAATTGCGTCTGTAACAATTGCCGCTGGAAGTTCGCCTCCGGATAGTACATAGTCACCAACAGAAATCTCCTTTGTTACATAAATATCACGGATGCGTTGGTCTATTCCCTTGTAGTGTCCACAGAGAATCATCATATTCCCTTTTGTGGATAATCCGTTTGCGATATCCTGATTGAACGTCTCGCCATCTGGCGTCATATAGATAATTTCATCATATGTCCGTTCGGCCTGTAACTGCTCAATGCACTTAGAAAAAGGTTCGATTTGAAGGACCATACCCGATCCTCCTCCGTAAGGATAATCATCCACACTCTTGTGTTTATTTGTAGAATAGTCTCTTAAATTGTGAACATGTATTTCAGCCAAGCCTTTATCCTTTGCTCGTTGCAAGATAGAGTGTGCAAATGGGCTTTCTAAAAGGTCGGGTAAGACCGTAATAATATCAAAACGCATGGCGCAAAGATACACAAAAATACTCCATTGTCTATTTATAAGATTGATTCGCTTATCTTTGTGCCAAAATTAAGTGAATATACAGTGATTGACGTAAATAATATTTCTGTTTCCTTTGGGGGAACAACTCTTTTTTCAGATGTATCTTTCTCGATCAATGAGAATGATAAGATCGCATTGATGGGCAAAAACGGTGCTGGTAAATCTACCTTGCTGAAAATTATCGCGGGGGTGGGCAAGCCTACGACAGGGAATGTTGCTGGCCCAAAAGATGCTATCATAGCGTATTTACCGCAACATTTGCTCACAGAAGATAATGTGACTGTTTTTGAAGAAACATCGAAAGCTTTCGAGGAAGTGTATGGTATGCGTGATGAGCTGGAAAACCTGAATGAACAGTTAAATATCCGTACAGACTACGAGTCGGATGACTATATGCAATTGATCGAACGCGTGTCCGAATTGAGTGAAAAGTTCTATTCAATTGAGGAAGTTAATTATGATGCGGAGGTTGAGAAGGTGTTGAAGGGGCTTGGTTTTGAACGCTCGGACTTTACAAGGCAGACTTCTGAATTTTCCGGGGGCTGGCGGATGCGTATCGAACTGGCTAAAATATTATTGAAGAAACCTGATTTGATTTTATTGGATGAGCCCACCAACCACATGGATATCGAGAGTATTCAATGGCTGGAGGATTTCTTGGTCAATTCGGCTAAAGCCGTTATTGTGATCTCGCACGATAGAGCATTTGTTGATAATATTACCAATCGTACGATTGAGGTAACGATGGGACGCATTTATGACTATCGTGCCAAATACAGTCATTACCTGGAACTACGCCAGGAGCGTCGTCAGCATCAGCTGAAAGCCTACGAGGAGCAGCAGCGGTTTATTGCGGACAATCAGGAGTTTATTGATCGTTTCAGAGGTACATATTCAAAAACCTTGCAAGTACAGTCACGTGTAAAGATGTTGGAGAAACTGGAAATTATTGAGATTGACGAAGTGGATACTTCGGCATTGCGTCTCAAATTCCCACCTTCCCCTCGTTCGGGTCAATATCCTGTTATCGTGGAAGACCTGACCAAGGTTTACGATGAACACGTTGTTTTTCAAAAAGCAAATATGGTGATTGAGCGTGGTGAAAAGGTCGCTTTTGTTGGAAAGAACGGTGAGGGGAAATCAACCATGATTAAAGCAATTATGGGCGAGATTGATTTTGAGGGCACCCTGAAAGTAGGACACAATGCGAAAATTGGTTATTTTGCTCAAAATCAAGCTGCTTTGTTAGATGGCGAAATGACAGTTTTTGATACAATTGATCAGATTGCTGTTGGAGATGTACGTGTTAAGATGAAAGATCTTCTAGGTGCATTCATGTTTAGCGGTGATGATACGACCAAAAAGGTAAAGGTGTTGTCTGGAGGTGAAAGAACACGTTTGGCCATGATAAAATTGTTGCTGGAACCGGTAAATGTTTTGATCCTCGACGAGCCTACAAACCATTTAGATATGAAGACCAAAGATATTATTAAGGATGCTTTAAAAGATTTTGATGGCACATTGATCCTTGTTTCGCACGATCGTGACTTTTTGGATGGTTTGGCAGAAAAAGTTTTCGAGTTCGGTAACAAGCGCGTGCGTGAACACTTTGAAGATATCAAAGGTTTCTTGGAATACAAGAAAATGAGTAGCCTGAAGGATATCGAACGATAGTATCTAGATCAACGGAGTGTAAACCCGATAGGAGGTTCAGTTATAAAAAGCGGCTTTTTTATATAAAGCCGCTTTTTTGCGTTTTAAACGAAGATTAAATCGAATCTTCAAGCTTTTGTCCCTTAATCCCAAAGTGTGTGAAAGATACCTTCCTGATCAATACGTTCATAGGTACGTGCGCCAAAATAGCCTCGTTGTGCCTGTATAATATTTGTAGGTAATTTTTCCGATCGATAGGCATCAAAATAAGCGAGTGCGTTTACGTATCTGGATACAGATATCCCGTTTGCGATAGCGTCTTTTAGGGCCTCGCGAAGGCTGGCCTGTGTGCTCAGCAATAAATTACGTCCCATTACGCCGAGTCCAACTATTCCAAAATCGTAGTTATTCGTTTTATCTATACTCATCGTTTAATATTGTTTTTCTAAGTTGAAATTTACCATTTTTGTTGTTACTATAAAAGACAATTGTCAGCAGATCGGTATGCGGTGCTTTTCTCGCTTCAATTACTTCGCTGGTATTGAGCCTTTTGTTGTAAACCAACAGATAATCCGTATATTGAGCTCTCCTAAACATCAATTTTATTTATGATCATTGGATTAGACATTGGTACATCATCTGCGAAAGCTGTTGCATTTGACCACGAAGGTAACATCTTGTCGCAGCATAGTATACCTTATCCCATATTAAACCCGGCGGAAGGCTGGTATGAGCAGGATCCGGAAATTGTTTATGGCGCATGTCTTGAGTCTATTGCACATCTAATGATTAGCTTAAGGCAATCTAGTGCCGAGATAACGAAACCCGTATGCATTTCGGTGAGCAGTGCTATGCACGGGCTGATTGCTGTTGACTCGGCAGGAAAGCCGCTTAGTAATTGCATGATATGGGCAGATCGCAGAAGTGAGGATATCGCGGTTGCCTTGGAGGCAAGTGAGACGGGCAGGTTGCTTTATCAGCAGACGGGTACACCAATACATCCCATGTCTTTGCTTTGCAAATTAATGTGGATAAAGTCTAATGATCAAAAATTATTTGCTCAGTCGTACAAGTTTATCGGTATCAAAGAATTTCTTTTTTACCGGCTCTTTGGCGTGTATGTGGTCGATCATTCCATTGCATCTGCAACAGGACTTTTCGATATACATCGGCTAACATGGTCTGATCAGGCATTAAGATTGACGGGCATATCGGAAGAACAACTGGCATCGCCAGTTCCAGTCGATTATATTTTAACTATGCCTAGCCGAGAAATTGCGGCCTTGATGCACATCCCTGAAGATACCCCTTTTGTTGTAGGTGGTAGCGATGGTTGTCTGGCTAATCTCGGGGTAGGGGCTATAAGTCCTGGGGTGGCTTCGGTAACTGTCGGTACCAGTGGGGCAATTCGCGTAGCAAGTCCGCAGGCAAGTCAAGAAAAAAAACAAAGGCTATTTACCTACCTACTGAGACCAGATGAATATATAATTGGTGGCGCGGTTAACAACGGCGGTGTATTACGCAACTGGTTTCGAGATAACTTTTTGCATGAATTTATCCAAATGGAAGCAGATGGAGATCCTTCCAAATCGTTAGATGCTTTGGTCGACTCCGTCGTTCCCGGGGCAGAGGGCCTGATATTCTTGCCCTATCTAACCGGTGAACGGGCACCACATTGGAATTCCAATGCAAAAGGCGTTTATTTTGGGATACAGCTGCATCATGGGAGGGCGCATTTTGCGCGGGCCACTATGGAAGGGATGTTGTTTGCAATTTATAGTGTAGGAATCGCATTAGAGGAGAACACAGGCCCCATTCATACGATCTTTGCAAGCGGCGGCTTAGCACGTTCATCGTTGTTGGTGCAAATGCTTGCAGACATTTTCAATAAACCTGTATTCACCAAAAATACGGTGGAGAGCTCTGCATGGGGAGCGGCTTTGATAGGCCTGGAAGCATTGGGTATACAGAAGGGCGAGCCGACGGTAACAAACAAGCAAGCGGAGGGAACACAAGATACCGAGCATTATTACAAACCGAGTGCGGAGAATCACGCCGTATATATGAAGAACTTCCAGAAATTTGAACGTCTGTACCATATATTGGAAGGTGAGTTTTAACTGGATGTAAATTATTATCATGCCTCTAATCATCGTTATTTTGGGAGTAGCTTTACTACTTATGTTCTCACACGTTAATGATCCGGGGTTTTGGATGTTTAAATCTTATTTTGGAGTAAGTATGTAACATACGTTGCGGTCATGGACGGTGATGGAAACGCTTGTTATTTGATTGATCGGTGTCTTGATTTTACATTGGTTTGGCCATTGACAGTAAGCTTCATAATGCCATACAGCTTTAGTTATAATCTGGCCTTTGTTGCTTGATAGTCGCTTCCGAAAGATTTGAAGTTCTTGTGGGAGCGCGTACTGTCACTGTAGCTCAACAAAACGATTGGATGAAGTAAATCGCAAGGATATATAGTAATAGTTCAAACGAATATTGAATTAGACAGGCTCATAATCGATTGATTATGGGCTTTTTTTTGATGGAAACCTTTGTTTGATTTTTTTTTCTTAATATCGTGACAATGAACCAAATCTTGTTGTTTGAGTTATTTTAAAAATATGCATAGATCGCATCAACTCTATATCGTCCTTTTATTTTGGCTAAGCTGCTGTTTAAATGCTGTTCCGGCATTAGCACAGTATACCGTCGATAATGTACCTAGTCCGAAGCAGAAAGGGCAAGACTATTTTGTGTCCAATCCCGATGGGATTCTGTCTTCCGGTGCAGTGTCGGAATTGGATGATTTGTCCAAGCAAATTGAGGCTGCCACAAAAAGTGAATTTGCCATCGTTGTTGTCAATGATTATATTGGTGACAGTGATTTTGAATTTGCTTTGAAATTATTTAATACATGGGGTATTGGTAAGAAAGAAAGCAACAATGGGCTTTTATTGTTTATTGCCAAAGATCGGCATGAATACCGCTTTATTACGGGATATGGGATGGAGAGTATCTTACCAGATGCTTATCTTAAACGTATAGGAGAGAAGTATCTCGTCCCCAACTTTCGAAATGAAGATTATGACCGCGGTGTTTTGGAAGCTTCGGGTTTTATAAAAACAATACTGACGTCCGCAGACAGCAAGGCCGAACTAGAACGTTTAATGCCTGAAGCGACACCTGTCTGGAGCTTTAAAAGCCCTATCTTGCGCAACTCTCTTTTGGTCTTGGGCTTGTTTACAATATGTTATATCTGGCTGGGTGAAGTAACGAGAGCGATAAAGGGGCAGCTGACAAAAAAGAGTAAATATTTTCCGCCTTTGGTAAGCGGATGTGGCTGTATGGGGATATTAATGTTTATCAGTGTGTTTATCTGTGCGTTTGCCTTAAACAATTTTGAGGTGGTTTATCAGTGGAAAAATTTACCCTATTTTATATTTGTATTTGGTAGCATCACACTGGCGATGAAATATAATGCAAGCCGAACGCAGATTGTTAACTCCTATCGCGATGAGGAGAATATCCAGCAGGCCTTGCGTAAATTTCGTGTCTGGGGGCTTGTACCTTTATTGCTTAGTCCCTTGGCATTATTTGACCTTATTGGACTAAATAAGAGGATTCGAAAAAATGAACTGCGGCTGGCGCCGCCTGATAATTCAGGACGTTGGTTACGGCTGAATAAAGATAATATGGCAACGCGCGAAAGTGCTTACCTTGACAAAGGTCAGCTTTTGGAGGAGAAACTCGGCAGCCGCTCATACGAAATCTGGATTGATCAGGCTAATCAAGAAACGAAGCTGGTTCCCTGGGATGAGAATGTCGGTTTCAGTGATTGTCCTGTATGTCATTATAGAACTTTTGAGACTGGGCGTACCAAGACGATTCGTGCAGCAACTTATAGTTCACAAGGATTGGAAGAACGTTTTGACCTGTGTAAGAATTGTGGGCATCGCGTATCTCATGGGGAGCATTCAATTCCTGTGAAGGTGCGGTCGACATCAAGCAGTTCTGGCGGTGGATCTAGTAGTAGCGGTGGTGGTAGTTTTGGTGGAGGATCTTCCGGTGGTGGTGGTGCCGGCGGACGATGGTAATCCATAATTTAAGGGCAAAAAAAAGGTTTTCAAACGGGGAGAATGAAAACCTTAAATAACCAATTATAAACCTAAATTATGATGACACAAATATAGTGTATTTATTACACTATGCAAATTTTTTTTTAAAAAAAAATAAAAAAGAGAGCAATAGCTTGTATGATATGATTTCTGTTTATAAATTAAAACCAAAATTTCAGCAGTTGCTGACGCCGATTTTGAACTTTTTGCATCGAAAAAAGGTGACTGCAAATCAAATTACGATCGGGTCGATCGCACTGTCCATGATTATAGCACTGCTGTTCTGGTATGCCGATCGTTTCTCTATTTTCTTTTTGGCGCTGCCGGTCGGATTATTGTTACGAATGGCATTGAATGCATTGGACGGCATGATGGCACGACTTTTTAATCAGACCAGCAAGAAGGGAGAAGTCTTGAATGAAGTCGGAGATATTGTTTCAGATGTAATGCTGTTCTTTCCGTTACTGAAGTTTCATCCCGAAAGTTTATATCTAGTCGTCGGTTTTATTGTATGGAGTGTTGTGAATGAATTTTGTGGATTGATAGGAAAGGTGATTGCCAATGACCGTCGTTACGATGGTCCCATGGGGAAAAGTGATCGTGCATTGCTGTTGGGAGTATATGGAATTTTATCGTTATTGCATATTTCAATCGTTGCTTTTTCAGGTTATATTTTTGGTGTTTTGTGTTTACTGTTGCTTTTGAGTTCGGTAACTCGATTGAGGAAGGCTTTGGCGCATGGCTGATGCTAACGGCAAGTTCGCAGATGTTCCTGTGCGTGTTAGAAGCTGGGGCTATATTGTTTTGGTGTTAGCAGTTGCCTTCATTCCATCAACATTATCTCCGCTATTCGTTGCCTGGATAACCTACCAAGGGATGCGCGAATTTGCTCATCTATTTATTCCCGAATTCAAGAGGAGTACCTTTCCGTATCTTTTCATGGCATTGTTGCAAGCATTGCTCCTGTATTTTTGCTCCTATCGGGAATATCTTCTGTTGGCAAGCTTCTTATGTCTGGGGCTAATTGTGTTTTTCAGATTCGGTTTAAAGGCTAAGAATGGAGCACTATTGGGGATGTTTTTTGGAGCAATGGCTTGTCTACTAGGGTTTAGTCATTTAGCGTTTATTCGCGCGATAAAAATGGATAATGATGTCCTTCTCGGCTTAAAACTTATTGGATATATTGTTGTTTTAACTGAACTGAATGATGTATTTCAGTATCTAATGGGTAAGTTTTTCGGAAGAAGAAAAATTGTGCCGCGGATTAGTCCAAACAAAACAATCGCGGGATGTATCGGTGGGATCAGCTTAACGATTATACTGAGTAATTTATTGGGGTATTTTCTATTACCTTTTCAGAATTTTCTATACTTTTCATTGTTCGGCTTGCTGTTTGGTATTTTGGGATTCTGGGGAGATGTCCTCTTTTCTTATTTGAAGCGAAAAGCTGATGTGAAGGATACAGGCACGCTGATTCCGGGGCATGGTGGACTTTTGGACCGCATCGATAGCCTGATTTTTAATGCCCCTTTATTTTATGTGCTGATTTTGTCATTGGTGAATTAAAGCAGGAAAATTAAAAAGTAAATAATGGAGGCAATTCGTAAGCTGTAAGCATGAACTACCAAGATCTCAATACTAAAATCTAATGACAAAGTATTATCAACGGGCTTTATTATTTTCGGGAGGAGGAACACGATTTGCTCTATATATGGGTATGTATGCTGCCTTGAGTGAATTGGATTTAAAACCGGATCTGCTTATTGCAAGCTGTGGAGGTTCAATGGCCGTAGCCATCATACAAGCTTTCCCTACCGATGCAGCTCGAAAATCCTATGTGCAGTCCGAAGAGTTTTATCGATTTTTCCTGCATCATAGGCTTACCGAACAGCGGCACCTCAGGAAAATGGGCTTATATGTTTTGAAAAAGCAACTGAACAAAAAAGCAGCGCCCTATCTTGAAGATGTTTTTAGTCGCTATCTGGTGGAGATGGAGCAAGACCTCTCGCCTTTATTGCCTGCATTGGATAGACCTTTTTCAGCCGAGGCACCTTCACTTATTATCGGATCCAAAATACTATTTGATCCAATTGAGGTTGGGAAGAAACGGGGTGATAGAAAACTCTATCATAAGATGCTCTTAGGGACATCAGATGTATTGGCGAAAGTACCGATTCAGGAGATCTTCATTGAAGATGATAATTATGTGAACAGTGCTGTAGCGCAAGCAGTTGAGCTGCGTTCTGAATTTTCCATGCTGCAAGCCGTCCGTATTTCGATGTCTGATATGTTTTATGTTGAACCAGTATCTATAAATAAAACTTATTATGCAGGTGGAGCGATCGACCTTCTGCCAATGGAACTAGCCAATGTAATGGCTGAAGAGATTATATGTGAACGTAAACAGGCGTACAAGGCACAAGAAGAAGCATTGGTTCGAGCGGTATTAGGTTTTAGCGGGAATAAACGTTTGACGGATCTTTTACAACGATACCCTGAAGTACATCGCATTGACACAAGGGATGCCGCACAGCAATTGTCTGGGCGCTATTGTAAAAAGGAAATCAATTGGCGTAAATTTGAAATTGCTTTGACTTTACCTGCAGATTTGCAGGAATTTGCCGATGCAATGGAAGCACAATGGAGCTATGGTTATCAGGTGACTTTAAATTCGTTTAAGAAATAATTGGATGAAAGTATTTATTGCCGGTGGTACAAGTGGTATAGGGCTAGCTTTAGCCGAACGTTATCTTCAACAAGGGGCATCGGTGGCCGTGTGCGGTCGGGACCTGACAAAACTGCGGGAAATCCCTTTTGTTGATCAACTTAGTTGTTTTGAAGTGGATGTATGTCAGATAGACGATTTACAGGATGCGGTCAGTTCCTTTTGTACGGATGAGCCTTTAGCGCTTTTTATCAATTGTACAGGAAGCTATGCGGATGATGTCGCACAGCAGATCAGCTATCAGGAGGGCCTGGCCATGTTACAGGTCAATATGATGGGGGCATTAAATTGTTTTGAGGTGGCGAGGGCCGCTATGGAGGGGCAGTCGGAAGGCCAAGTTGTTGTTGTTGCGTCAGTGTCGGGAACTTTACATTTCCCCAATTCGAGTCTATATAGTAAAACCAAGCGTGCGGCTATCCAGATCGCTGATGCTTACCGAAGGGCACTGCTCCCTTTTGGTATTGGGGTTACCGTCATTGCGCCCGGCTATGTGGATACGGAAAAGCTGCGGGAAATCAATCGGCAAGATCTGTCCAAGAAACCATTTGTGATCAGTGTAGATGATGCGGCACAACGCATAATAATTGCTATCCAACAAAAGAAAAAGCTCGTGATTTTTCCAAAGCGGATGAAATGGTTGATGGCTTGCCTGGGTATACTTCCCAACGTCTTATTGAATAAAATTATGTCTAGGAAAGCCAAATGGATGAAAAACGACTGAAAGGGATCAGGCAACAATTGCTTGCTTCTCTCTATTGTATGCTGCTTTTCCAATTGGGTTATGCTACGGCGGCTATTTATGCTTCACGGTTAGCTTTTGTACCTGCATTTACGTTCAGTTTTGAACGCTGCATTCCATTTATCCCTTGGATGATTGTTCCATACATGTGCAGTGGATTGTTTTTCGCCCTTGTTCCCTTCCTTTGTCGAAGCCGAGCGGAGCTTTGGGGATATGCACAGCGGTTCAGCTTTATCACTGTGGTTTCGATCTGCTGTTTTTTTATATTTCCACTACGGTTTTCCTTCGATAGGCCAACAGTCGAAAATCCTGCTTTGGGATTCTTCTTTACTTTTTTAGAAAAGTATGATTCGCCCTTTAACCAAGCCCCTTCTCTTCACGTTGCCTATGCTTGTCTCTTTTGGTCCGTGATCGGTAAGCAGCTTAAGGGCTGGATAAAATGGGTTCTAGGAATTTGGCTAGTATTGATGGGACTCGCTACACTCACGGTCTATCAGCATCATATGATCGATGTAATTACTGCGCTGATTTTAGTTCATGTGGGATTTATCCTTTTCCCATCGCCTTTCAATCCTTTTCAGGGGAATGCATTAGCGTCAGGGGACCAACGTCAAGAGGTGTTGAGCATGATTGAGGTGAGAGCCCGTCTTAAGTGGGAAGTCAATCGAAGGAACCGAGGAATTGGTCATGTTTACTTTATTGTTGGCTGGATTGTGCTGTTGCTGGCCATTTGGGGTGGAGAGTATATGTTCGGATGGTACTTCCTAGGCTGGATCTCCCTCGTTTGCTTTGCTGTGGGGAGAAGTTACTTTATCAATAACCCAAACTTTCTGAAAAACGAAAATGGACGTATCCCTTGGTTTAAAAAGGTGTTTTATGCCCCTTATCAACTTGCTTATTGGTTGATCTGGCGTTTTGTAAGGCAAAAAAATAATCCACCCTTCATGGAGGTTCTGCCAAGTTGTTATGTGGGGCCAAGGGCGAGTAAAGCAGGCCTAAAAGCCTTTGATTCGGATCAACGGTTAATCATTTTTGATTTAGCTGCGGAATTGGAGGAAGTTGCCCCGTTGCAGAAAAGAGCAAGTTATTGTTCATTCCCCTTGCTGGATATCGCCGCGATAAGGGGCGAGGATGCTGAGCGGATATTGGCAGCTCTTGTTGCCAATTATCAGCAATTACAAAAGGATGAAAAGATGATGATACACTGTACGATGGGCTATAGTCGGAGCATGGTTTTTGCTATTCTGTTGTCGCAAAAAATATTATCTTTAAATTTAAAGGATGCTATAAATCGGGTTAAATCTAAGAACAAGCATCTGGTGCTGCATAAACATAGTTTATTGTTGATGAAAGTACTGGATGGGGAAGATTAATAGAAGGTCATTTGCATGATCTTTGTTGTGGTAGGGTTATTCAGTGGAAGTTATACATGAAATGTGCACGATTTCAGTGATACAGCGACGAATGAGAATAACCTCGAATGGCTCATCGAAGCTCATCTGGACATTGTATATAATCACTGAAGTCGCTTAAGGCAGTATAAATGCTTTAAAGAAAAAATATGTTCACGAATAAACAAAATGCGAAGCATTCAAAATACATTGGATGCCGGCACGAATGAATAAATATTTAATTATGAAATCAGGTTACTTTCAAAGTTTCGATCAAGGCGAATTATTGTATCGCGTTTGGAATTATCAAGGAGGTCAGCGGGCACTAATCGTGCTGCACCGTGGGCATGAGCATTCAGAACGCCTGCAGGAAATGGCGATGGATCCACAGTTTGCCGGATACTCAATTTTTGCATTTGATTTACGTGGACATGGGTATACGAAAGAGCCTGTTTCGCCCATATTTATGGATTATTTGCGGGATTTGGACAGTTTTGTTCATTACATCGCCCGTGAGTATTTAGTTGATACTAAGGATATTTTTGTTATTGCAAATAGCATTGCCGGTGTTGTTGTCAGTGCTTGGGTACATGACTTTGCTCCTGCGATTGCAGGTATTGCGTTGTTGGCACCTGCTTTTGAAATTAAGTTATATGTACCACTGGCCAATCAGATGATTGCGTTGGGAACAAAGTTAAAGAAGGATCTGATTATTCAGAGCTATGTCAAATCGAAAGTATTGACCCATGATGTGGATCAGCAGAAAGCCTATGATTCAGATCCGTTGATTTCCAAGTCCATCAACGGTGCTTTGCTGGTCGATCTATTGAAGGCTGGCGAGCGTATCGTGGCGGATGCGGCAGCGATTGATATTCCTGTGATTATTTTGTCTGCTGAGAAAGATTATGTGGTCAAAAATTCCGTGCAGAAGAAATTCTTTGTAACAATAGCTTCGAAATTGAAGACCTTTATTACCTTACGTAATTTTTATCATGGAATTCTATTTGAAACCAATCGGCAGAAAGTCTATCACTATCTAAGGAATTTCATCGAGAAGGCTTATGCCCGACCACGTCCTGAATTGACACTGGATCCGGACGAATTTTCGGTCAAAGAGTATGAAAACTTATACCATAAATTACTCCCTGCTGGTGAAAAGTTGAATTATGCGGTTCAAAAATGGACATTGGGAAAAATTGGTTCATTAAGTCAGGGAATGAATTTAGGTTTACAGTTCGGTTTTGATTCTGGAATATCATTGGACTACGTCTATCGAAATGAGTCGCATGGGAAAAACCGTTTTGGCCGTATCCTTGATCGCGGTTACCTGGAAGCTATCGGTTGGAAAGGGATTCGTATTCGGAAACAGCATCTATTGCAGTTGTTGGAAGAGCATATTGTCCAGGTTAAAGCAGCAGGAAAAGCTGTAAAGATATTGGATATTGCAGGCGGCACTGGCAATTATCTATTTGATATCAAGGAAAAATATCCTGATACTGAAATAGTAATCAACGAATTTCTTTTGTCGAATATCGCCGTGGGTGAGAAAATTATTCGCAGAAAAGGATTGCAGGGAATACGTTTTACCAATTACGACTGTTTTGATCCGGCTACGTATACCAAACTAGAATTTGAACCTAATATTGTCATTATCTCGGGTATTTTCGAGCTTTTTGGCGATAATGAAATGGCAAGTCGGGCTGTACAGGGCGCAACTTCGATTTGTGAGGCCAATAGTCACTTGGTCTATACTGGTCAGCCATGGCACCCACAGTTGAAGATGATCGCTTACGTATTAAACAGCCATCAGAAAAAAGACTGGGTGATGCGCCGTCGTTCGCAGAAAGAATTGGATCGTCTGATGGCCTATAACGGTGTGGTGAAGAAACGTATGCTTATCGACGATTTTGGGATATTTACAGTTTCTTCAGGGGCTGTGAAGGGGTAGCGCTGAGTGCCAGTGATCAGAAGAATCTAAGAAAAACATTGTCCAAATGGAATTGATGTGCGAGATGAAATCTATAGCGTAGAGGTACGAATCTGAGAGATTATTGCGTTGTTTAATTCTCTCCATTGATCATTAATACTCAATGGAGAGAAATCAATTTGCTGTTTTAATTCTTATACGCGCGAATAGCTTGTATAATACCCTCGAGGTTTTCGTTAAAGTCCAGCAACTGTGCAAAAACTTTATCATCTTTTGCTAAGCCACCATGTTTATTGTTCTTCTGGAAGATCTCTTTGATTTGCTCCCAACGTTCCTGTTCTACGGGATTGATCAATCCGGCGAGTTCCTTCAGTTTTAATAAATTACTTTCGGTATCTGCGGTCAGTGTCTGTGATTCGCTCTCATAATGCGCAAGAATAATTTGATCGATTTCCTGCTCATTCATCATGGGCACTACTTGAGCGACAAGCTTACTCATATTCCGGTAAGATCCCTGCATTTTGAACGGTGGTTCTGTCCGATAATTGTCCTGCATAGCCGCACTTTGGATATAATGCTGATTGACCTTAATAACAACGTTTCTGATCTTTAAAACATGTCGTAGTACAGCGACGAAGTCGTCGACATCCTGCTTCAGATAATTGCCTTCCAGTACGGGAAGCTGGTCCATGACCGATTGCGCATAGTTGACCAGTGCATAGAAGTCATTGAACGATTTACTTGCTATCTTTTCCAGGTAGCTATTTTCAATTGCTGCATTTTCAATGAGGCTGAGGTTAAATAAGGATTCTGTATCGCCGATCACATCTCCCAAGTTGTATACGTCGGCGCGGTTGGCAAGCATATCGGGGATTTGAAATTTGGATCCGCTCTCCGTATATGGGTTTCCGGCCATCACAATGCAGAATCTCTTTCCTCGTAAATCATATGTTTTGCTCTCTCCTTCAAAAATACCGTCGATCTTACGCTGTCCATCGGCTAGAGAAATGAACTTTTGTAAGAATTCTGGATTTAAATGTTGGATGTCGTCGAGATAGAGCATCACATTGTCGGCCATTTCAAAAGCGAGATTGATCTTCTTAAGTTCCTCCCGTTCTCCCGAAGTCTTTGCTTCAATAGGGTCAATCGAAGTGATGGAATGTCCGATTGTAGGTCCATTGATCTTTACAAAATGCAGTCCCATGGTTTTGGCTAGATATTCCATTAGCGTTGTTTTCCCGTAGCCAGGAGGGGAGATGAGGAGCAACATACCCATTCGTGCAGTACGTTTATTATCGCCGGCAGCTCCCAGCTGTTTGGCCAAGTTATTCCCGATCAAAGGAAAGTAAACTTCGTTGATCAATTTGTTGCGGACGAAAGATGTTAACACCTTCGGTTCAAAATCGCCGATTTTTAATTCCTTCGCATATGCCTTCCCAAGTTGTTCTTTCAATGAGCTGAAGTCTTGAAAACGCGGGACATTTAATTCACTGAATGTTGTCAGTCGATGCAGAAATTCGTGGTACTGAATCTGTTCTTCACCATTGTTCAAAATCGCATGATTTCCCTTTAATCCTTGGATGAGTGCAGTGTCTTTTGCAATGATCAATTGATATTCATCTTTTGGATAAAGTAATGTAACGGCTGTTTCTTCGCTATATTTCCGGAAAGCATCATAATCACTGTTCTCGTCGATAAAAGAATTTAGCCAATTTAACGTCAAATAAAAGCGATCGACAAGACTGAATTGCGCATGCTGAATGTCCGCTTCAAAAAGCTTGTAACTTTTTTTATTTTCTAATGTACGTATAAAAGCTTTTTTCAACTCATCAGATTGTTCGCTGATAACAAACTTGCTGTAACTTGTAAAGGTATGGAAGAGATAAGCGGCTATTTTCTGGGCATTGATTGCCGACAAATCCAAATGGATGTCCCAATGTGCAAACAGTTTTGCGAGTTCATCAAGGACCGATTGGTAGCGTATTGAATTTGGAAAAGCTTTTAATACCGCATGCGTAGAAAGGATCAGGGCCTGCTGTTTTTCCTGCTGCTCTTTAGGCAGTGAATGCCAAAAAAGCTGTGCCATGGCACGTAAGTGAGCATTATAACGTAAAAGATCGAGCTTGGTATCGAGTTGTTTAAGGGTCTCGTAGATCGATAAAGCATCAAAATTATGTACACCTTTGACATAACCTTCGGAATAGCTCTGTTCGACAGTCTGGTTGATAAACAGATTGGCATCAAAATTCTGCTGCTCTTTTGAGGCAATAAACGTTTTGTAAGCCAAATATTCGGCACGATATACTTCTTTGTTTTCTGAAATGAGCTCCTGATCCCAGATGTCCTTAAAATTTTCAATCTGGGTGCCGGCCACTTTTTGGTAGAAGCTAGTTCCTGTGAGATGAAAGTACAGTTCATCATTTTTGCGCACGAGTGTCAAACTGAGCGATTGGTTGTTGACAGCAAATTTGTGCTTGCCTAAGGCGATGATATTCTCTCCATCAACAAAAAGATCATTCTTGTCTCGTAAAATGCGCAGCGCATCCTCTTGCGCTTTTTTGAGCAAGTTTTCTAGATTTTCTGCTTTTGAGACATCGTTGAGTGTTTTCAGTTCTTTTACCAGCTGTCTGATCTTGTCGATCATCAAGTCCGAGGCAAAGAAACTTAGGATTTCCTCACGTGCCGCAAATGTCTTTGATTTATTTTCGATGTTTTTTAATACCCGAAGCCCTATTTGTTCGAGAGAAGAAGTACGTTTGTTGATCTGTTCAACGATCTGCTCTCTACGGGAATTGAACGCTTTGATCACTTCATCGCGTTTATCAGCAATCTTTAAAGCGAAGTCCTCAAACTCAGAAAATTTACTTTCAAGTTCTTCAAGCTGAACGATAACCTTGGTATAATACTCATCTACTTTCTCGGTGGTTGTAGAAAGTTCAAGATAATTCGTTACAGACTGTTCCAGTAACGTCAATTGCGCAGAGAATTCTGCGATGGCTTCTGTACTTTTTAGCGAGTTGAGTTTTCGTGTGAGCTGTGCCCTGACTTCGTTTAGCGAAGAGAAAATCACCGAGATTTTTTCAATGATTTTGGTCGTTTGGGTGGAGTCGTCGATTTTTAAACTGTTTAGAATATCGATTAGTAACTCCAATTCACTCGATATGGCCGAATTCGCTTCTTCAATTGCTTTGGCGTCATATACCTTAACAATTGCTAAAACGTTGTTTTTTTGCTGTTCAACTTTTTGCTCGTAGGGCAGAAGGGCTTCATCGCGCAATAAAAAAGCAATCGTTTTTTCAGCGAGCTCAGTAGTGATAGCCTGCAACTTTTCGAGCAGGTTGTCTATTCTGGCAATGTCAATATATTTGACATTTTTGAGATCAATGATTTCTCCTTGTAAACGGCGTGAATCCGCAAGTTGATGGACAAGCTGGTCAAGTTTTTCGACAACTGTGCTATTAATGGAAAAAGTAAGCTCCTCCATTTTCTTGTCCGCATTGGCATTGAGCTCTGCCGCATATTTGCGTTGAGCCTGCACTTTAACAAATTCGTCAATAGCAGTATTGGCAACCTCCTTGATCTGCGTTAAGGGCTGACCAAGATTTGCCAGCGCATCATCCTTTATCCAAAAATAAGAGTCGAGCAGAACGGTTGATTTTTTTAGAATGTCTTCATATAAGCCCTCATAACTATCTTCTTTATTGATCAGTTGAATGACTTCTTGGGCTTCGGCCATGGCCTGCACGATCTGCTTATTGCCGACTTTATAGAGCGGATCATCCTTTTTCTGTTCATTTTCTTTGAGTATGGCCATGTACGGGGTTTCCCAAATCTGAACCTGATGATGCCTTGTCGCTTCGGCCTCTGTGCGGAAGTAAATTAAGCTACCGTCTTTAAAAAGCGTGAAACCATTGCACACGATCGGGGTTTCAACATGCTGCTGAATGATATTATACGACAGTAAGATGTAGGTGTTCGTTTCCTCCTGACAAAAGATATATAGAAAATCTTCACCGTTTGGCGATGCTATTCGCCGAAGAAAGGTGACTTGATCAAACTGGACGTCAAAGATTTTATGCGTGCCGTTCTGTAAATAGTATCCATTGGAAAAAATTATACCTTGATTGTCGGGCAGCAAAATCGCTGATTCATTGAGCGATTTGAGATTGACAACCTCTTTGGTCCGTTGGTTGTAGACAAATGCGCGGAAATCCTCTTGATAGGGCTTGATACGGACAGCAATCAGATTGCCGAGGTCTGCATAGTAATAATCTGCATCGTCCAATTGTTGGTCGGCATTTGAAACTTTTTCGGAGAAGATTCCTTTCCCCGTATCGGTATTGTTTTCAATTTTGAACGTAATATCGCCATTGATCGCTTCTATAAAGATTTTATCCTTAATGGATATGTGCGGGTGTTTTCCAAGGCGACGGTCTTCTAAAGTTGTTTTTGTCCAGTCAAATTCAAATTGGTTGGGCAATTTGACCTCATGGATGCTGCGGTCGTCCTGATATTGGAGCTTCCCGTCTTTAATCAACCACTTGAATGCTTTCAGGTCAGCAGGATTTTTGCTGGTCTGAAAGATCATGTAAAGATAGTTTTCCGTACGTCGAAACTTGGAAAAGATCGAGTCGCGATAGTATTTATATAAATTTTGATAATCGCCAATGAAATTAGGATCATTGATCAGATCGAGTGATTGTGGGATAAACTGATTGTTTTCGAATGTATATACACTGAAAACATCTTCGAGTTTAATTTCGGTACGTAACCCAAAATGGACGTTATAACCGAATATACATAGATTGTCGAGGGCTAAAATACCACGAGCAACACAGTTATTTTCTGTGGTGATCCGTTGATTGGCCTTGAGTATAAAACTTGTCGCATTAAATACTTCCTTGCGGGCATTATTTAGCTGCTGGAGTTTGGCGGAAAGCTCTTCTTTTTGTGTAAATAGTCGCTTTCGAATAATCTCGTATGAACCTTGGTCAAGGGAGTCGTTTTGATTTATTACGTTTTCTTCTGGCATAAGTTTCAGCTTGTTCTTTCGCTTATTTCACTTTATTGAATGTTAACTCTTGACCATTTTGATATAAGGTCAATGTTGATACCTCATCATTTTCTTTGCTGAATTTCAGCATGGCCTGTATAGCAGTATAAAATAACTCCAGATTATTCTTGGGATAGACTTCAATGGCGGCTTGTCCCGATAATTGGGCAAATAGATTACCACTATCATCTGCTGTAATTTTAAACTTCAAATCAGGCTGTTTCGTATACTCATATGTTCCCAATAACTGTTTTATCTGGGACTCAACGAGCGTGATAGCACCTGTAAGTTTCTCTCTTTCAATTAAAGGAAGAGTCTCATTTTTTTCTAGGATTGCTGCTACAGCCATAGTCAAAGGAAAAACTCCTATGGTATTTGATTTATTTATCAAAGCCACAAAATACCATTGATTTTCTGGATTTCGGACGAAGATAGTTTGATAACCAGGGTAACCTCCTGTATGAAAATGCATTTTATTCTTATTATTGGTACTATCCATAAATTCCCAGCCTAAACCTTGGTATATATGATGCCGGCTAATCAGTTTTCCATTAGTAAGCGTGTCGCTCGAAATTGCTTTTATAAAATTTTCCCGTTTTAATAGCGTGTGGTTCTGAAGAGCTTGGTTCCACTTTAGTATGTCTTCCGTTGTACTGCTTATCCCATATGGCCCATTGATGCCATCAAAATAGGTCGTATATTTATAAGTATCAAAATCATCTATGTTTATAAATTTCTTATTGTCAATATTATAGATCATTCCCTTTGCATAGTTTTTTAAATCCGCTTGTGGAGAACGTGCAGAGAATACTGAGGTATGTGGCATTCCAGCTGGCTTGAATATGCGCTGCTGCATATACACAGCGAATGGTTGGCCAGAAACTCTTTCTACAATCATTGCCAAGAGCAGGTAATTGGTGTTTGAATAAGAACATTGTTCACCTGGTTTGAATGAAATAGAATCTGAATGTTTTTCTAGTATTTTAAGAATATCACTATTGTTATTTATTTTCTTCGTATCAATCCATTTTTCGGGAAAACTGAAGAAATCTGGTATCCCCGAGGTGTGACGTAATAGATGCTTAACACGAACATTTTTGAATTTTAGATGTGGAAAATATTTGATAATATCGTCCTCATAAGATAGCTTACCTTGTTCTTCTAATTGCATAATGGCCATTGCCGTAAATTGTTTGCTGACAGAAGCCAACTCAAATCGGCTATTGTTCGTTATCCTTTTTGTTTTGGAGGCATCCTGAAAACCTAAATATTTTTCAAAAACAACTTTACCACTGTCGGCCACTAAGAATGCTCCACTGAGTTCACCGTCTTGATTGAGCGATTGGAACAATGAATCTAATCTTTGCTGAACGGTCTGTGCTGTTGCAAGTAATGTATTTAAGAATATAAAAACAGAGAATAGGATAAAACGCATCTTACGTCTGGTCTAAATTTTTCAGAAAATATCTTGAGCCTGTCGCGATTAAATTCTTTGCTAGGCTCAAGATGATGGAAATATTTACAGTTTTTTATTAGATATCCCTAAATTCTTCGCCAATCCGAACAAAGAATTGATAAAGCTAGTATCTTCACCATTTTCGGCGTCTGTAGCCGCTTGTTGAAGTTTAATCAGTGCTGCTGAAACGGTGAGGTTCTTGATGTCATTTGTAGAAATCCCATATTTATCGGCTAATCCACGGACCTTCTCTGCGAGGTCTCCTTGTCCATCTGGGCCTATAAGTGAATTCTTAATATCTGTGGCATGTTTGGAGTTGTCAATCAAGTGATCAAAACCTTTGGAATTGGAAACTTGGCGTACAATATTCTCAAAGAACATGGTTTCTCCACCAACAATATCGATTTTTGCCGTTTTAAGTGCTTCTGACAACACGCCAGCTTGTGCTTGCGCAATGTCTTTTTGGATATTGATGTGTGCGAGTTCAATATCACGTTCTTTTTGCAATTGCAATTTGAATTCTTCGTGATCTCTGCCCACACCATCTAATTTCTTCATCGCTTCAGCTTTCTCTTCGATACCTTTGGCTTCAGCAAGCGCTTTCTCACGCACCACTTCCGCCTGTGCTAAGCCTTCTTTACGCATCGCTTCCGCTTTCTTCTCAATTACGTTAGCTTCAACAGTACCTTGTTTTTCTTCAGCTTCAGCTTTGGCAACCATAACTTCGGCTTCGGACAAGCCAAGCGCTGCTTCTTCTTTGGCTTGTGCCTCGGCGATAATCTTACGACTTTCTGCCTCTTTGAGTGACGCTTCTTTTTTCGCTTCCGCATCGATCAATAATTCCTGAGCACGTTTTTCGGCAATTTTACGAGCAGCCTCAGCATCGATGACTTTTTTCTCTGCTTCCTGTTCCGCGGCGATTTTTGCTGCTTCGGCAGCTTTAACAGTAGAAATTAATTTTTCTTCGGCTTCTTGCGATGCAGCAATAACACCCGCCTGTTTCTTCCGCTCCACTTCACGGAATACTTCGATGTCTCGGACGCCTTGTTGTTCTTCAATAACGCCTTTCTCCAATTGTACACGCTCTTTGATAACCCCCTGAATACTTTTCTTCTCGGTCTCGATTGAACGTTCTTTGTCGATTTGGGCCAAGGTAACAATGCGCTCGCGTTCTGTCTGTTCTAAGGCGCGATCTTTCTCTACACGTTCTGCTTCCACAGCATCTGTGCGTTGTTTATTTTTCTCCGCAATGATAATCTGACGTAGTTTATTCTCTTCCTGAACCGCTAATTGTTCTTCGGTAGCAATCCGGACGCTTTCATATTTCAGGCGTTCCTCTTCGCGGACCTTTGCAATTTCAGCTTCTTCACGTGCTTTGATGTTGTCAATCTCGCGTTTTTGCTTTTCCTCTTTTTCGGCAAGCTGACGGTCTAATTCTAGAATCGCTTCCCTTGCTTCTACGTTTTGTTTTTTGATTAATTTTTCTTCGTCACGACGGATGAAGTTAGCATTGATATTTTGTTTGGCTGTTAACTCCGTGATTTTTTTGATGCCCTCACTGTCTAAGATATTATTGGGATTAAGGTGCTCGATATCGGTCTGTTCAAGGTAATCGATTGCACAATCGTCCAATATATAGCCATTTAGATCTGTTCCGATAATGTCTAGAATTTCATCACGGAATTCGCGACGGGCTTCATATAATTCGATAAAATCAAATTTCTTTCCGACTGTTTTTAGGGCCTCTGAGAATTTAGATTCAAAAATACTTTTTAACGTCTCGGGTTCACTTGCACGGTCACAGCCCAGATTTTGGGCAACATTGATCACATCATCCACGCTTTTGTTGACACGGACGAAGAACGCAACTTTGATGTCTGCACGAATATTGTCTTTACAGATCAAACCTTCACCTTGCATACGGGCGATTTCAATCTTTTTGATGGAGATGTCCATGATCTCCATTTTGTGAAATACAGGTACAACATACATTCCTTTGTTGAATGCTACTTTTGTACCACCAACACCGGTGCGGACGATCGCTTTTCCTTGCGGAATTTTCTTATAGAATGCACTCAATACAACAAAGAATGCAAAAATTAAAAAGACAGCTAACCCGACAATTAGTAGTATAATTCCGTTTAAGCCACTTAAAAATAAAAGAGGTTGATATAGCATATGATTTGTATTTATTTAGATTTTAATATTGGATCTTGAGGTTTTTCTTTACTCTTGATTCGCAAGATTTTTATTTTTGAATTCTCAAATATTGTCCATCGTGATTTCTTTGGTCACATAGTAATATTTTTTGTCTTTGGATTCGTCAACAATAATAACATCATCTCCATAGCTGATTTTTTCCCCATTGTGACTGACAACATTGAGGCGAATAGGATCCTGTTGAATGATAAATTCCGCAGAACCTATTTTTTTGCCTTCAATGCTAGCCCTCATCTTGCCCATACGGCCAAGAAAATCATGACTTTCTTCGCCGTTGTAGCCTATATTTTTGAACATTTTAGCTAGGGGTTTGGTCAGAAAATGCATTAAAATAAATGTGACAATGAAAACGGGGATTAGGATCAGTACAGACTTTATTCCCCATGAAGCAACGTCGATGAAGAGTGAAGAGACAATGGTAATTATCCAGCCTATAAATTTAAACAGCGTTACAATAAGCATGATGGGCACTTTGCCGACGTTGATGTAGTCCATTGCTTTTGCAAAGAAGCCCGGTTCTCCATGACCATCTGTATCCGCATGATGATGGTGTGCATGGTCAACCCCTTCGGTTGCGATATCATGTGAGCCATCTACATCTGTGACATCAGGAGTGGGGTGGAGGTCTATATCCGCATCTGCATCAAATAGATGGACTCCGTCACCCATCAGAAACATAAATAACCAATATACAACAGACATACCTGTCAAGACTGTCATGATTCCATTGGATAATGGATTAAATAAGATATTGATTAGTTCTGTCATATTGCTACTGTTAAATTCTTTCTCTTTTGAATGTGTAATGGAAAGACCAGGAGTTGCCATTTACCTCAAGATCTTGCATAGCTATTAATTCCCAGCCTTGATTTCCAAGGTCATTTAAGATTTCATCGATTTTTTCGGGATCCAGTTTAGTACCCCAGAAACCCTTTGGTTCGATTTTCAGTGTTTTATACTCAAATCTTTTCATCAATATTTAATTTTCTTTTAAGTTCTTCCAATTCGTTGTTAACAGCGTCAGATCCGCCTATTGTCTCGTTAATTTCATCAACTTTACTCTTGTTGCCTAATGCGATCTCGCCATAGGCCTTGGCTAGAGCTTCGTCTTCTTCGACTTTCTCTTTCATACGCTCTAACATGGAAATCGTGCTATTGGAATCGATATTGGCAAGCTGTCTATTGACCATTTTAGCAGCGTTGGATACTTTTACACGCGCTTTTAATGTGGATAGCTCACTTTCCCATTTTGATATATTGAATTTGAGAATGTCTACATTTTTGTGAAGCTCATCGGCCGAACTTTGGTGGATCACCGCTTGTTTCTCCAATTCTCCCGCTTCGATCAACAACTGTTTTTTCAATAACAGTGCTTCTTTTGCTAGACCTTCTGCCTTTTCTACTGTTAGCTCGCCCTTTTGTGCTTTTTGTAGTAATAGAACTGCTTTGTTTTCAAATTCATTGGCTTCTTCTTTTTTCTTTTCACCATTGTTTTGGGTACGTATCGCTAAGGCTTTCACTTTCGCATATGCTTCTAGCGACTGTTCTAGGTCATCTTTCATTTCACGGATACCTTGCTCCGTCATTTTGATAGGGTCTTCCATTTTGTCCACGACTGCGTGGATCTCTGCCTGACCGATTCTGAAAATTCTCTTAAAAATATTCATTATTCTATAATTTTGAAAAACTTATTAACTGATTATAATATTCACTCATCAAAAGGCTCAGCGAATTGATGGCGGCATCAAATTCATTCTGATCGAGATTATGTATTTGTAAGGTATACCTAAATATGACTTTGGTACCATCTTCTGTTAATGCAAATCCGCCATGTATGATATCCCTGTTTTTTATTAATAGTGATTTAAACATATCCATGGTCTCGTTGCTGATCGTAAACAGATATTGCTCAAAAATTAGGATGGGCTGTGCAATGCCTACGATGAGGTTGCGAATTCCGTCATCTTCATTTTCGATGACAAAGATTCCTTCTTTTGTATCCTTATGGGTAATCTTATAACCGATATTGGCGATATAATTTTCAATTTTTGAGAAGTACATAATCAAGTTTTTTATATATTGCACATATTCTTTGCATAAAGATAGTAAAATGCAAAAATATTTTGCAATAAAAATTCAATTTTTTTTAAGAATGAGTAACGTAGGAAACAATATTAAGAAATTAAGAAAAGTGAAAGGTATGAGCCAGCAGGCGTTTGGGGATGTTTTTAATCTTACTAGAGGTAATATTTCTTCTTACGAAGAAATGCGTGCGGAACCAAAAATTGAGATCGTTCTTAAAATTGCAAATTATTTTGGCATTCCTGTGCAACATCTCATTGAGAAAAATCTATCCGTCAATGAAATTCTTAATTTCAATGATTACTTCCAGCCCAATAGCCCTGTCATTGGGCGTAAAAGGTTTGTGCAAATTCCTCTTTTGGAACGGGATGTTCTTTTTGAAGCGAGTTCCCATTTTGTAAAATTAGACGAACTCCCGGTAATTGAATTCCCTTTGCAAAGTAGAAACCGTTTTATTGCTATTGAATATTCTGATGCTATTCCTGTACCCAATGATTTTTTTGCTAACTCCCAATCCATTTTGTTTTTTGAAGAAGTTGACGTGCAGAGCTTACATACCCTGGACAATGCCTTTGGCCTGTGTTTTTCCGACCAAGAATTCTTCATTGGAAAGTACAGCTTACAGGACAAGGAGATCAGTTTGTTATTAAATGCCTGGAAAAAAGTTGATTTCACTTTAGGTGAGAAAGAATTTTTCTGGAAATTGTACGGTAAATTTGATCGAGTTTAATCGGGGGCAGTAAGCAAAATCGGTCCGAATAAATCTCTAGCGCACACTCATAAATCATTATTGATGAACAATAAGTTTGAAAAGATGAAAAAAGTAACCTTGTTAGCAGTAATTGCTGGATTTTTGATTATTTCTTGTAATAATTCCAATACGAAAGAAGTGGAAGTAAAAGATACGACTGTTCATGTCGACGTAAAAAAAGATACAATCAAAGCGATTGTTGGGAATGCCGCAGGAGAAGTTGCTATTCCTAAATTTAGTTCTCCTGAGACACGAAAATTAGCGGAAGATTATACAAAATATATTAAGGAATTTGTCTCCGTTGCTAAAAGCGGCGATGTTGCTAAACTCAAGGAGCTTGCTTCAAAACGGGAGGAGTGGGCCACTAAAGAAAACGAAGCTGTGTCTAAATTTACACCCGAAGATGCAAAACTGTGGAAAGAATATGCGGAGAGCTTAGGCAGAGAATTGACTGCTAGTTTAGTAAAATAATTTGATAACGATAGAAAAAGCAGAGTGCATTGAACTACCCTGCTTTTTTCGACTATTTTAGAAGGGAAGATCATCTTCGTTTTCATCTGGAGGAATAGGACAGTCTTCCTTGTTTCCGCTAGGGCTTGAGAGTACCATAAAACTATCCACCTTAATTTCCGTAACATATTGTTTTATGCCATCGGCATTTTCGTAATTGCGATAAGTAAGTTTGCCTTCGACCATAAGTTTAGTGCCACGCTGGCATTTCTTTTCAATGGTATTGTTCTGATTTCCCCATACTACCAGCGTATGCCATTGAACCTCTTCGACCCATTCCCCAGCTTTGTTCTTGAAGAGGTCGTTTGTGGCAAGACGGAGGATGGAATAGGTTGTGCCTGTGGCGGTTGTTTTGATTAATGGGTCATTACCTAGATGCCCAACCAATTGTACTTTGTTGCGTAATGTGCTCATTTGTCTGATTTTTAAATGTTTTTAATAATTCTTATTTTAGTTGACAGTCATTTGATTATTACTATTGAATGACCTGAGCAAAGATGCAAAGGGAAGGAAGTTATAGTCGTCTATTTACCATTTGTATTCGACTATAGTCGATTGTAACCGTTTGTTGTCGTTTAAATGTCTGTTATGAGTTCTGTCGATAGAGCCTGCCTTGAGTGTGGCAAAAGTATATATGGGCGTTCTGACAAGCGATTCTGTGATGACGCATGTCGGAATGCCTATAATAATAAATTAAACAGTGACCAAGTAAACTTGGTCCGAAATGTGAATAATATACTACGAAAAAACCGCCGTATTTTATTGGATGCGTTGAGTGGAGAGGGTATGGTCAAGATACAACGGGAAAAGTTAAAGCGGTTGGGGTTTGATTTTAAGTTCCATACACATACTTTTTCCAATAACAAGGGACAGACCTATAGCTTTATTTATGAAACAGGCTATCTGTTGCTGGAGAATGATTGGATATTGATCGTTCAAAAGAAACCGCTGTGATTTTGATCGCAACAGATTCATTTGTATCGGTTTAGTTTGCGGAACTGAGCTTGGCCTTCCTTATTGCGATATAATTAGAAATAGTAAACGTTAGAATCACGATGTAATAGCATACTGGGATGAGTAAAAAATAAGCGCTATTGAAGATATCGTTTAAAAAAGACGGTAGTGCTATCTTAAAAAAATCTGCAATAATGATATAGCCTATAAAACTTCCTAGAAAAAATAGTCCAATAGCATGTATTACAATTATTCTTTTTAGGTGCTTACTGTATAATGCATCTTTGTTTTGTTTCGTATATCCCATGATAGCTGGGACTAATAGTCCCAATAATGGATTGACCAGAAAGGTGAGCGATGCTAAATATAAAGCTTTAATACTTCCTGTTTGATTGTTGTCAATACTGATTTGATTTACATTTGGCATAATGAGTTGTTCTAAAGGTATTTCCAAAATTTGACTGATTTGTTTGAGACTAAATCCACTGATTTCTTCCGTGCCTTTTTCTATGCGTTGCACTGTTCTTAAGGATACACCCGCCTGATCGGCGAGTTCCTGCTGCGTTAATCCCTTACGTTTTCTTGATAGTTTGATTAATTGATTAGCTGATTGACTTTCCATAATCCAAATATGAGGAAATAGTCGTTGAATTTCAGCGAAATTGATGTGACAATAATATGCCAATATCATGCTAGAAGATATAACGGATTAGTAATCAAAAGTTTTTGGTAGTTTGACAAATATTTTGGATCTTTGCAGCTTAATAGAATAGTTAATTAAAAACGGAAGAATATGTTTGTAACAATGAAAAATCCCGCTTCGTCCTCAGAGAAGATTCTCGGGAATATTCTTCGGAATACAGCTCTTTCTTAGTCTTCTTTCTTGATATGCTAAGTCAATAACTGTTGATTATTGGTTAAATAATAAGTGTCTATACTAGACGCTGTTGTGCCAATGTCATTTAGCTTATTAGGGAGTTTGAATAAATCCAGCAACTTTCGAGGTACTTGTACAAGCTGGATACTATGTAATGTTTTAGAAAATTTTATGAATTCAGTAAATAAATATGTCCTTCAGGCACTGGATAACTATCCTTTTTATTTGGAGGAAACTTTGGAATCTTTATCGTATGCCTTGTCATACGATGAATCCAATACAATGGCTTTGTGTTTAATGGGAAGGGTTCATGCGGAACAGCTGTTTGATTATGCACAGGCAAAGCAATATTTTCAGGCAGCTTTGACGCATAATGTGCATGCACTTGAAGTATACCCTTATTTCATTCAGACTTTGATTGATATGGGGGAATATGAAGCAGCAAAAAAGACAATCAAATTTGCGTTGACACTTCCGGCCATGTCCTTGACGGGGATCTGGATCAAGAAAGCACTTCTATTCGAAAAGTTGAGAAAATACAAAAAGGCTTTGAAGGCGTTAAAGAAGGCAAAACTTGAAAATGTTGATCTCGATTTTTCGTCAAGCCTGAAGTCGATTGAAGATCGGATTAAAGGGAAACAGGAAATTAAGAATGGGAGTGAAAAAGAGAATAAGAAAGAAAGGAAGAACAGCCGAAAATAGCCTCACACTATCGGGATAACAGTTTTTGTTTTGAACGAGGGTCAATAAAGAAGCCCAAGCTGAAATTTCAGCTTGGGCTTTATCAATATAGTTTAAGAATTATTCTGCTCTTAAGATTTTGGCAGCCTCTACCATAGATTCTAAAGCCGCTTTGGTTTCTGGCCAAGCACGAGTTTTCAAACCACAGTCAGGGTTAACCCAAAGTTGTTCTGCTGGAACTACTGCTTTTGCTTTGCGCAATAGATCGACCATTTCGTCTTTGCTCGGTACACGTGGTGAGTGAATATCATAAACACCTGGACCAATATCATTTGGATATTTGAAATCACCGGCGAAAGCGTTCAATAATTTCATTTGAGAACGTGACGTCTCGATCGTGATAACGTCGGCATCCATTGCAGCGATATCTTCGATTACATTATTGAATTCTGAATAACACATGTGCGTGTGGATTTGTGTATCATCTTCCACGTTTGATGAAGAAACACGGAAAGCACGTACTGCCCAGTTTAAGTAATCTTTTTGATCAGCTTTGCGCAAAGGTAACCCTTCACGAATAGCTGGCTCATCAATTTGGATGATTTTGATACCTGCTTTTTCCAACGCCTGTACTTCATCTAAGATTGCCAATGCAATTTGATAGGTCGTTGTTGAACGCGGTTGATCGTTACGTACGAAAGACCATTGTAAGATTGTTACAGGACCAGTCAACATACCTTTAACCGGACGGTTTGTCAATGATTGTGCATAAGAAGACCAGCGTACAGTCATATCCTCTGGACGGTAAACATCACCATAGATAATTGGAGGTTTAACACAACGTGAACCGTAAGACTGAACCCAACCGTTTTGTGTGAAAGCGTAACCGGCTAATTGCTCACCGAAGTATTCAACCATGTCATTACGTTCGAATTCACCGTGTACCAATACGTCAATGTCCAATTGCTCTTGAAGACGGATGGTATTTTCAGTTTCTTCTGCGATTGCTTTATCGTATTCAGCTTGCGTAATTGCACCCTTTTTCAAATCCGCTCTCCATTTACGAACATCTTTCGTTTGTGGGAATGAACCAATAGTTGTGGTCGGGAACGCTGGCAAGTTGAATTTCGCTTGTTGCGCTGCTTTACGGTCAGCAAATACAGAAGTACGTTTTGCATCGTCATCAGTGATATTGCTTGTACGTGTTTTAACCTCTGGTTTGTGAATCAAAGGAGAAGTGCGGCGGCTTTCGGCTGCAGCTTTGTTTGCTTCAAAACGTTTTGCTGTTTCAGCATCAACTTCACCTTCAGCCAATACTGCTAAGTCTTTTACTTCAGCTAATTTTTGTTTTGCAAATGCTAACCAGTTTTTCACTTCAGCAGGTAATGACTGTTCGTTGTGCTCATTGTCCAAATCAAAAGGAACGTGCAACAGAGATGAAGATGGAGCTACCCATACGCGGTCTTTTCCTAATGCGTTAACAGCTTGTTTGATTTTAACCAATGATTTTTCGTAATCATTTTTCCAGATGTTACGGCCTTCAACAATACCTAAAGATAACGTCAATGAAGCAGGAACTTTAGCTAATACCGTATCCAATTGGTTTTCGCCACGTACAAGATCTAAATGTAACGCATGGATAGGCAAGTTAACTGCGATATCTTCGTTGTCTTTTAATGCTTCAAAGTAAGTTGTAGCGATCAATTTGATGTTTTTGGCTGCAGCAGCTAACTTCTCGAAAGTAGGTTGATACAAAGCTTTTACTTTAGGATCTAAATCCAGTGCCAAGAAAGGCTCATCGATCTGAACATATTTTGCGCCAGCAGCAGCTAATTTTGATAAAATTTGTTCATATACTGGAACAAGTTTATCTAATAAATCGATACGGTCAAAACCAGCTTCTTTTTCTTTACCGATCAAAAGGTAAGTAATTGGGCCTAGTAAAACTGGCTTAGTTTCGATACCTAATGATTTTGCCTCGTTATATTCATTTAAGAATTTTTCAGAAGTCAATTTGAATTCCTGATCCTTTGTGAATTCTGGCACCATGTAGTGGTAATTTGTGTCCAACCACTTGGTCATTTCCATTGCAGTCACATCGATTCCTTCTTGTTGGAAACCACGAGCCATTGCAAAATATAGATCTAAACTGTAATTGTTGTCTACTTTATTCAATAAAGAATGGTAACGAGCAGGAATTGCGCCAACAGTAAGAGTTAAATCCAATACTTGATCGTAAAAAGAGAAATCGTTGGAAGGAATCAAATCTATTCCAGCATCTTTTTGTGTTTTCCAATTGCCTTCACGAATTTTTTTTGCTGTGTCCAATAATTCCTCAACGGAAGACTTTTTAGCCCAATAGGCCTCATTGGCTTTTTTCAATTCGCGAAACGCGCCCACACGAGGGTAACCTAAATTGTTAGTCAATAACATAATGAATGTTTTAATATTTCTTTTTCAACTATATTTCTTGCTAGAGAGAGAAGGACACACTAGAATTCGGTGACTTCGGCTTATCATTCCCATATCAAGTAGGGTAGAATTTAGCACCTTGTCAAGGGACAGGTTGCTAAGGCTTCATCGGGTCTATTCCCTCTGCCTTTCTCTATAAGCGACGCTAAGTTAGAACATTTCTTTTTGAAATGCAAATTTTTTATAAAAGTGCGTCTGTTTTTTATATTCTCCTAAGGATGAAATTGTTTTGTTCTCTTCTTTTCATCCATAGATTATTTTATCCAATGGATCTACGCCTTGCAAGGCAAAAAAAGGGGGAATGCTCATATTCCGCATTCCCCCTTTTTTTAGCTCACCAAAAGTTTGTAACCTTTTCCGTGCACATTGACAATTTCAACCTTACTATCTTCTTTTAGATATTTACGAAGCTTGCTGAGAAATACATCCATGCTTCTACCTGTAAAGTAGTTGTCATCATGCCATATTTTTAATAGGGCTTCTTCTCGAGTCAGAACATCATTTTTCTTTAAACAAAGTAGGCGAAGTAGTTCAGCTTCTTTCGTCGATAGTTTTTGCATCTGTCCCTTGTAGGAGATCTGCTGACTTGTGTAATCGAAGAAATAATCACCTATTTCAAATTTATCAGCCACCACTTCGTCCTCCTTATCCCGAACACTGCGTTTCAGCAATGCATTGATGCGGAGCAATAGTTCTTCCACTCGAAAAGGCTTGGTGATATAATCATCACCGCCCAGTTCAAAGGCTTCGGTTTTATCTTCCATCATGCCTTTTGCAGTGGCAAAGATAATGGGAACTGTATTATTTGTTTTTCTGATCTCACGTCCAACTGTAAAGCCGTCCTTTTTGGGCATCATGACATCGAAAATACAGAGGTCATAATTATTTTTTTTGAATTGAGAAATTGCTTCATCACCATCGGTACACAATGTGACGTCAAATTTTCCCTTTAATTCGAGATAGTCTTTTAAAAGATCCCCCAAATTAGGATCATCTTCTGCTAATAATATCTTTTGCATAATGAATATATTAATTTTCACTTATGTTCCTTGATCTTGATAAGCCTTTAAGGCCGACTTTCCTCGACCGTCGCGGTTGCTATACAGAGGAAATATACAAAAAAGGAACGTCTTATTTTTTAATAGGCAAAATTACTTCAAAGGTCGTGCCCTTATCTTTTTCACTTCTAACTGTAATTTTTCCGTTCAGTCTTCTGAGGATGTCCTGTACATAACTTAAACCAAGGCCAAATCCTTTGACGTTGTGAACATTCCCCGTTGGGATGCGGTAAAACTGATCGAAAATCTTTTGAAGGTGATCACGGCTCATACCAATACCGTTGTCAGCTATGGTAACGACTATGGTATCGCCAATATTTTTTGAATTAATATTGACATGCAAATCACCTTTACTGTACTTGATTGCATTGTCGAGTAGATTGTAAAATACATTGGAAAAATGCAGTTCATCACCGATAACAATATCCTTGGTAGCAGCAAGGTCTATACTGAATTTCCCGCCAATATTTTGCATACGTAGCTGCATGCTGTCTGTTACGGCAGAAACCAGATCATTGATGTGTACCTCTACCTGGTCAAGTTTTAGGGTTTCTTTTTCTAGTCTTGCTAAGTCGAGTACCCGCTCAATATGATTCCCAAGCCTAACATTTTCATCATAGATGATATTGGCCAATTTTTGAACGCGTTTATGGTCTGCATTGATATCAGGATCTTTTAGCGATTCACTTGCAATCATGATTGTTGCAACAGGCGTTTTAAACTCATGGGTCATGTTGTTGATGAAATCTGTTTTCATCTCCGAAACTTTCTTCTGTCTGAAGATGATAATCAGTGTATAGGCAAAACAACCTACCAATAAGAAAAGCAATGCCAGCATAGGTAGTAGCAAATAGCCCATATTATCTGCAATTATTGCCTTTTTATTGGGGAAGTAAATCGTTAATTTTCCCGGTGCAGCGCCTATATCGCCTTTAAAAAGAGCAGTAGAGTATTTTGTTGTGTTTGTTGTGTTATTTAAGGTTGCTTCGTTTAGAATATTATTGAGTAATATATTGTTGGTACTCCATATTTCAATGTTAAAAGGCGCTTTAATATCGCGTTGGGCCAACTCATCTTTGATCAGCTCCTGTACGATGATGACGTTCAACCGGTCTTTTAACGGCCGTTTTGCCAATTCCATTCCGATAGCGACATCTTCAATATAATCTGCTTTTTTACCTCCCAGCATGGCTACTGAATCATATACATTGAAACCGCTCCAAGAGTTTTTCCGGTTCAGGACGTCCAATCTTTTTTCTAGATCAGAAATTGTTTTCGCAAGTTTCGCATTCTCTCTTGGTGGGAGGGTGGCTACTCTGAATTTCGTTTGTTGATTGGCCAGTGGATCCATCAAGGGGATAACAAACCGTGTGCTGTCGTCTTTTCCACTAATCTGATCATCTACCTTTGAGGCATTTAACATGATAAAAGCTTGTACCAGATTGTCGTCGGTAAGTTCATTTGAAACAGAAAATTTGATGTATTTCTGGTACTCTGGTCTTTTAATATATGTCTCGTAAAATGAATTTTTGATTTCAATTACATTAGGGTACAAAGCGCGTAATTGATCTTCTTGCTCCTTGAAGTTGGAGAAAACAGTATGCTGTTTGTTCTTTAATTCTTCAATTCTATATTGAATTTCGAGTTGCTCGGCCAAAAGGCGTTGTTTCGCTTGTTCTTGTTTGGATTTTTCGATATTACGCTCTTGCTGAACTTTAGCGAAGTCAACAACTTCCCGTCGTTCGAGCTTTCCGGCAACTGCTGTAATTGCAGCATTGACAGACTCGTCAAATAGTTGGGACTTTTGACGATAAGAATCTCTCAGAAAATAGAATTGCATTGCCAATACGCCGATTAGGGCTAATGACATGAGTCCAATGATTAATACAATGCTATTTTTCTTCATAAGAATAGGATATTAAATAAATGTGTTTTTGATTGTATCACAAAGTTTATAGCACTCAGTTTGTTGTTTACCATTTGTGCCTGCATGCCTTCTGCCATTCTAAGAGTCATAAGGGTGCAATAGCTCATTTTCTTAAATTGTTACAAATATAAAGATGCTGATGTGTTTTGAAGCCGTTTTAACAATGTTTAACAGCAATCTGTTTAAATATAGGTGTTGTTGTTCGTAAATTAGTGCATAGTGATGAGGTATGCCGTGAATCTGGCCATAGTAGTCGATTTTTAATCGATGCTATGGAACTTGACTAATGAATAAACTAGCTCGTGAATTCATGAGTAGATGTGAGCTATATTGTTGAATGCGATTTAAAATAATCAGGAATGAATAAGCGGAGTGTTTCCGTTTGCTTATACTTATATGCATTTAGATACTCTTAAATAACGATATACAGATGAAAAGTTACGTATTATTACTGACATTGGCTTCGTTCGGAACCGTCGCTTTGGGGCAGGTTAAGGTAAAACCACAGATTCCTTTAATTGAGGAAAGAGAATCAAAAATGCCTATTCTTAAATTGGATTCGGCAGATGGAAAGTATCGTATGCCTGTTAAAAAGTTAAAACGCATGGACGGTCTAGCTCCTATGCCGGGAACAGAAAAGATGCCTAAAGGAAGTGAAAAGACAGATAACCCTCAATTTAGGTTATTGGAAGATTCACTGAAAGTGAAGGACTTCAAATTAAAAATAGACTCCCTATATCCAAAGAAGCAAAAAAAATAGCGTTCTATTTAGAACGCTATTTTTTTTGCTTAATCCTATGTTTCCTATAACTGAGAAACGCGGATAGTATTTGTTTTACCTTTTTCAATTAACGGAGTCGAAGCCGTGTTGATGATAATTGAGCCTGGTTTAACGTAGTTATTTTTTACAATAAACTTGTTGACATCATGGATAGATCCATCCGTGCTTTCGAACTTGTCATAGATAAAGGTTTTTACACCCCATAGTAGGCTTAATTGTTTCAAAAGTTTTTGTGTTCCTGTGAAAACTAAGATATCTACATTCGGTCTATAACTTGCAATTTCAAACGCTGTAGCGCCCGAAGAGGTTAATACCGCGATTGCTGAGGCATCCGTTTTTTGTGCCAAATATACTGATGAAGCGCAAATAGCATCCGGAATAAGCGTTCCATCGTGGATTTCACTAACTTTCTCATTATAATAAGGATAAGAAGTTTGTTCCACGTGGATAATAATTTTGCTCATTGTTTCGATAACGATTTCTGGAAATTCACCGACAGACGTCTCTCCACTTAGCATTACGGCATCTGCTCCATCTAATACCGAGTTAGCTACGTCATTTACTTCAGCACGTGTAGGGCGAGGTGTTGTGATCATGCTTTCCAACATCTGTGTGGCAATGATAACAGGTTTTGAAAGATCTCTACATTTTTGTACGATGATCTTTTGAAGTCCTGGAACTTCTTCCATTGGAAGTTCAACTCCGAGGTCTCCACGGGCAACCATAACAGCATCTGTTGCTTCGATGATTGCATCAATATTTTCAATCGCTTCTGGTTTTTCAACTTTTGCGATCACACGTGCATGGCTTCCTTTCGCTTCAATAATTTTTTTACATTGAAAAATATCTTCTGCCGAACGTACAAATGACATGGCTATCCAATCTGCCCCATGATCCAAGGCAAAGTTCAAGTTGTCTAAATCTTCATCAGTAAGTGAAGGGATAGATACTTTGGTGTTTGGTAAATTAACACCTTTACGTGAAGTAAGGACTCCGCCGTGTACTACTTCACAGGTTACGGTATCTTTATGGTTTGTCTCTAAAACACGAAGTTGAAGTTTTCCGTCATCAAGTAAAATGATTTCGTTGGCTTCAACATCGTTTGGAAAGTTTTCGTATGTAATGTAGATTCTGTTTTCGTCGCCGATCAGTTCGTGTGTTGTAATTTCTACTTTTGAACCATTTACGAGAATAGCACCACCTTCTTTCATTTTTCCGATCCTGATTTTTGGACCTTGTAAATCTGCTAAGATGGCAACATTGAATCCTGTTTCATTATTTATTGCATTTATAGTTTCGATAACCTTAAGGTGATCTGCCTGGCTGCCATGAGAGAAATTCAACCGACACACATCAACCCCTTTAGCAATCATGTTGGTCAAAACTTGTTTGTCTGCCGAGGCAGGGCCTAATGTTGCGACAATTTTAGTCCTTTTTTGAACTTTTTCCATCTGTTATTTTGTATTTTAAATGTTCTTCATTAA
>JAIRVH010000009.1 GCA_031253985.1 Sphingobacterium sp.
GTTGCCTTAAAGAATGTACAGATCGAAGGGGAAGAACATGATGCCATTGGTATATTCAAATCGGAGAATAAAGAGACTTATTTGAAAGTATATCCGGAGCAAGGTGCTTTTATGTTGGAATATGAGCAGGAGGCGATCAATATCAATAAACTGGACAAAGGCTGTATTATTATCAATGTAGAAGAAGAAGAAGGTTATAAGGTGCTGGTTCTCGATCAGACAAACCGTCAACAGGAGGCAGTATACTGGAAAGATGAGTTTCTACAGCTGCGCGTGCGTAACGATAACTTCAATCAAACAGGGAATTATCTGAAAGTCTATAAGAACTTTGTTCAGGAAAAACTAGATGAGACGTTTGAATTAGAAAAAGCAGATAAGATTGATTTAATGAACAAATCAATGAATTACTTTAAGGAAAAGGAAACTTTTGTTCAAGAGGAATTTGAAGAACAGGTATTGGGAAATCCACAGGCGATAGCTTTATTCCATGATTTTAAAGCTGGTTTTGAAGATGAATTTGACTCTCCATTTCAGGCTAGTTTTGAAATTGCAGATAAAGCCGTGAAGAAGATGGAATCTTCCTACAAATCTGTGTTAAAGCTCGATAAGAATTTCCATATCTATGTTCACGGTAAGCGTGAGTATCTGGAGAAAGGTTATGATGAGGATAAGGGCATGAATTATTATAAGGTTTATTTTGAGAACGAAAGTTAATCATTTTATATGCTACTGAATGGAAAAACGCGATAGAATAGCTGGTTCCACGGCTGTATTACTTCTAATTGGGATTTTTCTTATTTCTTTGATCGAGAAAAATAGCCAGTGGATTGAAGTGTTTTACGCGCGAGGTTTTTATCGCTTTTATAGTTATGTGCCAAGAATTATTTTTGGTTATATTCCTTTTAGCTTAGGCGATCTATTTTATGTCACAGTCGTTATATTTCTGTTCTATTTCGCCGTTAAACTGATCGGAAATTTATGGAAGGGAAGATGGAAGGCTTCTTTTCGTTCGCTTATGTTTATCATCAATCTGATATTAGGGCTCTATGTTTTCTTTTACCTCTCATGGGGTTTGAATTATTACCGTAAGCCAATTAGTACAAATGTACAATTGCAAGTTGATAGCTTAAAGCTGGCCGACTACCTTGTCGTATTGAATGGATTTCTGGATAGTACAAATAGTCTACGGGAAACTGTGGATCCATCGCAGTGGGAACAGCATAAAAATTCAATTCGAGAGGATTTGAATAAGTGGGTAGGACAGGATACAACGTTCGCATATTTCTTGTCCCGGGCACATATTGGAACAAAATCTCCGTTAAATAGCAGGATAGTTTCTCTTTTTGGGGTTTCGGGGTATTTTAATCCATTTACGCACGAAGCACAAGTTAATACTGCGATGCCGGCAACCTTTATTCCTTTTACCACGGTACATGAGCTTGCGCACCAACAGGGCATTGGTTTTGAAGATGAGGCAAATTTTATCGCTTTTGTGCGCTTAGAGCAACATCCTCAAAATTTTTATCGATACTCAGCTTATTTACAGACGACACTTTATATGTTACGTGAACTGAAAGGTATGTATCCTGATTTAGGAAAGGATTACAAGGGAAGATTAAGCGCGAAAGTATTGAACGATATGGAAAAAGAAAGGTATTTCTGGAGTCAGTATACGGGGTGGGTTGACGATGTGATGGGAATATTTTATAATCAGTACCTGAAACACAACAATCAGCAGGAAGGCATAGCGCGATATGATCGGATGACGCGATTGGTATTGGCCTATGAACTTAAAAAAAGAGGATGTAGGGAATAAAATATGGAAACGATAAAAAAGCCGTATTATTTTTTATGATACGGCTGTTTTGATTTCAATAATATTTCTTATTGCGTTGAAATAAGCTCAAATGTCCCTTCAGTTCCGGGGCTTCCAGAATAAATCTGTCCTTGAGGCAAGCCTCTCAATCCGGTAGGAGCGGTTTTAATCCGATCATAGATGTTTCTCAAGTCTGTGTTTGCATTGACGGCTCTGCCGCCTGCTGCTACATCACCATAAATATAATTTGCAGCTTTTTTGTTTGTTGTTTGAGGTTTAATACTTCCATTTATTAAAGTAACTTTAACTTTTCCTCCATTCCCATTTGGAAAGGTTTTGGTCCCATTGAAAGCGTCATCTCCTTTTGCAATGATATAAAGAGAACCTAATTTTTGGAAATTAGCATTGATGTCAAAATTGGCACCATTATTCTTCCCATCGGTTCCATAAATCGTTGCTTTATTTCCAATTTCAGCATAACCAACAGTTAGCTTTACATTTTTCTTACCATAGAAAGAAAGGGCAGAATTATCTTTCATGATCAAGGTATCAATATGCATAACAACCGTAGAGTCTCTGCTATCGATATTTTTTTTTGCCTTTTTGCCAATTTCCAGTTTAGAAATATGTTGTGTTTCTTGTGCTTTCCCTGTTAAGGCCATTGCAAAGCAAATGAAAAAGCCTAGAATAATTTTAGATTTCATAAAACTTTTAATTAATTGTGACTACTAGTAGTTTGACAAATAAAAGGCAAAAGAGTTTAAATTTTAGCGAGATATTTTACGATCAATTTGGCTGTTTTTTCCGAAGCACCTGGAGAGCCTAGTTTTTCTGCCAGAATATCATAGTTTTCCATCACACTTGCTCTATGCTCTTTATTATTGATCAGTTCACCTACTTCATAGGAAATATCGTATGCAGTACAGTCCTCCTGAATCAATTCCCGCACAGAGAGAAAATTATTAATCAGATTCACTAATGAGATGAATTTGACCTTGATGACTATTTTTGCTATCCATACCGATATCGGATTGGCTTTATAGACAACAACCTGCGGCACTTTGAGTATGCCTGTCTCAAGTGTTGCCGTTCCACTGGTAACGACAGCGGCTTCTGCGTTATTGAGAATATCGTAGGTTTGATCAAAGATTACAGGAATGTCAATGCCTTTAAAGAACTGCTTGTAATAGGCTTCTTCAAAATTGGGGGCGCCCGCAATTACAAATTGATGGACGGGAAAGAAAAAGGGAAGTTCGGCCATGATCGGAAGGAGACTGGCGATTTCCATTTCCCGGCTTCCCGGTAGGAGAGCGATAATCGGTTTTTTCGAAAATCCATGTTGCTCTCTGAATTTAGGATTGAAATTATAGTTTGAAATTGCATCTAAAAGTGGGTTGCCAACATAGTCAACGGGCATGCGCCATTTTTTGTAAAAATCGACCTCAAAAGGAAGAATACAAAACATATGGTCTACGATGCGTTTGATTTTCTTTACGCGCCCCTGGTTCCATGCCCACACTTTAGGGGAAATATAATAGCATGTTTTGATTCCATGCTTTTTTGCAAAATCAGCAATTTTCAAATTAAAGCCAGGGAAATCTATCAGAATAACAGCATCTGGTTTTTCTTTTAATAGATCATTTTTGACCAATTTGAGATTCTTTGATATCTTAGGCAGGTTTTTTAAAACTTCGATGAAGCCCATAAAAGCCATTTCTGAAGTATGTATCAGTGCTTTTTTTCCAGCCTCTGCTTGCATTAGATTTCCCCCGACGATTTGAAAAGTTGCATGAGGGTCCTCAATTTTTAACGCTTTAATAAGATTGGCACCATGTAGGTCCCCAGAAGTTTCGCCCGCGATAAGATAGTATTTCATATTTAAATGATTGATTCTTTAATGGTCATATGAAATATCCGGTTTAGTTTTTAACACGTTACGATTTTAAATATGGATATTTCATTGCAATGATCGTTTTTGAACTGTTAAAGATAAGATTATTCTAGGTATATGATGAATTTGAATATATTATTCCATATCTTTAATCAAAGATGTTTAACTTTTGAAGAAAATATCCTAAGTGTAAAAGCTAAATAGTATTTTTGTCTTATGCAACGATTGTGGTCTTTAGTAAGAAATAAGTATTTGTTAGCCGCTTTGGCTTTTCTCGTGTGGATGTTGTTTTTTGATCGAAATGACTTTGCTACCCAGTATAGTTATCAAAAACAAAAAGCGAATTTGGAGCGTGAGCGATCTTTCTACCTGAAGGAGAATGCGGCGATCATTAAAACAATAAATGATATTCGATCAAATCCACAGGAAGTACAGCGCATTGCACGCGAGAAGTATAAGATGAAAAAGGATAATGAGGATATTTATGTTATTTCTAAAATTGCTCCTAAAGAGAATCCTTGATATGTACGGTATAGACTAAAAATAAAACAGCGGCCATCATATTTACATGACGGCCGCTATTATAAAAAGTATATAGATATGGGTATTTTAATTTGCAGCTTGAGCAACTAAACCAATGTATAATGGCTTCTTCTCATCATTTGCATTGCCGATGAGTATTAACGAATAATAATAACCTTCCGCCAATTTAATGTCGCTACGTGTTGCAATTGTCTTTCCGGCTTTATCACGAGCTGTGACAGTGAATGTTCCGCTCTTTTGAGCGATAAATCCCTGATGGGCACTCGCCGAATTTTGTGTTTCCTTTGCTCTGTTTGTCCATTCTGAAGGGGAAGTCTGATCACCTATTTTTAGGCTGACCATATCTGTGCCTTCAGCAAAATTAAAGAAGCGTAAACCGGTCTCCGTATTTTTGATGTCCTTATTAATTCGATCCGTAGTGATTACCTGAACAGGTTTGGCTTTTGTTCCAAATAAAAAGGATGTATATATTGTACTATCTTTTATTGTAACCGTTGTATCTGTTAGGACGCTGTTATATTCAGCAGAAATTGCTATTTTACGCGCTCCCGTAAATAAGCCTACTTGCGCATAACTTTTAAATCCTAATGGGTAATTGGGGTTTTGAAGTGCTCCTCCATCAGCGTAGTATATAACTGCATTAGCATCACTATAGCCGTTGACCATCGTAAATAATGCACCGGGAATCGGTTGATCATCATTATCTTTTAGGCAGCTTGTTAGAAAGAAAGCAGCTAATGCAATAGCAATAAAATTAAAAAATCTATAGTTTTTCATAACCGTGTAATATTAAAATCTATTTTTTTGTGTGAAACACATTGCGCTAGTGTTGTCTATTATACGGAGATAAGATACACTTTGCTACAGCGATCTGTAAAAATAATAAAAATTATGTTTGTTCTTTGTTGTTCCTTCCGGTCAAATTCTAATAATTCAATTATAAATGCAAATAGGTACTACCTGAATGGCTGTACATATTGATCAATTGACCGCTTAGAAATGTCCCATTAGCAGGCGACGTAAATTTTAGTATAGCGCTGCTGGAATCTAGGGATTTGGATTGTTAAATTAGTAATACTAATTTTGAAATATGAACAATAGAATCAAAAGAATTGCGAAAGGTATGTTTGAGCAGTTCAGACACCGTAAGATTACGGAGTCCGAGTTTGTGCAGGCGGAGGCAAAAGCTAGGAATCTAGGGGGCTACATGGATGATTTCAATGTATTGATTGCGATGTGCAAGGATACAATTACAGGAAAGTATAAAATGGATAAATGGAATCTATCGATTATTATCGGAACGATTGTGTATGTTGTTTCTCCGATCGATGCAATTCCGGATTTTATTCTGGTCGGTGGGTGGATTGATGATGTGGCTATTGTTGGATATGCAATTCGCAAACTCAATACTGAGATGGAACAGTATAAGCGTTCCAAATATGTCTGTGAAAACTAGATAAATAAAAAAAGCTACTTTTAAGGTAGCTTTTTTTATAAATTGTTGGAATCTGCTTAATGTTTAAAGTGTCTAACACCTGTCGTCACCATGGAAATTCCTTTTTCGTTAGCCATGTCTATTGATAGCTGATCTTTAATTGAACCTCCAGGTTGTAATACGGTCGCTATTCCAGCTTCCGAAGCAATCTCAACACAATCAGGGAATGGGAAGAAGGCATCTGATGCCATTGCACAACCTTTTAGGTCGAAACCAAAAGAGACCGCTTTTTCAATCGCTTGTTTTAATGCATCGACACGGGAAGTTTGGCCAACTCCTGATGCTAATAAAGTGCCATTTTTAGCAAATACAATTGTATTTGACTTGGTGTGTTTTACAATTTTATTTGCAAAATAAAGATCCTGAAGCTGCTCTGTGGTAGGCTCTACTATCGTTACAGTAACCATTTGCTCAGGGCCTTCAATCGTACTGTCTATATCCTGAAGAATAACGCCGTTCAATAAAGTTTTGAATTGTTGTTCGGGTAATGCAACCTCTTTACGAACCAAAATAATTCTATTTTTCTTTGCAGTAAGGATTGCGATTGCTTCCTCAGAATAAGAAGGAGCAATTAATACCTCGAAGAATAATTTATTAATTTCTTCAGCTGTAGAAGCATCAACTTGACCATTCGTTATTAAAACTCCACCGAAAGCTGAAACCGGATCACATGCTAAAGCATCTAACCAAGCTTGTTTGATTGTTGACCGTGAGGCAACTCCACAAGCATTTGTGTGTTTTAAGATCGCGAATGTAGGCTCTGTGAACTCATCAATCAAAGCAACGGCAGCATCAACGTCAACCAAATTGTTGTATGATAATTCTTTACCGTTTAGTTTGTCAAACATTTTGTCCAAATCGCCGAAGAAAACTCCTTTTTGATGCGGGTTTTCACCATAGCGTAACACCTGTGCTTTTTGCTCAGATTGTTTAAAAACCTGAAGCGGATTTTCTTGATTGAAATAGTTGAAGATTGCCGTATCGTAATGCGAGGATGTATTGAATGCACGTTTAGCAAATTCTTTACGTTGTTCCAACGACGTATTACCTTCTTGGTTTGCTAGTATTTCTTCCAATTCTTTGTAATCATTTTTGGAAGAGATAATAACCACATCGTTAAAGTTTTTAGCGGCAGCGCGTATCAATGAAATTCCACCGATATCTATTTTCTCGATAATATCTTGTTCCGATGCACCGGAAGCAACAGTTTCTTCAAAAGGGTACAAATCCACAATAACCAAATCGATCTCAGGTATTTCATACTGAGCAAGCTGTTGTTGATCCGACTCAAGCGGGCGGCGCGCCAAAATTCCTCCGAATACTTTTGGATGTAAGGTTTTTACACGACCTCCTAAAATAGAAGGGTAGCTGGTGAGGTCTTCAACTGGAACAACATCTATACCTAAATCTTTGATAAATGTTTCTGTTCCGCCAGTGGAATAGAAAGTAACACCGTATTTGTTTAATAATTCAACTAAAGGAGCGAGGCCGTCTTTATAATAGACTGAAACCAATGCATTTTTAATCTTTACAGGATGGTTCATTATGATGGATTTGTTTCGTGGCGCAAAGATAGGTATTTAAAATTTTGATATCAATAAATCAAGTACTTTAAAAATAAAGGAGAATCTATTTGTTAGACTCTCCTTTCTAAATCTTTTTAATTTATACCAAATTGAGCTTTAATTTAAGCTCTTCAGAAATTTGATTGGTTATATCCCAAATGGGTTCTGGCTCATCGGTATTATTAAATATGACCTGATCACAAGTATCCTTGTATGGTAATAGATACTCATTGTAGGATGGGAGCACATGATTCACCCATTTGTACATAACATCGTCCTCAAAGTAGCCCCGTTCAACTAAATCGCGGTGTAAGCGTCGTCTTAATGCAATATCCTGATCAGCGCTTAAGAATATTTTATGATTGATTAAATTATTCACTTCCGTATAATAGAAAATAAAGAGGCCTTCAATAATTAAAATCGGTGCCGGTTTAATTTCTAATATTTTTGGTGTTAATGAAGGGTTGTTAAATGTATACTCTTCTTTATAGATGGTCTCACCGTTAAAAAGTGCCTTGATATCTTTATAAAAAGCGTCTCTGTCGATTGACGTCGGAATATCGAAATTATATAGCTTATTTTCTTCCTGAGTTTTGGTATTGGCAGGAATGTAATAATCATCTTGGGATATTAAAGTGACCTCATCTGGGTTAAAATGTTTTAAAAAACTATTTAAAAAAAAAGTCTTCCCAGAGCCACTACTCCCAGCAATTCCTATGACATACGGTTTGTTATTCATTCTTATTGTGCTATAAAAGCTATTTTATTTTGTTAATTTTCTAGCGGTAATCCGTATGCAATTTCAACTTGAAAGCGTTTGTCAAGTGCTCCTATACTTGCTGCAGCGGACTTTGATAACACCACAATTGCATTTTGGTTTTCAGCATTATCATTGAATTTACCGACCACTTTTGCATAAGTAACACTTTTTGTCATGGGGTTGGTAATTTTTAGAATGGTACCTACGGGAGCGCTTTTATGGAGTGCAAGGTTGCTGGTGCCCTGAGACGAAAGTCCATCAATCCACACACCGATTCCTCGTTCGGATTTTTCGCGTATTCCGTAGCGGTTTGTTGAAATTTGATTTTCTTCTTTATCATCATCGTCGGTAGAATCCGGCGTTACAATCTCGATTCCTTTAGGTTCAACCAATTTTGGTCTTTCTGGGGGCAGTGGCTGATTTGGGATCAAAAGCTTCATTCCACCACTAATAATGTTATTTTTTAAGTTGTTCGCTTTTTTGATATCTTCAACAGAAATACTGAATCTTTTCGATATGGCATAAAGTGTCTCTTTCTCACCAACAATATATTCAGTGAAACCCTCTTGCTGTTGTGGGTTACGAGAATTCGGCACTACTTTATTGCCGTGGTCATTGGTAATGGCCGATTTCGCTTTTCGACCAGTCGGAATTTTGACAATCTGACCAAGATTTAATGTTCCATTGCCGTTGATTTGGGTCAACTGGCCTACTGTTGTTTTATATTTTTTACTTAGCTGGTAATAATTATCTCCTTTTTCAATTTTGAAGAGAACGTATTCTTCTCCATTGACGACTTCAGTTCCAACTGAGTCAGGGATAAAATTTGTCCTTAAGGAAGTTGAACTTTTTGCTTCAACTTGTTGAATAGCTAATATTGCGATGGACAGAATAGCTATCTTTTTATATGTCTTTAATTCGAATAAAACTTTCATATATTTTGCAATTATACTAAATACGAAACAAACTCCCGTTTATTATCTGTCAAAAGGAATATTTGTTCGTGGATAAGAAAATAAATGTTGAAGAGCTTTAGTTTCAGCTCGGAAACTGCAATAATAGACTCTGTCAATTTTTCTCTTGTGGATTGCACTAGCCTGATTTGATAACGATTGTTTCTGTCTTTTTCATAGAAAGCCCAAATAAAGTAGTCATTCACCGTATTTATCCAGATTTCGCCATCAATTGGGAAGTCCTTCAAAAAGATGGGTATTTCACCATTGTAGATAATAGGATAGACGAGCGTGTTGGCATAAGGTTTAATGGAATTCTCATTTTGGCTTTCAATCGACATCGATTGGAGGTTTAAAAATAAGTGGAAGCCTTCTGCTATTACTTTTGGTCTAATAAGCAGCCCTTGATCAACTATACCGATGAATATATAGTTAAACCAGGTTTCTTGAAGCTGTGGATTATAGCAATCGATTACCTGTATGCCTGCGTCAATAGGTGAATTATTGGCAATCTTCTTAAGTATTAATTTTTTATTCTGGATTCCACCTAATACCCATTCTTTGGCAATAGCCTTAATGTCGCGTAGAATGTAAGCTCCTTCAAAAGTGATGACATTAAAATAGGGGAGGGTATCGTCTGGATTTCTGGTCTCTATAGCGATCAATTTATTCTCCGCATCGATTTCTATCCGCCAAATCGGGTATGTGAAAACGAAATTGAATGCTTTTGAAATTGAGTGATTCACCATGTAATTTTTAATCCGAGGGGACAAACTTAGATAAAGTTGCTTTTATATACAAGTATAATTATGAGATAAAGTCGGTTTGAACGGAATTTTTCAATAGGGGGAGGGGATTTTGGCGACGAGATCTTCACGTATTGGTTTTTATCATTTATCTTGATCTGGTTGACGGTGATAAACGGAGAACGTCCAGGCTTGCTGGACGTTCTTTTAAAATAAATTAAAATTTAGAACCGATGGTCAAAATAACACTCGTTCTTTGATTTTTGATATCTGCTAGTGGGCTAGATGATTTCCAGTGAGCTTCGTCAATAATATATGGGCTTTCTTTAAAATTTACGGCATTATAAGCACCTGTTAAATCGATGTACATACCGCGACCAAGTTTAGCTCCAACACCTAGTGAAGCTGTATAGTCTGTATAATCAGCATTTTTGTAAGGGTTACCATTGTAGTTGAAACCGGCTCTTCCGCTAAATACATTATTAAATAAAACTTCACCACCGATTCTTGCATTAATTGCACCTTGGTAAGTGTCTTTGATACTTTGATTCATTCTATCTTCTTGCATTTGGTTGTAACCGCCAGCATCTTTATAGCGAATCGCTGCATAATCTACCCACTCCACATCGGCGGTAATCAAACCTCTTGAAAATAATTGGCTCGCCCCTAAGGAAAGGCGGTAGGGAGTATTCATGTTATATTCCCAGGAGCTATTACCTATTTTATCGTTCGTTACAAATTGAGCACGGGCTTCATTTGCATTGGGCAAAAAGTAATTAATTTTAGTGTAATTTTCAGAATCATCCTTGATATTCATAAATGTCGGTGACTTGGCAGTGAACCCCATACTAAAAGTAGGCGTAAACTTATAGATCATGCCTAATTTAAAATCAATTCCTGTGCCATCCGTAATCTGATTATAAGTTTCAAATAGCTCGTAATCGTTGTCGAGATATTGATACTCTGGGTTTTTTGGGTTTAAAAACACAGACTTGCTATTGTAATCCTTTAATTGTGCTTCGGTCATTGTTTGACCATATTCGGTGAATAAGTTAGCCGTATTATAGCGGAAGCTGGTGAAACCTAGGGATGCACCTAAGTAAAGCTTGTTGCTATAATTTGCTCCAAAGGACAATACAGATTCTGATTTACTGCCTTTTTCATAAATAGAATTGACTTGTTCGTTCCCAGGATACGATCCCGTCTTTTTACCAATGGCAATCGGATAGAAATCCTTTGAATTATTTGGGTCGTCATCAACCATAAATGAATTTTGATAGAAGTCCTGTCCCCAACCTCCAGCATTGCCTTCAGCTGCTAAGCGATCGGCAAAGGAATGGATAATAGAATTGTCTGTATTAACGCCTCTATATTCTAGACGGTTATCATATACATAGTTTCTATTATAGGCAATACCTACGTTGAAATTTAACCAGCCTCTATCTAAGTTGCCTCCATTGCGGTAAGTTGGTAGGTGAAAAACAATTCCAGCATTATCTAAGTTGAAATTATTCTTGCTGCTGTTTGAATTTTGACCAAAATAGTCGGTTTTGTTTTTATTATTAAGGTACCTGCCAGTTACTGATACATCAGACTGATTGAAGTAGCCCAAACCGGCGGGGTTACTCGTAATCGAACTAATATCTCCACCCAATGCGGTAGAAGCGTTTCCCATGGCTTTAAAACGAGCTGTTCCGCCATTGTCCCCTTGGGAAAATAAAAGTACATCTTTCGTATATTGCGCTTGAGAAGTCCCTGCTGCACCTAAAACGAATGCAGTTCCAAAAAGTAATTTTTTGATTGTCATATGCTGAAATGTCGTCAATAATAATCAGTAGCATACAAGACCCTGTATGCTACTGTTCAAATGCTTTTAACTATCGAGTACGTCCTCCACTTGATCTTGAGCTACCGCCTCCGGAGAAACCTCCACCCGAAGATCTTGAGCTACCTCCACCAGAGAAACCACCACTAGAAGAGCGGGATGAACCACTATCATAGCTTCTTGTTGGAGGCGTATATGTTGGTCTTGACGTTGAGCTTGGGTTGCTAGAACGTGTTTCCATCGAACGGCTCATCGGACGAGATACCTCACCAGAGCTTGTACGTGATCGCGCACCATTATTATAGTAGTCACTTGTGCTGCGTGTGCTATTAGGGTAAGAGCCATTTACTCGCTCGGATGTTCTTGAACGCGTACCGTCTGAATAACCCCTGTTTGATATACCATCGGAAGTTCTTGTTCTTCCGCCTGTTCGATCGTATGAAGAACTGCGCGATGAAACTGAACCATCCGTATTTCTCGATCTGCCAGCTACAGATGTGATTCTTCCTCTCGAATCACGCGCTACACCAGTACGATCATATCCGCCAGAATTTCGGGCTACACTGTTACGGTCATACCCGCCTGAAGTCCGGGTTCTTGATGATGAACTGCGCGTATTATAGTTATCTCTGTATACAGATCTACTTGAAGCGTAACGAGGTCTCGAATTACCCCAATAACCGCCGCCCCAGTAGCCATTTCCGTACCAGCCTGATCCCCAGTAGCCTCCGCCATACCAGCCACCCCAAGGTCTATAGCCTCCATACCAAGGCGATCCCCAGCCCCAGCTAGATCCCCAACCCCATCCAAGGCCGATAGACCAAGATGATCCCCAACCAGAGTTCCATCCCCAGCCCATTCCAAACGATGGCCCGTATCCGTACCAACCACCGAAGCCATAGCCATACCATGGATCAAAAAATGGGTCGAAATAGGTCATCCCTGGAGTTGCGTAATAAAAACGGTTGATACGATTAGCGTATTCGAGATCTTCATAGGAATCACTGTTGTAATCCTGATCGGAATATTCATCATCATAATAACCACCTTGTGCCTGTCCATTTGGTTGGGCCTGATCTGCATCTGTGTAATAATAATCTGGGCTTTGGTAAACCTTTTGTCTCGCTTGCCCACTATTGCCATAGACATCGTCGCCATAGATTTGCCTACTCGTACCGCAGGAACCTAGCATGAAAGCTCCTGTTATGGCAAGTGCTCCGATAAATAATCTATTTTTTTTCATAATATCCTAAATCGTTATTTTCGATTATACAGCCTTATTTACTATCTTAGACGCAAATTTCTCGACGGGGTTTAATCGAAGTAATCAAAAATACAAATATTTTTTATTGAACGCTTTTCGTATTAGAATTGCAGACGAGATTTAACGTAAGAATGTTACAATAATTTATCAATTTCATATGAGTAAAGGAATAACAAGTCGTGCAGAAGATTATTCGCAATGGTATAATGAGCTTGTGATCAAAGCTGATCTCGCTGAAAATTCAGCTGTACGAGGCTGTATGGTGATCAAACCATACGGATATGCTATCTGGGAAAGAATGCAAGCAATCTTAGACAAAAGATTTAAAGAAACAGGTCATAGCAATGCTTATTTCCCTTTATTCATTCCCAAGTCGTTTTTTTCTAAAGAAGCAGCCCATGTGGAAGGTTTTGCTACTGAATGTGCAGTGGTAACACATTACAGATTAAAAAATGATGGCACAGGTAAGATTGTTGTGGATGAGGAGGCGAAGCTCGAAGAAGAGTTGATCGTGCGTCCGACGTCCGAAACGATTATATGGAATACCTACCGCGGATGGATTGAGTCTTATCGTGATCTTCCAATCTTGGTGAACCAATGGGCGAATGTAGTACGCTGGGAAATGCGTACGCGTCTTTTCTTGCGTACAGCGGAGTTTTTATGGCAGGAAGGACACACAGCTCATGCAACAAAAGAGGAAGCTATTGCCGAAACAGAACGCATGCTGGATGTCTATGCGGAGTTTGCTGAGAATATTTTAGCTGTACCCGTTGTACGTGGTAGAAAAACGGAAAACGAACGTTTTGCCGGTGCATTAGATACCTATTGTATTGAAGCATTGATGCAGGATGGGAAAGCGTTACAAGCGGGAACGTCCCATTTCCTAGGACAAAATTTTGCAAAGGCTTTCGACGTGAAGTTTACTTCTAAAGAAGGAAAGCTAGAGCATGTATGGGCAACATCTTGGGGTGTTTCTACGCGTTTGATGGGCGCATTGATTATGGCGCACTCGGACGATCAGGGATTGGTATTGCCACCAAAATTGGCGCCAATTCAAGTTGTTATCGTTCCGATTTTTAAGACTGAAGAAGAAAAAGCACAGATTGATGGGTTTGTAAATCAGTTGACAAATGAGTTGAAGGTAAAAGATATTTCTGTAAAATATGATGATCGGGACACACAGCGTCCTGGTTTTAAATTTGCAGAATGGGAATTAAAAGGTGTCCCTGTACGTGTAGCTGTTGGCGCAAGAGATATGCAAAACGGTACTGTAGAGTTGGCGCGTCGCGATACACAAACGAAAGAAACGGTTGCTCAGGATGGTTTAGCGGGAACTATTGCACAACTGCTAGATACAATACAGGAAAATATATACCAAAAAGCTTTAAACTTCAGGACATCTCATTTTACGGAAGTTAACTCTTACGATGAGTTTAAAGAAGTGCTGGAAGGAAAAGGTGGATTTATCTCCTGTCACTGGGATGGAACAACAGAAACAGAAAAACGTGTGAAAGAAGAAACCAAGGCAACGATCCGTTGTATTCCTTTGGACGCGAAAGAAGAGGAAGGTGTCTGTATCTTTACTGGAAAACCTTCGAATAGACGCGTGCTTTTTGCGAAAGCTTATTAATAGTTTCGTCGTATGAAGATACTCATTTTGGGATGCGGTTGGCTCGCGGAGTCTTTTGCGATACACATGAAGCGTCAAGGCCATGAGGTTTGGGCAAGTACGACAACAGATGAAAAATACCATCGGCTTAAAGCTGATGGTATTTTTTCGTTTATTCTGGACTTTGATTGTGGAAGCTTTCCGGAAACCGCCGATTTACCTGATCAATTTGACTTTGTATTGAACAGTATACCTGCTAGTCAGAAAAATAGTTTAACGGTTATTGAAAACAGATTTTCAAACATTAAATTATTTTTTTGTCATATTACCTGGAAAAAACAGGTTTTCTTGAGTTCTATTGGGATTTATCCAGATAAAGATGCTGTATTTGATGAGTCCTATACTGATACAGCAGAACTTTCATCAAAACTCTTACTTGCGGAAGAGTGTATGTTGGGATTGGCTCATACCATAGTTTATCGTTTGGGAGGTCTGTTTGGTAAAAATCGTGTTTTTGCCAAATATTTTTCTGAACGTGTCTGTACGACGGGGGAACAGCCAGCCAATTTTGTTCATATCGACGATGTGGTCAGGCTGCTAGAAGAAGCATCTTGCCGTTTGCTAAGACATACTATTTATAATGTTGTTGCACCCTTACATCCTAAGAAAATGGATGTTATTCTAGCCTCGGCAAAGAAATATGGCTATGCTTTGCCGTTAGCATTCGAAACCACGAATGCCTTTCAAAAGATCGTTAGCGGAAAATTACTTCAAGAGGAATTGGAATATCAGTTTATCTTACCGGATCCTTTGCAATTCTAATTTATTTCTATTTTAAAAAGAAAAATGAATTTGTGATTATCAAGGTGAAAAAATTAAATAATTTCATTATTTTAACCTTAATTCTACTAAGGGAAATTTGAGTAGAAGGTCATATTTGTTGAAATTTATCGATATCGCAGGATGTTTTCCAGGTATCGACATATTCCTTTAAACAAACCGATAATAGATTTAGTATTTTAACAGCTTATTATAATAGAGCCATGACAAATGTAGAGAGACATCAATATATCTTAAAACAATTAAAGGAAGTCGGCGTAGTTCAAGTAATTGATCTATGCGAGGAATTGGGTGTTTCCTCAGTGACCATTCGGAAAGATTTGACTTTGTTGGAAGATAGCGGATTGTTGTTTAGAACGCATGGCGGGGCAACACAGTATAATCCTTATACAACTGACCGTACTGTATTCGAAAAAGAAAAGCTTCGTTCGGATGATAAGAGTAGAATAGGAAAAAAGGCCGCTGAAATGATCGAAGAAAATGATTCAATCATTATTGCTTCAGGAACGACCATGCAGTCGCTGGCAAAGCAGATTGTTCCTAAAGGGAATATTACCGTAGTAACATCGGCATTGAATGTTGCCATGGAGTTGATAAAATATCCTTCGGTTGAAATCATGCAGATGGGAGGAACACTTCGTAAAACGTCTACATCTGTAACCGGAAAATATGCGGAAAATTTATTGCAGGATTTTTATTGCAGTAAATTGTTTTTGGGCGTAGATGGGATTGATCTTGAATATGGCGTATCAACCTCCAGTGCCCAGGAAGCACAATTAAATCGCATTATGATCGATACCGCGCAAAAAGTTGTTGTACTGGCAGACTCTTCTAAATTTGGACGTCGAAGTTTCGGACGAATTTGTGGTTTTGATAAAATCGATGTGCTAATTACCGACGATAAAGTAAATTCGAGCTTTGTTGAATCGTTGGAAAAAGCTGGGGTCAACGTTATTGTTGTTTAACACGGCTTAACTTAAATTCAAAATTGTACCGTTTATTTTTTATCAAAAAAATATCCCCAAAAGAGTATGAACTTTTTGGGGATATTTCTGCCTATGGGCATTTTTTAGCTTAGTGTCGGTTCCTGCTGGCTTAAACAATGAAAACTTCCTAATCCCCAAATAATATCAACCGAATTGATACCGACAACTTTGCGTGTCGGGAAACAGCTTTGGATGATATCTAGCGCTCTTTGGTCATTTTTGTCATTGAAGATCGGCACAACCACGACTTCGTTTGCAATATAGAAGTTTGCATATGAAGCTGGCAATCTGGTGTCATCATAGATAACCGGTGCTGGCATTGGAAGTTCTATAACGCGAAGTGATTCGCCATTTAAAAGCTTAAATGAACGAAGCATTTCCAGGTTTTCTTGAAGTATTTCGTAGTTTTCGTCTGTTGGATCTTCTTCCACGACAGTTAAAACCGTGTTTTCGTTAACGAAACGAGTAATGTCATCAATATGCCCGTCTGTATCGTCCCCGACGATACCATCCCCGAGCCATAAAACCTGCTCCTGTCCGTAAAATTCTTTTAAATAAGTTTCTACTTGTTCTTTTGTCAGGTGCGGATTTCGGTTTTCATTCAATAGACAGGCTGTTGTAGTCATTACAGTTCCTGCACCATTAAACTCGACGGAACCACCCTCCATGACGATATCAGGGGCAAATAAAGGAAGGTTAAATTCTTTGGCAATGCGCGTCGGAACGACGTCGTCTAAATCGAAAGGCGGATATTTCCCGCCCCATGCATTATAGCCCCAATCGACAACTGCTTTTTGATTTGTCGTCTGGTTGATGATAAAAGCTGGGCCGTGATCCCTGCACCAAGCATCGTTGGTGGGATTAAAATAGAATTCGATATTGCCAAAATCTGTCGTTACTTCTTTTAATGCTGCAATCGCAAAATCACGCATTTCCTCATTCGCAACGTTAATTCTTACTTTTTGCCCTGTTGCTACGACTTTAATAAATTCGCAATAAGGCTTGTATATTGTTTCAATTTTTCCAGGCCAAGATTCCTCTTTATGTGGCCAGCTCAACCATAAAGCTTCTTGCTTTGCCCATTCTGCGGGGAATGAGAATCCCTGTTTTTTTGGGGAATTGTCAAAATATGCCTGTGTGAATGCCTTTTTTTGTTCCATACTTATTTTAAGGGGATTAAAAAAGCCATTTCAGTTCGTATCTGCACGGCTATGTGCGTTCGAAACCGAAATGGCTTGTATATCCAATATTAGTCTTCGTCAATAAAACGCTTGGTGATGGGTGCGTATGTGTCAATTCTTCGGTCTCTCAAAAATGGCCAATGTTTTCTGAAATAATCAGATTCATTCAAGTCCAGTTCGACAACCTCAATTTCCTCTTTGTCATGTGACGCGAGGTAAAGCAATTTTCCCTGTCCGTTCGTTACGAAGCTTCCGCCCCAGAACTTCATTGCACCATTTTGTTCAAATCCTACGCGGTTAACGGATACAACAGGAACGCCGTTAGCGACCGCATGAGAGCGTTGTATTGTTTGCCATGCGTTATATTGATCTTTATTGGTTTCCTCATCTTGGTCTGTCGCCCATCCAATGGCAGTAGGGTAGAATAAAATTTCAGCACCCATCAACGCAGTAATTCGAGATGCTTCAGGATACCATTGATCCCAGCAGATTAATATACCTATTCTTCCAAATTTTGTCTTGAATACTTTGTAGCCTAAATCCCCTGGTGTAAAATAGAATTTTTCATAAAACGCAGGATCATCCGGAATATGCATTTTGCGATACTTTCCGAGATAGGAACCATCAGCATCTAATACAGCGGTTGTATTATGGTAAAGTCCTTCCGCTCTTTTTTCAAATAATGAAGCGATAATGACGACTCCTGCTTCTTTGGCAACAGCTGATAGTGCGTCGGTCGAAGGGCCAGGAATGGATTCCGCTAATGCGAAATTGTCATAATCTTCTACATCGCAGAAATATAAAGAGGTAAATAGTTCTTGCAGACACACAATTTGCGCACCTTTTGCAGCGGCTTCTTTTACTTTAGCGATAGCTTTTTCGAGATTCTCTTGTTTGCTTGCGGTACAGCTCATCTGTACAACTCC
>JAIRVH010000057.1 GCA_031253985.1 Sphingobacterium sp.
AAATGTGTCACCTTATTTTTATACGTCGAGAAGACAGCCATCACATCATAATCCAGTCCAAAGGCTGTTTTATTACGATATCCGGCCGATACGTCCAAACCTTTATTTTCCATGGATGCACCATTTGCCCAGCGGTAACCGCCCTCTCCGACCACACCGATGTAGGCTGGATTGATCAACATATCTTTGGTTGCTTTGACATACCAGTCAATCGAACCATAGAGACTTTGTTTAAACAGTGAAAAGTCCAAGCCAATATTCGTCTGCGTTGTGGTTTCCCATTTCAGATCATTATTTTCCGTTTGGATTTTGCGGTATCCCGATGGTAATTTTCCGGTTCCTGTACCCGAGAGATCGTATGCTGTACCATCCACGATGTTCCATGTGGGATCAGCAACACCATATTCGGGGACGAACAGGGCATAGGTAGCCAGATTACCAATACCTTGGTTGCCTGTCTGCCCCCATCCAACCCGTAGCTTGAGGTCAGAAATATAATTTTTTGTACTTGCCATAAAGCGTTCAGAAGATATTCGCCAGCCGGCCGTTACCGCTGGGAAAGTGGCAAAACGGTTATTTTTACCGAAGCGGGAAGAGCCATCGTGCCGTACGGTGAAAGAAGCCAGATAACGCTCGTCATAGGAATAATTGGCTTTTCCAAAATAGGAGAGCAACGAGAAGCCTGTAGAGCCACCTCCTACTGCTGCTGTACCGGTACTCACACCTGGCCACATGTACTCAGGTGTCTCTATGGCAAATGCACCATCACCAGCAGTATACGCGTTAAAATTAATATCGTTCTGACGGTTCATTTCGATACCAGCCAGCACATCTATAGTATGTTTGTCGATCGTCTTCCGATAAGTCGCTGTATTGGACCAAGTCCATTTCATCCCATGAGACTGCTCCATATTAACGCCACTTCGGCTGCTGTTCATAAATCCCGAGCGATAAGATACTTCCAAGTTACGTTTGTAAAAATTACTGTAATCCAGGCCATAACTGGTTCGAACATGCAGATCTTTTATTAGCTGTAAATCGGCATAGGCATTTCCAAACAAGCGCCAATAATTGTATTTATTATTTCGATTGTCGTAAAGTACACGCATTGGATTATGGCGGTCGTTCATCCCCAATGCGGGTCCACCCCAGCCTATTCCATCTACTGTATGGACAGGAATAATGGGTAATGCTTTCAACGAAAGGTCAAGCACATCGCCAGGGACCTGCACTTCACCGGTATTGTTTACCGTAAAATTCTCACCAACAACCAGTTTTCCATCAAACAATTTGTAGTCAGCATTCATCCGGGCGGATATTCTCTGGAAATCAGTGTAACGGAGTGTCCCGCTGTTGTGCAAATAACCTAAAGAGAAAAAGGAGCTGGATTTTTCTGTTCCGGAGCTCAATGTCGCATTGTATGACTGTTGCAGTCCTGGTTTCGAAACTTCCTTAAACCAATCGGTATCGGAAGCATACATCGTATGTTCACGATCAATATACTTGGAAACAAAAACCGTATTGAGCTGCGGCACGCCATTGGCGTCGTTATTCCATTCAAACTGATAACCAATATTATTTCCATTGGGGTTTCCACCGTTATTGATGGTTGCCTGCCATAGTGCACGACCATATTGTTGTGCGTCCAACACTTTCATCCGGTTATTGAAATGTGTACTTGTGGCAAAGGCATCCACCGTAAGTTTTGGTGCACCTAGCTTTCCTTTTTTGGTGGTGATAACAATAACCCCATTCGCTGCGCGTGAGCCATAGATACTCGCCGAAGAAGCGTCCTTTAAAACCTGAATACTTTCGATATCATTCGCATTAAGTTCATGCATTCCGCCTTGTGTAGGCGTTCCATCAATGACATATAAGGGATCCTGACTACTGTTGATGGAGCTGATTCCGCGCATCCGCACCGTCGCGGCTCCACTTGGACTACCATCCGAAGTTACGGTCATACCGGCTACCCTTCCTTGCAGCGCTTTCATCGGGTTATTTTCCGGAGCCTTCATCATCTCAGCAACATTAACAACGCTCACTGCACCCGTCAAATCCTTCTTCCGTTCCGTTTGATATCCCGTAACAACTACTTCATCTAGCCCTTTTTCGGTGCTCGCAAGCTGAATATCGAGAAACTTTCTTCCGGCTACAGAAATTGTCTGAGTAGCATAGCCGACATAACTTATTTCCAATGTGCTCTGATTGCCCGAAGTCTGGAGGACGAATTCTCCCTTTTCATTTGTCTTGGTGGCTATTGTGGTTCCCTTCACCACTAAAGACGCCCCCACTATAGGTGCTGCTGTCCCACTATCCGTAATCCTTCCCCGGATTTCAGTCTGCTGCGCAAATGCGACAACAGAAAAAAGCGCCAAAGACGGGAACAGCATTGCTTTCTGTCTTGTAAACATAATTGGTTATAAGTAAATGGTTAATTATTTAGATTGATTATTTTAATATGATAGCGTGTATACTGCTTCTTAAAGAAGCAGTATACTTACTGTAGCTTCTGAGCTCCATTGAAGATCGGATGCAACCATTGAAATCGATTGATGACCTCATCATTATATTCAGGACAAGCCCCCCGGCTCTGTGTCACAAACCCACTCAGGGTCGCTGCAAATTCCAATACTTCCTCCAGCTGAACACCTTCCTGCATCTGAAACCTCTTTGTTAAGAAAGCTGCCAAAAACGAATCACCACTTCCGATGGTATCTTCTACCTGAACTTTCAAGGCTGGAAAATGATAACTGATATTATCTTTTTTATAATGATACACCGCTCCATCTGCACCATAGGTTACAATTGCCTCCTGAATTGCAAAACGCGCCATGATCAAGTCTACACGCTGTTGATCGGTATAGGCTTCCGTAGCGCCATTCCATTCGGAAATAACATGCAGCTCCTCGGAATTCATTTTCACAAAATCAGCATATGCCAACAACTTATGTATTTTTTCAGGACCAAAATAAGGTGTACGCAGGTTGACATCCATCACCCGAAAGCGGGCCTTTTCAAGCAATAACAGTAAGCTTTGAAAGCTTACTTCATCCCGACAGGCCAGACTGCCATATACCAAAAAGTCCACCATGGCAACGGCATCCAGAACAACATTGTCCACCGCTATTCTATCCCAAGCAACCGGATAAACGATATCGTAATGCACGTCACGTTTGGCATCGATCGAAACCTCGACGGTTGAGGTCGGCAACAACTCATCGTACTGGAAGAAATCGGTCGGGATACCCAGATCCTCACATACCTTACGTAGTTCATAACCATTTTCATCACGCCCTATACGTGTTAGCATACGCGTAGTAACCCCCAGTTTATTGAGGTGATAAGCCACATTCAAAGGTGCACCGCCTAATTTTTTACCTGTAGGAAGATTGTCCCAAAGAACCTCGCCAAAACAAATACCCTGTATTGATTTTTCTCCGTTTTTCATATTTCTTCTTTTTTCACAAAGCTTCGGCCGAGCGCCAAAAGCCATGTAACGAATTGATTATTTTATTTCCCTTTAAATTCAA
>JAIRVH010000090.1 GCA_031253985.1 Sphingobacterium sp.
AAAATCGTCGTTACCAGTCAATAAAACAGGAATGGCTTTTTCCTGAATTTCAGAAGGTTTTTCAAAACCTAATTCTGAGATGGCATTAACAACTTCCTCACGGATTCCCAGTTCTAAAATTGGGTTCATGAAATATTTTATAAAATAGGCACTATTTCCTAAGGCGTTGCAAAGGTAAGAATAATATTGGAATAAACAAATATTTTAAATAATTGATTTTTAGGGGAATCTAATTATTTTATATGAAGTGATAATAAATTGAGTCGTGTTATATGGATTTAGCCCGCTTTGAAAAGTATTATTTTGAATGTAAACTATTTTATATGCTTACAGTTTGTTTATTCATTTATTAATAGAAACTTAATATTTCAACCTTAAATTTGGTGTTAGCATGAATCAAGGACCAGTTGTACATCAGCGTTGGCTGCGAGCTATTAAAGAGCATAACGATGCTGCTGCGTATGAGGAATTGTACCGCTACTGCTGGAAAGACCTTTATCAGCACGCTGCTCGTCGGGTCATAGACCGACAGGATGTGGAAGATATTCTCCAGGAACTTTTTGTGCAATTTTGGGAAAAAAGGCATAGCATCGACATCCAAATGAATCTCCCGGCCTATCTCAAAGGGATGCTCAAGTATAAAATCATCGACTTTTTTAACTCCACCAAAGCCAAAGATAAATTACTGGATCACTGGAGTAAACATATTTTTGAATATGTACAGCATCATCCAGAAGATCTTAAGACCTATATAGCTTTGGAGAAGTTGTTGGAGGAAGAACTGGAGATTATGCCACATAATATGCGGCAGGCACTTTTATTAAAATGGGAGCATCTATCTATCCGGGAGATAGCCGCTCGTATGGGCTTATCCGAGCAAACTGTCAAAAATAATCTTACTGAAGCATCCAAGCGACTGCGAAAGGCGATATTGGGCTATCAACATATTCAAAACGGTAGTTTCACTCTTATCTTGGTTTTTATTATAGACGAGCTCGCTAAGTAGCTTACCCCCCATATTCCTATTTCCTGGACTTTGATCGTTTAACAATTCTTTCATACAACATTAACTATTTCTTGAAGTACTTTGGGGCTTTTTTGCGGACTTGTATATAAACAGCAGGCATAAAAAGTGAAAAGAAGAATTTTTGAATCGCTAATTGATAGGTATCGCCAAAATAAGGCTAGTGCAAATGAACGTGGACTGATTGATCATTGGTATGACACGCTTGATGAAGAAGAGCTCCATGTAGACGAAGTAGATGAGGAGCAGTTGTGGAACAACATTCAAGAACGTATTGGAAGTATCGATCCTAAGAAATCAGCGGTTCGGAAAATAAGCTATTGGGGTGGAGCAGTTGCTGCAAGCCTGCTATTATGCTTTGGTATCTTATTTTGGAAACAACAGCATGAGCTTAATTTAATTGCCAAAGAAACACATTTAGAACCGGGCTACCGGATTTTTGAAACAGGGGCCTCACAACGTAAACGGGTACTTTTGGCTGACGGATCAACTGTTTTAATGAATGCCTATTCCAAAATTAAATTGGACACGGTTTCTTATGACAGGAGGGACCGTGTTGTGGAACTTCTTGCCGGAGAGGCGTTTTTTGAAGTCAAGAAAGATTCTTCGAAAGCTTTTATTGTGAATGCCCAGCACATACAGACAAGAGTATTGGGGACCTCATTTACCGTGAAAAATTATGCTGAACTGGATGATATATCTGTATCCGTATTTACGGGTAAAGTGCAGGTTACTGCCAATAATAATCCACTCGGTATGTTGACTCGTGGCGAAGAGATCCGATATTCCAAAAATAGTCATCATAGTAATTCTGGAGCTTTTGATCTGGCAACACGTAATAGCTGGATTGAGGGAAGAGTTTACCTTAAGCAAAGCAGTTTTGCAGAATTGGCCCTCGCAGTAAAAAATATCTATGATGTAGATATTAAAACTGATGACCAACGGATTGCCCAACAACGGTATAGTATGCCGATATCAAAGCAGCTGTCATGGCCAGCAACGTTGGAAAGTATTAAGGCAATTCACCACAATAAATCCAGAAAGGAGGGCGGGATAGTGCATATTTATTAATTCGGGGATAAAAAAAGAGTTGACGGCGGCCACCGTCAACTCTGAATCATACACCATTTGGAGATGGTATAAATAACATATACAACAACTTATAGAGATATTATATACGCATACAAATTTATGAAATTTAAGCAATACGTTACGCAAAACGACATTAAGTTTATGATAAGGACATCGATGGTAGGTTTACTTCTTTCGATCGTGTCGGCCGAAATGCTTTTAGCTTCGGGCGCATACGGCCAGTTACTCAACAAAAAGATCACAATTTCTTTTATTGAATCCAATATTCCGGCGGCTTTCGAGTGTTTGGAATCTCAAAATATACATGTCGCTTTTGATGCAGCGAAATATAATCTGACCAAGAAAAAGGTAAATGCCAAAATTTTTCAAAGTAACAGTGTCCGGGATATCATGCATTATCTGCTCAAGGAAACGAACTTGATGGCACATGACAACGGTGTTTATATTACTTTGGTCGAAAAACCGGTACAGCAGGATGGGCGCATCTCAGGTAAAGTGATTGATGATAACGGTCAGCCTTTGGCAAGTGCCAGCATCAAATTGATTGGTGCCAATAAATCAACCCAGAGTGGTATCGATGGTAGCTATGTTTTGAATGCCGAACCGGGAACTTACATACTGGAGGTCAGTTATCTCTCTTACCAGACCCAACGTATTGAGGCGGTCAAAATACAGGCCGGACAACGGACTGGGTTAAATATCGCAATGAAGGCACAGATAAATGCATTGGAAACGGCAGTGGTTACAATTCCATTCAAAAAGGCTTCTGTGGCAGGACTGTATGCCGCACAAAAGAATGCAGCTTCTGTGACAGATGGTATTTCTGCGGAGCAGATCGCCCGTACACCGGATAATGATATGGGGCAAGTTTTAAAACGTGTAACAGGATTGACAACGGTCAATAATAGAAATGTAATTGTTAGAGGAATGTCAGATCGCTATAATCAAGCGATGCTTGACGGAGTGGTGATTCCCAGCACGTCGCAAAATAGACGGGATTTTTCGTTTGATATTATTCCGACTGAGATGGTAAGTTCTGTGGTCGTTAATAAAACAGCAACACCGGATGTGTCAGCCGAATTTTCCGGTGGACAGGTTTCAGTGAATACACTAGATATTCCGGAAAAGGATTTTACAACCATACAGTACGGAATTGGTGGAAATTCGCGTACAACAGGAAAAGACTTTTACCGGCTTGGGGAACGGAAAACATCGGAATTTTTTGGTTTTAACTCTTCATCTTCCAAACAGCCTGAGGGTATGCTTCCTTGGTTTTGGAACGGTGAAGCACGACGTTTAGATGCCCCTCCGGGATATATTTTGAATGATCCTAAGCTAAATGAGGAGCTCCTGATGCCTGGTTCAAATCTGAAGTATAATAATGTCGATGCCATCGCACAGTCAAAACTTGTCAACGCCGATGCATTGAAATTATATCGTTATAAAGCCAGCCCAAATCAAAATTTAAGGTTTGCATTGGGAAGGCGTTATAATTTATCGCAAGGATTGCTGTTTGGTTTCTCTGCTTCTGCAAACATTCGGAATGAACAGAACATCATCCCTTTCAATAATGTCAGAGGGTCTAATATCATTAATTTATACGGAGAAAAACAGCATATGATAGAGAGTGACACTATTGGTCAAAATGGCGCTGGGACTTCCTATCGTTTTAACAGCAGCAGTGGGTTGGTGGCTAATTTTGGATTAAAAGGGCAGGATTTCAGGCTGGCTTTTAAAAATATGTATGCCCGTACCTTTAATAACAACTATAGTGAAAACGTTCGGTCAGTTTTTACAAATTTAAGTAACCCACCAACCAAAAATCAATATCAACTGCCTGAGGCCATGTCTTTACAACAGCATCAGTTGAACGGCGAGTATCAATTGCCTTGGAATGTAAAAGCTGAGGGGATGTTTGCTTATAATAGAATCAAACAGCAGATTTTGGATGAGCGAAAATTGCGTTATGGATTGACGACGGTATTCGATGGAAATTATATGTTTCGAAGTCCCAATTTATTGAGTCTTTCCAATTGGTCCAACCATTCGGAAACAGGGTTCGATTCTCGCATGTGGACCGAAATTAATGAACATGACCTTAATTGGGCAATGGCCTTCTCACGCCTATTTGGTACAGGAACTTCTGTGAGTACACGAATTAAAGTAGGTTACCAGGGGTGGAAAAAAAATAGAGATCTCTCCGTTTTTCGCCTACTGCCATTTACCAGATCTTATATGCCTGATGATCCGTCTAAAGCTGCTCCGCCGATAGAAATGCCTTATGATGTATTGTTATCTACCGATCACATTGGTAATGGAATTGGTCAAGCTTATTATTATCCGGAACCTATAGGAGGGAATGTCTACGATGGGACAATGAGTTCGCACGCCGGATATTTAATGTTTGATCAGAAATTCTGGAATAAGCTAAGACTCGTTTATGGCTTCCGTGCAGAGTATTACAACTTACAAAATCGTCAGGATGAAATGTTTAGAAAACAGAACGGCGATCCTAATTTAGATAACAATAAGCTTCTTTTATATAAACTTATGATCCGTGAAAAAAACTGGAAAATATTGCCATCCATCAATGCAACCTACAGTTTGAGTAATACTTTTAATCTAAGGGGAAGTTATTCAAAAACGGCTATTCGTCCGGATTTTCGGGAGACTGGTTTTTTTGGGTTTTATGATTTTGAGCTGGATGCGGTTGTATCAGGAGATAATGTGGAGTCAACTTTTATCGATAATGTGGATCTGCGTTTGGAATGGTACCCGAGTCCTGGTGAAATCATGTCCCTGACAGGCTTTTATAAATACTTAGACAAACCGATAGAATTGATAGAAAATGAAGATGTCAGCCCTGGCAGTGCATATGTTTTCAATAATATGGAGTCTGCGAAAAACATGGGGTTAGAATTTGAAATTCGCAAAAACCTAAATTTTTTCGGTGAAGCAGAATGGCTGTCTAAAGCTTTTATCAGTGCAAACGGCACATTGTTAAAGTCTGAAGTTAATGCCTTGAGCCAATGGCGACATAAGCTTGTTGATAATGTTACGGTCGCAGAACGAGAAAAGAATAGAGCGCCAAACCAAGATCGACCATTAATGGGACAATCGCCCTGGCTATTGAACTTAGGAATTGGTTATTGGGGGGATGATTTTGGCATAACAACGAGCTATAATCACAGGGGCTATCGTACAAATACCGCTTCTGTCAATCCGAATAGAGTTGAGTATGAACTTGCACCAAAACAACTCGATCTTCAACTCTATAAACGTTTTTTAAGTCAGCAATTAGAAGTGAAATTCAATGCAGCTAATCTTTTAGATGAGTGGACTAGGTATTATCAGAATCAATCTGCATATAGTGAATCTATTGGAGGAAATGGCGAAAAAATCTTTGAGCTTGTCAGGGGGGATAATAAATATAATAGAGCAGACGACGATATTATAACCTATCGTAAAAAAGATGGAAGGAGATTTAATCTTTCGGTGACTTATAGCTTTTAAAATAAAAAGACTACTGCGCGAGGCAGTTTCATATCACTCCTTAATCACGTACACAAGTTCCGGGATTGTCCAGCGAGCACAACAGGAAAAGAAAAAACGAAACAGAAAACGGGTGATTGAAAACAACTATGCAGCCTTATGAAATGCTATCCCATAGGGGTGCATAGTCTAAAAAATGATCTTGTGATGGCAAAACTAGTAATTATTTAACACAAAATGAAAAAAATCTTAACAGTAGCAAGCGTATGCGCAATCGCATTAGCTTCTTGTAACAAAGACAACGTAGGACCTAATTCAGATTTGAATGCTGGTTTGCCAAACAAACCTCAGGCAAC
>JAIRVH010000104.1 GCA_031253985.1 Sphingobacterium sp.
AAGCGCTTATTGCACGTTATAATAACTTTATTGGGGGTGTTGAAAACTTCCATCATATTTTGTACAAAGTTAATTAAACTCTTCCTCAAAAATTGCTTAATTTTACGCTTTAATATTTATTTTTTTGATTATGGAAATTAGAGGAAAAGTACACGAGATAGGAGCGACACAACAAGTGACAGAATCATTCAAAAAACGCGATATGATTGTAGCTTATGCCGAAAACCCACAATTTGTTGAATATATCCGTTTTGAAGCAACACAAGACAGAACTTCAATTTTTGATAACTTAGCAATTGGTGAAGAGGTAGAAGTATCTTTTAATCTTCGTGGTCGTCCTTGGACTAATAAAGATGGCGTAACAACTTATTTCAATTCATTGGTCGCATGGCGTGTAACAAAATTAGGTAATGCTGCTCCGGCACCATCTTCTCCAGGTTACGCTGATATGCCTGCTCCTGTAGATTTGGCGGGTTCATCAGATGATGATGATCTACCATTCTAATCTGAATGGGATTTTATGCCCTATCGCACATGCGGTAGCAAATAGGCTTATTTGAACTGTAAGTATACAGTTATCTACGATAGAAAGGCTTCCTCAGGAAGCCTTTTTTATTTCCCCCAATAAGACAAGTTCCAGCACTTGCCTTTAATTGGCGCTGAAATTGCTTGCTATAGGATGTTTAACATCAAAAAGTAAAAGATATGAAACTACCCGTATTATTTTCTTGCTTAGCAGCGATTTCGCTAAGTGCATGCAATCAAACCTCAAAAAATAATCAGCATACAGCTGCAGATTCTTCAGCGCATGGAACTGTGGCAGTGGATACTGTCCATACATCGCAGAACTCGCTGGATTGGGCCGGTACCTATGAAGCTACCATTCCCTGTGCCGATTGTGAGGGGATCAAAACAAATATTACCTTAAAAAATGACAATACCTTCGCTATTGTTAGTGAGTATATTAATAAAAATACCAAGGTCGAAGATAGTGGTAAAATTATGTGGCACGACAATGGATCCGTTGTTCATCTCACAGGAAAGGAAACAAATATGAAACTGAAAGTGGGCGAAAACAAATTGATCGGACTAGATCAGGAAGGCCATGAGATTGAAGGTCCCAATGCACATCTCTATGTGTATAATAAAGTTGAAGGAGAGAAATTGTAAATAAAACAAGGCTCCATTGGCTGAATTAGCCACTGACGTATTTACCGTACGGGACTTTCCGTAATAAATAAGTCAATAGGGCGCTTGCCAACAGCGTGAGTACCGTTGCAGCCGGTATTTTCCACAAAGTGGATAAAGGAAGCAAGGGATGGATATAATTCAGTAATAAAATATGGCATAGGTAAATGCCAAAACTGTGAATGTCGATAAATTCCCAGAAGGCGTTGAGCTTTTCTGGGAGTTTAAGGCCTTCAACGAAGATAAATAAAAAGCCTGCGCTCAATGCGATATTCGGCGAAAGATAATTGTAAAGTGTCGGATCAAATTCCCCTCGTGACACACTTAAATAATATGTCCCCGAAGCTGTAATTAAACAGCAGATCAGAAAAAATGTAGAACTTGACAATTTTATCATTGGGATAGGGTAATTACGTAAGTAATGCCCCAAGACCAAATAGCCAGCATAACCCGAAAAAAAGGTCAGGTCAAAATTAGGTAGGTAACTATTGAACCATTTATTCGTAAAAAATAACGCTGCAAACCACAAACCCAAAAAGATCTCAAGCTCTCTTTTACTGCAGTTGCCCACAATTTTTCGTATGAAAGGGACTGCGAGGTAGAGCCCAAGTATCATATATAGATACCAGAGATGTGCATTCGTTCCTGACTTTAAGCGAATTAACACAATGTTGATAACTTGTGGAAAACCAATATAGTCAAAATCAATGTAGCGGATAAAATAATAAATAAGATAGATGACACTCCAAAAAAGAAAGGGCGGGACAATTTTTAACAGACGTTTTCGATAAAACTGTCCCGTGCTTTCGTCTTTCTGTAGTAACAGAGCCCCTGAAATAATGACAAACAGAGGCACTGCAAAGCGTGAAAAGCTGTTAAGCCAATTGGCGTAATTCCAGTCGAATGATTCAAATTCATTGCTGTTCAGATAACCCGAAGAGGAATGGATCAAGATAACGAGCAGTATCGCAACAATACGTAGTACACTGATATAACTGGTTCGCGCCATTGGGGTATTCTATTTTTATTGACTTTTATTGTCGTAGACTCTTAAGTATAGCAGGGTGAGGAGTGCACCAATGCTCGCCATTCCCACGCCGACAAGCGATGGTGTATTATAAGCTAAACCCCAAGTTATTGGAATTCCGCCAAGAAATGCACCTAAGGTATTCCCCAGGTTAAATGCCGCTTGACCACCGGCTGCGGCTAATGTAGCGGCTTCTTTTGAAGCCCGTATCAACATCAGTTGTGTCGGCGAACCAATGGTGAAAGAAACCAGTCCGGTAATAAAGGCCAAAGGATAGGCGGTCCAGCCTAGTGGTGATATAAAGTAAACCATCACAAGGCATAGTGCCATGGCGGAGAAACTCGCAATAGCTGCTTTGGTCGGAGAGATTGTATCGGCCAACTTTCCACCGATAAGATTTCCAAAAAACATACCAACACCGATCAGGATCATAATTAACGGTACGCGATCAGGGGCGATGCCCGATACGTTAGTCACTAACGGTGCGATGTAACTGATCCAGGCGAAAAGGCCTCCGGTACCGATGGCAATGATTGCCATTAATAACCAGGCAATTTTTTTATTGAAAAAGTTCAGCTGGCTAAAGATATTATTCCCTTTGGCGGCTTCAATTTTTGGCATCCAGGCATAAATTGCAGCAAAAGTAATTAATCCCAGTATGCTGATGATACCATATGTCAAACGCCAGGAATAATGATGACCAAGGTATGTGCCCAATGGTACTCCGGCTAGATTGGCAATCGTCATTCCCGTAAACATAATGGAAATTGCCTGCGCTTCTTTTCCTTTTGGAGCCAGTCGGGCCGCAACGACAGACCCAACACCAAAAAATGCACCGTGCGGAAGTCCAGCCATAAAGCGTGAAAGGCTGATTAAAAACTGTCCTGGCGCAATACTGAATAGGCCGTTGAAGATAAAAAAGAGCAGCATTAAAAAGAGCAGTACCTTCTTCGGGGGATATTTTCCCGTAAATAGCACTAATGTTGGGGCACCGACAACAACACCTAGTGCATAGAGCGCAATCAGGTGGGCGGCGGTAGGGATCTCGATATGAAGATCTTTGGCAATATCAGGTAAAATACCCATCATCGTGAATTCGGTCATTCCGATGGCAAGTCCGCCAAATGCCAAAGCGATAATTCCTTTGTTCATTATATTTTAAGGTTGAGGTTGTACGATAATGGTACGAAGATAATAAATAGATTGTACTAAAAATTATTGATACCTTTTTTGGGGGACACAAGTAATATCTTTAGTCTTTCTTAAGATGATCTGACGCTGATCTAATCTGCTTTCCAGTACCACCGAATCAGCAGCATGATAAACGACTTTAAAGCGGGGGATGTATTGACCGGCAAGATAACAGCCTGAAATCTTCTGCTTGCCATTCTCCTTGGTATAAATACCATCGACAATGATGGAGTCGCCGCGCAGCACATAAATACCCTTTGCATGTTCTGTCCACGAACCGTTTTTGTAACAGCTATCTGGGATTGTCTGTACTTTATTGTTGACGTGCATGGTCGCGTAAACGGAATCACAAGTGAACTTGAAATCAGTCAAGGTATATTGCATCATTTGTTGCTGTCCCGGAATACTGTCCTGGACCCATTCGCCCTGTAAAAAGGGGGCACCTTCGCTCTGCATATCCGAGTTGAATTTGCAAGCGGTAAAAAAGAAAAACATACCTATGGCAAGTGCTAATAGGTATGTTTTTGTTCGTGTATTTTTTATTGAAATAATAGTCACAGCCTATTTTAAACTTCCAACCATATCTTCTGGTTTTACCCAGGCATCGAAATCTTCAGGAGTCACATAACCTAAGCGTACCGCTTCTTCTTTAAGCGTAGTACCATTTTTATGTGCTGTTTGCGCGATTTCTGCCGATTTGTAATAACCAATTTTTGTGTTTAGTGCCGTTACCAACATCAATGAGTTGTCTACCAGTTCTTTGATGCGTTTGTAGTTTGGTTCGATACCAGCCGCACAGTGCTCTTCAAATGAAACACAGGCATCACCTAATAGGCGTGCCGATTGCAAGAAGTTTGCTGCCATCAATGGTTTGAACACGTTCAGTTCATAATGGCCCTGCGTTCCGCCAATGGTAATTGCAACGTCATTACCCATCACTTGAGCCGCAACCATAGTCAATGCTTCACATTGTGTTGGATTCACTTTACCTGGCATAATTGACGATCCTGGTTCGTTTTCAGGGATCAGAATTTCGCCAATACCTGAACGTGGGCCTGAAGCCAACATACGGATATCATTTGCAATTTTATTTAAAGCTACAGCCAATTGTTTTAATGCACCGTGCGTTTCAACGATCGCGTCGTGAGCGGCCAATGCTTCAAATTTATTTTCAGCAGTTACAAAAGGAAGGCCTGTAAATTCAGCGATATATTTAGCAACCACAACGTCATAACCGTTTGGCGTATTTAATCCTGTACCTACGGCAGTACCGCCTAAAGCAAGTTCTGATAAATGAGAAAGTGTGTTTCTCAATGCTTTTAAACCATGGTTCAATTGAGCAACATAACCTGAGATCTCTTGACCTAAAGTTAATGGAGTAGCATCCATTAAGTGTGTACGGCCAATTTTTACTACGTTTTTGAACTCCTCAGCTTTTTTAGCCAATGTGTCACGCAATTTTTCAACACCCGGAATGGTAATTTCAGCAACAGCTTTATAAGCTGCGATATGCATTCCTGTAGGGAAAGTATCATTTGATGATTGCGATTTGTTTACATCATCATTTGCTTTTAACACAGGTTCACCCTCACCAATTTTATGTCCAGCCAATACTTGTGCACGGTTTGCGACAACCTCATTCACGTTCATATTGGATTGTGTACCCGAACCTGTTTGCCAGATAACCAATGGAAATTGATCATCCAATTTGCCCGCCAATATCTCATCACATACGGTAGCGATCGCATCACGTTTCTCTACAGGTAATACCCCCAACTCGTGGTTAGCGTAAGCAGCTGCTTTTTTCAAATAAGCAAAGCCTGCGACGATTTCGTGTGGCATCGAAGCTGCCGGTCCGATTTTAAAGTTGTTGCGTGAACGCTCTGTCTGTGCACCCCAGTATTTGTCTGCAGGTACTTGAACTTCACCCATCGTGTCTTTTTCAATTCTGAATGACATAGTATGTAAGTATAAGTAAAACGTAAAAATTAAAAGTATATGTGCTTAGCACATAATACATCAATTACAAAGTTACAGGATAATACAGTAAAGAGCAAGGATTAAAGAATAAGGATTTAGAATAAAACCCAATAATCACATCTTAAAAACCAAGACGTTTTGTCAAAGATTCGTTCACATGGTGGAAAACCTGTTTCGGTTTTAATGTCCGCCAGGGAAGCTCGTTCAATGCGCCGCCAAAATTAATGTAATAGTCTATATTCTGCTGTTGAAATTCTTCAATGACGTGCTCACGGAAACCAATTCCTGCTATCCATCCGTCATCAATATCCTGAAACCATTCCTCATAGTAAGAATCATCTGAAGCATGAAAATTGAGTATATTCTCTCCAATCAGCATAAAATACTTGATGCCCTGACTGATCAGTACATCAATAATCTCTCGCTTGAGCAACATAATATCATTGTAGATCGTATCATTCCATTCACCAATGAGTTCGATAATACAGTACTGTTTCTCGTAGTCCACAAATAGTATTTTTAGGTATAAGGTCAGCGAACCGAATTCATCCCATTGTGGGTGCAATAGGAAATTATAGATCTGTTTATCAAAATCGAATTCGCTGTAGACAGTACCATAAAATGGGGATTGTTCATCTTCAGCGGCAATGTAGTAGTCCCGCCAATTGTAATAAGGTTCGATCTCGTGCATACAATGGAATCTTTTTCAATTCAAACTAAGATAAATTTACGCGCATTTGCAAGTTAAATTATAGTCATCATCGTCATGAGGTTAAATTTACTTTTTCATAATCCTATCAGCTTTCGAGTGCGATGGGCTACGCGGTGCTTCGCTCAAAACAAGATCAGGGAGCTTTTTGTTTTTAAATGTAAAAATATGCGCTCAAATACTCGTTTAACCGAATAAACTTATTATTTTTGATCAAGTAATTAATGTTGAACAGTTTGTCTCTTCTTCGATAATTCATGAAGATTCCCCATGCAGAAAAGTATTAAACGAAATATCTTTGTAGCCGCAACATATGCTGCAGTACTGTTTCTTGGCTTGCTGTTGGGACAAAATTATGCAGAGGAACAAGGAAGTAACCAAAAAACAACCTTTTCAAGTTTACGCTCCAATGGCAATTCAGATAAACTGCAATATCTTATTCAATTAATTGCTGAGAATTATGTCGACAACGTCAGTATAGACACGGTTCAGGATGAAGCCATTGAACATGTTGTTTCCCGCCTCGATCCTTTTTCTACCTTTTTGAGACCAAATCAAGTCCTAGCAAAGCAGGAAACCCTTGAAGGAACATTTGACGGTATCGGAGTCGAATACTTTCGTCTGAAAGATACGCTGCTTGTTGTTGGGATGGTGGCTGCTGGTCCTGCAGAAAAAGCGGGTATGCGTATTGGTGACCGCATTTTAAAGATCGGAAATAAAGATCTTGTCGGAAGAAAGGTGAGTGAATCCGAAATAGAAAAGCTTATCCGCGGGAAGAAAGGAACAGCTGTATTGATTTTCATTCAACGCAACGGGGAGGTGTTGAGCAATCCAATAAAAGTTATTCGTGATCAGGTAAATGTTTCGAGCCTCGATGCGTCCTATATGATCGCTCCAAAGACAGCTTATGTGAAGATCCGAAGATTTGGACATAAAACAGCCGACGAATTCAGACAGTCACTCATTGATCTACGAAAAAGCGGTGCTCAAGATCTTATTTTGGATCTACGTAATAATGGTGGCGGATTTGTACATACAGCAATCGATCTGGCAGGTCAATTTTTCAAGGAAAAAAGACTATTGATGTATACCGAAGGGGCCAACGAACCTCGTCAGGATTTCTATTCCGAGAAGGCCGGTGATTTTGGCGATGGCCGTGTCATTGTGCTGATCAACGAAAGTACAGCCTCAGCAAGCGAAATTTTGAGTGGTGCGCTTCAGGATCTGGACCGAGCAACGATTGTCGGCCGCAGGTCTTATGGCAAAGGTTTGGTGCAGGAACAATTTGACTTTTCAGACGGATCGGCCATTAATCTGACTGTCGCTCGCTATTATACGCCTCTTGGAAGATGCATTCAGCGAAAATATACACGTGCCAATTTTGATGCGGCAAAATACATGACAGGCTTCGATCTATGGACACTGGATACCGAATTCAGCCAAAAAGAGATGTTTACAACCAGCAAGGGCAAACTTGTTTTTGGGGGTGGAGGTATTCTTCCGGACGTAACTATCCCAATTGATACCAATGAAACCAGTGCCAAATACCGCGAGATATTTCATTCCAATGCGATCGAAGAGTTTGTGTATGATCGATTTACAAAACATTTGCCTGCCTATTCTATTGAGAATTTTATCAGTGGCTACCATTTGCCAGCAGCAGAGTTCGATCTATTCATTTCATACCTCAATCGACAAAAGGCGATTCATGTAACCGCTAATGAAGCGAAAAACCTACATGACCTGATTCAGTCTGATATCGAAGCCCTGGTTGGTCGGTATTATTTTGGCCGTGAAGCGTACTATAAAATCAAGAATCGCCGCGATAAATTTATTGAAATTGGCCTTAAGACATTGGGCTATCAGATGCCTAAGGTTTAAGCCGAAGGTCCGACCATACGGGATAGTGGTCTGATAACTTTTGCTTGACAATCTGATAATTCATCACCTGGAATTTCTGGCTGGCAAAAATGTAGTCGATCTGAAAGATCGGCAGGAGCGCATGATGGGTCACCCCCCAGCCATTACCTTTCTCCTTAAAGGCATTGTACAGACCGTCTCCAATCAAATTGACCGAGTAGCTCATTGGCGTGTCATTGAAATCGCCAACAGCAATATAAGGATATTGACATTCATTCATGTGCTTCTTTAATGAATGCGCCTGTTCGCTGCGTAGCTCGAAAGCATTTTTGAGTTTTCGGCTCAACCTGCGGGTGGTTGAATTATCGGATTCGGTTTTATTGGATAAATTCTGGATAAATTCCTTGTCCTCATTTTGAAGCGCAAACGAACGTAAATGTATGTTGTATATCCGAATCAGTGTATCCTGTTTTTTGATATCGACGTAACTGATCCGATTGATGCCGTAGTCGTTATCCCTTATGGTGCCGGAATCATAGATCGGAAAGCGGGAGAGAACAGCCATTCCGTACGCCTCATAATCATTTTTAGAGCTAGGTTCAAAGAAAAAATAATCATAGCCCAGTTTATCTTTGAATTCCTCTGAGAAAACATGTTTTCCTTTAATCTTGCTGATATATTCCTGAAAGCAGATTACATCAGGAGAGATGCTGTCAATAATGCGGACAACATCGGCTTTAAAGTTTTTCTTCTCATCATTTACCTTTTTGAACAGATGAGCATTGAAAGTCATAATGCGAAGCGTGCGTATCTCGGACGATACAGGTGCGTTCTCTTTACGGATGTTCCAATGTTTAGTTAAAAAAGGCCATCCAATGAGGATGGTGACGAGCGAATAAAGTGCAATTTTCCGTTTACGGAGTAACCAATAAAAGATAAAACCAATATTAATCAAGAGGATCGGCAGGTAGCCTAAGCCCATAAATGCAATGGGCCAAAAAGATTTAGGATTAATGAAGGTCGCCGAATAACTCATCAGCAAGGCAATGATCGCAAGCATATTTGCCAGGAACATCGTTTTACTTATAAAGCCCAGTTTTCTTCTTAAAAATGTCCTTCTATCCATCAACCTTGTCACCACTATTGCTTGCCCTAAAGAGCGTTTCTTTTTCGGGGTTCGTTAGACTGTCATAGCCAGAAATGGAAATTTTATCTAAGATAGTATCGATTTCATCCTGATTGGGTAAGTCATAACGATGTTTCCGATTTGTAGGTATATTGTTGCCTACAACGACTTTCATTTTTGCAGGCTTCTTTGGTTTTTTCTGAAAAACTGTGGACCAATCCATCCCTGATTTTAGGGCATAAGTGAATCCCATTCCGAAAAGTACAACAGCAAAGTAGGAAATGGCCGCAGGGCGATTTGTCATGGTCAGAGCAAGGAATTCAAGCGCAAAATAAATAATAGCGACTAATTTTAACTTAACGGTCCCTACAAGCAGGAAACGTAACTCATATCTGGGCACCAAGGTGACGATTGCTGCCAGTACTGCTGCCAGGGGAAGAGAGCCACCCCAGAGCTGCAAGCTGGTAGGCATAGGAATAAGTGACCCAAAACCAACGTAGAGCACACTGCCTAGCAGCCAAGAGGCGATATAGACAAACAGAAATTGCCTTTTGTTTAAAAAAGTGAAAAAGATCTGACCGACCCAATAGAGCCAAAGGCTATCAAAAAGTATGGTCAGCAGCTTAACGTATACAAAATTCGATGTGATCAACGACCAAGGCTGTTCAATAAAGCTTGAAAAATTACTCGGTAAACTCAATCGACGTACGATAGGCTCTAAAAAGCTTTGGGACACAATCTTTAATTCAAAAAGCAGATCTAAAAAATAAATGAGGACAAATAAACATACCTGAATGCTGATCACCAAGGGAACCGGTGAACCTGTCTTATAGGTTTGTCTCCAAAAATCTTTTAAGCCGATATTATTCATTGTGCACGATATTAATAAATTCCTTTTCTAATCTTCCACAGTTTAAGCAGTAGATAGCCAAATAGTGCACCACCGACGTGAGCCAGGTGAGCCACCGAATCTCCTGGTCTAGACAAGCTCATATAAATCTCGATAAGGATAAAACCACCGATCATATATTTCGCTTTAACTGGTACAGGAATAAACAAAAATTGAAGCGGTATGTTTGGAAAAAGGTAGGCAAATGCCAATAAAACGCCATAAATGGCTCCCGAGGCACCTAACATGGGAATAAGGTAGCTTAACGCTTCATTATTCCCGGTATTTGCCATCGCAATAAGTTCGCTTCCACTTATGCCGTGAAGTGGCGCAAAAGAACCTGTTGCATTGTACAGCTGTAGACCATTTACTGCGGTATAAAGAAACCAGGCTCCGATCCCCGAAACTAGGTAGAAATTTAAAAAACGCTTTGATCCAAGTACCTGCTCAATCATAGGACCGAACATGACTAGGGAAAACATATTGAAGAAAATATGGGTAATGTTGTTCTTGTCATGCATAAACATATGCGTGATCACCTGCCAGATTTTAAAATAAGGTGAGTCTGGATAATAGACCGCAAGATAATCATATGCTACAGGAAAAAGTTGTGATCCAATATAAAATACAATATTGATGATCAATAAATTCTTGGTAACAGGTGTTAATTGTGGAAACATATATTTTATCTTCTAGTTTTTACCAAATTTTTCCGCTAATTCTTGCAATGTAAATGTTACAATTACAGGATTCCCATAGATGGAGATATTGGGCGAGTGACAGGCGAAAAGTCTATCTACAAGCTCAGCCATAGCTGTATTATCCAATGTAGTACCGGGTTTAATCGCTGCATTGCGGGCTAGGCTCTTGGCTAGGTTTTCCCGCTTAGCGAGCTTATACTCAGACTGATTGTTTTTGTAATCCTCCAATATTTTCTCAATCATTTTTATTTCGTCAAATCCCGTCCCTAAGTCTGCAGGGATTCCATCAATAATATAGGAATTTTTTCCAAATTCACGAATTTGAAAGCCCAGGCCATTGATGTCCTCCAGAAGATCCTTCATTAACTCATTATCTGCAGCATTCAGATCCAACGTCTGTGGAAATAGACTTTGCTGACTCAGTCCTTTATGTTGATCCAGCTGTGCAAGAAATTGCTCGAAGAGAATGCGTTCATGCGCCGATTGCTGATCGATCAGAATAAACCCAGAGTGAATCTGTGAAACAATATATTTGTTATGCAGCTGGAAAAAGAGTTTCGAGGATGATTTATCTTCAACTTGAATGACTTGTGGGCCATCGCTACTCAATTCGGGTTCCCCATGCAATGGCAACTGAACAGATTCTTCTTTTTCGACGATTTGGTACAGGGAATCCCAATTGCTGGGTATACCACCCGTTTTCTTGTTAAGTCCTTCCGCATAGCTTTCTGATCGCGTGTAGCTCGAATTGGACTTTGATTTGTCTGTATCAAATGGATTGAAGTCCGGATTAAAGGTCACTGTTGGAACGATAATTTCATCCAATGCTTTTTTTGTAATCAGATTGGTGAAGCTTGTTTCCTGTTCAAAATCAAGAGAAGGCATGATATTGTATCGTCCCAATGATCTTTTTACTGCTGAGCGGATAATGGCATAAATGGCCTTATCGTCTTCATACTTAATTTCGGTTTTGGTGGGATGTACGTTGATATCGATGCGTGCAGGATCTATGTCGATAAATAAGACATAGAAAGGAAATGTTTCTGCCTGCAAAATATCCTCATAGGCATTCATAACAGCATGATGCAGGTATGGATCACGTACAAAGCGTTTGTTGACAAAGAAAAACTGTTCGCCCCGAGTTTTCTTTGCAAATTCGGGTTTTCCAACAAAGCCTTCCACCTTGATGATAGAAGTATCTTCTTCCACAGGGACAAGACGCTGATTGTAATTATTGCCAAAGATATGGACAATACGTTGCTTGAGCGTTTCTGCCGGCAAATGGTAGATCTCATTTCCGTCACTATGTAAGGTCAGGAAAATTTGCGGATTCGATAAGGCGATACGCTGAAATTCATCAATAATATGACGCATTTCTACGGAGTTGCTCTTTAGAAAGTTTCTCCGTGCTGGAATATTGTAAAAAAGATTTTTAACTAAAATATTTGTCCCGGCAGCAACAGCTTCGGGATATTGATTGACAACTTTTGATCCCTCTATTTCGACAACTGTACCCAATTCATCTTCGATACGGCGTGTTTTGAGTTCCACTTGTGCAATCGCTGCGATGGAGGCCATCGCTTCACCGCGGAAACCCATGGTACGAATAGCAAATAAGTCTTCAGCCTTACGGATTTTTGATGTCGCGTGGCGCTCAAAACAAAGGCGAGCATCAGTTACGCTCATACCACAACCATTGTCAATGACCTGGATCAATGATTTGCCTGCATCTTTAACAATAAGTTTTATTTTGTCAGCTCCAGCATCAATAGCATTCTCAATCAATTCTTTAATGGCAGACGCTGGTCGCTGCACCACTTCTCCCGCCGCAATCTGATTAGCAACATTATCTGGAAGTAATTGAATAATATCCGACATATAATACAAAGTTACGAAATATCCATATTGACAGCGTATAAACACGGATGAAAATCAATTGGATATTCCACATGTTCTTTAAAAGCAAAATCCTGTAAGCGTTCATTTATACAAATGAAAATGAGGATAGCGACGACGAATTGTTTAGCCGAAAAGATCCTATAAACCTATTTAGTTATTTAATATGCCGCTATCCATTGAACGTCAAAGTCAGTGTGCGTTGTCTAGCATCTGTGTAAAAACACAACTGATAGAGCTGGAAAAAATATTCCCTTTGCAATAACCGAGCCATCCTACGAACAGCAGCTGGAAACAGAATAATGCGCAGCTGCTGTTTCGGCGGCATTACATTTCCAATTTTAAGAAACGTGCCGTTTCGCTTTTGTTATTTTTAATTAAGTTTTCAGGCGTTCCCTCAAACAGAACTCGCCCACCCTCTTTACCACCTTCAGGACCGATATCAATGACCCAATCTGCCGATTTAACGACATCAAGATTGTGCTCAATGATCAGTACCGTATTTCCTCGGTCAACGAGACGATTGATCACTCCCATAAGGACATTGACATCTTCGAAGTGAAGACCTGTAGTCGGTTCGTCAAGGATATAAAATGTATTTCCAGTATCTTTTTTAGAAAGCTCCGTGGCCAATTTTACCCGTTGTGCCTCACCTCCTGATAAAGTTGTCGAGGACTGACCTAGGGTGATATAGCCCAAACCGACATCTTGAAGTGTTTTGATCTTTCGGTAGATGCTTGGTACGTTTTCGAAGAAGTCGACAGCATCGTTGATGCTCATATCGAGTACATCAGAGATGGATTTTCCTTTATAGCGCACCTCTAAAGTTTCTCGATTGTAGCGTTTTCCGTGGCATGTTTCACAAGGAACCTGCACATCGGGTAGGAAATTCATTTCAATGACTTTCAATCCGGCTCCTTGGCAGGTTTCACAACGCCCCCCTTTGACATTAAAGGAGAATCGTCCAGGTTTATACCCCCTGATCTTCGCTTCTGGCAACTGAACAAACAAGGTTCTGATATCCGAAAATACACCCGTATAGGTCGATGGATTAGATCGCGGTGTACGTCCGATAGGACTTTGGTCGATCTCGATGACTTTGTCAATATGTTCTAAGCCTTCAATTTTTTTGAAAGGAAGCGGAGTTGCTTTGGCCCTGAAAAAATGTTTATTTAAAATCGGATATAAAGTACCCGTGATTAAGCTGGATTTGCCCGAACCCGAAACACCGGATACGACAATGAGTTTCCCCAAAGGAAAGGAGACCGACAGATTTTTTAAGTTATGTCCGGTTGCGCCATGTAATGATAATGTTTTTCCATTGCCCTTACGGCGTTTTTCAGGGATCTTAACCTCTTTTGTGCCATTGAGGTAAGCTGCCGTCAATGAGTCTGATTTGAGGATTTCTTGTGGAGTTCCTTCCGCAACAACAGTCCCGCCATGAACCCCTGCCGCAGGCCCCATATCGATAACATGGTCGGCATGTAGGATCATGTCTTTATCATGTTCCACAACAAGGACCGAATTGCCAATATCGCGTAGATTTTTGAGCGCATTGATCAATCGTTCATTGTCACGTTGATGAAGTCCGATACTCGGCTCATCGAGTATGTAAAGCACATTGACCAGTTGCGAGCCAATCTGTGTCGCCAGACGGATCCGTTGTGCCTCCCCGCCGGAAAGTGTTTTAGCGGTACGGTCTAGGGTGAGGTAATTTAAGCCCACATCCAGCAAGAAGCCTAAACGTGCGCGGATTTCCTTTAAGATCTCTGTTGCAATAACAAGTTGACGTTCATCAAGTTTGCTTTCTACCTGATCAAACCATTCTTTAATGGATGTAATATCCATCGTAGACAGTTCATGGATGTTTTTATCGGCGATTTTAAAATGTAAAGACTCTTTTTTCAGACGAGCGCCTGCACAGGTCGGACAGGTGACTTTCGTTCTAAAATCATCCAAAGAAGGGGCTTCATCCGATGATTTTCCAGAAAATTCCTCCAGCATCTTAAAGATGCCTTCAAATTCAACACGATATTCACGTGTACCATAACTTCCATACGATACAGTGACAACGATAGGTTCTTCTTTATTGCCGAATAAAAGCTGATCAATCTGTTCTTCATTGAGTTTTTCAAGCGGCGTTGTAATGGTAAAGTCCAATTTTTTTGCGACAGCTTTCAAGACTTCCGAAGTCCAGTTTTCACGCGTAGGCCCTAGGGGAGCTAATCCACCTTTTTGAATACTTAGCTTTTTGTCTGGAATGACAGCATTCTTATCAATTTCAAAAATATAACCTAAACCATCACATGTGGGACAAGCGCCATATGGCGAGTTGAAGGAGAAGGTATTGGGTTGTGGCTCGTCATAAGAAATACCTGATTCAGCGTCCATAAGATAACGGCTATAAAATTGCTCCTGATTATCCTTGGTAGACACTTTGATGATGCCTTTGGCTGTTTTCATTGCCTGCATAACCGAAGTCTGCAGGCGCTTTTTATCTTCACGCTCGACTTTCAAACGATCCACTACAATTTCGATATCGTGTATTTTGTAGCGGTCTACCTGCATTTTTGGAACAAGATCCAATATCTCTCCATCCACGCGTACCTTCACATAACCTTGCTTGCGGATTTGCTCAAACAATTCACGGTAGTGACCTTTACGGCCTTTAACCACAGGAGCCAAAATATTTAAAGCCTGTCCCTCGAATTCAGTCAAAATACGTTCGATAACCTGATCGTCTGACATGCGTTCCATTTTTTTTCCAGTCACATAAGAGAAAGCTTCCCCAGCTCGGGCAAACAATAGACGCATAAAGTCATAGACTTCAGTAATGGTTCCAACAGTAGATCGGGGATTTTTGCTTGTTGTTTTCTGCTCAATGGAGATCACCGGACTTAATCCCGATATCTTGTCAACATCCGGACGTTCCATTCCACCCAAAAATTGACGGCTATAGGCGCTGAATGTCTCCATATAGCGACGCTGTCCCTCGGCATAAATGGTGTCAAAAGCCAAAGAAGACTTTCCGCTACCACTCAGACCTGTGATAACAACCAATTCATTTCTTGGAAAAGAAACATCTATATTTTTTAGATTATGAGCGCGAGCTCCAAATACCTGAACTTCACTTTGTTCGCCCAAATCCGGGCTTTTTTTTACTGCCATGAAAACTCCTTAAAGTCCCTGTTAAGGGATAAAATGCAAAACATGCAAAATTACAGATTTTAAAGGAATTATGCGAGCCAATCTGACTTTTGGAATAAAATGTGATATACAAGTGATTTAAAAAAATAATGTACCTTGCAACGTAAATCTAAATTTATGCGAAAATACGACGTCAGCAAACAGGAGAAGCAATCTATCGAAGATATTGTCCGATTTTGGAAGAAAGAAAACCTATTGGATGAACAGAAAGCGGACGAATTGATGGAGAGTTTGGACGTCAAAAGTTTTGACTGGGGACAGTTGGCGAGATATGCTTTCTGGATTGCCTTGGCTTCTTTGGTATTTGCTGCTTTCTCATTGTTTACAGATGCATCATTCCTGGCCTTTGTGGATACGCTCTACGAAGCACCCAATATCCTGTTCTGCTTCTTTTTTGCGGCCGTAGCCGTGTTGTTCTATACGCTGGGTTTTCGATATAAGAAACGCTATCCTTATAAAAATCTATCTACCGAGACTATGATGCTGATTGGGGTTTTCGGAACAGCTGCCTGTATCGGATTTATGGGTAAAGTATTGGATAAAGATACGATGCACTATTCCCTCCTGTTTTTACTGTCCGTGGCGATTTATGGTTTTCTCGCTGTTAAGCTTGATAGTAAGCTCATCTGGACTTTTATGCTACTGGCCCTGGGGGTGTGGTTTGCGACGGAAACTGCCTATCACAGTAATTGGGGTTTTAAGTTTTGGGGAATGAACTATCCGCTGCGTTTTACCATCTTTGGAGCATTGATAACCGCTTTGGCCGTTTGGGTTCAGCCTAAGTTTGAGCGCCTGCAAATTTTTCAGCCTATCAGTTATATTGTAGGATTGATCTATCTGATGGTATCCTTGTGGACACTTTCCATTTTTGGGAATTATGCCGATTTCTATGAGTGGACGACCGTGCGCCAATACCATATGTTTTACTGGGGTATTTTATCCACCGCGGTCTCTGTATTTCTGGTTGTATACGGTTTAAAGGCCAAGGATAATGTGAGCAGGGAAGTGGGTTTTGTCTTTTTAGTGCTCAATATCTACACCCGTTATGTGGAGTATCTCTGGGATAATATCAATAGAGCTGTGTTCTTTTTGATTCTTGCAGTCTCTTTTTGGTTTGTCGGCCGCTGGGCAGAGAAATTATGGAACAAGCGGAAAGAAGAAATTGTAGGATGATCCTTAAAATTGAACAGTAAATCCGACACCTCTATTTGAGCTGATGCTCAGGTTGGGATCCAGACTTAGGTATTTTCGAATTCGGGTAATAAAGACATCCATGCTCCTTCCCGTAAAGAAATCCACATTTCCCCATACCTTTTCAAGAATTTCTTCACGCGTAACAAGCTGACCGTTATGCTGCCAAAGAAATAGAAGGAGCTTTGTTTCACGTTCGGTTAGCTTGTATTGTTCCGAAATGTGGCTTAATAAGAGCTGTTCGGGATGGAATAAATAGGTACCGATGGCGATCGATTTTGGCGAGCTATTTTTCTGATTCCGTTTTAATATATTCTGTATGCGAAGTAATAGTTCTTCAGGATCGCATGGTTTAGTGACATAATCATCTGCACCGATTTTTAGCCCCGTAAGCTTGTCTATTTTTTGCTCTTTAGCGGTTAAAAAGATAAATGGTAATGTGGGGTACAGGGCATTGATTTCTTTGGCCAGACTAAAACCGCTGATTTGAGGAAGCATAACATCCAGTATTACTAGATCGTAATTAGATAGCTGCTGAAAATTTTCCGTAAGATCCTTAGGCTGCGCTATCCAGTCTATGGTAAATTTAGATAGCTCAAGGTATTGCTTGAGCATAAAACCAAAATCAGGGTCATCTTCTACAAGTAGTAATTTGTTCATTTTTTATATTCAGTCGTTAATCTAAACTAATAGTCTATGGCTAAAGCCCATCCCTCTTGCTGATTACAATATCTCATGATGGACTGGTAGCCAGCGGCAATTGAATTTTAAACGTAGTCCCCACACCAAGCTTACTGGTCACTGTAAGCTGTCCCTGATAACGATCCACGATTTTTTTAACAAGGAAAAGGCCGATTCCTAAGCCTTTGGTATCGTGGATATTGTTTTTTTGGATGCGGTAAAACTTGTCAAAAATATAAGGTAACTCTGATTCCTCCATACCATCACCATTGTCTTGTATATAAATAGAAAGCTTGTTTTTCTGTTCCTCGAAATGGATACTAAGCCAAGTTGCACCATATTTGATGGCATTATTCATCAGGTTCTGAAATAATGTTGTTGCATCATTAGGGGTCAGGCACAATTTGTTTTCCGGACATGGGCCGATTTGAAATGCGGTGTCTGGATTGGTCAATTGAAAGTCTTCGAAAATAGCTTGTAGTTCCGTGCTGGAAATAAGACGCTGATCAGTTTTTTGAAGGTTTTCGCTCAGTGGATTGAGGGTTTGTTCGAGACGGTTTGTCTGACGTTCAATGACCGTTATGATATTTTCGTCTGTCGATTTTCGGAGTGTTTTAGCTGCAATCTTCAAGGTCGCGATAGGTGTTTTGAGCTCATGTGAAATATTGTCAACGACATCGTGTAGCACGCTGATCTGTTTTTGCTGTTTTCTGAGATTCTGTATGGTTCTATAAAAAAGCCAAAGAAAGGCGACGAGAATAAAAAGGGTGCTCAACAGAAGTGAAGTGAGTTCTTTGAATAATATCCAATTGAGATTCGTCACCTCAAAAGATGTCTTCCTATGTACAAAAAAGGTGTATAAGACTTCTTTGCTTTGGATACTGTTTTCAATTTTCTGTGTTTCTGTTTTTTCTGTTATCCACTCGCTTGAGGAAAGTTCCACGGGCTGTCGAAAAGTTCCAGACGTTGTGTAGACGGTAATGGGCCCCGCTGCGATCTGCTTTTCTAAGCTCTTGAAATAGATGCCCAAAATTTCCTTTTTCAGGATGACATCCATTCCAAGTGGCTGAAATAGACTGTCAACATATTGCGTTAGTTTCTGGGATGTTTTATGTGCATTTGCACTATAAAGACCTTTCAGTTTTTCAGCCGTTATCTCATTTTTAACCAATTTGATATAATAGTCTCTGGCAATGTCCTTGCTCATTAAATCATCATCAAAAAGCTTGTCATTATCATGAAGCTTATTGAGCTTATTTTTCACGGTGGCAAAAATATCACGCTGTTTGAGCTGATAGGTATTGTACAATTGATACCCCTGTATGCCGATAAGTACGGCAAAAAACAGCGCAAAGAGAACGATATAACTTTTGGGTTTCAATTCCATACACAAATATAACTGCTGGGAACCAAGATAATATACCTTAACTCTGTATTAACCCTTTATTAACCATCATTTGTTGCAATGATGAACACCTTTGGAACATTAAATAGCTCATGTGGAATAGCCGCGATAGCCAGGCATGGATGGCGATATACATGCATGTCGGCGCGAAAGTATAGCTGACAGGTATGATGATCGCGATATGCTGTACAGCGTTAAAAACTAATTATTATAGAGATGAAATTGATCTTATTTTTTCTAGCTTTCCCCTTAGTGCTTTCAGCACAGACGAAACGGATCGGGGGACGAGTGCAAGATACAAACAAAGTTGCATTAGCGGGAGCGACCGTTATGTTATTGGATAGTAGTTACCAAGAGATACGTGAGGTGAAGACAGATCATGGTGGAACGTTTATACTTACTTTAGATCCTCATAACGGATATTACTTGAGAACGACTTATCTGAATTTCAGGCCACAGGAGTATTTTTTTAATAGCGATACCATTTCTCGCCCCTTCGTATTTGAACTTGTTCCCGAGGCAAAGATGCTCGAGGAGGCACAGGTCGTAGGGCGGCCACCCCGATTGATCCGCAAATTAGACCGTCTCGAATTCAATGTTCAAAATTCCAACCTTTCGGCACTCAATAGCTGGGACATCTTGAAACGTACACCATTGGTTATGGCAAGCGGTTCAGATTTAATGGTCCGCGGGAGTAAAAAGATTGTCGTCCTTATCAATGAACGAAAAATCATGCTTAGCGGCGATGAACTGAAAACCTATTTAGAAAATACAGCCGGCAGCGATGTTCAATCAATAGAGGTCATTACCAATCCCCCTGCAAAATATGAAGCGGAGGGGAGTACCATTATTAATATTAAACTTTCCAGATCTAACCTATATGGATATCGGGGGACGGTGGTCGCGCTGGCCGAAAAGAGCAGCACCTGGAAACAGCTGTTTGGGCTGACCCAATATTATAAAAATGAAAAATTCAACCTGCGTGGTACCTATAATTTTGGAAGGGGAACCTACGCACGTTATGAAACGAATTATGTCTATTATCCCAACGAGCAAACTTCATGGGAAGGGGTGATGGATCGATTTGATACCAATAACAGCCAACATAGTTATGTGTTTTCCATGGAATACACGCCCGATACAACCTGGACTGTCAACGCCGGATTAAATGGATATTATGGGCCTAAAACCTATGGTATCTACGAGGTGCCAACCGTTATTTACGATAAAAATCATGTCCAGGAATCAAGTTATCTGACAACGAATGATCACGAGCGGTCGTCAAAGACAAACAATCTCTATTTACAGGTGACAAAGAAACTTAATCCCAAATGGAGCATAAACTGGTCAACCTATTTTACAGATAACCATTCTACCAATGACCAGGATGTTTTGACAGCGCTGAGATTTAAGGGAGAAGAACCGACAGACACCCGCTTTATTAGTAATAATGGAAATAAAAACCAGCTTTTTTCATCACAGATAGATTTTACAGGGAAAATAAAGGACCTCGGCATAGAATTCGGTGGAAAATTTAGCGATGTGAAAACGACGAGTACCCTTGCCTTCTCTGATGATGAATCCGGTACTCTGCAGCATCGGCCCGGAAAGAGCAGTGTGTTTGATTACAAAGAACGGAATATAGCGTTGTATACCTCCTTTGACTATGCCTGGAAGAAATGGAGCTGGAAAGCGGGCTTAAGGGGAGAATATACCGATTTGGAAGGTATTGTATCCGAACCAGCTGATATCAATAAGCGTGATTATTTTGTGCTCTTCCCTACACTTTACATGCAATATGCCTTGACTGACGATCAACAGTTCGGTTTTTCTTATGGAAAACGTATTAGTCGCCCAGCGTACTCCTGGCTCAATCCGGCTAAATCCTACTATAATCGTTTTTCCTATTTTCAGGGTGATCCACGTTTAAGGGCTACAATCGTTCATAATCTGAATCTGACCTGGACCAAAAACAACTGGAATATTGATCTATTCTACCGATTTGAGAAGTGGCCCAATATGGAAATTTCCCGTCAAGATAACAACAATCACCAGCTGATTTTCGAATATACCAATATAAAGAAAGGACAGGGGGCGGGGATAGACTTAGGAAAGAGTTTTCAGCTGACAGGCCGTTGGGGGTTAAATCTGCAACTGGAGGGAATGTATAACGAGAATTACTTTATGGGCACGGATGATGTATTACACAGGAACGATGTGTATATCGGCAATGGAAATGTAAGCACCAACTATGTGTTGAATAAGGATGCGGGCTGGAACCTTGAACTGGGTAATACGTTTACATCACCTACCATACAAGGACCATTTAAAATTACGGGATATTCAAGTACCTATGTGATGACAAATCGGAAATTTTTCAAAAAGAAATTTGAGGTGAATCTCTCTTTCATGGATATTTTCAAAGCAGAAAAAATGAGCATATCATCCAAGTACGGCGATCAGAATAACTTTTATAAAGATTACCGCGATACAAGAAAGGTTAATCTGACGTTGCGGTATCACTTTGGCAATCAGAAAGTCAAGAGCAGCAATCAGCCCAAAAGAACAGAAGAGCAGGACCGTTTGTAAATTAATTAATCTTTGCAAAGTCAAATCCTTCAAATTCTCTTATAATATATCGATAAAGAGAACGAATATAGCACGGATTAAAGACAATACCCCTCCACATCCTATGTGGAGGGGTATCAGATTGCTAAAAAAGTATTTTCTTAGTTTATTTTCAGCGAATACGTGATATTGATACCGCCAGCGGCAAGCATATCATGTACGGAACAATATTTTTTAACGGCCAGTTCAGCCGCTTTGGCCGCTTTTACCTCATCAATTTCACCTTTTAAGAAGAAATTGATGTGTATATTTGTAAATACCTGTGGTATTTCTTCCCGGCGTTTACCTTCCACTTCGACCTGGATATCGTCAATTTGCTGGCGTTGTTTTACCAGTATGCTATGGAGATCAAAGACGCTACAAGAACCCAGTGCCATTAAAACCAATTCCATTGGACGAACACCTTTCCCTTCACCGCCGATAGCTTCCGAACCATCGATGTTAACTTTGACAGTGGATAATTCACTGCTGGCTTCGAAATGCACAGCCTGGTTGACACGGTTTAATTTGATTTTCATCTTAAAATATTTTATTCATTTTTTTGCAAACCAATTTTAGCGAATAGCCCATCATTGGTATTAACAGATCTAATTGGAATCTGCGCAACACAAATATACAAAAAAGGCAGACGAATATTCGTCTGCCTTATGTCAGTATGTTGGTCACTGTTTATTTTGTGACGGTATCTGGCAGTTTAACACCACGATACTTCGCGACGTCGACCTGCGGAATTTTCGAACCGTATTTAGAATTGATGGCACTGATAAAGATATTGGCCATCAATGCATTTCCAATTGGTGTAAGGTGTATTCCATCCAGCGAGAAAGCATTTCCAGTAATGTACTTTGCACTAACAGCTAATCCATTGATACGGACACCACCTTTTACATTGTTCAGAAATTCATGTACGTCAGCTAAAGCCAAGCCTTTTGAACTTGCAGCAGCTTTAATGGCCGCATTATACTCATTGATACGTTGTACGACTGTTGCTGTTTCGCTGACATCCAGTACATATTTGTCTTCTACGGGGTTCAATGGATGCAAGCCATAAGGAATTTGCGCCGCATTTGGTTTTCCTAATAGGCCCGTAGAGGAGAAAGGAAGTACAAAATAATCTTGGTCGGTAGCCGCACGGGGACCGGATTTAGTGGCAATATAAATATTAGTTACCGGAGTTGGCGGATTTGTTGCATTCACTGCGGCCAATAAGACTGCACGGGTAACCGTTGTGAAATAAGGTGTTGCTGTTACATCAGGAATTGTTGCAAGTACCCCTTTTTGACCGCCTGCAGTTAATGTCGTTACATAATTGCCTAATAAAGACGTGAAAAGCGCTGTGGAGGTCAGTTTTGATGTTGGTCCATCTTCTACACCACCGTTTGTAGCCCAACCTAAAGCATCGTTATTGCCTAAAGCAAAACTAAAGAAGGTATGGTTTTGTGTTGTCGAATACGCAAAATATGTTTTCATTGCATCTGCGTCAGGTAGTAAGCGCTCAAAATACATGTTTCCGGCTTGGGAGCCCACACCAGCAGCAAAGGCCATATCCATCCGCATGCCCGGTACACCAAGGTTGTTGATCGGGTCGGTATATTTTGTCAACAATTTTGGCGAAGCTGAGCGGTAAGCCAATTTATCTGTTACCTGTGCTGTTACAGGTTGGCCATTTACAAGTGCTGTAAGCGTAATATACCCAGAACCATTGGCTTGATCTTCACTGAAAAATGGCGATTTGAACTCACCGCCACCCACTTGTTTTAATTGCTCAGCAATTAAATTGGGATAGGCTACTTTTTGGCCCTCCAGGTAAAGTCCTCCATCGGCATAACCTGCCGTCAATGAATTTCCGATGGCAACATATTTTGAAAAATTAAGTGATCCTGCCGAAGGTGTATACTCATCCAACGAAGGCTTACATGAGGCGATCGCTAAAAGTGCTAACGCCGCAACTATATAAAGTTTGTTTTTTTTCATCTTAGTCAAATTTGGCTGTTAATTACCATTTATAGCTTACACCAATACCAGGAGCAAAAATATTTGTTTTATATGTTCCTGAGAGATGGCTATCTACATTAGTTGCCTGACGAGCAATGATGCGTTGGTACGCAAAAGAGCCTGTTATATCAAATTTTGACGATGGTTTAACCGTAAAACCGCCAGAAATTAAATATCTATTATTATCGGGAGTTTCTGGGTACACATAATCTTTAGCAACTGGAGTTGCGATATAGCCACCACCTACGCGTAATTGTACTTTTTCAGAAGCAAGATATTCAATACCAGCCTTAATGGAGCCTGCTTTGGTGTAATTCTTGGGTGATCGTGTATCTTGTAGTACAGGTGTGTTTTCTTTATAATCAAAGTTTAATTCCTTGTATATGTCATAATTAATTACAGTGGCATCAACTGCCATCTTTAATTTCTCCGAAATAGGGAAGGCCATTCCCACTGCAAATGTGGATGGAAGCGGTAGCTCTGCACTGAATTTGTTCCCTGCAGGAAAATTGCTTGCCACCGATTCAGGTACGTCAAAAGTTGCATCACCATTTTTAAGTTTGGTGACAACTTTGGAGCGGTAACTTACCGATATTGCAAATTCATCTTCTAGGTTATAATGTATACCTACATTATAACCCGTGCCAGTTCCGGTTCCTTTTAGGGTTGCCAATCCGGCGTGGCCATCCGGGTAAAATACTGGAACAGAATTCTCGAGGTCTACGGTACCAATGTTATATACAAAACCACCCCCAACACTAAAATTTTCAGTCAGTTTGAAACTTAATGTAGGCTGAATATAGATTGCACGAAGCGAGAGGCTAACCAAACTGAATTTACCTACCCAATCTTTTCCCCAGTCGACGGCTCCGCCATAAGGAGTGTAAACTCCAATACCGGCTTTCCACCAGGAGTTTTTAGGGCCGAATGCGGCAAATAATGAAAAAGGAGGTGAAATTTGATTTCTAGTATGATAGACAACTGTACTTCCAACCTCTTGAAATGCAGATTTATACATGACGGCATTACCGGCAATCGAAATGGCATTATGATCCATTTTTGCTAAGGCACCCGGACTATAGAAAATGGAAGATTCATCTAAAAAGTAAGCAGAGCCTGCACCCCCCATTCCAACAGCCTTGGGACTTTGTAGATTCACTTGTGATCCTTGTGCAAACAAGAGTGACGGACTTGCACAAAGTATTGAGAATAGTAGTTTCTTCATACTAGTGTTTATTGTTTGGTTAACATTCCTCTATCAAATACAATGCTAACATAATAAATGTTTGACTAAAATTAATAAATGTTGTGTAATATTTTTTTTGCTCGTACCTTTAAGAGCAAGGATACTAAAAATTAAACGATCATATTATATGGCTACAATCACTTTTAAAGGCAATCCAGTAAACACGAAAGGCAGTTTACCACAGGTTGGCTCGCAAGCTCCTGATTTTAAATTAACTGCAGGCGATCTTTCCGATAAGTCTCTAGCAGACTTCAAAGGAAAAAGAATTGTATTGAATATTTTTCCTAGTGTAGATACCGGAACTTGTGCCGCTTCCGTACGTGCATTTAATAAAGAAGCTTCTCAGTTGGATAATACTGTTGTGTTATGTATATCGAAAGATCTGCCTTTTGCACAAGGTCGCTTCTGTGCAGCAGAAGGTCTAAATAACGTAGTGACATTATCAGAGTATAAAGATTCAAACTTTTCAGATGCTTATCAATTGGCAATTGCAGACGGACCTTTAGCAGGTTTGTTAAGCCGCGTTGTCATCACTTTGGATGAAAATGGAAAAGTATTGTACGAAGAACAGGTGGCAGAAATTGCTGATGAGCCAAATTATGCTGCGGCGATTGCATCTTTGAGTTAAGATCAATTTTAGAATAATCAAAAAAAGCCTTTGCATATGCAAAGGCTTTTTAATTTAATATGCTTCTAGTTATTATTTTGTTTTCTCTAAAGCCTGTAAGATATCATTGATAATATCTTGTTGATCTTCCAGACCGACAGATAATCGGATACTTCCAGGTTTGATGCCTAAGTTCAAGCGTTCATCTTCCGACAGTTTTGAGTGTGTCGTCGAAGCAGGGTGCGTCGCAATTGATCTTGAATCTCCCAGGTTGGACGTATATAAGATCATTTCCAGATGATCTACAAAAGCTTTAGCCCGTTCGAAGCCACCTTTGACAACAAAGGTAACAATACCACCGCCGGCTTTCATTTGTTTCTTGGCCAGTTCATATTGTGGGTGGCTTGGTAAAAATGGATATTTAACATCTTCAATTTCTGGATGATTTTCCAAGGCTTCGGCCAAAGCCAAAGCGTTAGAACAATGGCGATCCATGCGAATGCCCAAAGTATCTAAACTTTTCGATATGATCCATGCATTGAATGGGGATAACGCGGGGCCAGTATGGCGGATAAAGAACATCAGTTTATCAATGAGTTCTTGCTTTCCGACAACAATTCCTCCCAAAACACGGCCCTGTCCATCCATATATTTTGTTGCCGAATGGATAACCAGATCAAATCCATATTGAATTGGCTTTTGAAGATAAGGCGTCGCAAAGCAATTATCGATCGACAGAATGATATTTGGATATTTCTCTTTGAACTTACCCAGCCATTCCAGATCAACCAGTTCTAAACCAGGGTTGGATGGAGATTCCAAAAAGATGATTTTCGTATTTGGCTGAATCGCTTTTTCCCATTCTTCCGGATTAGCGGCGTCAACATATGTTGTGGTTACACCCCAGCGAGGGAATAATTCCGTAAATAACTGATGTGTTGAACCGAATATTGCGCGTGAAGACACGATATGGTCTCCGCTTTCGATAATACCTGCAAAGGACGCAAATACGGCCGCCATACCTGATGCAAATGACAAGCCTGCCTCAGCGCCTTCCAGAATACAAACTTTGTTGATGAACTCAGAGGTATTTGGATTGGCATAGCGGGAATAAATCATTGCATCCTCTTCGCCAGCAAAGACCGCCCGACCTTGTTCAGCGCTGTCGAAGATAAAACTTGATGTAAGGTATAAAGGAGTCGAATG